>JAVBNY010000017.1:0-123040 GCA_031551205.1 Oscillospiraceae bacterium | reverse complement strand
AGAGTTTGCCTCGAACTTAGTTAGTTACAACAGACATGTGGCCGCGTTTGGGGCCTCTTCTCTGTTTTTTGCGGGCAAGGAGGTACAAAGCTATTTGACAATAACGGTGAATGCGAAGGTGTAGCTCGGGAAGAGATCGGCATACTTAACTCCCGAGATGACAATCTGAGCTCCGGAGACGGCGGGCGCCGAGATTATGATGTCCTTCCCGCCGGCTGAAACAAGACTTTTGTCCACAGACACGCCGCCGATGGTGACATTTTTCTTGGCCTCGTTAAAGCTGACCTCCGACGCGAACGAAACGGTGACCTTGCCCTCGGCGTATACGGCTGACGGGGCCCAGAGGCTTTCCGGTTGCGCCACACAGATAAACGAAACACCTGCTGAATCGGCCGTCGCTCCGATGGCCTTTACGGTAAACGTACCGACAAGAGCCTCAGCTGGGGTGAGCCTGAACTGGACGGTGCCGCCCAACGAGACGCCGTCGCTGATTTTCACGAGCGCGCCGTCACGGAAGAGCCCGAGCTTTACCGTGGAAGTACCGTCAAAGCTTGCCGTCACGGGGATGTTTGCCGAGTAGCCCGCGACCAGCTTTGAAACGCCCGTGCTGAGCGTGACCTTCGGCAGGTCCGCCTTTTTCTGTGCGAAGATCCAGCCCATGATTGTTGTGCCATACTCCTCGGAGTAGAAGTTATTCAGCGTGGGCACCCAGGACCAGTGGTCGTTCGGATAACCGTTGTAGCCCACGGGGAAGCTGCTCCAGCGCACATTTGATCCCATAGCCTTAAGAGTGTTGTAGGCCGCCTGGGTCGAGGTGAGCGTGTCGGCCCCGGTCTGGACCATCCAGAGCGGGAAGTCCACGACGGCGGAAAGCCTCTCGGCGTTCCCTGTGTTTCCTCCCGGACAGGGGACGGCGGCCGCAAAGAAGTCGCGGTATGAGCTGAGCAGGTAGTTCCACGTCTCGCTTCCTCCGGCGGAGCAACCGGCGACGTAGATTCGGCTTGCGTCAACCTTGCCCTCGTTAATGAGGCCTGTGATGAAAGCGACAACCTTGTCTCTGGTGTAAGCCGCCTGCCCCCTTTGCGGGGCGAGGATGTAACACGCCTCCGGGGCGTTCAGCACCCAGCCTAACCCTCCGAAGTTGGCAAAGAGCTGTGAGCCTTCGTTATTCACGCCGGTTTCCGCGTTTGAGGCGTAGGTCTCGCCTGAGCCGTGATTCCAGAGCACCAGCGGGAGCGCGCCCTCAGCGCCCTTCGGAGAATAGAGACGCAGGAACATATCCTCATATACAATTTTATCAAAGTCTTCGTAGATCGGCTGCTTAATATCCTTTTGCGTAATACTGTCGAGCGTTTTGCCGCCGATCGGCTTCTCCTGCTTCACGGCATAGTCTAGAATGAGCTGGTAATTCCTGCTTATGTAGTTGATCGCTGCGCTCCCGTCGATCTGAGGCGCGGTGTTGTTAAAGCCCCACGCGAGCTCAAGCACGATGTAGTTGCCGCTCTCGGCCGGCTTGCCGGTCTCATTTGTCGCGCTGACGTATGCCTTTGTAACCGTCCTCGGGCCTTCGTACACTGTGGCGCCGTTCGTCGGCATAACGGTCTTCGCGGAAACGGAGAAGGTATCGAGAGCCACATCGGCCGCTTGAGCAGCCTCCGGAGAATGGACAATAACCGCCGTGACCGCCTGACCGTAATCCTTGACCTCGGCCACGATATCAAAGGTGGCGGAAGCCTTTTTCTGGGCAAACAGCCAGTCCATGAGCTTGAGGCCTATCGTGGAATCTGGGATGCCGCCGTTTTCTACAAATACATTGTTCAGCACCATGACCCAAGACCAGTGTCCGTCGGGATATTTGATATGAGGGACGCCTTCGCCGTCGACATATTCGGGATTCGGGACCTCTGTACCGAACACGTACGGGAACGATGTGCGGCGCACATCCGCTCCAAGCGCGAGAAGCTTTTGATAAGGCGTGAGCGAGTTAACGGGCAGCACCGACCGATCCTCCTCAGAGTGGATAAACCACAGCGGTACGGCCTTCATCGCCTCAAGCTGAGCGTCGGTGGTAGTGGCTCCGCCGGCCGGGCATATCGGTATGCCTGCGGCGAACACGTCCGGGAACTCGGAGAGGAAGCTGAGCGTCTCTCGTCCACCCGCGGACGCGCCGGAAACGTATACGCGGCTTCCGTCAACCTTGCCCTGGGCAATCAGATCTTTGACAAACGCGATGACTCCCGCCCTGGAGTAATCTTCGAAGCTGCGCTGAGGAACGAGGACGTAGCAATCCTCAGGCGCGTTCTTCACCCAGCCTACGCCGCCCATATTGGCAAACAGCTGTGAACCCTCGTTGCTCGCGCCGGAAGCGGCGTCGAGCCTGTAGGTTTCGCCAGATCCGTGGTTGAAGATTACGAGAGGCAGAGCTCTGTCCGTATCTCCGTCCGGGCTGTAAAGGCGGTACTTCTGTCCTTCGTAGCCCTCTATGGTGTTGGTTACGAGTTCAAAATCGTCGTAGATGGGGCGAACGGTCCCGCCGTATGCGAAGCGGACGGGTTGGATGCCGCCTATCGCCTTGTTCTGTGTAACCGTATAATCCATGTTGAGCCAGAAGTTCCTGCTCTGGTAGACGATGGCGGCCGAGCCGTCAATCTCGGCCAGCGTCGCGTTGTAGCCGTATTTCAGCTCAAGCACGACATACCTGCCGCTTTCGGCGGGTGTTCCGGTTCGGTCTGCGGCGCTGACATACGCCTTAGTGACCGTCCTGCCGCCGTCATAAACGAGGCTCCCGTTCACCGGGTTCTTCGTGACCGCCGCTACGGAGAACGTGTCTGCCGCGATGTCGTCGGCTGAAACATTCTCTTTCATGTCAACGATGACGGAAGTGACCGCGCTGCCCCATTCAAGCACGTCCACGTTCAGCTTGAAGGACGGCCCCTTCGTCTGGGAGAACAGCCAGTCCATGATAGGCCCGCGACCGTTCGGGGCGGGGTCTGCGAAGTTGTTCATAACCGGGATCCAGACAAAATGGTCGTTAGGATAGCCGACCTGTCCAGCCGGTATGCGAGTCCAGTAGATATTCGCGCCTATGGACGACAGCGTGTTGTATGCCAGCTCCGTCGCGGGCAGGCTGTCAACGCCGGCATTGACCATCCAGATCGGGATATCCTTCAAAACGCCTGACTTTTCGGGATCGGCCAGGATATCCATCGGGCTGCTGGAGTTCCCCGCGGGGCAGATGATCGCTCCGGCGAAGAACGACGGATAGTTGAGCATCAGGTGCCAGGTCTCGCCGCCGCCGGCGGAAGCGCCCGTAACATAGATGCGGTTTTTGTCGACCTTACCCGCGTCGATCATCTCCTGGATCATCGCGACGACGACAGCCCTGTCGTAGGTCGCGCCCAGTCTCTGCGGAGAGAGGACGTAGCAGGGCTCGCCGGCATTTTGAACCCAGCCGGTCGCGCCCATGTTCGCGATGAGGTTCACGCCGAGGTTAGTATCGTTTACATATGTCTCGCCCCCGCCGTGGTTCCACAAAACGAGCGGGAGAGCCCCTGCGTCCGCGGCCTCAGGCGGAGAGTAGAGGAACATGTCGATGCCTTCTTCGGTGATCAGCTCGAAATCATCGACGATGAGGTTCTTTATGCCGCGCTGGGAGGGCGCGAACCCGCCCGCGGGCGTCACGCTTCCGTCGGCGTAGGCGAGGTCTTTTGCGAGGGAAACCGTGTAGTTAAGATTCAGGTAATAGTTGCGGCTCGAGTTGTAGAACGTCGTCGCGCCGGCGACGTCGACGCCGTGCTCGAGGTCGAGCACGATAAATCTGCCCGATTCAGCGGTGTCGCCCGCCGCGCCCGTGTTGTTAACATGGACGCCGGTGACTTTCCTCGCGCCGTCAAACGCCACTGCCCCGCCAACCTGCGTGTTGAGCGCCTTAACGTCGAACATATCCGCAGAAAGCTTTGAAAGTTCAACGGCCTTGCCCGCGTCGATAACGACGTTTGTGACGTCCTGCCCATAGTAGAGCACCTGTGTCACAAGGTCAAATTTCGTGCCCAGCGTCTGCCTGAAAAGCCAGTTGATAGGTCTGTCGTTCTGATATTGCCGCTCGGGGATGTTGCTGAGTGAACGCGTCCAGATCCAGTGGCCGTTATAGACAACGCTGTCGTCTATGCCCGTTGTAATCTCCGTGTGCGTAAAGCGGAGGTTCGGGGCCCCTGCCTCTCTGAGCGCCTTTACGGTATTCGGCGTCGATGGATCCTTAACCGTCGGGTCAGCCTTCGACTGGTAGAACCACATTGGGATGTCCTTTATCTTCTGGATATCGGCGTCGGACATCTTTATGTATTCCGGCCTGTCCGGCCTGTCGTATGAGAGTGACGGGCAGTTTACAACCGCTCCGGCATACTGGTTCGCCCCTGAGGTCTCTTTCGAATAGATAAGCTGCGCCAGTGCCTGCGCGCCGCCGTTGGAGCAGCCGGAGATGTAGATCCTGTTCGTATCGATCTTACCGGGGTTTGCCGCAATGATCGCGGAAATCATCTTGTCGACCCTCGCTGCGTCAACGGCTTTGCCCTTTTCGTTGTTCCAGTCCCAGCCGCCGTTGCCGCCCGCGCTGTGATTATCGGCCTGCGGCGCCGCGACAAAGGCCTTCTGCGACGGGTTCTTCAGCTGAAATTCGACCCAGCCCGTGCCGCCCATGTTCGCGCGGATCTGCGCGCCGGTAAAGATCTCAGTGCCGTCCTCAGTGTAGCTTCCCTCGCCTCCGCCGTGCGTCCAGACGACGAGCGCGGCTTTTTCGCCCTCGGAAACGTCCGGAGAATAGAGCTTATAGTGCAGGCCTTCTGCAGTGAGTCCGTCCTTAAAATCGTCGACAATCAGGTTTTTAATGCACTTTGCGTCCTTCATAATATATGTCTCGGCCGAGGAGAGGAGCACGCTTCCGAGCGCGTCCTTCACATCCGCCGTGACATTCACGAAGTAATTCAGGTCGAGTTCTTTTGCCCTGCCTGAGGTGATCATAACGGAAGCGCCGTTGTTCGTCGGGCTTGATGCGTCAAACGCGTGGCTGAGCTCGACAATGACATAACGCCCGCTGGCCGCGGGAGCCCCCACGTCGATCACACCGCTGGGATATACGCCCGTAACGGCACGCGGCCCGTCAAATCTTGCCGTGCCCGCAAGATAGTTTGTGGCCTTTACAGCAAAATTTTCATTTGAAAGCGCTGATGCCGCGACCTCGTTGCCCGCTCCGAGGTCAAGCGCCAGGGCCACCACGTTCTGCCCGTATTCAAGGACCTTTGAGATAAGGGTTATGTTTTTCTGCGGCGCGGCTGAGGCCCATACGGGCGAAGCTGACGCGATCAGGGATACCATGAGCAGCAAAGACAGCAGCAACGATGCTAACCTTTTGTATTTACCCATTTCAATACCATCCTTTTATTTTTTTGCGCAAACGGAAAATCACAAATCCCATCTGAAGCGCCGGCTCCCGACAGTGCGTATCAAGCGCCGGAAAAGTGCTATACGGTAGAAAAACTACCAAATTAGAGCACAATTCATTTTACCAGATTTTACCCATAAAGGCAATAAAAATTGTGTCATAAATTTTAAATATTATGTTTAAATCTCATAAAAATATCGGGAAATGCCGCTATCCCGGTTGAACCTTAAAAAATAAATGACCCGCGGCCTGATGTGCCGCGGGTCATGGAATCCGCTCAGATGTATTTTGCAAGGATATCCTGGTTTACGCAGTAGGTGAACGCGTCTTCCCTCTCTATGTCGCCGTTTTTCAGCAGCTCAGCTATGCTGATGTCCATGAGCTGCATGCCGGAGGCTGCGCCCGCGTGTATGGCGGAGTCAATCTGATGCGTCTTCGATTCCCGTATCATATTTCGTATGGCGGAGTTGACGCACATGACCTCGAAGGCCGCCGCCCTGCCCTTTGTCTTTGATGGAAGCAGCTGCTGGGATATAACCGCCTGCAGAACCGTTGAAAGCTGGATTCTGACCTGCTGCTGCTGCCCCGGAGGGAACACGTCGATGATCCTGTCAATCGTTTTCGCCGCCCCGATGGTGTGCAGCGTTGAAAGCACCAGATGGCCTGTTTCCGCGGCGGTCAGCGCGATCGACATCGTCTCAAAGTCGCGCATCTCGCCGAGCAGGATCACGTCGGGTGACTGGCGGAGCGAGGCCCTAAGCGCCTTTGAGTAAGAGGCCGTGTCGTTTTCAATCTCGCGCTGATTGACGATGCTCATCCCGTGGCTGTGCAGATATTCGATCGGATCCTCCAGCGTCAGGATGTGGCAGTTGCGCCTCATGTTTATCAGATTGACAATGGCCGCCAGCGTAGTCGACTTTCCCGACCCGGCGGGGCCCGTCACAAGGATCAGCCCCTTGGTCTTTTTATAAAGATCCAGTATGGTTTTTGGAATACCGAGCAGGTCGGCGTCCTCCAGGCGAAGCTGCACGACGCGGATGACCGCGGCCATCGAGTTACGCTGCTTAAAGGCGTTTATCCTGAACCTGCCCACGCCGGAGATTGAGAAGGAGAAGTCGCAGTCGCCGTTCTTAATATACTCGTCATAGGTTTGATTGTTGGAGATGCGAAAGACCTCCTCAATCATTACGGCGGTGTCCTTCGGCATGAGTCTCGTGTCGTCGATCCGGAGGATAGCGCCGTCCTTTTTGAACATTATCGGAGAGCCGGCGGTGATAAAGATATCCGACGCCTTTTCGTCAACCGCCTTGCGGAATATAACTTCTATTGAATGCAATCAAAGCCGCCTCCTTAATTTGATGGAGTTTCTATTCTCCTGTCCATATGTCCATACCGCGGCCGCCGTAATCAAACTCGGGCTGCCATTCCCTCCAGCCCAAGATGTGCATATTTCCGTCTTCAAAGGTTATCTCCAGCGAAACGGCTATATTCTGAACGGTTTCGCCGCCCTTTTTGTCCCTCGACACGCCCTCGAAGTTAGCAGTCAGATACAGCGTCGGCTCTTCTTCGGATGAGAGAAAATCCGGTGCCTCAAAATCCGAGCTCGGATAGAGCTCGAGGGACGAGGGACGCCTGTCCTCAGGCAGGCTCATAAGTGAGCTCAGCTTCCTGTTCGCATAGAGAAAGTATGCCCTGTTAATATGGCCTTCAGCGTTAGGGTCGTAAGGCGTCGGCGGGCTATTGCCCGGCACATTATCAAAATTGGAGGCATCGTTTTTGGCGTCACTCAGTTCCTCGTTAACGGCGCCCAGAAAGTGCTCCGCCTTTGACTCGGTTTCGTAATATGACTTGAGCCAGGAGGCGTTTTTGCTTGCGAGCGCGTAATCGGACATCGAGGAGGCGATCGAGAGCACGCTGAAAACCGTGAGGCAGAGCAGGATCAGGATAATGAGCACGGTCGAGCTGCCCTTGTCCGAGCGAAGGAGCGCCTTTAATCTGCGTATTGTCATCATCCCAGCCCCTCCTCAAACCTGTCGAGTTCAAAGGAGATGACCTCGGTATCACGCTCGCTTGTCGCGGTGTAAGGCCTGTGCCGGATGACCCTCGCGGTGAGGTGGCGCATGCCGCGCAATACCCTTCCGCCGTCGAGGTAAAGAGTAAAGCCTTCGGTGTCCTGAGTGTTTTTCATATTCCAGTTGATGTCATAAAAAAGTTGGAGGGAGAAGGCGCCGTCCTCCTCGGAATAGACGCCGCCGCGCAGAAAATCGCCGTGAGAGCGTCCGGGGTCGCAGCTGCCGTAGGCCTTGTAGTATTCGAGCGCCGCCTGGGCCTGCATCGCGGCCTGGTCCATGTCGCGCGCCTTGATCTGAACATTCGACGAGCCAATGAAAAGCTGCATTACAAACGCGCTCACAACGGCAAGCACGCCGATCGATATAATTATCTCAACGAGGGTGAACCCTCTGGTGTCTCGCAAGAAAAACGCCCCCTTCACGACCTGACGCCGATAACGGACGAGATTTTCATCTGCTTTTCGCCGCTTCCGGCATAAACTGAGTATTCAATGGCGCGGCGCAAACGGCCATCGTCAATAAAACCGATCGCAAGGCCGGAGATGCTGCATATCTCAAAGCCCGCCTCAGGCGTGAATTCAGTTCCCTCGGCGATACTGGCCTCAAAAAGCCTGTTCTCATACATGTAGATGTAGTTCTTCGAAACCGTGCCCTCCACGTCCTGAGTGAAGATGAGCATATCCCCGAGCTCAGCGTCCTTCTCGACGCTGACAGAGCCATATTCGTCGTTTTGACGCACGCGCATCGAGATAAAAGAGGACGCGGTCCTCAGGCTGGAGTCTACGTCCCTGTTCGATACGACGCGCTCATAAGTGTCGCCTCCGACGGCCACCAGCGCGTAGGTCCCGGCGCCGAAAATTGCAAGCAGCGCCATGACAAACAGCGTTTCAACAAGGCTGAAGCCCCTTTTGTCTCTCAATAAGTCCATCGCAACAGGCACCCCCAATTTCCGTGGGGTGTGTTGACACTAAGCAAACAACCCTGTCTTTTTGGCAGATTGTGCGCCTTTCTTCGTTGTCGTCAATCGGAATACACAAAGTATTCCTCAATCCTCCGCCTTGAAATGCATCAATATCTGCTCAAAAATACATGTATTTCAATAGTGTCAACACACCTCGTCATTTTTTTCTGAAGACATCGATATCAGGTGGGAGGTTCGAGCCTTCAACCTTGTAATGCACGGTGTACCTATCATGGTCGATGGAAAGCCCGTAGTGGGCCTCGAGATAAGCGACGTCGGGCGGATATGCGCCCTCAAGCGCATAGCACGAAGCGGCGCTGCGCATAACGGCCTGCCTGAGGATTTCCACCTGCTCGTTTT
The DNA here is from genome assembly GCA_031551205.1 of Oscillospiraceae bacterium. Taxonomy (GTDB): domain Bacteria; phylum Bacillota; class Clostridia; order Oscillospirales; family JAVBNY01; genus JAVBNY01. The sequence continues at coordinate 114,210 of JAVBNY010000017.1, read as the reverse complement.
CCGCGCCGGAGCCCAGTCCACCCGCACTCCGCACGGCGATAAGCGTAACAATAAGAACGGCCCCCACAAGAATATAGAAACCGAAATTACGCAGGAGCTTCATAAGCACACCTCTATCCGATGGACGACATAATGTTGATCAGCGGAAGCATAACCGAGACCAGAATGACGCCGACAATCACCGAAAGCACGGCGACAAAGGCCGGCTCGATAAACGCGGTGAGCCTCCTGAGCGCGGTGTCGGCCTCCTGCTCGTATATCCTTGAAAGCTGCCCCATAATCTTGTCGAGGTCTCCCGTTTTCATGCCTATGGAGAGCATCCTGGAGAAAAGCTTGGGGAAGATGCCCGCATCCGTAATAGCGTCAAAAATCTGGCTGCCTTCGCGCGAAAGGCTGAGGCAGCGGTCAATCTTTTTGGTCATATAGCTGTTGCCCACGAGCTCCTTTGACATGTCCACGGCCTCTTCGATGTCTATGTCGCTTTTAAGCAGAAAGCTCATCGCCGTGGCAAAGCGCTCTGCCGCAATCTTCTGTGTGACGGAACGCACAAAAGGGATGCAAACCCGCAGCATGTCAAAAAAAGCTCTGCCGCCGGCGGTTTTCGACAGCAGGCTGAGCCCCAGAGCGGCTATAAGAATCACGGCGGCAACGGCAAGCGCGTTTTCTCCGAGGAAGCGGCCGAAGTCCATCAGCCCCCGGACAAACGGCGGCATAGACTGCCCCATTGAACGCAAAATACTGTCAAACGTGGGCAAAACGCGCACGATAAGCAGCATGACGACTGCGGTCATCATGCATACGAGCACAATGGGATACGTCACGGCGTTCCTGATGCGCTGCTTGAGCGCCCCTTCGCGCTCATAGTAGCCGGAGATCGAGGCCATAGTCTCGTCCAGAGTTCCCGACGTCTCGCCTACCCCTACCATCCTGACAAAATACGGGGGGAAGGCGTCGGCCTCCCCAACCGCCTGGCGGAGGTCTTTCCTGTCTTTCAGCGCCTTGTCTATAAGCTCAACCGCGGAGCGGAGCCGCCCGGGCTCAAGGTCCTCAAGAAGCAGGCCTATGCCCTCGACAAGGGTAATACCCGCCCGCAGAAAGATCGAGATTTGCGAGCAGAATACGGATATCTCGGAGGGGGAAAGCTTTCGCCCTCTCCTCGGCGCATCTGAGCCTCTTGATTCCTGAGTCATGTAAGAATCACCTCAAAAAAGTTAATGGAAATACCGCACGACTCGGCGCGTAACGAAGGGATAGGATGCAAAAACTGCTGTGCCGGATATTTTTATCCGGCAGGGCGGGTTTTATTCCGGGAGGGAGCGCCTGTCAGTGCATGCCCAGCTTTTTAAATTTGAGATTCGACAGCAGCGATGTGCACATGGCCGCGACGTAAATTATGGCGAACATATACGTGAGCAGGCTTCCAATCAACGAAAGCTCGATCAATCCCTTTACGAAAATGACGTTCGCGAGAGCTCCGAGCGCGTGGGACATGCAAAAATATATCGCGCAGCTCCCAAAAAACAGGGCCTTTTTCGGAGAGGGATCGGCGAATGTGAAACCCGCCGCGTAATAAAAGAACAAAAGCAGCGAGATGATGGCGAACAGTTCGTAGGCATAGTCCAGAATAACAGGGTCCGACGCGCGGGACATAAACGTGGTAATCAGCCAGAAGCACACCCAGAAGATCGGCACCAGCTCAAAAAACATGTACTCACCGGAGGCGTCATTCCTTGAAAGAGACCTGGCCAGCATAATCACGGCCACAGCCGAAAATACAGCCAAAGCGACCCTCACAAGGTTCAGCGCGACCTCCGCCGGCTCCAAGCCCGAAATGAGCGGAGCGGCGGTCAGCGCAGAGCCGACTATCAGCAGCACCGAGGACAAGGGGAGCAGCCCGCCGATTGTCGGCGAGTGGAAGGAAAAAGCGCTGTGATATCCCTGCGGCTTCATCACGTTGAGCCTTGAATACAGGAGGCCGAATGCCAGAACCGCCGCGGCTGAAAACGCGGCCATCGCGATCGTCGCAGGATGAAACGGCACGGCCAGCCCCGTATCCGCCTCAAAAGCAAATATGAGCTCAAGGGTTCTGAGAACGGCGCCCGCAATGCCGGCCGCCAGTACGAGCGGAATAATCCATCCTGGGTATGTTTTGTTTTCCATCCACGATGTTCCTTTCTTATTTATCGTTCAGAATCGGCTGCCGCTTAATAAGAGATTTTCCGCCGCGCAGCACTATTTAAACCCGAAATTACGAAGGCCGGGGGCGGAGTCCCTCCATCCGGGCCTGACCTTGACCCATGTCTCCAAAAAAACCTTAGCGCCAAAAAAGCTCTCCAGCTCCTGCCTGGCCAGCTCGCCGATCTTTTTCAGCGACGCGCCGTTCTTGCCGATTATTATGCCCTTGTGGCTCTCCTTTTCACAGTAAATAACAGCGCCGACCTCCACGATGCCGTTGTCACGCTCCAAAAACCGCTCAATTTCGATAGCAAGGCCGTGCGGCACCTCGCGGTCAAGGCAAAGAAGCGCCTTCTCGCGGATTATCTCGGCGGTCAGATGCCGGTCGGGCTGGTCGCTCGACATGCCCTCCGGAAAGAGCATATGCCCCTCGGGGACAAATTTTTCAAGCTCATCGAGCAGCGCGTCAGTGCCGTCGCCGGTTTTCGCGGAGATAGGCACATAGGCCGCGAAGGCAAAGGCCTGACTGTAAGCCCCGATCACCTCGAGCAGCGTTTCTCTGCGCTCCAGCGCGTCGGTCTTATTGACCGCCAGCACGGTCGGCACATGCAGGGCGTCCAGCCTTTCGATAAGCTTTTGCTCGGGTGTTCCGACCCGGGCAATGGGCTCAACCATAAGCACGGCCGCGTCGACGCCGGATACGCTCTCCGAGGCGACCTTCACCATATACTCACCGAGCTTTGAGCGCGGAAGATGAAACCCCGGCGTGTCTACGATTACAAACTGCGTCTCGCCCCTGTTGCACACCGCGCAGATGCGGTTCCGCGTCGTTTGCGGTTTGTTTGTGACAATCGCAACCTTTTCCCCCGCCAGCGTGTTCGACAGCGTGGATTTTCCGACGTTTGGCCTGCCGACGACGGCAATCATGCCGCTTTTTTTAATGTCCATATAAAAGCTTCCCTCTGTTTCGCGGCATAGATTTTTTGCCGGATTCTGCCGCTAAATCCGTATAAAGGCATACCTTTTGAGTTTAGCATACCGCGCGCAAAATTTCAATCAGGGTCACTGAATCAGCCCCGCTTTTTTCATCGCCCTGCCGGTTCCGAAAAGTATCGACGAATAGACAAACGTGGTCACAATCCTGAGCGGAACCTTAAACATCAGCACGGCGGAAACTGCCTTGCCCATATAGAGCGCCTGCCAGGCTGTGCCCATGCAGATCTCAACAATGATGGAAACGACCGCCATGGCGGCAAGCACCCTCGGATAGGACAGGTTCTTTTTATAGAGAAAAAGGCCGAAGATGAGCCCGCGCGTGGCGGCGGAGAGCGTATATGTGGGCATGATGTTCAGTCCGCCGGAATTTATCGTCATGCCCAGGATGTCGCCCGCAACGCAGATAAGCGCGCCCCAAAGAGGGCCGAACATAATGCCCGACATCGCGTTAGGAAGAAACTGAAGACTGAGCCGGTCAAAATTCATCCCCGGGGGGAGCATGACGCTCAGAAACCTCGTGAATACTATATCAAGCGCGCAGAGAAGCGCGCCCACGGTGATGCCGCGGATGTTCCCCTTCATAACTTTGTCCCCACTTTTTGGATTAGCCGATAAGGCGCGGCTTAAAGCTTTATTATGCACCATTATTGTTGAATTTCCGCTGAATGTCTGATATTATAAAGGGAACAGGCCAGCCTGTCAAGAAGCGCACGGAGGTAGTCATCGATGAACAACAGGATCAGGCGCGCACTTCAGCCCAATCTGGCCATGTTTTTCGCGTCATACCTTATCTTTGTCGCGCTTTCTGTTTTCTATAGGTTATACACGCTCGCCGGGGTGCAGCTTTTTATAGTCGTGCTGCTCTATGTGCTCTACCGCCGCGCCGCCTCGCACAGACGAAAGGTAATCGCGGAATTTATCGACTCCGCGTCTATTAACATCGCGGGCGCGTCGAAGCATTCAATGCTGTATTTCCCGATGCCGATGATGATCCTCAGGCCGGAGACGGGGGACATTCTCTGGTGCAACGAGCGCTTCAGCGGTATTTCCGGTACGAAAGACCAGGCCTTTAACCTTAACGTCCATGATCTCCTCAAAGATTTCGACACAAGGTGGCTGATCGAGGGCAAGACGGAGTATCTAAAGCCGGTGGAGCTCAACTCAAAGATCTATCTTGTTTTCGGATCTGTCGCGCGCGCGTCCTCAGGCGATTACAGCGGCGGCCTCCTCGCAACCACCTATTGGCTCGACGTAACCGGCTATGAACAGACAAAAAGCGAATATCTCGCGTCGCGCCCCGTGGTGTCGATATGCATGATCGATAACTACGACGAGGTCATGAAAAACGTGACCGACACGACGAAATCGACGATACTCGCGGAGATCGACCGCCGCGTGACAGACTGGGCAAAGGGGAAAAACTGCCTACTCAGGAAATTTGACCGCGACAGATACATCTTTGTGTTTGAGCGGAGGTATCTTGACGGAATCCTGGAAGAAAAATTTTCTATACTCGATAATATCCGCGAAAACGTGGTACAGAACGGGATTCCGGTCACGATGAGCATAGGCCTCGGCGTGGACGGCAGCGGCTTCGGAGAGTGCTATAACTTTGCGTCTCTGGGGATTGACATGGCGCTTTCCCGGGGGGGCGACCAGGCGGTCATACGCAACAGGATAAATTTCGAGTTTCACGGCGGGCGCTCGAAAGAGATAGAGCGGCGCACGAAGGTTAAGGCGCGCGTCGTGGCGAACGCGCTCGGCGAGCTGATAGGAGACTCGACGAATATCCTTGTGATGGGGCATAAGGCCGCCGACTTTGACTCGATCGGCGCCGCGGCGGGCATAATGTGCATTGCGCGCGCAAAGGGCAAAAAAACGCGCATAGTCATCGACAGAGAGGCCTCTCCGGCGCAGATGCTGATCGACAGGCTCACCGCTCTTCCGGAATATGACGGCGCGTTTATCACGCCGGAGGAGGCCATAGTAATGGCCGGCAGCGGCACGCTGCTTGTCGTCGTCGATACGAGCCGGTCGAGCTATGTTGAATCTCCCCAGCTTTTGGAGTCTTGCAACAGGGTGGTCGTGATCGACCACCACAGGCGCGTGTCGGACTATATTGACAAGGGGGCACTGAATCTGCACGAGCCTTACGCATCGTCGGCCAGCGAGCTCGTGACGGAGCTTATAAGCTACCTCGTCGATGATTTTTCGATGCTTCTGCGCGCCGAGGCCGAGTCGCTGATGCTGGGGATACTGCTTGACACATGGAATTTTACAATACACACAGGGGTGAGGACATTCGAGGCGGCGGCCACGCTGCGCAGGGCGGGGGCAGACACCGCCGAGACAAAAAAATACCTCCAGGTCGACTACAAAAGCTATGTCGACCGCAGTGATATTGTCAAAAGCGCGGAGCTGTATCGCGGGACGATGGCTATCTCTGAAGTCGAGGGCGACATCGGCCGGGCGCTTGCGGGGCAGGCGGCGAACGAGCTTCTCGACGTGATGGGCATAACGGCCGCGTTCGTAGTTTTCAGACGGGGAGACAGCGTGATGATTTCGGCGCGTTCGCTCGGCAAGACAAACGTACAGATCGTGATGGAGGAGCTTGGCGGCGGCGGACATATGACGACGGCGGGCGCGCAGATTGAGGGGAAGGACGTCCTGGAGGTCGTGCAGATGCTGAAGGCCGCGATCGACAAGAAGCTTTAGTGAATTAAGGGGTGACGGACATGAAGGTTATTCTTAACACGGATGTAAAGGGACAGGGAAAGAAGGGCCAGATGGTCGAGGTTTCCGACGGGTACGGCAGGAACTATCTGCTCCCGCGCGGCCTCGCCATAGAGGCAAGCGCCAATAATCTGAACGAGATGCGCCAGCGCGACAAGGCCAGCGCCACAAAGGAGGCGCGCGAGCGGCAGGCCGCGCTCTCAGCGGCGGAAAAGCTCAAGAGCTGCGTCGTAAAGATTCCGGCGCGCGCGGGCACAGGCGGCAGGCTCTTTGGCTCGGTGACGAACAAGGAGGTGTCGGAAAAACTCAAGGAACAGCACGGCATCGACATCGACCGGCACAAGATTCTGATAGACGAGCCGATAAAGACCTTCGGGCAGTATGAGCTGAAGGTGAAGCTGGGGCACGAGGTCTCCGGGACGGTTTTTGTCGTCGTGACGGAGGCCTGATCCGATTACATGAATTTCGGGCGGTATCCGCCCGCTAAAAAGGGGGGAGCTTATGCAGGAGCTTTTTGCAAAACAGGTGCCGTCGTCGCTTGAGGCGGAACAGGCCGTCATAGGCTCGATCCTGATTGACTCGCGCTGCGCGCCGGAGGTTGTCGAGCTTCTCAGGGCCGACGATTTCTATCAGCGGCACAACCGCGAGATATTCGAGACGATCTGCTCGATGTTCGGCTTTTCGCAGGTGATCGATCCTATCACGGTGCTCGACGCGATGAAGAGCCGCGGCGTGTTTGAAGACAATGTCACGCGCGAGTATATGCTCCAGCTGATGGAGATCACGCCGACGGCAGCGAACGTCATGCAGTACGCGCGCATTGTCAAGGACAAGGCGCTTCTGCGCTCCGTTCTGTCCGCGGCGGAGGATATCACGGGCCTTGTGCTCGAGGGGCAGGGCGCGGCGGACGAGATCCTCGAGGCCGCCGAGCAGAAGATATTCGCGATACGCCAGGGCAGGGCGCACCAAGGGCTTTTTCACATCGGCGCGGTGCTTGTCGAGGTTTACGACAGGCTGATTGAGCTCTCAAAAAACGCCGGACAGATCCCGGGGATTCCGACCGGTATCGCCGAGATTGATTCAATGATATCCGGGCTCAACAATTCGGATCTCATCCTGATCGCCTCGCGCCCCGGCATGGGAAAAACCTCTATCGCGCTTAATATCGCGCTCAATGCCGCGAAAAAGGCAAAAAAAGCCGTCGTGGTTTTTTCGCTCGAGATGTCGCGCGAGCAGCTCGGCCTCAGGCTCGTGTCCAGCGAGTCCTTTATTGATTCAAAAAAGCTTCAGACGGGGGATTTGTCGGATTCCGACTGGGAGAATCTGCTCTCGTCCTCAACGGTGCTCTCAAAGCTTGATCTGAGGATGGACGACAATCCCGCGATAACAGTAAACGAAATGAAGGCGAAGTGCAGGCGCGTTGAGAATCTCGGGCTGATTATCATCGATTACCTTCAGCTGATGCAGGGCTCAAAAAGGACTGATAACCGCTCGCAGGAGGTTTCCGAAATATCACGCGGGCTGAAGATCATGGCAAAGGAGCTGAATGTGCCGGTGCTGTGCCTGTCGCAGCTTTCGCGCGCCAACGAGTCGCGCGGGGACAAGCGTCCGATGCTCTCGGACCTGCGCGAGTCCGGCGCGATTGAGCAGGACGCGGATATAGTCATGTTTTTGTACCGCGACTCCTACTACAACAAGGAGGCGGAGAACCCGAACGAGGCGGAGTGCATCGTAGCGAAAAACCGCCACGGCGAAACGGGAACGGTCACCCTTGAATGGATCGGCCGGTATACTACGTTCTCGTCCAGGGAGTGGAAACACAATGACTGACGCCGTGCTGGCATATATTAAAGAACTGGACATGCTCCCCGACGGGGGCAAGGTGCTCTGCGGCGTATCCGGCGGGGCCGACTCAATGGCCCTTCTGCTTGCACTTCGCGAGCTGTCGGATAAGCTTGATATTGAGCCGGTGGCCGCGCACTATAATCACATGCTGCGCGGGGAAGAAAGCGAGCGCGACGAACTTTTCGTGCGCGGCTTCTGTGAAAGAAACGGCGTGCCCGCCGTATTTGGGCGCGGCGACGTGGCCTCAGAGGCGCAAAGGCGCAAAATGAGCGTCGAGGCCTGCGCTCGCGATATGCGGTACGATTTTTTTGAGGCGGCGGCCCGCGGCGCCGGCGCCTCGTTTATCGCCACGGCGCACAATTCGGACGACAACGCCGAGACAGTGATTTTTAACCTCGCGCGCGGTTCGTCGCTAAGAGGGCTCTGCGGCATCCCGCCAGTAAGAGGGAATATAATCAGGCCTCTTTTGTGCGTAACCCGCGCCGAAATTGAGGCCTTTCTTCTGGAAAACGGCGTGCCCTGGATTGAGGATTCCACAAACACGGACGCGCGGTATACGCGAAATCTTATCAGAAACGAGATAATGCCGGTGCTTCGGCGCATAAACCCAAGGGTCTCAGAAAGAATATTTGAGACGACAAGCCTTCTCCGCCGAGACGAAAATTTTCTCGCGGAAACTGCGCTCACAGCGCTTAAAGGCAGTGCCCCAAATGAGGCGTCGATCAATCTCAACCGGCTTTGTTCGATAGCTCCCGCGCTTCGGGGCCGGGTTGCGGCCATGCTATATGTCCGCGCCGGGGGCGACGCTCGTGCGCTGACAGGAAGACATATTGAGGATATCCTCGGACTTTGCCGCAGCATTTCGCCTTCGGCCCGCCTGTCGCTTCCCGGGGGGATTGAGGCCTTCCGGCGGTACGACGAGCTGTGCTTCGGACAGATCCCGGCATCCGAGAGATTTTCCGCGGCGAAAATAGCCCCGGGACAGGGCATAAGCCTGCCGGGTTTTGAGCTGTGGTGTGAAAAGCTTTCCGTTAATGAAAAATTTATACAACATGAGCATACTTTTTATATTAAATGTGCTAATATAAAGGGAGCTGTCTTGATTCGATCAAGAGAAAAAGGGGATATTATCAGAATGTCGGGCATTTCAAAGCAACTGAAGAAGCTTATGATTGAAAAAAAGATCCCGGCGCGGCTGCGCGATGGTATTCCGGTTGTGTGCGACGAGGAGGGCATCCTCGCGGTTTACGGCGTGGGGGCGTCCGACAGGGCGCGTGCGGTGGATGGCGACGAGGTTCTGGCTGTCACCATTAGGGAAACGCGCAGGAATGGGTAGTGAGGGGTCATTATTAAGAGAAAGGCGGGGAGCATATGCATCCGGATGTTGATAGGATTATTGTCACAAAAGAGGAGATAGCCGAAAAGGTTTCCGTTCTGGCGGGGATGATATCAAAGGATTATGAAAACCGCAATCCTCTGCTCATCAGCGTGCTCAAGGGCGCGTTTATCTTTATGGCCGATCTTTTGCGTGAGGTGACGATACCGTGCAATGTGGATTTTATGGCGGTGTCGTCCTATGGGAAAAAATCCGCCACGACGGGCGCCGTGAAGATACTGAAGGATCTGGACTGCAAGGTTGAGGGCAGGCATGTAATTATTGTGGAAGACATCCTTGACAGTGGACTGACCTTGAGATATATTATTAATTATTTGGCGGGCGGCAAGCCCGCATCCGTAAGGGTATGCACGCTTCTCGACAAGCCGTCGCGCAGGCAGGCGGATATCCGGCCGGATTATACCGGGTTTATTGTCCCGGACGAATTCATTGTCGGATACGGGCTTGATTACGCGGACAGATACAGAAACCTGCCGTATGTCGGGGTGCTTAAGCGGGAGATCTATTCCTGAGCATCCCGCTGAAAATTTATATTTTTGGGTGACGCGGAGAGAGGCTCCGCCGCATCCGTCTCTTGAAGGGCTGTGATTAGCATTAAAAAAGGTAGTCTCAAGGATATCGGCTTTTACCTGCTGATAATCATCATACTGTTTGGAACGGTTTGGGTGCTTCTGGGGCAGGGGCAGTCTACGGAGCCGTCATACTCCAAGGTGCTGCAGTATTTTGAGCAGAAGCAGGTGAAAACCTTCACTCTCGAGGGCAACACCCTCAAGCTGAAGCTCCAGGACGGGAAAGAGATAGAATACAAGGTCGCGTACCTTGAGCTTCTCTACCAGGATCTGCATGAGCTTGTCGGGCAGCAGCGCACCGACGGCGTCATCACCGACTACGATGTCGACCAGGAATGGCAGCCGCCGTGGTGGGTCATGTTCATCCCGTACCTGCTGCTGATAGGCATCATTGTCGTGCTGTGGTACTATATGTTTAACCGTGCCGGAGGTGGGGGAGACAAGGCCATGCGGTTCGGCAAGGCGAGAACGCGCCTCGGCTCCGATGAAAAGAAGAAAGTGACCTTCCAGGACGTCGCGGGCGCCGAGGAGGAAAAGGCCGAGCTTCAGGAGATTATCGATTTCCTTAAAAATCCGCGCAAGTTTATTGAGATCGGCGCAAGGATACCGAAGGGCGTGCTGCTCGTCGGCCCTCCGGGAACGGGAAAAACGCTTATAGCCAAGGCGGTGGCTGGAGAGGCCGGCGTGCAGTTCCTCTCGATCTCCGGCTCCGACTTTGTCGAGCTCTACGTCGGCGTAGGCGCCTCCCGCGTGCGCGACCTGTTTGAACAGGCCAAGAAGGTCGCCCCGTCGATTATCTTCATCGACGAAATCGACGCCGTAGGCCGCCATCGCGGCGCCGGCATGGGCGGCGGGCACGATGAGCGCGAGCAAACGCTGAACCAGCTTCTTGTCGAGATGGACGGTTTCGGCAATAATGAGGGCGTCATAATCATTGCCGCCACAAACCGACCGGATATCCTTGACCCGGCGCTCCTGCGTCCGGGCAGGTTTGACAGAGAGGTCTATATTGGAAAGCCGGACATAAAGGGCCGCGAAGCGATACTGAAGGTGCATTCCAAGGGCAAGCCGCTCGACGCCGACGTCAAGCTCGAGACAATCGCGAAGACTACCGCGGGCTTCACCGGCGCCGACCTTGAAAACCTGCTGAATGAGGCGGCGCTGCTGTCCGCCAGGCGCAACAAGCGCGTGATAGGCATGTCTGAGATCGAAGAGGCCATGCTAAAGGTTGTTGCCGGCCCGGAAAAAAAGAGCAAGGTCGTTTCCGAAAAAGAGCGAAGGCTCACGGCCTACCATGAGGCGGGGCACGCCATAGTCATGAAGAATCTCGAGACGCACGACCCGGTGCATCAGATCTCGATTATCCCGCGCGGCATGGCCGGCGGCATGACGATCTCGCTTCCGAAGGAAGACAAGGAGTATATGTCCAAGAGCGAGATGCTCGAGCTTATCACCTCGTTCCTGGGCGGGCGAGTCGCGGAGAAGCTTATCCTAAACGATATCTCAACGGGCGCCTCCAGCGACATTCAGCGCGCCACGAGCATCGCCAGAAAGATGATCACGCGGTACGGTATGAGCGACTCGCTCGGCCCGATCGCATACGGCTCGGATAACGACGAGGTGTTCCTCGGGCGCGATTTCCAGCAGACGCGCAACTATTCGGAGGATGTCGCCGCGAAGATCGACTCCGAGATCAAGGCGATCATCGACGCCGCGTACCTGGAGTGCGAGACTATTCTTGGGGAAAACCTGGCTATGCTGCACGGTATAGCGAACTATCTGCTTGAAAATGAAACGATGGATTCCGACACCTTTGAGTGCTTTTTCTCCACCGGTGACCTGCCGAACGGCGAAAAGTCGAAAAAGTATATCGACTTCGATCCTTCCGAAAAGGAAAAAGACCGGGAGAAGAAAAGGCAGCGTCAGGATTTGGGGGACAGCGCGGGCCAAAGCTTTTCCGACGTACTTGAGGGCCTCAATGAGGAAGACCAGTAGCTCACAACCAGTTTGACGGGTCCCGCGGCACTTCGCCGCGGGACTTTTGGCGTAGAATAGCCGCGGAAGGCCAAAATGTGAGCAAAAAGGGTAAAGCATCTTGACAAAAGGAGGCTCTTTTTATATAATTATGTAAACTTTTGCGGGCGGTAAGTGTCTTGCGGCCTGTGAATTTATGGAAAATAGCCCCTTAATGATTAGAAACGGCCGCCGCTGGGGAATATATAGTTGCAGCGTTACATACTATCCCAAAAGGCTGTATGCTGCGTTGACTATATTTCGGTGGGAGTGAGCCGTGTGGATCAGAATGTTAACGGAGTTAAACGAGGGGATATCTTCTATGCAGACCTTAGCCCGGTTGTAGGAAGTGAGCAGGGCGGGATGCGTCCCGTGCTGATAGTTCAAAACGACGTGGGCAACAGGCACAGTCCAACGGTTATCGCCGCCGCGATAACGTCGCAGATAAACAAGGCCAGGCTCCCAACGCATATTGAGCTTTGCGCGCGGAGCTATGGCCTGACGAAGGACTCCGTTGTCCTTCTTGAGCAGATCAGGACAATCGACAAAAGAAGGCTTAAGGAAAAGATGGGGAAGGTTGACGAGGGGCTCATGCAGCGCGTCGACAACGCGATTGCTGTGAGCTTCGGCATACAGGAAAATGTGGGAGGTTAGCATCAATGATACAGAAAAAATGGGTAATTGGGATGTCGTCCGTTCTTCTGGTGGCGCTCGTCCTTGCGGGATACTTTGCGGTGGCGGCGAATATTGCCGGATCCGCGGATGATCCGCTCGTGACGATAAGCTACATAGAGGACGAGCTTGCGTCGAATCTTCTTAAAAAAGTCGAGGGCAACCTTGACGCGAAGGTCAAGAAGTTTGAAAAAGACATCGACACGAAATTCATGCAAGCCAGCGCAGACATTGACGACAAGATCAAGAATTTTGAGACGAAATATAAGGAAGACAAGGTCTCGGACGAGCTTGTAAGCCTCATAGCGGACGCGGTTATTGAAAAGACCGGCGGCAGCACAACGGGCAGCGCCTCCGGGTTTGCGCTTGTAACAGTTCCCGCCGGCAAGACGCTGGTGGGAGATGCCGGATGCGAGATTATCCTCCGCGTGGGCACCGGCGTGTGCGTAGCCGCAGCAAGCCCTGGCTTTATAGATCTCACAACCGGCGAGGTGCTTGAAAACTCCAAGCAGCTTGTGAAAAACCATTACTATGTGTCGACGCTGGCGGACAGGGGGGTGAAGGCCTCAAACGAGGTCAAGATCCTAGTCAGAGGCAGTTACAAGATAACTTAAGAAGCCTGACAAAGGCCCCCGTATCGCGGGGGCCTTTTAATTATCTGTTATCTTTACCGGAGAATGAACATTTTTCTAAGATTTTTCATAAGATGTTTTGGTAAAAAGAAATATGGAGGTGGGTTCATGGAGAGCGGCGCTCTTGGAATGTCGGTAGTGTCCGCCGTGCTCGCTAATCTGATTGCAAAAGATCAGGATATCCAGACGCTTCAGACGATTGCGGCTCTGCTCGTGTCTGTGTCGAACAACATCAGCATCATTCTGACCCAGAGATTCAGAGAATTGGCAGCCGGGAACCTGATTGCTCCGGGGACAGCCGACGAGGGACTTATTCTGACCGAGGAATGAGAAAAAGAAAAAGGGGCCTGTTTTCAGGCTCCTTAAGGCTGCTTGTTGCTTTGATAATCTCTCTTGGCCGACTGTTTTTTTGCGCTGCGTCCCTCTCCGTCTAACGAGCTCTCGGCCATTGTCGGCCCGCCCCCGGACTTGGATTTGCGCACCTGCTTAGGATCGATCTGACCATCCTTTGGCATAGACAACACTCCAGTAAAATTCTTAAGCTTAAGACATTTACAGTATGCCCGGGCGCCGTAAAAATATTCACATGCGATCAGGCAATGCAGTGAAAGGTTTAGGTATTTTTACAAGGCCGGAACGCTTTACTTATTGGCGGGAATCGTATATTATTAGAAGTATATCATTTTCAGCTGGTCAGATTTTAATTCCTGTGAAAAAAGAGGTGCTTGCAGAGCGTCCGGTAGGAGACAACAGTTAAATTAGGTAATCTGTGGTTACTTAGGTCAGGGGAATAGATAGATGCATACTGTGCTGATAGCTGATGACAACAAGCAGTGGCTTGACGTTCTTGAAAAGGGTATCAACTCCGACCCTGATTTTGAGGTAATCGCCAAGGTCTGCGACGGTAGACAGGCGATTGAGTTGATCGAGACGAAAAGACCGGATATCGTAATGTTGGACATAATAATGCCGGAGTTTGACGGGGCGTATATTGTGAGGCATATCAAAACAACTATGCGGCCGTATGACCCGATAATCTATATCCTCTCAGGGATTGGAACCGACACTATTATCAAGCTGCTCAATGATCTCGACATCGACTTTTACAGCATGAAACCGGTCACGCTGGAGCTGGTTATCCAGTCGCTGAGGAAGATTGTGGGGCAGAGAGAGCTTTTGATACAGTCAGGCGAGATAGAATCCATGCAGTTAAAAGAACATGGCAGAAGTCCGGAAGAAGTGGTACTCAATTTTGTGGTTCAGCTGGGAATGCCGCCGCACCTTCTGTCGACCAGATGCGTGGTAGATTCCCTTCTGTATTTTATTAACGACAACTCATATCTGCGCATGCTTACAAAGTCCCTTTACCCGGAGATCGCCAGGACAAGAGGCATCTCGCCGGCTTCCGTCGAGAAGAATATCAGGAACGCGATCGCCCATATGAGGCGTCAGGATTCGGAGCTGTATCAGAGGCTGTTCTCATACACGGACGGAGAAAAGATCACAAACGGGCAGTTTCTGACCGTTGCGGCCGGATATCTGAGAGGCAGGAGCACATTTGGGCGGGCTCTTCAGGCGTCGGGTATCTCCGGCAAAAGAACGAACCAAAGCGGATGAAAAAAGAGGGTGCCCACCGGAGGCCTCTTCACCATACAGACGCAAGCGGCAAGGCCAGTGGCCTTGCCGCTTGCGTCTTTATGTATTTTAGCAGGATTACGAACCCTCCATGTATATTTTAGACTTTAAGTTTACGGCGCCGTCCCCTTCCGCGCGTCTCTCAGGACAGAGAATTTTGAGAAAACAGCCCCGAGGAGAGGTAGCGCTCGCCGCCGTCCGATAAAATCACCGCTATGCGTTTTCCTGCATTTTCCTGCCGCCGGGCAAGCGTTATTGCCGCGAAAAGCGCCGCGCCGGAGGATATCCCGGCGAGAAGTCCTTCGGAGCGCGCGAGCAGGCGCGAGGTTTCAGTCGCGTCGGCATCCGAGACTGTAATAACCTCGTCTATAAGTTCGGGTCGGAGCACCTTAGGGACAAAACCCGCCCCAATGCCCTGGATCTTGTGCGGCCCCGGCGCTCCGCCGGACAAAACGGGAGAGGCAGAAGGCTCGACTGCGATAATCTTCGCACCGCATCCCGCCTCCTTTAAAAATTCCGCAACGCCGGTCAAAGTGCCGCCGGTGCCGACAGCCGAGACGAAAAAGTCAAGCCTTTCGTCCATGCCGCGCCAGAGCTCGGGGCCCGTTGTGCGGCGATGGACGGCGGGATTTGCCGGGTTTTCAAACTGCATGGGCAGATATGCCTCCGGGGTATCCTTTGCCAGCGCGCGCGCCCTTGAGACGGCGCCGGACATCCCCTCGCTCCCGGGTGTGAGCACAAGCTCGGCGCCGAGGGCGGAAAGCAGCGCGCGCCGCTCAAGGCTCATCGTCTCCGGCATGGTCAGGATCAGCCTGTACCCCCGTGAGGCGGCGACAAACGCAAGTGCGATGCCGGTATTTCCGCTGGTGGGCTCGATAATTACGCCGCCGGGCGTGAGCACGCCGCGCTCCTCAGCGTCGCGGATGAGCGCAAAGCCCACCCTGTCCTTCACGCTGCCGAGAGGATTCAGGTATTCAAGCTTGGCGATAATCTCTGCGTCAAGGCCCAGCCTTCCGCCCAGCGACCGCAGCGAGAGGGCGGGCGTTTTGCCGATGAGATCGATCAGGTTTTTCAGCACAGGCATGGCTTTTCTCCTTAATTGGTATGATCGAGATGTATTCAGATGTGTTCGGCTATCAGCCGGCCGAGAATTTTCATCCCCGCGCGGATGCTTTCGGGGGATGAACTTGAAAAATTCAGCCTCAGCATGTTACTGTGCGCCGAGTCCTTCGGATAAAATTGCCCCCCGGGAGTGAAGGCCACGCCGCGTGCGACGGATTCACCGAGCAGCGCCTCGGTGTCGATGTTCTCCGGCAGGCGGCAAAAGACGAAAAGCCCTCCCGCAGGGCATGTGTGCGTGACCTCCTTGGGCAGGAAGCTGCCGCACGCCTCGAGCATGGCGTCGAGCCGCTCACGGTAAAGCGAACAGATTTTTTCAATATGGTCGTCGATGAGCCCGTCCCGCAGGAAAGCGTCGACAATAGCCTGCGTCAGGTTTGACGACTGCATGTCGGAAGCCTGCTTGGCGACGCTCAGATGCTCAATAAGGTCAGGCTGCGCAAAGACCGCGCCCACGCGCAGCCCGGGGCAGAGGATCTTTGAAAAGCTTGTAATGTAGGCAATATTACCGCCCGTGTCGTGCGTCTTGATGGGCACAGGCGCGGCGCCGCGATAGCTGAGATCTCTGTAGGGGTCGTCCTCCACAAGAAGCACCCCGTATCTTTCGCAAATCTCCGCAGCCATACTTCTGCGGCCGGGCGTCATCGTGCGCCCCGTGGGGTTCTGATATGTGGGGATAAGATACACAAACTTCGGGCGGGCCTCAATGATCTTTCTCTCAAGATCCCCGATATCCACGCCGTCCTCGTCCATACGCACGCCGACGGGCACGGCAAGATGGCTGGAAAGTATCTGAAGCGTCGCCGAATATGTCGGGGTTTCAACGAGCACGCGGTCGCCCGGTTCTATGAGCAGCTTGCAGATCAGGTCGATGGCCTGCTGGCCTCCGGTTGTGATAAACACCTCCGACGGCGAGGCATAAAGACCTGCCCGTCCCAGAAAAACCGCGACGGACTCGCGCAGAGGTGGATATCCCTCCGTGCTGCCATACTGCATAAGCTCCGCCCCGCGGCCGGCTATAAGCCGCGACTGGATACGCGCGATGTCCGATAGGGGGAAGCTCTCCGGGGCGGGGACGCCCGCGGCCAGGCTCACAAATCCCGGAGTGTGAAGGAGCGGGAGCAGGTCAAAAATCGGGTTCGAGGGAACCTCGCGCATGTGGCTTGCGTATGGCATACTGAACATATTTTGCCTCCAACTTCCGTCGCGCCGCGGGAGCTCTCCTGCGGCGCATTTTGTTCAGAGTGTAAAGGCCAATACCGCACGCAAAGTCGTCAGACGCCCTTTGTGCGGATTTGCCTAAACATGCTTATCTGCTACAGCTTTTTGCGCGCGGTGGCGAGCATAAGCTTGAGCCTGTTTTCCTGATTTACCGGCGAAGTTCCCGGGTCATAGTCGATGGCCACGATGTTCGCGTCGGGGTGCGCCTCGCGGATCGCGCGTATCATTCCCTTGCCTACAATGTGGTTCGGCAGGCAGCCGAACGGCTGAGTACACACAATGTTGGAAACCCCGCTGTGTATAAGCTCGAGCATCTCGCCCGTCAGCAGCCAGCCCTCGCCCATCTTGTTCCCATGCCCGAGATACGGCATGACAAGCTCCTTGATGTCCTCAAAGTGCGCAGGCGCGGGGATGCCGCCGCCGCAGGTCGTGACCGACTCAATCAGCAGGTCCTGATATTTCAGCAGATACCGCTTGAGAACCGACGCTCCCGTTCTCAGGGCGCGTTTGCCGCCGTAGATCAGCGAATCCTCGATGCGGTTGTCGACCTTGAAGATGAGAAAGTCGATAAGCCCGGGGACGACGACCTCCGCGCCCTCGCTGCGCAAAAACGCCTCGAGGTTGTTGTTGCCGAGCGGGGCAAATTTTACGTATATCTCGCCGACAACGCCCACACGGGGGATTGTTTTGTCCTCTGTCTCAATCGCGGCGAACTCGCGCGTAATCTTAAACATGGCCTCGCGGATTTTTTTATAGCCCAAATTTTTGGGGTCCTCAAACTCGTTTGATATGGTGTCAATCCATTTTTTAAGAAGGGCGTCCGTCTCGCCGGGGTTTTTCTCATATGCGCGCTGCCGGTTTGAAAGCAGCATCAAAAGGTCGCCGTATACGAGCCCATAGATCATGCGCCTGAGCAGCTGTACGCTCAGCTTAAAGCCCTCGTTTTTCTCAAGCCCGGAGAGGTTCAGCGACACAACCGGCACATGCTCAAGCCCCGCCTTTTTGAGCCCCTTGCGAAGCAGGTGGATATAGTTCGAGGCGCGACAGCCGCCGCCCGTCTGCGTGATCATCAGCGCCGACTTGTTAAGGTCATACTGCCCGCTTTTCAGCGCGTCGATCATCTGTCCAATGACAAGCAGCGCGGGGAAGCAGATGTCGTTGTGCACATGCCTGAGCCCCTCCTCGATAATCGCGCGGTGGCTCGTCTGCAAAACAACGGTCTTGTATCCCTCAAGGCGCAGCGCCTTGCTGATAAACTCAAAGTGTATCGGCAGCATCTGCGGGAGCAGAAGGGTATACTCCTCCTTCATCTCCTTTGTAAAGAGCAATCTGCCAGTTTCGTCGTATTTAAGCTCCGCCATCTCTGTTCTCCCTCCCCGACCGCATATCCATAGCGGCTATCAGGGACCTCAGGCGTATCTTCGCCGCGCCGAGGTTCGTGATCTCGTCAATCTTGATCTGTGTGTAAAGCCTGCCCTTTGATTCGAGCATGTCGCGTATCTCGTCGCCGGTTATCGCGTCAATCCCGCAGCCGAACGAGACGAGCTGGCAGAGCTCAAGGTCGTCATTCTCCGCGACATAGGCGGCGGCGTTGTACATCCGCGTGTGATATGACCACTGGTTGAGGATTTTCATCCCCTCGGCCTTCGCGAGCGGGGCCACCGCCTCTTCGGTGAGCACGGCCAGTCCCAGCGAGCAGATCAGCCTGTCGATCGCGTGGTTTACCTCCGGGTCGATGTGGTAAGGCCGCCCCGCCAGCACAATCGAGCGGATGTTGTGCTCTCGGGCGTACGCAAGCGCCCTTTTCCCCTCGCGCATAAGGTCGTCACGGAAGGCGCGGTCGGCTTTTTTGGCCTTTTCAGCCGCTCGGCGCACCTCCGACAGCGTGAGGTCGGGATATACGGGGCCGAGCGCGGAAAACAGGTTTTTCGCGAGGCTCTTCTTGTACAGCACGACATACGGCGCGATATACGTGATATCCTTGACCTCGGGCACGTTTGCCGCGATGAGCTCGGGATAGTAGGCCACGACGGGGCAGTTGTAGAAATTGTCGGCCTTTTCGTCCTCAACAAGGTTATAAGGGGAGATGGGGTAGAATATCTTGTCGATCCCGCGGCTGATCAGGTCCATAATATGCCCGTGCACAAGCTTCGCAGGGTAACACGCCGTGTCGGAGGGGATCGTGTCCTGGCCTAAATGATAGAGCTCGCGGCTTGACGGGCTGGAAGGCTCCGCCCTGATCCCGAGCTCGGAGAAAAACGCGTTCCAGAAGGGCAGCGTGTCGAAGAAGTTCAGCGCCATAGGGAGGCCGATCACGCCGCGCCTGGGATTCTCGAGGCCCTTCAGAGCGAGGAGTTTTTTGTACTTGTATTCGTACATATTCGGCAGGTCGTCTCTGCGAGCCCCGCCCGCTCCGCGCTCGCACTTGTTGCCGGTGATGAACTTTCTGCCGCCGGAAAAACGGTTCACCGTCAGCGTGCAGCGGTTGCCGCAGAGGCCGCAGGTGGCGGGGGTGGCGCTGTGCTCAAAGGCCGCCAGCTCATCCAGGGACAAAAGGCCCGACCGCTCCTTATGGCTGTCCAGCGCGAGCAGAGCGCAGCCGAAGGCGCCCATCAGCCCCGCGATGTTCGGGCGCGTCACGTTCGTGCCGAGTTCGAGCTCAAAAGCGCGGAGTATGGCGTCGTTGATAAACGTCCCGCCCTGCACAACGATGTTTTTGCCGAGCTCAGACGGGTCAACCACGCGAATGACCTTGTAGAGCGCGTTCTTGACAATGGAAACCGACAGCCCCGCCGCGATATCCATGACCGTCGCGCCCTCTTTCTGAGCCTGCTTTACTGAGGAGTTCATGAAAACGGTGCACCTTGAGCCGAGGTCGGCCGGATGTTCCGCATAGAGCCCGAGCTTCGCGAAATCCTCGGTCGAGTGGCCGATCGCCTTGGCGAATGTCTCGATAAACGACCCGCAGCCGGAGGAGCAGGCCTCGTTCAGCATGATCGAGTCGATCGCGCCGCCGCGGACGCGGAAGCATTTCATGTCCTGCCCGCCGATGTCGATGATGTAGTCGACGTCCGGGTTGAAAAACCGCGCGGCGCGGTAGTGCGCCACGGTCTCGACTACGCCGATGTCCGCTCCGAAGGCGCTGACCATCAGCTCCTCGCCGTAGCCCGTTACGGCGCATCCCCTGATATTTATCCTGTCTCCGCACATGCGCCGGATGCCGAGAAGCTCATCCCTGAGCACTTGCACGGGGTTGCCCTTATTGTGCGCGTAATAGCTGTAAAGCATACGGCAGTCGGCGGAAAGCAGCACGAGCTTCGTCGTGGTTGAGCCCGCGTCGATGCCGAGATACGCGTCGCCGGAGTATGTATCTATGTCCGCCTTATGTACGTCCGCGCGGGCATGACGCTCCTGAAAGGCGCGATATTCGTTTTCAGATTTAAATAGCGCGGGGATACGACGCGCCTCAGAGAGCTCGTCATGTACGGCGTCAAGCTCCGAAATAAGTGTTGAAAGGCTGGATATCTCAAGATTTTCCGCCTCAAACGCGCAGCCGATCGCGACAAAATACTGCGCGTTTTCAGGAAAGCGCGACTGCTCCGCCGTCAGCCCCAGCGTCTGTGTAAACAGCCTCCGCAGTTCTGAGAGAAAGGCCAGAGGCCCACCGAGAAACGCGACATTTCCCTGTATTTTACGCCCCTGGGCGAGCCCGGCAATGGTCTGCCCGACGACGGCCTGCAAAACGGAGGCCGCGATGTCCTCCTTGCGCGCGCCCTGGTTCAGCAGCGGCTGAATGTCACTCTTGGCGAAAACGCCGCAGCGCGAGGCGACAGGATATATCTTTTCTGAATTTTTTGCCAGCTCGTTTAGCTCGGGTACGGTTATGTCCATCAGCGTGGCCATCTGGTCAATAAACGCGCCGGTGCCTCCGGCGCAGGTGCCGTTCATGCGCTGCTCGGTGACCCTGCCGAAGAAGAGTATCTTCGCGTCCTCGCCGCCGAGCTCGATAACCGCATCGGTGCCGGGCAGAAGACGGTCGATGGCGGCCGTCGAGGCGACAACCTCCTGCACAAACGGGATGCCCGCCCGCGTGGATATCCCGAGCCCGGCGGAGCCGGTCATCGCAGCGCGCACCTTTATGTCTCCGAAGGCCTCTGATATGTCCATGAAAATGTCGCGCAGGCTCTCCCTGGCCTTCGCGTTGTGCCGTCTGTAGTCTTTGAAACAGAGCGAACCCGCCTCATCAAAGAGCGCGACCTTAACGGTGGTGGACCCGACATCAATCCCGAGAGTATATAGCATATATTACCTCAATACGTATTTCATAATTTTATAATTAATGTATATTTAAGGGCGGTGTTTCAGCCCATTAGAGTATTATACCCCTTCGGTATTAAGATTTCAATGCAATAATAATGGTGAGTACGGTATATTTGCTCAGCATGGGACATATTTGCCGGCGCGGGCGCAAAGATGCCAAAAGAAAAAATGCCGCCGTGCCTGTAAAGGCCCAAGCGGCACTCCGGGGATAAAGACGCGGACAGTGGCGGGAGGGGGTCAGTCAGGTCACAATTACGCAGTGCTCACCCTGAGTAGCGACAATGGAGACAAATTTGATCGAATAGATATCGCACATAATGACGACATTCGGATCAACGGTCTGTAAAAGGATATACGCCGCGCCTACATGGACAAGTCTTCCGAAACGGTCGACGACCTGATCGTTGAGCAAAAATTCCACGTTCATCAGTCTTCCTACATTCCTGGCGAGAAAACCGGCGACATAGGCGGGGTCGGACAGCGTCTCGGGCTCCTGCGTAAGTGTAGGGGTGATCTCCTGTACGTCGCCGCGGACAGGCGCCGGCGACTGGCCGGGAAATCCGATTGTCGTAAACATACCGTCCGACGGCGGCACATGTGCCATTTCGGGCATCATTTGCTGAGAGGGCGTCTGCATCAGAGGGGATCTGGGAAATAAAATGTTTGGCTCCTGCATATTGGGCTGGCCATAGAAGTTGTTTGGGTTTTGCATTGTAATCCTCCTGTCAAGTATTCGAATAAAGCGGCGTTGGACGGAAAAAGCAGTGCTGGTTGATGCCTGTGTGGAAGATTCCGCTGCCGTTGAAGGGGAATTCCGGAGGACATTCACCGTAAGGGTTAAGGAACCACAGACTGGGCCCCGTGGCGTTTAGCTTGTTGCCGCCGACAGACCAGTCGGCTATGGCGTAATGTATCCCCTCCGGCGGATTAGAATAGATAGTCTGGGGGTTTGGACGCCCGCCGACCGTCTCGGCCGTGCAGGTAAACTGCCCGGGCTGCATAATAACCCTGCGGATATTCCCCTGCCCGGTTCTCAGGTATTCGCCTCCGGAAACATTCACCCTGTTCATGACCACGGACGCGACGGCGCGCATGCCCGTGTCGCCCTCACCACCCGCTTCGCATCTTATCAGTCTGGCAAACAGTTCTCTGTCGGTATAAGCCATACTCATTTCCTTTCGCAAGGCAGTCGCGCAATATGCGGCACGTTTTCTGCCGTTTCTCATTCCCATTATATGGCTGTCTGATATTTCAGTTAACCGGCAAAACGACCTGTACAACGCAAAAGAGGCCGATTCGCACCTGAAATCGGCCTCTGAATAAACAATATGTTCATAGTATCGACGATTTGAAAAATGGCGGCGGCAGCGTTATCTTTTGGATTTTCGCTCAATGATGATAGAGTTGAGCTCCGCGCCGGTCAAAATGATAAAACAGATGGAGTAGAGCCAGATGACAAGTCCGAGCACAACTCCCAGGCTCCCGTAAAGGGCCGAATACTTGCTGAAGTTGCGCATATAGAGCTCAAAAAGACGCGAAAAAATGATCCATCCCGCCGAGGTAAACGCCGCCCCGAAGACAACGTCCTTTGCTTTGAGGTGTACGCCGGGCGTGAAATAGTAGAGCGCGAACATAAAGAGAAAGATCAGAAGCGCTGTCGAGGCTGTCCTGAAAACGTCAAGCAGCATCATGCTGCCGGTGTCGAGGCCGGTCAGCAGCGAGCTGAGTATCAGCTGGCCGAAAACGAGCAGCGCAAGTGACAAAAGCATGGCAACGAGGAAGCCGACCATAAAGATTACGGATATTATGCGGCCCCAGATCACACTCTCAAGCCTTTTCTGCTGATGCGCGCGGTATATCCCGCGCATAAGCCCCCAAATCCCGGCGGAAGCCGACCAGACAGCGAGCAGCAGCGTGATTATCCCGGTGTTATGCAAGGAAGGCGCGCTCGCCTCCGCGACAAGGGAGATAATCGAAACCACGCTTTCGGGGACAACCGTCGAGAGATACTCGGGGTCGACGGAGATGTTGGCGCGGCTGATCACCGATACGACGAGCATAATAAGCGGGAAAAGCGACAGAACGAGGTAAAACGTCGTCTGAGCGGCGATTCCCGCCACGTCATGGTCGCCAAACCGCGCAACCACATTAAATACGGCGGAGAACAGCCTGTTTTTCTTCAGTTTTTCAAGCATTTTAACCCTCTGTGGGCATGCCGCCCCTAAGTATATTAAATAATGTCAAAACCCATCTCAAAGGATACATCTTTCAGGTCTAATGAGTATACCACAGAGGCGGGTCATTTTTTGGCGGATCAGGTCAGCGGCAAAAAACTTACGTCAAACGGAAGCGGGCCTGATCAACAAATCAGGCCGCGCGCAAACATATTTATCTAAGGTTCAGCCCTTTGTGAAATAGCTCATTGGGTTTTGCCTCTGGCCGCCCACGCTAACTTCAAAATGCAGGTGATTCCCGGTGGAATAGCCCGTAGAGCCGACCTTTCCTATTGTCTCTCCCTTTTCAACCTTCTGATTCACAGAGACGAGCGCCGTGGTCATATGCCCGTAAAGCGTGGTAACCCCGCCGCCGTGATCAATAACCACGTAGTTGCCATAACCGGAGTTATACTGCGAGATGATAACCGTTCCTGAATTGGCGGCGACAATATTCGTGTTTTTCGGGGCGCTGATATCCGTGCCGGTGTGCATCTTGTTGGTTTTCAGGATCGGATGGAAGCGCATGCCGTATTCGGAGGTAATGGTTGTGTGTCCGGGGCACGGCCAGGTAAAAACTCCGCCCACATAAACCGTGTTCTTCTTTGCCAGCTCGGCGATCATACGGTTTATATCCTGCTGGACCTTCTCCTGCTCGGCCTCCGCCTCCTCAAAGGCCTTACGGTACTCGGCCTCCTCCTTTTCAAGCTCCTTAACAAAGCTCAAAATCTCGGAAAGCTGCGCCTTCAGGTCGGCTTTCCTCGCCTCAAGCTGAACCTTCACGGCCGCCTGCTCCGTCTTGTCGGATTCGAGCGACGTTTTCGTGTCGGCTATCGTGGTACGTATGGACTTGAGCTCCTCCATGACCTTTTTGTCGTAGGAAACGATCTCGTTGATCACCTGCACTCTGTCGAGCAGGTCGGAAAAGGATTCAGATTTCAGCAGTATGCCAAGATATGTAGCCTCGCTTGTCTCCTGCATTACGCGCACGCGCGTCTTAAACAGCTCATACTGCGAGCTTTCCTTCTCCTGTGCGGCAACGAGCTGATCCTCTGTCGCGGCAATCTCAGCGGAGAGCTCGAGGATCAGGTTTTCCGTGTTCTCCACCTCTTCGGCCGTGACCTCGACCTGCCTGTCAAGCGCGTTTTTCCGCTTGTTGGCGGAGGCCTTGTCGGTTTTAATTTGCTTGAGCTCGCTCTCGATAGCCTTTTTTTCATCCGCAAGCTTTTTTGCTTTGTCCCGCAGGCCGCTGAGCGAGCTGCTAGCGGGCGCGGCCGAAGCGGGGATAATGCTCAATATCAGCGAGGCGAGAAGCGCCCCGACCAGAATAATCGCAAGCGCCGCCGCAACGGCTTTTCTCATTTTGTCATTCAAAGCTGCCCCTCCTATACCCGCATGAATTTACGAATCGTCAGCAGACTGCCTCCCACGCCGACGAGAAAGCCCGCCCCCAGGAAGGCGAAGAGCATCTCCCGCGAGATCAGGTCGAAAGGCACCATCTGCACCATCTGCGTCAGCTCGGCGACGCGTCCGCCCGCGGCCTCGTAAAGCCACCACTGAGCGAAGTAGGCAATGGCGGAGCCCAAAACCCCGAGAATCAGGCCCTCAAAGACAAACGGCCAGCGGATAAACCCGTTTGTCGCGCCGACCATCTTCATTATTGCAATCTCATCACGGCGGTCAAAGGTCGCCAGCTTAACCGTATTTGAGATAATAAACACAGAGATAACAAACAAAACAAGAATAATTATGTACGATATGAGGTTCACAATCTCGCGCACCTTCATGATGCCGGTCACAATGCCGTAGTCGGCGCTGACAAGTGCGACGCCGGGTATCTTTTCAATATCCTTCGCCGTCTCGTTCATCTTTTGCGCGTCGACCAGGAAGATCCTGTAACTGTTCCTGAGCGGGTTATCCTGCTCAAGGCCGATAAGCAGATCGGCGTTGTCCGCGCTGCTCTGAGCAAAGTTTTCAAGCGCCTTGTCCCGCGAGACAAACTCGCAGTCGCGCACGTTCGCGATGGCGTTGATCTTAGAGCCTACACTGCGCGCCTCCGCGTCGGAAAGAGATTCGTCGATGCGGGCCGTTATCTCATTCTCGTTCTGCACGGTGACAAGCAGGTTGCTGATGTTGAACGACAGCAGCGTGAAGCTGCCCATGATAATAAGGCACGCAACAATGATCCCCACGGCGGCGAAGCTCATAAAGCCGTGCAGGAACACGTTTTTCGTGCCTTCTATAATAAAATAGCCGAATTCATATCGTTTCATACTGAAAATACCCGCCGGTCCTGTCCGAAAGGAGCTTGCCGCCCTCAATGGCGACGACCCGCTTCGAAAATATGTTAACAACCTCTTTTTCGTGCGTGACGGCCATAACCGTGGTTCCCAGCGCGTTTATGCGCTCAAGAAGGGTCATAATCTCGAGCGAACGGGCCGGGTCAAGGTTCCCCGTCGGCTCGTCCGCGATGATCATGCGCGGATTGTTTATCAGCGCGCGCGCAATAGCCACGCGCTGCTGCTCCCCGCCGGAAAGCTCACTCGGCTTTCGTTTGGCCTTGGACGTAAGCGAAACGAGATCAAGCACATAGGAAACCCGCAAGCGGATCTCCTTGGGCGAGGCGCCGACGACGCGCATTGCGAACGCCACGTTCTCGTACACGCTCTTGTTGCTTATCAGCCTGAAATCCTGGAATATGACCCCAAGGGTGCGCCTGAGAAAGGGCACCTTCGACTGTCTCAGCGTACCCACGTTGAAGCCGTTTACGAGCACCTTTCCGCCGGATGGGCGGATTTCGCCCGTCATCAGCTTTACAATCGTGGACTTTCCGGACCCGGAAGGGCCGACGAGAAAAAGGAACTCCCCGTCGTCAATCCGCAGGGTCATGCCCTTCAGCGCGTGCGCCCCGCCGGGATAGGTCTTGTAGACATCCAAAAATCGAACCATGAAATTTTCCTTCAAAAACCGCCCTCGCGGGAACCCCGCGAGGGACAAAACTAGCTTGGCCTTATAAAAGGGTTAGACGGCTTAAATCAAAATTTGTTCTCCGTTGAGGACAGGTATTTTTTGACCATAAGCGCCACCTTGAAGATAATCGCGTGGTCAAACTCGCGCAGGTCAAGGCCCGTTAGCTTCTTGATCTTCTCAAGGCGGTAAACCAGAGTGTTGCGGTGGACGAACAGCTTCCTTGAGGTCTCGGAGACGTTGAGGTTGTTTTCAAAAAATTTGTTGATCGTGAAGATCGTCTCGGCGTCGAGAGAATCTATCGAATTTTTCTTAAAAACCTCGGACAGGAACATTTCACACATCTTTGTGGGCAGCTGGTAGATGAGCCTGCCGATGCCGAGGTTCTCAAAGTTGATAATCGTCTTCTCGCTGTCGAACACACGGCCGACCTCGATGGCAACCTGCGCCTCCTTGTAGGATCCGGCAAGATCCTTCAAGTGCTCGGCGACCGTTCCTATACCGATGACGGTTTTCAGCATCAGCTCAGATTGCAGCGTCTCCTCAATTGCCTGTGCAAGCTTGCGAAGCTCTTTTGAGTCGATGTTTTTCTTGACCTCTTTGACCAGCACAATGTCGGATTCGACAATACTGATGACGAAATCGCGCTGCCTGTCGGGGAACAGGTTCTGAAGCACGTCCACCGCGGCGAGGTCGACCTTCTCTGTCTGCCTGATGAGGATCACCGAGTGCGGCGCGTCGCTGACAAAATGGAGCTCTCTTGAACGGACGTAGATATCCCCGGGAAGGATGTTGTCGAGGATTATATTTTTAATAAACGTCGATTTGTCGTGCTTTTCATCGTAGAACTGCTTTGCGCTGTTAAGGGCAACCGTTGCCATCATGCAGAAGCCTCTGGCGATGTCGTCCTCTCCCTCGACGAAGGCGGCAAAATCAAAATGAGCGCTCCAGTTTGAAAGCGCCTTGTAAGTGTTGCCTTCGTACCTGAGAACTGAGTTCATAGAGCCGATAAGCTCCTCTGCCGCGGATTCGCGCTTCTCGCCAATGTGCTCAAGCTCACTGCAGGCCACAATAGTTCCTGTGCCGTCGATAACCCCGACAGTTCTCGGCGTGGCGTCTTTAAGCTGGAGGATAATTCCCTGAAATACCCTGCTCGACATTTTAAAACCTCCATCGTGTTAACTCGTCTTCCGACATTTAAGGGGTCATGTAATAAATCATACTATGTCATACACTATTCTAATATCTTTTGTGCAATATTTCAAGTAAAACTTTACATAATGTTAAAAAAAAATTTTACAGCCCTCATAAAAGGCAAAACAACAAAAATAACTGGAGAAAAACAACCAAAAACCCATCCAAAAAATGTGCAAAGAAAAAATCTGTCGCAATTTGAGCGCAGCGGCCGGAGGGGGAACTCCCGTGCCGGCCGCATCCATGCCGCCTAGATTAAGCGGACTATTTGCCCTTGCCTTTTATTTCGGGGACCGGCGGCGCCTCGTTTTTTTTGACCTTTTGCTTCTTGTTTGACTCCGTTCCGTGCGGTTCAGAGTTGTCGGGGCGCCTCATGCCTGCCTTTGCCATAATTACCCTCCGTATAGTTTTTTGCCGTCGACGTCCGGGAAATCCGGTAAGTCGGGTGTGTATAGTTTTTCTGCGTTTGCGGTTACTATACCTTCCGGGCAATACTTCTAACGGGCATGACAAAGGCGCGGATATTATCCGCGCCCGCGTTTTGCATGTCTATGCCGGGGTTGCTTTAGGGCAATCAGGCCGGGTTGGGGGCGTCTACGGGGCAAACCGTCGCGCACGCGCCGCAGTCAATGCATTCGTCGGGGTCAATCACATACTTCTCGTCGCCGGACGAGATGCAGGTCACGGGGCATTCGCTCTCGCAGGCTCCGCAGTTAATGCACTCATCGTTTATAAAATATGCCATCAGTTATTCCTCCATACAAAGTTTAATAACATTTTACCATATGCAAGTAAAAAATCAATAGCGGACTTAAAAAAAGAAAGGAATTCCTTCTTTGGACTAATAGATGACCTCCACGCGCCCGGAGCCCAGCTTTTCGGAATCGGAAACCGGATTGCCGGATGCCAGGATTTTTACGAGAGAGGCCGACTCGAGCGCGGGCGCCAGCGTGGAAACCAGATTGTCGCGTATGTCAAGCTCCAGGAGAGCCGGGGCGCTTTTAACCGACGTCAGGTCTACAATCATGTTATCCGACACGTCCAGGTAGGAGAGCGCGGCGCAGCCCTTGAGCTCGGGCAGAGCGCGTATGCCGTTGGATCTGAGCGAAGCGCGCGACAGCGCGGCGAGGCCCGAGAGCGCGGATACATCCGCCAGTTCATTTGAATCGGCGTACAGCTCCGAAAGCTGATTCTGGCCCGAAAGCGGGTCAAGGCTTCTTATTTTGTTATTGCCGCAGCTCAGCAGAGAGAGCTCCTTCTGCCGTGAAAGCGCTGAGATATCCGTCAGCCTGTTGCCCGAAATATCGAGACTGCGCAGGCCTTTCATCCCGCTGAGCGTCAGTATGCTTTTCAGCCCGCAGCCGGAAAGGTCAAGCTCTTCCAGCTTTTTCAGCACGCATAGCGCCGACAGGTCTCCAAGCGGATTTGCACCGAGCCGGAGAGTTCTAAGCTCTGAAAGCGAGATCAGCGCGTCGATGCTCACAATATTGTTGCGCTCCAAATCAAGGCTTTTGAGAGACTTTGCGGCCTCAAGCGGCGTCAGCGATGAGATGCGGTTCCCGGCAAGGGTCAGCTCCTCAAGCGCCGGAAGCGCGGCCAGCTTTGAGAGATCCCCCGAGCTTATGCCGCAGTCGGTCAGAGATAGAACGCGGAGGCGCGGCAGCGCGGAAAGCCCGCCCCAGTCGATGCCGCCCGACAGATTAGAGAGCCTCAGTTCGCGGAGCGAGCGGAGATAGGAAAGATCCTCCAGAGATTCTATGTCGCCGCCAATTGGCCCGCCGTCATCGTCAAGGTTTGAAAGCGAGGTGATATCCCAGAGCTCTCCGGAGGAGATGTCTCCATAGGGCTTTTCAAGCTTGCGCCGGAGGATGGCCTCAACGGCGTTGTCCTTAAAAACGACGGTTTCGCGCACGTTTTCAATCGTATACTCGCCGGAGGAGAGCTTTGACACAAGCCCATCGCTGTCGACCGCGACGGCCATGACCGATGTTTTGCCCCTTGGCAGCGCAATTGCGCCTGTATTGCCGCCGACGACGGAGGGATACTCGCCGTCAAGCGAAAAATAGACGTACTGACCCTGCTCCGCCTCAAGGTTCAGCTGGATATTCGTGTCGTACCTCCCGGGAGAGGGGGTGAGCTTTGGCGCCGCGGGGCGCGCCAGGTTCATGCTTTTGACCACGACATCGCTCTTTATACCGTCGAGCAGCGACACCGCGTCAAGCAGCTTGTCCTGCTGTACATAGACGTTTGACAGCGTTTTATAGAAATCAATGTACCCGGGGTTATACGAAATGCCCTCGAGCAGATAAAATTCCGTCTTCGTGAGGTTGCCGCGCTTGTAGTAATGCGCTATGAGCTCCGCCCTCGCGCTCGCGTCGGACGGGTTTTTTGCAAGATACCTGCCGTAGTATTCCTCGGCGCGCGGAATATTCCCACTCTGAAGCGCCCTGCGCGCGACGCCGAGGTCATACGCCGGCAGAAGCCCGCCGCCCAGCATCGCATACAGCGCGGCGGCGAGGGCAAGGATCACCGCGATGGAGAGTGAGGCCTTCATCAGCGTTTTCAAATGTCCGACCTCCTCGTATCAGATGCGGCGCCGCTGAGGGCGGCAAGCCGGGGGAAATATCCTTTAAAGTGATTTCCTCTTTTATTATCGCATTTTTTCCTGTATATTATAAGCAGTCTAAAAAAGTCCGCAGGACTAAAAACCGGATTACGGGGGAAATTATATGTATATGCATTCCGTCAGGCTTGACGACGCGCAGGCGCTCGCGCTTGGCTCTCTTGAGCTGGCTTATGTGGGCGACGCGGTGTTTGAGCTTCATATCCGCGTCGGGCTGTGCCTCGGAGGGGCGAAAAAAACCTCCGATCTGCACAGGAAAGCGGTTTCAATCGTCTCCGCGTCGGCGCAGGCAAGGGCGGCTGAAAAACTCCTGCCCATGCTCAATGAGACGGAGGCGGATATCTTCAGGCGCGGTCGCAACTCGAGAACGAACAGCATACCCAAAAACGCGGACAGGGCAGATTATCAGGCTGCGACCGGCCTGGAGGCGCTGATCGGGTTTCTATTCCTTACGGGGAGAACAGAGCGCGTTTCGGAACTTATTGGAGCGATCGAGGAGTAGGGCGGCGGCGCCGAGAGGAGAAAATAATGCCAAAAGTGCGAGGAAAAGCTGCGGTGAAGATCAAGTCAAACCCGGTGTGGGACTATTTTGTGATTTTCCTGGGGACGGCGGTCATGGCTGCGGCCATCGTACTTTTTATCAGGCCGGCAAATGTGCCGCTCGGCGGTGCGACCGGCATCGCCCTGGTGCTGAATTATCTGTTCGGGCTTCCTGTCGGCGCGTCGGTGATCGCGCTGAATGTTCCGCTTATGTTCATCGCGTGGAAAAGCCTGGGGCGTACCTTCCTCTTCCGCACCGCGTTCGCCACAGTCGTATCTTCGCTGCTGATCGACGCGCTCGAGGGCGTTTTGAAGCCGTTCACAGACGACGCGCTCCTGTCGTCGCTTTACGGCGGCGTGATGATGGGTATCGGCCTGGGGCTGATCTTCGGCCGGGGCGCGACGTCGGGCGGAAGCGACATAATCGCCAAGTATTTTCAGAAGAAAACCGGCAGGAGCATCGGCAATGTGAACCTCATCATCAACATCGCCGTCATCCTCGCGGCCACGGTCATCTATCGCAAGCCGGAGGCGGCCCTTTACGCCATAATAATCCAGTTCTGCTCGTCAACGATAGTCGATTCGATACTCAGCGGCATGGACAACGCCGTCGCCGCATTTATCATCACCGCCGATCCGGAGAGGGTGTCCGGCGATATTTTAGAGACCATGCGCCGCGGCGTGACCGCAATCGAGGCCCAGGGGATGTACTCAGGCTCGAAAAAATCGACGCTTTTGTGCGCGGTGAGGAGCCATGAGGTGATGACGCTGAAGAAGGTGGTCGCGTCGGCGGACGCCGAGGCGTTTATGATCATGACAAACGCCAAGGAGGTCATGGGCACCGGGTTTAAGCAATACGGTCAGTAAAAAGTCAAGGCCGCCGGAGAGGCGGCCTTTTTGCGTCTATCTGTAGTAGCCCACGCCGCCCTCAAATATCGGCTGGAACTTTTCAAACGGGATGTTCTTCGCGACAAACTCACCGCGCCGCTCAGTGTGCCCCATCTTGCCGAGCACCCTGCCGCACGGGCTGATTATTCCCTCAATAGCCTCCATCGACCCGTTCGGGTTGACGGAGATGTCCATAGAGGCGCGGCCCGATATGTCCGTATACCGCGTGACAATCTGCCCGTTTTCGATCATCGCGGCGATCACCTCCGGCGGAGCAACGAACCTGCCCTCCCCGTGCGAGATGGGCACCGCGTGCATGTCGCCGACGTTGCAGCGCGACATCCACGGGGATTTCACACCCGTGACCTTTGTGTATACATATCGCGACTGGTGCCGACCGATCACGTTAAACGTCAGCGTGGCGGAATCCGGACCGACCTCGGATATGCGCCCGTCCGTGAACATCCCAAGCTTTATAAGCGCCTGGAAGCCGTTGCATATGCCAAG
Organism: Oscillospiraceae bacterium; assembly: GCA_031551205.1. Taxonomy (GTDB): domain Bacteria; phylum Bacillota; class Clostridia; order Oscillospirales; family JAVBNY01; genus JAVBNY01. The sequence goes on along the minus strand of JAVBNY010000017.1, from coordinate 81,952 downwards.
CATCAGGCCGTCGCGATTAAAGAGCAGCTCGTGTATCGCCTCCGTCAGGTTCGGGTTGCGCAGCATGGCCGCGATAAACTTGCCCGAGCCGTCGGGCTCGTCGGCGGCGGAGAAGCCGCCTGGCAGGATAAGCATCTGCGCGCCCGCTGTGGCCTTTCTAAGCCTCTCAACGGAGTCTTCAAGGTCTGCGGCTGTCAGGTTTCGGATTACCACCAGCTCGCTCTCTCCGCCCGCGAGGCGCACCGCCCTCGCGGTGTCATATTCGCAGTTTGTTCCCGGGAACACAGGGATAACGGCGCGCGGCCTGGCAAAGCTCTTTTTCGCGACGAGCGCGCAGCCCTCGCGGCACTCAATGTCACGCACGTCGCCCCACGCGTCCGCCTTTGAGGGGAACACACCCTCGAGCGAGTCCTCCCAAACGTCGATGATCTCCGCAATCGCGGCGGCGGAGCCGCAGGCCTCAAGCTTTCCGCTGCCCTTTGTTTCGCCCAAAAGCTCCGCGCCGGGAATCGGGCAGGAGGCCTCGGCGAGTATCGCGCCGGGAAGAGATGAGAACAGCAGATCCTCATCGAGCCCGTCCGCGCCGGCAAAGCCGATCATGTTTCCCAGGGACATCTTCGCGAGACCCTCGGCCGCGCCGCCGGACGTGACCGCCCAAGCCGACAGTATCTTTCCCTCCGCCCGCGCGGAGGAGAACCTCTCGAAGCACCCGCGCACAGCCTCCCAGCTGCCGCCCGACGGCTTGAATAGATAAACCTTACTGCCCTCGCGCTTAAATTCCGGCGAAAGCACGTCGCGCGCGGAGGCGGGGGCTATCGCAAACGACACAAGCGTAGGCGGCACGTCCATGTCCATGAACGAGCCGGACATCGAGTCCTTCCCGCCGATCGCCGCGACGCCGAGGCCGAGCTGGGCGTCCAGCGCGCCAAGGAGCGCCGAGAGCGGCTTTCCCCAGCGAAGAGGATCCTGCCTGAGCTTTTCAAAATACTCCTGAAATGTGAGGTACGTCTTTTTATAGTCGCAGCCCGCCGCCACAATCTTTGCAACCGACTCGGTAACAGCGCGGCGAGCGCCCTCAAACGGGTTTTGTTCCGAGATATACGGGTCAAACCCAAACGACATGACAGAGCAGGTGTCGGTTTCGCCGCCCTCAACCGGAAGAAGCGCGGCCATAGCCTGCGCCGGGGCCAGCCCTGTGACGCCGCCATAGGGCATCAGCACGGAGGCCGCGCCGATAGAGCCGTCAAACCTCTCTCCCAGCCCGCGCTGCGAGCAGAAGTTTATGTCGCCCGCGAGGCTGAGAAGCCGCTCCCTGAACGACGCGCCCGCGGGGCTTTTGTCCTTTGCCGTCGGCAGAGGCGGGATTTCGGCAAAGCTGCTCTTAGGCGCGCCGTTTGAGTTCAAAAACGACCGCCTGAGGCTGCAAACCTCCTTGCCGCGCCAAGTCATCCTGAGCCTGCCGTCGTCTGTTACACGGGCCACCGGTGTGGCCTCGAGGTTTTCCTTTGAAGCCTCCAGGATGAAGGCATCCGCGTCCCTCGCCGAGACGACCACAGCCATGCGCTCCTGCGATTCGCTGATAGCCAGCTCGGTCCCGTCAAGGCCCTCATATTTTTTCGGTACGGCGTCGAGGTTTATCTCAAGGCTGTCGGCAAGCTCGCCGATCGCGACCGAAACGCCCCCGGCGCCAAAGTCGTTGCACCGCCTGATCATGCGCGAGACATCCGCCTTTCTGAAAAGGCGCTGCAGCTTGCGCTCCTCGGGCGCGTTTCCCTTTTGAACCTCGGACGAGCACTCGGTAATCGACTCGAGGCCCAGCGTCTTGCTCGAGCCCGTCGCGCCGCCGCAGCCGTCGCGCCCGGTGCGCCCGCCGAGCAGGATAATAACGTCTCCCGGCACGGGCCTCTCGCGCACAACATTTCTCTTCGGCGCCGCGCCGACGACAGCGCCGATCTCCATGCGCTTGGCCACATATCCCGGGTGGTATATCTCATGGACAAGCCCCGTGGCGAGGCCAATCTGGTTGCCGTAGGACGAATACCCGGCGGCGGCCGTCTGCGTCAGCTTTCTCTGCGGAAGCTTGCCCTTCGGCGTCTCCGACAGCGGCGTGCGCGGGTCGCCCGCGCCGGTGACGCGCATGGCCTGATAGACATACGAGCGCCCGGAAAGCGGGTCGCGTATCGCGCCGCCGATGCAGGTCGCCGCGCCTCCGAAAGGCTCGATTTCCGTCGGGTGGTTGTGCGTCTCGTTTTTAAACATAAGGAGCCATTTCTCTATTTTGCCGTCAACGGTGGCGTCGACCTCGATGCTGCACGCGTTGATCTCCTCTGAGCGGTCGAGATTAGAAAGCCCGCCGTTTTTGCTCAGATACCGAGCGGCGCAAGTCGCGATGTCCATAAGCGTGATTTTTGCATTCCCTTGGGAGAGTTCATCTTTTATCTCAAGATACCTGTCGAACGCCGCCTTTACGGCCGGGTCGCCGATCCTTATGTCCTCAATATGCGTCAAAAACGTCGTGTGCCGGCAGTGATCCGACCAATAGGTGTCCACAACGCGCAGCTCCGTCAGCGTAGGATCGCGGCCCTCTTCCCGGAAATATGCCTGTAAAAACGCGATGTCGTCAAGATCCATCGCGAGGCCGTATTTCGACACGGCGCTCTCGAGGCCCGCCCTGTCAAGCGCTGTAAAGCCCTCAAGCACGGGCACGTCGGAAGGCTCAGGATACCTGTTTTCAAGCGTTTCGGGTTTTTCGTGAGAAGCAACGCGGCTCTCCACGGGGTTTATCAGATAGTCGGAGATCCGCGCAAACTCATCGTCCGACAGGCTGCCGCCGAGGATATACACCTTCGCCGCATTCACGCGCGGGCGCTCGGTGCAGCTGAGCATTGAAACGCACTGCGCAGCGGAGTCGGCCCTCACGTCAAACTGTCCGGGCAGCGGCTCAACGGCCAGGATACGGTGTCCGCCCGAGACGGGGGGCAGGCTCTCGTCGTGACATTCGTCGGACGGAGGCTCGGAAAAAACCAAGGTGACGGCCTTTCTGTAGTCATCTTCGCTGATGCCCTCCACGTCATACCGATTGAAGATGCGGACATATTCGAGCGACGTGACGCCGAGAACGGCGCGGAGGTCGAGGCAAAGGCCCTCCGCCTCAAGGTCAAAGCCTGTCTTTTTTTCGGTGAAGCATCTGAATACGTTCATATTTTTCCCCCATATTACGGCCATCGTTTAATGTCGCCGGATAAAAATCAACACTTACTGAGCATATTGTACCTTTTTAAAGGGATACTGTCAATGACGCGGCATGCACTTCCGCCGAGGCATCAAAATAAATGATGTTTTTTTCGTTTTGTTGCAAATGCAATCGAATCGCGTTTCTAAAAGGGAATATAATCAAAGCGCAGGGGAAACAAGAGACGACAAAAGGAGGAAATATTTATGTCAATGTTCTGTTATCAATGCGAGCAGACCGCGAAGGGCACCGGTTGCACCGCCGCGGGCGTCTGCGGGAAATCCGCCTCGACGGCAAATGTCCAGGACATGCTTGTATGCGAGCTTATCGGCCTGGCTCGCGCGGCGAAGGCCGCCGGGCGCTTTTCCGAAGATGTCACGGACAGGATCACGGACGGGCTGTTCACAACGCTAACAAACGTCAGTTTTGACGACGCCGCAATAGAGCACGCCACGGGGGCCGCGCAGTCGCTGAAGATGGAGCTCGGAGGTGGTGAAACGCCCGAGCCTTACAGCCTCTTTCACGGAGAGACGGATCTGATCTCGCTGAGATCTACCCTGCTCTTTGGGATGAAGGGCATGGCGGCATACGCGCACCACGCGAGGGTGCTTGGAAAGCGCGACGCCGGCGTAGACCGCTGGTTTATCACAGGCATGGCCGCGCTGGGCGATGAACGCTCGGCAGAGGAGTGGCTCGCCCTTATCATGGAATTCGGAAAAACGAATCTGCGTTGCATGGAGCTGCTCGACGAGGCCAACACGGGGGCATACGGCACGCCGGTGCCGACAGTGGTGCCGCTCACGATAGAAAAGGGTCCGTTCATCGTTGTTTCGGGTCACGACCTGCATGACCTTGAGACGCTGCTCCTCCAGGTGGAGGGCAGAGGAGTCAATATTTACACGCACGGTGAAATGCTGCCCGCTCACGCATATCCGCAGCTGAAGAAATACGCCTGCCTGAAGGGCAATTTCGGTACCGCGTGGCAGTCGCAGCAGAAGGAGTTTGAGGGCATACCCGCTCCGGTTCTGTTCACCACAAACTGCCTGATGGCGCCGCGAAAAAGTTATGGCGACCGCGTTTACACGACCTCGGTGGTCGGATTCCCGGGCCTGGCGCATATAGCGGAGGACGCGGACGGACATAAGGACTTCTCCGGCATTATCGATCACGCGCTGAGTCTTGGGGGATATCCGGAGGACAGGAGCATGTCCGGAATAAACGGCGGCTCCACGATGACCACCGGCTTCGGCCGCGAAACGGTACTCAGTAACGCCGGCACGATCGTCGACGCCGTCAAGGCCGGTGCGATAAAGCACTTCTTCCTGGTGGGCGGATGCGACGGCGCAAAGCCAGGCCGCAACTACTACACCGACTTTGTGAAAAAGGCGCCGCAGGACACCGTTATTCTCACGCTCGCCTGCGGAAAGTTTAGATTTAACGACCTCGACATCGGCTCTATCGGCCCGTTTCCGCGCATCCTCGACATGGGCCAGTGCAACGACGCCTACGGCGCGATAAAGGTCGCGTCCGCGCTGGCGGAGGCCTTCGGCTGTGGCGTAAACGATCTGCCGCTGACGCTTGTCCTGTCGTGGTATGAGCAGAAGGCTGTCTGCATACTTCTTACGTTGCTTTCGCTCGGCATAAGGAACATTTATCTCGGCCCCAGCCTGCCGGCGTTCCTGTCGGATAACGTGCTGAGGATACTTGTCGATATGTTCGGCCTCAGGCCTATTACAACGCCGGATGACGACCTCAAGGCAATGCTCGGATAGTCTAAGGACAGACGCCTTGTCGGCTCTGAGAGCAGAATGCGCTTTTTCCAGGGCAAAGGTTTTTCTCGCGTGTGTCAGGCACAAACTTCGGCTTTAGGGTCTATAATGGATTAGACGGCCGCCCCAATCGCCGGGGCGGTCTTTTTCATAGCGATGATAAGGGGAGTGGCACAGCTTGAGCGGATATACAAAATTTTACATGCGCCCCGGAGAAAACGAACTTATCGAGACAACCGTGAGCCTGAGGCCGGATGCGAGGAGTGCGGTGCACGGCGTTGTAAAGGACATAAAGGGCAAGGTTATCGCGTCTGCGCTCGCTGTCCTTTTTGAGATAGGTGAAAGCGACGTTTCAAAGCTTGTTTCCGAGGTTTTCACTGATGATCTGGGTGAGTTTATGTTCGGGCCGCTGACGACAGGGCAGCTTTATATGATCAAGGTCTACAAGAGCATGTACAGGCCGCGCCAGCTTGAAATTCGCATGGAAGACGACATCTGCGAGTGACCAAACACGGCAGGACGGCAAATTTCCCGCTCCCATTCGGCAGGAGCGGGAAATTTTGCATTATACCCATAAATTTTTTCAGATTATGGACAATTACGCCATTTTATGATATTATTATCATGCAGAATTTTGACATAAACACTGTACAAATAAGAGAGAAGGCGTCATTGCGATGAGATCCGGTATTTTCAGGCCTCAAACAAATATTTTGAAAATCTGGGCGCTGTCGCTTATCCTGTGCGCCGCCGCGTTTTTCACCGTGCTGTTTATCCTGCGCTCCGCGGCGGACGGCGGGGCAGCGGATTTAGCCTCCGGTAAAGCAGAAGATGCCGTCCCGGCCCCTATCACGGCCGCCCTTCTTGAGGGCGACCTCAATGCTCCGGCCGGTGCACAGGAGCTGGAAACGGAGCGATGCAGCGTCTCCGCGGGATACGACCACTCGCTGTTTATCTCGGATGACGGCAGCCTGTTTGCCTCAGGCGGCGGCGCGTTCGGTCAGCTCGGCTTTTCTTTATCGGAGAAGAGCGAGCTCGCTGTGAAGGTTCCGCTGACAGACGTTGTGTTCGCGCTGGCGGGGGACAGGCGCAGCGCCGCGATTAAAAGCGACGGCAGCCTCTGGTTCTGGGGCGGGGAGGAAGGCGTGAATGAGGCCGCGGCGCCGAGAAAGCTTCTTGACGGCGCGGCGTCCGTTAGAGCGCTCGGCGGTGAGCTGCTCGTGCTTAAAAAGGACGGAAGCATTGTCACATGCATCCCCGGGCCTGTGGGGAGCGAGCCCGCCGTATCGCCTGTGGCAATTGACGGCAAAGCGGTTTCCGTTTCGGCGGGGGCAGGCCGCTTCCTCGCGGTTATGGACGGCGGCGCGCTTTACGCCTGGAGCGGCGGCGCGGCAGAGGCCATCATCGGGGCGGAGGCGCAGCAGTCAGGGCCCAAAAAGCTGATGGACGGCGTCAGAGCCGCCGCGGCTTTCGGCAGGGATACTTACGCCGTTGGGCAGGACGGGGCGCTCTGGGTGCTATCCGAAGAGGGCCCGCCTCAAAAGCTGGGCGGCGGCGTTGCGGGCATTTCCGCGTCGGACAGTATGCTGGCAATTCTCACTGACAGCGGCGCGCTGTGGAAGATAAGCGCGGAGGACGGCTCCCGCGTTAGGATGATGACGGACGCGGTCTCGGTCTCGGTAGGCGGGCGTCACCTTCTGGCCGTTTCGGCAGATGGCGCAGTATGGGCCTTCGGCGCTAATGAATCCGGCCAGTTCGGCGTCTCCGCGGAGGCGGGCGTCGCGGCGCGAAAAATATTCCGCGGCCTTTCACAGGAGCAGCTCTCGTCTCCGGTCGAGGACTATACGGTGACAGTACACCCATACGCCAAGGTTCTGGTAGCGGGATACAAGGCCGGCGTTTCGGTAAATATAGTCTCCGAAACCGGAGCCTCCATGAGCGGGCTGTATGTGGCGCTCTACAGCGCCGATAAAAGGCTGACAACGCCGGCCCCCGTCGTTAACGGAGAGGCGACGTTTTTCTCCTTTATTCCGGAGGAGCTTGCCGGCGAGGTGAGGGTCGGCCTCAGCGTGGGAGGAGGCGCGCCGAGATGGTTCGATACGATTGAGGTGCGCTATATTGAGGGCCTTTGGGAGCCGACTGCCGAGGTGAAGGGCGGATATACGCTGGTTACTTTTGCCGAGCGCGTCGCGCTGAATCCGGAAAAAGCGGTCGTGCGTATTAACGGCGAGGCGGCAAAGATGGCCGTATCTGAGGATAAAAGGGGCATTATCATCTGGCGCTCAATTCAGGGCAGCGACAATCTGGTAATCATCAGCGGAGTGAAGTACCCGGCGCTGTTCCCGAACTACAACTTTGTGTTTACGCTCACTATTTGATGTCATAAAAATCAAAACTTCCTGTTGAAATTATCTAAATTTCAACAGGAAGTTTTTTATTTCGGCAGGATTTGCGCCATTAAAGCCTAGTGGGCTCGCCGGAGGTGAGCAGGGCATCGATCCTGAGCTCGTCTGCGCTCAGCGCTCCCCGTTTTACAAGCTGGGAGATAAGCGCCTCACGGCAACACGCGCGCGGCCATCCGGCGAAAAGCCTTTCCGGTATCCTGAAGCTGGCGCCGTCTATCACAAGGCCGTCAAAATCCGGCGCGTCTTCGCCCGCATTGACTGCCGCGGCGCCCTGTCCTCCAAGCCGTGGGCAGGTTGGCAGCGAGCCGAAATACACACAGTACCGCGCGGGGCTCATCGTCTCGCGGGCGGGGTTCAGAATAATGGACACGCCGAGGCTTTTATAAAGCCTGTCGGCCAAAACCTCGCCCCCGCGCGGGCAGTATAGTGTGATGCCCCTAAAGGCTTTGCAGAGCTTTACCGCGGCGGCCACGACCTCGCGCGTAACGCGGGGGGCAATGATGGCGGCGCTCTCCGCGCGGGGGTCCACCCCACGGGCCCTCAGCAGGAAAAAGAGCATGTCGGCCGCGGTTTTTTTATAGATCTCCTGAGGCCCCTCCTGCGAGATGCCAAGCCCTTCAAAGACGGCGGCGCGGCCAAATTCCCGCGGGAGCACTATCTCGGATATTTTCCGCTTTTTCAGCTCCGAGGCCGCTTTTTTGAATAGGCTGTCCGCCCGGGGGCCGCGCATTCCGCTTTCAAGCGGCAAGGTGAGTTTTAGAAAATCCGCGCCGGACAGATTTTCTTTTGTGATCTGAAAAGGCGGCCCGCCCGAGAATACACGGGCGGCGCGCTCCCGCAGTGACGGGCGCGGGAATACAGGGCAATCAAGCAATGCGAACACAAAAAACCTCCATATACAGATACAAAGAGTTTGTACATGTATATGAAGGTTTTGCCGGGCTTATTACGGTTTGTCCATCTGTCCGTCGTCCTGAGAGGCGGAGGCAGCTTCAATCTCGGATGAAATGAATGCGACCGCCCGCTGAAACTGCGCGTCCTTCTCGCGCGGGACGATTCCCGCGGGCGCGCCGTCCGAGGGCGGCTGCGCGACAATGATGTCCGGTGTCACGCCCACGCCGATAAGGCTGACCCTGTGCGGAGTGAGGTATTTGCGCGTCGAGAGCATGAGCGCCGATCCGTCCGATAGCTCGAGGATATTCTGCGAATAGCCTTTTCCAAGCGTCTTCCGGCCGATCAGCGTCGCCTTGCCGTATTCCTGGAGCGCCGCCGCAAAATATTCCGCCGCGCTGATGCTCTGTTCATTGATCAGAACGGCCATCGGCAGATCAATCTCCGAGGCGCCTGATTTTTCCGTAATCTCCTTGCCGGATTTGTCAACATCAATGAATATCGTCCCCTCAGGAAGCAGCGTGTCGAGTACGCTGACCAGCGTCTCAAGCTTGCCGCCGGGGTTGTCCCTGACGTCGATTATGAGACCCATTGCCTCCGCCTTCTGGAGGTTTTGGATGCTCGCGCTGAAGTCCGCGCCGACGCGCTCGTCAAAGTTTTCAATGGTGATGAGACCTATGCCGCCGTCCAGCAGCTCGGAGGTGACGGCGGGCTGCAGCACGTTGTCGCGGATGAGCGTGCGGGTATATTCGCCTGTGATAGCGCTCGAAAAGGTAATCTCGACGCTTGTGCCCTGTTCGCCGGATATGCGGGCGGCCATCTCCTCATAGGTCATGTCCAAAACGGGCGCGCCCTCGACGGAGACGATCCTGTCCCCCACGCGGACACCCGCTTTATAGGCGGGAGAATCCGGGTATACCTTTGTGATGACAACGCCCGTGCCGTCCTGCTGAGAGCCCTTGACGCCGATGCCGACGTATCTGTTGGAGCTCGCCTGCCTCAGCCTTCCGGCCTCCTCGGCCGTAAGATAGTGCGACCATTTGTCGTCCAGCCCGGAAACAAGTCCCTTTATCGCCGCGTCCATCAGCCTTGACTTGTCATATTCTCCAATAAAACCGCTCTCGATATAGTGCATGGCCTCGTCGAATTTCTTTATCGCCGCGTCCGACGAGAGTTCCTTTTTAGTTTCGAGCAGGCTGTTGACCTCGTTTGCCAGCTCAAGGCGGGTCAGCGTATAGGTCAGCGCCGCGCAGAGCAGCAGCAGCGCCATCACGGTGCCTATTCCAAGTCTTTTGCCCATTAATACCTCCAAAAACCGCGCCTTTACGAGGAAAGCGCATTAAACCACGAACGCCGCGGCGCCAACAGATATGTTCACCTACTCTTGAGCGCGTGCGGCATTGTCCTAAAATTCTAAAACACGTGGCATCTTTTGTCAACAGTAAAATTGTTATTAGAGCGGCTATAGCGCGAAAGCCCCGAAGACAGGCGGCCCATCGGCGCTATATAAGAATTAAGGCAACACACAATCTCTGTGCGGTATTGCCCTAGATCATCTCTGAGCTCTGTTTTTTCCGTGTTTATGTGATAACTCTCAAAAATCCACCCTTACGGATGGATTTTTATATCGTTCCGGATATTACACTTCGGTTTCTTATATCTCGTCGAAGGGCACGGCCGCGAGCATGGCAACGTCAAGATCCTCAAGGTCGCTCATGCCGCTTATTTTACCGTTCGAAATCTCAGGCAAAAAGATGATGAATACGGCGATCATCACGGCCACAAGCGAAATAACAAGCCTCGTGCGGATGATGGCAAGCTCGCCGATACTGCTCTGCGTGGCGGTCCTCGCCGCGTCGAGCACCTTGACCGACGTAATCCTCGCGGTGCCGCTCATTTCCTCAATGAACGCCTTTGAGACGGCGTTTGCGACGTCTACCGCCATCTGCCCCTCGGGAGCCAGAACGCCTATCTTTATGAGGGTTGACGTTGGTTTCATATCCCCGGCCGTCATAGCCATGATGTCCCTAGTCGTGAGGTTATATTGCCGCAATGAGATAAGCGCCTTGGAGGCCACGCGCTCGCTGGAAATGAGTTGCAGGTGCGCCCTCATCTCACGCCTGCCCACAGCTCCTTCATAAAGGCTCTGCGGCGCTGTGGAGTAAATGCTGACCGTTGCGGAATAGGTTGTAATAACCGGCATGTCCTCCGTCAGGAACAGCGAAAAAAGGAACCCAAGCGAGGCGGCGAGCACCAATATCCAAAATTTTTGCAGCAGAAGCTTAAAAATCCTGCGGCCGCCGAGAACCTGCATGAGACCACCACCAATCATCGCAGAAAGAGATAGATGCGCGTCAGATCGCGCCTATATCATAAAGCAGGTCAAACCTGCCATAAAAAATCCCACAAACGCGGAAGGCCCTGTCAACGCTGTCCTTCCAGCCGCGCTTATACACGATCAGGTTCCTCAGTATCTCCTGAAGGTATACTAACGGCTTTGATATCTTATGCCGGACGATTGGCAGAAACATATAGGACGGAACGCCCTCATGCACAAGCCTGTGATCATTCAAAAGCGCAACGTCGGAGAGCAGCTTTTCGGCCGTCTCTTTGCCGTCGTCGCCTTCAAACCCCGGGATTGTGACGCCGAAATACTTGCGGCAAAGGTAGAGAATCGGCGACGCGATCGTTCTGAGTTCAAGCAGATCGAGGTGCTTATTTATGTAGTCAAAGTCAAGCCCGCCCGCTTTAAGGATGATCCCGAACTCAACAAGCATCTTCAGATTACCGCACATCCCAAGCAGATGGTTTTTCAAATGAATAAACAGAAAGATAAACTCGTCGTTGTCGCCCATCGCGGTGTATTCGGTGCCTTCAAGCTCTCGTCTTACGCGGTTTTCAACAATCTCATCGTACCATATGTTCATCTTCCGGGGGCCGATAAAGTTCTCATAGCCGAGCGAGAAATGCTGCTCAAGAAAATAGGCCCCGCTCTTAAAATATCCCAGATGGCAGAAGCTCTTTTCATACTCTTCCTGCTTTTCGTATCCGAGCGCCTCGAAAACCTCCGTCGACCTTTGAAAATCCTGCATCAGTACGAAAACGTCTATATCAACCATCAGGCGGAACTCAGGGGCGGGATATTTCTTCGCGATCGCATAGCCTTTCATGACGTGATAGCTGATGCGGGCCTCCTCGAGCGCGCCTACAAGCAGCTTAAACTCCCGGTTCTTATTGATATGCATAATCTCCGATGCGACAATCATGTTCTTAAGAGAGTTAACCCTGTCGCAGACCTCGGGAGGAAGGGAGGCCATATCTTTGAGCGCGTAAACGATGAGCCCGTGGACCTTGTGTTTCACCGAAAAGTTGATAATGTTCATCAGGTCATCAGCGTCGAGCCCGGCGAGATCCGGCGCGTATCCTGAAAGAGCATCGGCTATTATCCTGATCAGTCGGTCTGCATAGAACACATTGTCTTTCAAAAAAAATCACCACACAATATAAATAAGATGCAAAATAAAATCCAACATTTCAATTATATCAGAAAACGTGAGGATGTGTCAATCCAGGCGGTGACAGGCCCGCTTTATGCGGCTCCTCTGCTGTTAACCGCGATATCGCCGAGACGGGGAGCGCGCGCATCCTTCCCGTTCATCAGCCGGAGTGCAATGCTGCAGAAAAGCCACACTATAATGGCGGCGGTGACAAACGCGCCGCCGGAAAGCATGTCTCCCCTGAGATTAAAAAATGAAAGTGTCATAAGAACCAGATATAGTATCTCAAAGAGATAGCTTTTCGGGCGGTCGGCGACAAGCCAGTACTTGGAGTCCATATAGCTGCACAGCATTGCGTACAATACGGCGTAAATGACAAGTCCGGGGATACCGAAGTCAATATAGCCTTCGGCAGGAAGAGGGCAGGAAATGTTGTAAAGGCTGAATTTGTAGGTTTGCCCTATAAGGAAACCGGAGCCTATCGGCTTGTTTTCCCACATCACCCTCGGCACAAAGAACAGCAGAAGACCCGAGAGCTGCCTGCCCCAGGTAAGGCCGAAGTCGCGGGTGTACCTGACGGTGTTCAGAAGCATTGTGTATGTGTCGAAATCGCCAAGATTAAAATCGTTCGATGTAAGTTTGAAGGAGGATATCGCGTCAATCGAGGCGTGTCTGAAAAAGTTCAGAGCAGGGAAAACGAAGAAAATGCCCCCCATAAGCAGCAGGTCGAAATTCTTTCCGATTAGCTTTGGCGAGATGATGAGAATCATCGGGATATAGATCGCGGCCATCATAAACCTCGCGAGGCTGAGAGGGAAGTTGGCCAAAAGATTTGCCGTCACTAAGGCGAGCAGGACAAGTGCCTCAAAGCCCTTTACCTTTCTGTTAAGTCTGAAGGACTTCAGGACATAGTTCAGATAGAAGAGCATCGCGATAGCGGGTATGTAGTTGACGAGCCTGGAGACCGTAACGGCGAGGGCGCTGGATTCAATGGTAAAGGTTCTTGTGCCCCGGCTCAGCAGGTTCATAAAGCCGACCTCGTTCATGACGTACGCGAGCACGATGCCAGCCAGCACTAGTAAAAACAACGAGTTACGAAACTTACCGAGGTTGTAGCTGATAGGTTCTTTCCCCGGTGCTATCCCGCCTGACGCCAGATAAGAGTCGTTCCTCCTCTGCCTTAGGCGATAGCTCACCTCATAGATCAGCATATAGGTTATAATCCACAGGATCAGCAGGATATTGCCATAAAACCTCTCACTTACGGTCCTCACGCCGCCCTGCCAGAATTGGGCGCTGGAGTTGTATTGATACATGGCCGCGAGGAACATGAAGATATACATAAAGTATCCGTGGATCTTGTAAAACGAGAAGCTGTGCCTCCATGACAGGTTGATATTTACAATCGAAAGCAGGCCGAAGATAATATGCGTAATGACGACGCCCAAGTCAAATTCGCCGAGCATACTGTCGGGAATTACCGTGGCCACCGCCATAATAATAAGCATCGAGTTAATGATGAGCTTTTTCACTTGCCTATTCAATGCGTTCTCCTCATATCCGGCCTCAAAGACGCGAAAATCCTCCCAAAATTATGGGGGGCGCGCGGCCCTTGCGGCTTAGAGTTTTTTCCTGTGCGGAGGCGGCGGGGAAAGGCTTGCGCGCGCAGAGCTATCTCTTATATATTAACACAGCTTTCCTGTTTTTTCAACATGGAAATATGAAGTTTGCGACATAAAAAAGCCTTGCTTTTCAATATTTGCGCATATTCGAGCATAAAGACGGCCCCCTTTGGAAACAACTGCTCCGTGTGGGGGCCGCGCGTTCAGAGGCCGAAAGGCGCGAGGTTGTTGTCCTTCAGAGAGGCCACCGCCTCCGCGATGCGGTTTTGGGCCTCGTCTCCCGTTTGGGACGACTGAATGAAGCGGACAACCCTGTCCCTGTCCTCCTGGCTGAGCCTGCCGAACGCGGCGACGGCCTCCGGCTCCTGCGCGAGCTGCATGCCGAAGCCGAGCGGCAGGTCCTCTCCCCGGGGGTTGATCCCCGTGCCGATAAACGTATCCATATTCTGATTATCCCTCCGTTTCACGCATAGTATCTGCCGGAGAGGGGCAATTATGCGCCGTACACCGCAGCGGAGGAAGGGAAAAGCGCCGCTCCAAATGGAGCGGCGCTCATCAACGCAATTAATGATTACTGGAGCAGCTGAAGGACCGTCTGCGGCTGCTGGTTCGCCTGCGCGAGCATCGCGGTGGAGGCCTGGATGAGGATGTTGTTCTTCGTGAAGTTCATCATCTCCTTGGCCATGTCGGTGTCGCGGATGCGGCTCTCGGCGGCGGACAGGTTCTCGTTTACGGTGTCGAGGTTGGCAACCGTGTGCTCGAGGCGGTTCTGCACGGCGCCGAGCGCGCTGCGCTGGTTCGAAACCTTCTGGAGGGCCAGGTCAAGCGCGCCGACTGCGGCGCGGCCGGCCTCGTTCGAGTGCACGCTGAGGTTGTCGATGCCGAGCTTCGCGGCCGACAGGTTATCAACGGCGATGCCGATCGTCTGGTCAACGCTCGTGTTCGCGCCGACCTGCAGCGTCAGCGAGTTGCCCTTGGAGACCTGCACAACGGCGGAGGAGAGCCTCGTGACGTCGGCGACAGTGAAGGTCATGTCGTTGCCTGATCCGTCAACGTCAGACACCTTATAGGTGTTGCCGACAACCTGTGTAACGTTTGAATCGTCTCCGTCAACCTTGACGACCGCATCCGCGCCCGTGTCAATGACTACCGCTGCTGCCAGGGCGGTGTCAATGGTGCCGGCTACCCCATCGGCGGCTGTCGCGGTCATGTCAAACCCCACGACAGTGCTCAGGGCGTCTTTCCCGGCCACGCCGACTTCCTTGGCAGTTATGAACAGGTCGTTGCCCTCAGTGGTGACGTCAAAGTCCTTAAGTATCAGAGACAGCGAGTTTTTCAGGCCGTTTACGGCGTTGGCGTTGTCCTTCGCGACGTCGCCGGTGGCCGTGAAGGTATAGCCTATAAATTTGTCGGCGATATTGTCGGTTCCTGTCACGGTGTTGTCGAGAGCTCCACTAAAGGCGATGTTGACCAATTCGCCCTCTTTGGCGCCTTTGAGATCAAAGCTAAAGGAAACCTTTGCCTTTACGCCCGCTGTGGCGACTTCGATGTTATATACGCCCGCGTCGACCTTACCCGCGTTTATGCCGGCCTTTACGTTTGAGCCGGCGATCGTCTTCGCGGTCGTGGAGCCGTTTGTAAGAGAGCCGTCAAGAAGGGTCTTCTTGTTAAATTCGGTTGTATAGGCGATCCTGTCGACCTCGGAGGCGAGCTGATTCATCTCGTCCTGGATGGCGGCGCGGTCAATCGACTCATTGACGTCGTTGGCGGCCTGAACGGAGAGCTCGCGCATACGCTGGATGATCGAATGGGTTTCCTGCAGGGCGCCTTCAGCGGCCTGGATCAGGGAGATGCCGTCCTGGGCGTTCTTCGAGGCCATGCCGAGGCCGCGGATCTGAGAGCGCATCTTTTCACTGATGGAGAGGCCGGCGGCGTCGTCGGCGGCGCGGTTTATTCTGAAACCGGACGAAAGTTTCTCTGTTGACTTTCCGAGGTTCGTGCTGTTAATCCCCAGCTGACGGTGAGTGTTCATCGCGGTAATATTATTCTGAATACGCATTAAATTTTCCTCCTTGATTTTCATACATCTTGGCCTTCGGCATCCTGCCTCCGGCTTCTTCTTAAGGGCGGAAAGTCCCGGCTCTTTCGGCGGCGCCTGCCTCTCGGGGCCGTATTTTCCACTCGTCATTTATATCGAATCCACGGCTGGCAACTTTAAGTGAAAATGAGAATAATGCGTCATAATGCATATTATTGACTTGTTATTTGGAGATTTGTACGTATTCACTGCCGATATTCAGCATATAATACGGCAAAAATAACAATGAAGCCTAACGCGGGCGGAGGCGCGCTTTTATGGAGCATTTTGCCGTTTTTTCAACTAACCCCTTGTCAAAGAAGAAGCCGTGTTATATAATTCACTAAAGCAGCCGGGAAAGTGACTGAACAAAGGGAAGGGGGGGCATTATGTCCGACAACACGCGCAAATTTGACCTCGGAGAGGAACGGGAAAAGGAGATGCGCCTTATCCTTCTCACCGTTTACGACGCTCTTAAGGAAAAAGGATACAACCCGATCAATCAGATTGTGGGGTATATCCTTTCGGAGGACCCGACGTATATTACAAACTACCAGAACGCGAGGAGCCTTATCCGTAAGATTGACCGCGACGAGCTTTTGCAGGAGCTCGTGAAGGAATACCTCCTCGACTGATTGTGGTTATATTTAAATGCTCCGCCCCTCTTTCGGTGCGGAGTTCGTTTTTTGTGGCGGAGCTGTAAAAAGACAAGACGGAAGGGTGATTATGGATGGAATACCGCGATCTGGGCAATACTGAAATAAAGGTATCCCGGCTGTGCTTCGGCTCGCTCACGGTCGGCCCGCTTCAAAAGAACATGCCGGCGACGGAGGCGGGAGAGCTGATTGCCGCGGCTTTTTACGGCGGGGTCAACTTTATCGACACCGCGCAGCTTTACGGCACCTATCCGCACATTGCCGCCGCGCTTAAAATATTCAAAAAGGACGTTGTCATCGCGACAAAGTCATATGCCTATACAAGGGATATGGTCGTCGAGGCCGTTGACGAGGCGAGGCTGAAGCTTGGGCGCGACGTGATCGACATCTTTCTGCTGCACGAGCAGGAGAGCGAGCATACTGTCAGGGGGCATATGGAGGCGCTGGACGAGCTTTTCACCTATAAGGCGCACGGCAAGGTGCGCGCTGTAGGGCTGTCGACACACCATGTGGCCGGCGTTGAGGCCGCTATAAAATTCGGGCTTGACGTCGTGCATCCGATCATCAACATTGAGGGCATAGGCATAGCCGACGGCGCCCGAGAGGACATGGAGCTGGCGATAGCGAAGGCGCACGGAGCGGGCGTCGGCGTTTACGCGATGAAGGCGCTCGGCGGCGGACACCTCTACATGCGGCCCGAAGAGGCTCTTGGCTACGCGCTCTGCCTCGAAGGCGCGGACAGCATAGCCGTCGGGATGCAGAGCTTTGAGGAGATCGAGTCGAACATCGCTTTTTTTGAGTCAGGCGGGGACATGAACTTCCCCTCCGCCCTGAAAAAGGGGCGCAAACGCAGCATTATCGTGGAGGACCACTGTACCGGCTGCGGCCACTGCCTTGAGGGATGTATGCAGGGTTCTTTTGAGATTAGGGACGGCAAAGCCGTCTGGAACAGCGAGAATTGCATACTTTGCGGATATTGCGGGGCCTATTGTGCCAATTTTTGCATAAAAATGACCTGAGGTACAACTGTTTTGCTAATTAATACTTGACAAGTAAATATATCCGTGTTACAATTCGGTTACAAAACGATTAAGAAACAGAGACACGGAAATCATTGGAACGGAGGTACGAATGTCGGCTAAAAAAGGTGAAAAGGAACTTATCTACAAGGGGCACCAACTCGCGAGGAAGGGCAGTATCATCTATTACGGCAGCATGGCGGACAAATATATCATTATGATGCAGATCCTTGAGAGCGCGAAGGTTAAAGACCTTGACGTCGCTACCAGGGTGTCGGTTCAGCTCCAGCTTACCGATCCTGACCTTAAAAGCAGGGATAAGCTGGTGAAGAAGAGTGAAAAGGCGGGGCTGTATAACGCGATGGACATTGCCGCTGTCTGGCTTGACCGTGCGCTGGCAGAGAAATAAACGCCGTTCGCTCCGGCTTTTGGGCTCCCCAAAGCCGGTACATACATAGGATATTGTGGAGGATTTGAATAGTGATTCCGTTTAGAATTGCGGTTCGCACGATTGTTGTGTCTGGGCTGGCCGCGGCAGCGCTCACAATCGGCGCGGGCGCTGTGGATATTGGCACTGTGGACGCAAACTCGCTCAACTTGAGAAAAGAACCCGACACGAGCGCATCTGTCCTGGCTTCCGCGCCGGAAGGCAGCACGGTTCTGGTGCATGAGTCGGCCGGTGAATGGTCGAAGGTTACATATAACGACATTGACGGCTATATGTCGTCGCAGTATCTAAAGCTCTCCGGCTCGGCGGACATCGAGCTCGGAACCGGCATTGTCACGGCGGATGTTGTCAACGTCCGCTCGAAGCCCAGCACCTCCGGCGAAAAAAACGCGCAGGTGCTCAAGGGCGGCGTTTTGCAGATTGTCGGTGTTGAGAGCGGCTGGTACAAGGTAAAGTTCGGGAAATATTCCGGGTATGTCCACCCCGACTTCCTGGAAATCAAAAAGGCTCAGCCCGTTTCCCGCGCGACGGCCACGGCAGAAAGATCTAAAGGCTCTGAGGCCAAGGCGGAGGACAGCGCCCCGGCGAATCCGCCGAAGGAGTATAACGCCCCTGCCGGAACCACCGGGCAGGACGTTGTGGATTATGCCAAGCAGTTTCTGGGCGTCAGATATAAATACGGCTCCGCGTCCCCCAAAAACGGGTTCGACTGCTCCGGATTCACGTCGTATGTCTTCAAGCAGTTTGGATATTCGCTGAACCGCACGTCCACGGGCCAGTATAAAAACGACGGCGTGAGGGTTGACAAAAGTGAACTCATTCCGGGGGATCTGGTATTCTTTACGACGCATGTCGGCATCTATATTGGCGGAGGGAACTTTATACACGCCTCGTCGTCCGGCGACTACGTGAAGATCACAAGCCTTTCGGACAGCTATTACCTTAAACACTATTTAGGCGCGGCCCGTGTGATAAAATAGTAAAAAACAATAATAAAGGTCCCTCCGCAGCCGCGGAGGGACCTTTATTATTTAGGGCTTTAAGGTATCGCTCTTGCCTATCCGGGGTCATCAAGAAGGCCGGCTTTTTTAAGCGACTGCACAAACTCTGCCACGTCGTCAAAAGCCGTTTCATAATCAATGCTGTACTCGTCAAGAAGCCGCTGCACCAAGGACTCCATATCCGACCCCGCCTCAAGCATGCGCCAGAGGATCGCCCCGCTTTCACTCAGAGAAAAGGCGGAGGGCAGCTTTTGCCTCGCGGCAAATTCCTTTGTGGGGACGGCAATCCAGTCGCCAAAGTTTTCGTAAAGCCTCAGCCCGTTGACAAGCCTCATATATACCTCCTCCAGTTATGTCACAAAGATAAGGTCAATATGTAATATTATCGGCTGTTAAAAGCACGGCTGAGCCCCGGTTTTTTGTAAGCCGAGAGCTTGCAGCTGTCGCGGTAAGCGCTGGGGACGAGATCAAAAAGAGCCTCCGCCACGCGCCCCGCGTCCTCCGAATCAATAATGCGCTCAAGCTCGTCGAGGTGCTTTCTAAGTACGGCGGGGCTCATGTCCAACGGCTTGCAGACAAATATCTTCTCATGCCTGGTTATGTCGACCTGCTCCTTGTCAAGCCTCAGCTCTTCAAAAAGCTTCTCTCCCGGCCTCAGGCCGACGAACTTGATCTCAATGTCGCGCTCGGGCTCAAGCCCGGAAAGGCGGATCAGCTCGCAGGCGAGGTCATATATCTTCACAAGCTTGCCCATGTCGAAAACAAATATCTCGCCCTGTGTGGCCAGTGCGGCGGCCTGAAGCACAAGCTGCACCGCCTCCGCTATCGTCATAAAGTATCGTTCCACATCCCTGTGCGTGACGGTTACGGGGCCGCCCTGCTCGATCTGCTTTTTAAAGAGCGGGATAACGCTTCCGTTGCTGCCGAGCACGTTGCCAAACCTGACGGCGGCCATCTCGGTGTAAGACTCACGGCCGAAGACCTGAACCAGCATCTCGGTCACGCGCTTCGAAGCGCCCATGATGTTCGCGGGGTTAACGGCCTTGTCGGTTGAGATGACGATGAGTTTCTTAACTTTGGAGTCGTTGCACTGGTTTATGACGTTAAGTGTGCCAAAAATGTTATTTTTCAATGCCTCGCAAGGGTTGCCCTCGATCATCGGTACATGCTTGTGGGCAGCCGCGTGGAAGACCACGTCCGGCGCATACGCGTCGAAAACGGACTTCAGACGGTTTTTATCGCGCACCGAGCCGAGAACCGTCACAAAATCCCCGCCGGGGTTGCTCTTTGAAAGATCGACGTCCATCTCAAAGAGTCCGTTTTCGTTTATATCGAAGATAATGAGCTTCTTGCATTTAAAGTCGAGACACTGCCTGCATATCTGGGAGCCGATAGACCCCGCGCCGCCGGTGACGAGGATTGTCTTGTTTTTGATAAAGCCGTCAATCCAGTCCTTTTCAAGCCTTATCTCGTTTCGCCCGAGCAAATCCTCAATGCTGACATCTCTAATAATATGCCTCGGCATTCCGTCGTAGTCGTTCACCTCTTCAAATTGCTGGAAAACCTTAAAAGACACGTCGTTTTGCTGGCATATCTTGTAGAGCTCTTTCAGGCTGCCGCTGCCCTTCTGAAGCGAGTATACAACCTCGTTAATATTATATTTCGTAATCGCGCTGATAATGAGATCATATCCGCCCAGGACCTTTGCGCCGAGCAGGCTCGCTCCCCAGTATTTTTGCTCTTCTGTAAGGATCGCGGTCACATTGCCTGAATTTTTGTCCTCGCGCAGACGGCGAATGACCGACATGATCGACTCCCCGTCGCCGATTACAAGCGTACCTCCACCGCTGTGGAGAACCCTTTTTTTGATTGAGTCGTTAATAAACAGGCATATCTTGGGCGCGAACCTAACGGCAACCGTAAACGTAAACATGATAAAAAGGTAGATTACAATAATCGAGCCGGAGAAATCGAGGATATCCGTCAGCTTGAGAACAAAGAGTACAAGCCCCGTGAGAAAAACTGAGAGCAGAGCGCGGGTAAGGTCGATGGCCCCGGCAAACGCGCTGATACTCTTGAAATTACTCGTAATGACGCCGGAAAAGATATTGAAAAACGCGAAGATAACAGCTGTCAATGGGAAAACGCTCCAATAATTAAGCGGCACCTGAAGGTCAAACCTCAGGAGCATCGCGAGCGCCAGTGCCAAAAATGACAAGACAATGTCTAACGCTATTTTACTAAAATAGTTGAGTTTTAGATGCATGTCTTCACTTCTTTATAAAAAATTTGTATCACAAAAACATAATAGCACAGAAAAGGTTTTTTTTCAACATAATAAGCCATTTTTTAGCAGGGAAAAGAATTTGTAAAACTTCTCAATAACTTTTTGTTTGCCTGACAGGCCATATTCGTGATATTATTAGAATCGCAATCTAAAGTATGTAAAATTTGGCACGCCGCGGCCTGCCGCGCTGCCCGGAGGGTGATTCATTTGGTCGATTTCAGTTTTTGCTCATACACTGAGTTTGTTTTTGGAAGGGGAGCTGAAAAAAAGGCGGGCGAGCTCCTGAAAAAATATGGCGCTAAGCGCACGCTTATCCACTACGGCGGACGGAGCGCCGAAAAAAGCGGACTCCTGAGCAGAGTGGAAGAATCCCTGTCGGACGCGGGCATGGAATACACGACCTTAGGCGGCGTACAGCCGAATCCACGCCTCAGCCTTGTCAGACGGCTGATCACGCTTTGCCGGGAGGAACGCATTGACTTTATTCTTGCCGTCGGCGGCGGCAGCGTCATCGACAGCGCGAAGGCGGCGGCGGCCGGCGCTCTTTATGACGGGGACGTGTGGGACTTTTTCTGCGGGAAGGCCGCCTTCCCCAAAATCGCCATGCCTGTAGGAACTGTGCTTACAATCCCGGCCGCCGGCAGCGAAGGGTCGGACTCCATGGTGATCACAAATGAGGAGGAGGAGCTCAAGCGCGGCGTGTCGATACAGTGTATCCGTCCGGCTTTCTCACTCCTGAACCCGGAGCTCACCTTCACACTGCCGGCCTATCAGACCGCGTGCGGGATCGTCGATATGATGGCGCACACTATGGAACGTTATTTTACAAACGAGCGGCACGTGGAGTTGACAGACACTTGGTGTGAGGGCCTTTTAAGGACAGTTATCCGCAACGCGCCGAAGGTAATGGAAAATCCCTGTGATTACGACGCGCGGGCTGAAATAATGTGGGCGGGCGCAATGGCGCACAACAACGTGCTGGGCTGCGGCAGGGTGGGCGACTGGGCGTCGCACCAGCTTGAGCACGAGCTGACCGGGCTCTACGACGTGGCGCACGGCGCAGGTCTTGCCGTCGTCATGCCTGCATGGATGAAGTATGTACTGAGGCACGACGTGGCCCGCTTCTGCCAGTTTGCAGAGCGTGTTTTTGACGTGCAGGCGGATTATTTTGATATGGAGGCGTCGGCATTCGAGGGCGTGAGGCGGCTTGAACAGTTTTTCACCTCTATTGGGATGCCAACGCGGCTGAGCGGCCTCAGTATAGGCAATGACAGGCTGGAGGAGATGGCGCGCAAGGTCAGGCTGCAGCCTGACGGCAAAGTAGGCAACTTCGTCAGGCTGACCCCGGATGACTGCCTCGAAATCTACAGGCTTGCCGGGGATGCGAAACAATAGGGCAATAGTACACAAAAATTAAGCCGTATAGTGGGCAACTTGTCCAAAATGAGTTAACTTGTACGTAAAAGGTAATAATTATTTACTATTTTGCGTAAAATAATTTGTCTTATTTTAAAAAAAGGACTGGACAACACATTTCTTTTGTGGTAATATATGCACATAAAGTGCAAACGGTAAAGACACAGTATCCCCTAAAATGCTATTTATTTCAGTAAGGAGGAACAAATACACATGAAAAAGTATGTATCCCCGAAGTTGGATGAACTCG
Organism: Oscillospiraceae bacterium; assembly: GCA_031551205.1. GTDB lineage: Bacteria > Bacillota > Clostridia > Oscillospirales > JAVBNY01 > JAVBNY01. The sequence goes on along the minus strand of JAVBNY010000017.1, from coordinate 59,382 downwards.
AACTTACAATTAACGAGAGAATTGCAACTTGCACCGTTGGTTCTGCGGGCCCGAATGATGCCGAGTTCCCGGAAATCAAGTGCGAGACCGACGATCCCGAAATCAGCTAATTAAAGCTACATAGTAAACATAAGGCGCTCACTCAAGTGCGGGGTGAGCGCCTTTTACTGTCCGCTTGACTGAGGAAAGGCTCCCCCGCCGCTGATTTCCCATGGAATCAGATTACACCCGAGACTATGTCCTGCGCGAGGGCGAGGAGCCTGTCGCGGTTATTATCGGAAGGTTGTTCGATAACATGCGCCAGCAGGCGCCTGAGCACCCTTCCGACCTCAGAGCCCTGAAGGCCGATGCCTTCAAGGTCCTTGCCGCCGATGGCGAGCCTGCCCAGCGTAAAACATTCGCCGTGCCGCAGGATCGACCTTACGGCCTTTATGTTGCTTGTGCGAAGCACCGCGTCGCTTGCGGCGGCGGCACAGAAAACCGTTTCAAAATCATTTTCTGAAAGGAGCCTTTTCCAGCCAACAGGGGTTGTCGGAAGCGGCTGCTGGGCAAGGTGCATACCCCTTGTGCAGGCGCGCACTGTCTTTGAATCGAGCCTTAAAAGCCTCAAAAACGCCGAGGTGGAGGTAATCGCGCCCTGAGATTCAAGTACGGCGCAGAAGCCCGCCCATCTGAACATGGCAAGGCGCGGAAGTGACGCGATGTTTTTCAGGAAAACGGGCCTGGGTGCGGGCTCCGGGCAGTAGCCGTCGAGCAGGCCGAGGGAAAACACCGGCTCAAGAAGCTCCGGGTTATTCGACAGCAGCATCCGCTGAAGCTCGTCGCGCACGCGCTCCGCCGACAGCGCGGCGGCGCGGGGTGCCAGCAGCTTTATCGCGTCAAAAATGGCGGGATCGATCGAAAAACCGAGCCGGGCGGCAAATCTGAACGCGCGGAACATCCTCAGCGCGTCCTCCTCAAAACGGTCCTCCGCGTTACCAACACAGCGGATGAGGCGCCGTTCAAGATCCTTCCTTCCTCCGTGAGGGTCCGTTATCCTGCCGGAAAGGTCCATGGCCATCGCGTTTATCGTGAAATCACGCCTGCGCAGGTCTTCGACAAGGTCGCCGGTGAAGGCGACGGACTCAGGCCTGCGGGAGTCGAGATACTCCCCGTCAATCCTGAAGGTCGTGACCTCAACGCCGGTTTTGCCGCACATTACCCTGACGGTGCCGTGCGCGATGCCGGTGGGAATCACGCGGCGGAAGAGCGGCGTGACCTCGTGTGGGCCTGCCGAGGTGGCGATGTCCCAGTCAAAAGGACGCTTTGAAAGCAGCATGTCCCTGACGCAGCCGCCGACCATATATGCCGCGAAGCCTGCCTGTTCAAGTTTTGAGAGTATGTCGGTGACATATGGGGGCGGAGTTGTTTCTCTCATGGTTCCCTCCAAAAATCAGCCCCTGGGGGCATCAGCCGTTTTTGAGATTCATTATGAAGCTGCAAAGATCCGCCGTTGAACTTGGCTTCGACACTGTCTGAAGCGCCTCCTTAAGCGAAAGGAGGCGGTTTTTGTTGTTGAACATGTAAAAGACGGCCTCCCCTATCGGGAATGACTTGGTAACGCTCATCGCGACGCCGTTGTTGAGCAGGAATTCCGTGTTCCGCTCCTCCTGCCCGGGCAGTGGGTCGACGAGTATCATCGGCAGCTTTTTGCAGAGCGCCTCGGTAACTGTCAGCCCGCCGGGCTTTGTCACGATGCAGTCGGAGGCCTCCATCATGACGTCGACATTGTCGACAAATCCGAAAACCCTTATAGGCAGCCTGTCCTGATATGCGGAAAGCCTTGAGAAAAGCTTTCTGTTATTGCCACAGACGCAGAGCATCGTCAGGCCGAGGCCGGAGGCGTGTATGTCCATAACAAGCTTTTCGATATGGCCGTGACCCATGCTGCCGCCCATAATCAGCACCGTGTTTTTGTCCTCCGGTATGCCAAGCTCGCGCCGGCAGTCCGCCCGGTCGAGCCTTGTTGTGAACTTTGCCTGCACCGGGATACCGAACGGGAGGATACGCGAAGGGTCTATATTATGCCTCTTGGCACGCATCGTCAAGAGCTCGCTCGCGACGACGATATACTCCACGTTGGGCACATCGTCCCAAAACGGATGAACGGTGAAATCGGTGATGATGCCCACAGTAACGGCGCTGAGGCGGCCGCGGCTTTTAAGTTCGTCCATAATCATGGCGGCAAACACGTGCGTGCACACGATGACGTCCGGGCGAAAGTTTTCCAAAAAGCTCAAAAACCTGTTGGCTATAAGATCGGCCGCGATGTTGGCGATTGAGAGCCGCCTGAGCGTGCGGTTCGTTTCAAGCGCGGAATACACCTGGCCGTAAGGCCGAGGAGCATATTTTGTCGAAAGCAGATACCCCTTGTCAATGGTGTCGTACAAAAGCCTGCTGATATATCGGAAAAGGTCCACTGTGGATACGGACGCGCCGCAGTGCTCCAGCCTGTCGGAGACCGCCTTCGCGGAGGCGTGGTGGCCATATCCGGCGGTGACGGATACAATTAATACCTTCATGATCTCAACCTTTCGGAAGATGCGCCGACTTCAAAGCCTATGATAACATGAATGATCAAACTTATCAAGAAAATGTGTTTAAAACCATGAGCTGTGGGTTATTCTCTAAGTATTGAATAATTAAATCGGCGTTGCCTTAAATTATCCGGCATCTAAGAGGAGAAAACAAAAAATTTCGCCTGACAATAGCAAAAAAGCGTCCTTTTGAGTATAATCTATATTGAGGGTGAAATTGAAGCCTAAAAACCGGAAAGACGACGGAGCCGCGAAAAAAGAAAATCGGGCGAAGGGTCTTTCCCTCCGCCCGGATATGAACACACCGGCAGATTTGTATCTACGGTATAAGATAGTCAGTCATACTGCGCAGAGCCCGGATGCAGGATTATATCTCGACAGGCTCAAGTGAGCTGGCGCTTTCTTCGAGCACAGCGCGGTACTTCGCGAGCACCTCACGTTCAATTTTGTCTCTGACTTCGGCATTTATAGGATGGGCGATGTCGCAGAAACCGCCTTCGGGCAGCCGCCTGGACGGCATTGCGAGAAACAGCTTTTCCGGTCCTTCTATCACTTTTATGTCATGCACAACAAATTCTTCGTCGAAGGTGATGGAGACAATCGCTTTCATCCGGCCGTCGTCCTTCGTTCTTCTGATCTTTATATCGCTGATGTTCAAAATTTGCGCCTCCCTGTTAATTGAAATGATGTCCGGACATACCCGGAAAAAAAAGAAATAGATGGATTTTACTTTGGGTATTTATATTTTTGCCCGCATCAAATATAATAATACTCGACAAAGCACCCAAAATTTTCTTTCAGAGAATCTCTGAGCCGGTGTTTACCCCAAAAGGCCAAAGCTTCCGTGTCTGAAAGAATGTACGTCAAACACTTCAATGTACGAGGGTTATTGCTCAATTTCCAGCATTTCGCTGAGAGATAGATGGTTTTGGAGGTATTTATGCCGGAGATAAAAGAGTTTCTGCACCCGGGCAGGCGGGCACACCTCATAGGAATCGGAGGAGTGTCCATGTGCGCGCTTGCCGAGGTCCTGCGCACGAGGGGGCTGGTCGTTTCCGGATCCGACTCGTCTGAGGGGGCCCCGGTAATGCGGCTCAGGTCGCTTGGCATCCCGGTCAGCCTGGGGCACACATGTGATTTCCTCGAAGGGGCGGACATGGTGATCAGAACGGCCGCGGTGCACGACGACAACCCGGAGGTCATCGCCGCCAGGGAGCGGGATATCCCCGTCTTCGAGCGCGCTCAGGCCTGGGGGAAGATTATGGAGGGCTTTGAAAATTCCGTCTGCATCTCGGGGACGCATGGCAAAACCACGACGACCTCTATGACAACTCAGATTGCGCTTGATGCCGGGATAGACCCAACAGTGATGATTGGCGGCTTCCTGCCCTCGATAGGAGCCAGCCATCGCCTCGGCGCAAACAATACAATTATTATGGAAGCCTGTGAATACGCGAACTCCTTTCTAAGCTTCAGGCCGACTATCGCTGTCCTGCTCAATATAGACATCGACCACTTGGATTTTTTCAGGGATCTGGACGATATAGCCGCGTCTTTCCGACGATTTGCCGGGCTTGTGCCGGACAGCGGATACGTCATCGCAAATAATGACGACGATGTTGTAAGATCCATGTTGAAGCCTCTGAATTGCAGCGTCATTACATTTGGAATGGACCGTAAGGCGGACGTGTATCCTGCGAATCTCAGCGAGACGTCCGGGAGACATTCTTTCGACATCTGCAGGCGGGGGGAAACGCTCGCCGGCGTGAGCCTCAGGCTTCCGGGCAGGCACAATGTGCAAAACGCGCTTGCGGCCGCCTGTGCCGCGCTCTGCCTTGGCATCAGCCCGGACGTAATCGGCCGCTCGCTTTCCGGTTTTTCAGGCGTCGGCCGCAGGTTTGAGCTGAAGGGAAGCTATAACGGAGCTCAGATATTTGACGACTACGCGCACCATCCTTCCGAGGTGAGGGCGCTTTTATCCTCCGTTTCCGGAATGGGAAAGCGCGTTGTGTGCGTGTTTCAGCCGCACACTTACAGTCGGACGATCAAGCTGTTTGACGATTTTTGCAGAGAGCTTTCAAACTGCGGAGAGCTGATTATATGCGAGGTCTATGCGGCGAGGGAGCAAAACGAGACGGGCTTTTCAGCCGAGAGCCTTGCTGACGCGATAGAGGGCGCAAGGTTTATGCCGGATCACGATTCTGTCGTCAGGCACCTGGCCGAAACCGTCGGCGAGGGCGACCTTGTGCTCACGGTAGGAGCCGGCGATGTGTATAAAATCGGCGAAGCGCTTGCGTCGCGCAAACAGCCAGTATTGCGCACATGACGCCGATCAGCGCGCCGGAGACGACGTCTGTAAGGAAATGCACGCGCAGATAAAGCCTCGATATGCCGACCATCAGCGCAAAGCCGAGAGCAAAGGCGCCCCATCTGCGCGAAAGCGACATGAAAACGACGAAGGCGCACGAGAAGGCGGCCGCCGTGTGCCCCGACGGGAATGAAAAATCTCCGTGCGTTGCGACGAGCGGGGAGAAACCGTAGATCTCGAATGGCCGAGGACGTTGAACAAGCGGCTTGAGCGTCACGTTGCAAATGAGCAAGCATATAAGCAGCGACCCAAGAATACAGATCCCCGAAAACCGCGTCTTTTTTGGTATCAGCAGGACGGCGGCGAGCACAAGCGGCAGCGCGCCGTTGTCAAGTGCGAGCGAAAAAGCGCGCATAATGAAAAGCAGCGCGCCGTCGGGCGGCAGGGATGCAAAAAAATGCGCCACGGCGCCGTCAAACCCTGTGATGATCTCACACATGTCGTTGTTCCCGCTTTCTGCCGATCAGTGGCTCCGCCCGCTTAACAATCCGGAAAGAGCCCGCTGTTGTCATTGCCTCGCAAGGGAAATTTGCACATAGTATAACACATATTTATTATTCCAAACAATAGATTAGCAAAATAATCTTCAGATTATTCTTCTTTTTCCGACAATTTTTCATAAATCTTTCAACCTTTTCAAATTATAGGAAGCCGCCCCCCTAAGTGGTGGGGGCGGCTTCCTATATCACTTGGACAATCAAAAGCAGAAAAAACTCTGGGGCTCATAGATTGTCGGAGTGATAATTTGACATGCCCGTCTATGAGCCAAAATCCTCAAGCAGGCTGCAAAGTTCCTCATCCGAGAAAACCGGCACGCCTTCCAGGAAGCTGTCCCTGTCTGTTTTTCTCATGCGGCCGGTCTCGATGGCCGTTATCATCTCAGGCACGCTCCCTCCGGACGCCGTGAATACCGCGAGTCTGCCGCCGTAGTCCATAACCGTGTACATCGGCTGAACATCGGTCAGCTCGGAGGTTACCGGCTCCGGCTCAGACGTAGTGTCCGCGCCTCGCGAAGCTTCATGGAGGGACATCACCGGATATATCTGTTTTTGCGTGGGATATTCCCTCTGCCTCAGGAGCGCCGCAGCAAACAGCAGAAACGCGAGCAGCACAAATACCGTGAGGGTGCCCGCGAGCATTTGCTTCTTTTTCATGGCTTCACATCCAAACCTTTAAGGTAATTACCGCAAATTTTGCGTTGCCTTAAGATATTTAACCCGGCGGGCCAACCCAGCCGGACGCGCGGGGCGCCGGGAGCGGCGTCCCTTACGGGCGCATTTACGCTTAAAGGTAGTGTTTCCACAAGTATCCAATAATATACAATTTTATTGACATGTTTTTGTTTTTTTGTTATCTTAATCATTGAGAGGGTAAAAAAGGGGATGGGCGCGGGGCGCGCGCGCTGAGAGCGGATGCGCCGCCCATTTTTTGATACCGCTCTGCGCCGTGTCCCGCCGCTGACTGCCCGCGGAGGATCAGCGGCATATTCGTACGTTGAAAAAAAAAGATGCCGCCGGGCATCAAAGAGGAAAGCGGGTGATGTGATGGATACCGGAGAGAAGCGTGTGAACAAAAGAAAGAAAACGGTGGGCCCTGCCGCAAAGGCGCTGATGTGGACGCTGAAGATACTGGGGACGCTCATTCTGGTCGGGCTGACGACCGGACTGATGATGGGCTGTATGGCGGCAATATATGTCTCAAACAACATAAACTCAGAGTTAGACGTGAATCTGGACGATTTTTCGCTTGATCTGACAAGCTTCGTCTGCTACATTGACAAGAATACCGGTGAGGAGGTCATCATGTCTCAGCTCTATGAGTCTGAGAACAGGGTGTGGGTCTCCTACGAAGATATTCCTGAAAACATGATTAAAGCGGTTATTTGCACGGAGGACCACAGATTCAGAGAGCACCAGGGCGTAGACTGGTACAGGACAGGGGGCGCGTTTGTCAACATGTTTTTAGGCATGAAGTCAAACTTCGGCGGCTCTACCATTACGCAGCAGCTTATAAAGAACCTTACGCATGAAGATGAGGTCACCGTCAAGCGCAAGATCACCGAGATTTTTAAGGCGCTTGAGTTTGAAAAAAAATATTCAAAGCAACAGATTCTCGAATGGTACCTCAACACGATTTTCCTGGGACAGAGGTGCAACGGCGTGCAGACGGCCGCGCGGGTATACTTTGACAAGGATCTTTCCGAGCTCACGCTCGCCGAGTGCGCCACCATTATCGGCATCACGAAGTACCCCTCGAAGTATGACCCTTATCAGAACTTTGAGGAGAGCACGAACCGCAAGGAGACAATCCTCTTCCGCATGCATGAGCTCGGGGAGATCACGCAGGCGGAGTATGACGAGGCTATGAAGCAGAAGATTGTGTTGAAGCGCGGCTCCGCGACGACGCATACGGAGGACGAGGGCACGGTGCGGTCATATTTTGTGGATCAGGTTATTTTTGACGTTATAGACGACCTGATGGAGCAAAAGAGCATCACGCGCGAGATGGCAAACAGGCTTATATTCAGGAGCGGATACAAGATCTACGCCACGATTGACCCCGCCATGCAGAAGATTGTGGACGAGGTTTGGGCAGACGACGAAAATTTTCCGAAGATACGGTCTGCCGTCGGCGACGAGCTTCCCCAGGCCTCGATGGTCATTATCGACCCGTACACCGGCAATATCGTGGCGATGGCGGGCGGCAGAGGACAAAAAACAAAAAACATGGGATTTAACTACGCCACTATGGCCTACAGGCAGCCCGGCTCTTCAATTAAGCCGCTGACTGTATACGGCCCGGCGCTGGACAGCGGCCTGATCACGCCTTATTCTGTCAGGGACGACATACCGTCGCGCGTGCTCAGCGGCAGGCCGTGGCCCAAAAACTCGACAAACGGCGGTATCTACGCCGGGAGAGTCAATATTATGACCGCGGTGGCGCGGTCTACCAACACTATCCCGACACATCTGGTCATGGAGATGACCCCGCAGTACGCCTTCGATTTTGCGAAGAACAGGCTTGGACTTTACAGCCTAGTGGACAGCGTTAAGAGCGGAAGCGGCGTCAAATCTGACGTCGACGTGGCTCCTCTCAGCCTGGGCGGGCTGACAAAGGGGCTGTCTGTCCGTGAGCTGGCGGGGGGATACGCCGCGTTTGTCAACCGGGGCATGTTTACAAAGCCCAAGACCTATTCCGTAGTGCGTGACTCAAACGGCGACGTGGTGCTTGACAATACCCTTAAGCAGCCGGAGCCCGCGATGCAGGAAAAGACGGCATACTATATGAACACGCTCTTAAAGAACGTTGTGTCTTCCGGAACGGGTTCCAAGGCAAAGCTCAAAAACATGACCGTGGCAGGAAAGACGGGAACGACAAACGAGGATAAGGACAGGTGGTTTGTGGGCTATACGCCGTATTACGTCGGCGCGGTGTGGTTCGGCTTTGAGCAGCCGCAGAAGATTAAGCTCGAGTCGAGCACAAACCCGTCGCTTACGATGTGGAAGCTTGTCATGGAAAGGGTACACGAAGGGCTTGAGGACAGAGATTTCTTTTCGCCGGAGGACGGCGCGCTTGTGTCCGCGAGCTACTGCCTTGACTGCGGCCGCGCGCCCGGGCCTTATTGCGGTATGGACCCGAGGGGCAGCCGCATCGCAACCGGAAAGTTTTACAGAGAGGATGTGCCGAAGCAGGTATGCAACGTGCACGTTCCTGCCGATATATGCGCCGAGTCAGGCGAGCTTCTTTCGCCGTTCTGCCCGGCGGAGCTGGCAAAGCACGCCGCGCTGCTGTCGATTACACGCGAGACGTTTGGCGCCGGCGTCGCCGACAACGGCTATGTGCTCTCCAAACGCGTGATCTGCCCGGTACACAGCGCGCAGTCGGGCGTCACCTCTCCGTCTCCAGACGGAACCGTCCCTCCCGACGGAACCGTCCCTCCGGGCGGGGATGCGACGCACACCTCACCGCCTCCGTCCGACACGACACTCCCTCCGGGAGCTGATCCGATGGATCCGCTCCCGCCCGGAGATCAGGCTGAGCCTGCGCCTTCGGAGACGCCGGCGGCCTGAAAAATGAATATAAAAAAGGAGGGCTCCTGTCTTGACAGGAGCCCTCAGCCCTTGGAGGCAGAAAGCAGATTGCGCCTATGCAAATATATCATAATGTTACCGGGCACGGACATTATATAAAGCACAGGTTTGCAAAATGCAATGCGGAATCGTTGCATTTTGAGTATACTATGTTTTATCGGTTTTTGCAAGAGTTAATTTGTTTTTTTGACACTTTTGTAAGATTGCATCAGTTTGGGCGCGGGCACATAAAGATTTTGTGTATTATCACACTTTAAGCATAAAAAGTCCCCCATGCGGCACATCGCGCAAGGGGGACTCATTTCATTCTATACCAATCGGTCGATGTTTTTATCTCTGTCGCCGGGCAGAAGATCGATCACCGGGAGCTCAACCATCGTGTACGCGCCCGGCCGCCTCAAAAACGAGGCGCGCGCGCAGGCGACCATGATCTGCGAGGTGAGCGCCGGGTTGTTAATCGACATGTTAAACTCAAAGCGCTGGTTCTGCGTCACGCCGGAAACGCCCTTGCGAACCATGTTGACGCCATGCCCCATGTCGATAAGCGCGTCGACGTCCGAGACCTGGGTTACGCGGGTGTCGTCATGTTTAAAGTAAGGGTCTGCAAGGATAGCGGCCTCTACCTCGCTCAGCGCCGCGCCTTCCTCCAGCTCGACATACACCATGCGCCTGTGGACGCCGGTGCCCTGCGGGATAGTCATCGAGAGCGCCTTTCTGACGCCTGTAACGGCCTTTGCGGCCACCGTATGCCCCATTGACATACCGCTGCCAAAGTTTGTGTACGTGACGCCGCGGGGGGCGCAGGCCTCCATCAGCGCGCGTACAACCGAGTCTGATCCCGGGTCCCAGCCCGATGAGACTATCGCGACGGCGCCGGAGACCTTGGCCTCCCGGTCAAGCTCATCCCGCAGCGCCAGGATTTTCCCGTGGATATCGAAACTGTCGACGGTGTTGATCCCAAGCGCGAGAAGCTTCTTGGCGGTTTCCTCAACCTTCCTGGTTGGCGTGCAGAGCAATGCCGCGTCAACATGGCCGAGTTCGGTAACTGCTGAGGCCGATTTAATGCCCGAATGACAGGCGTCAAGCGGGGCGCCGCCGCGCCTCACCACGCCCGCAAGCTCAAAATCGGGCGACGCTGTCACGGCGTCGATCGAAAACCGCCCGATGTTCCCGTATCCGATGATTGCCAGTCTCTTTTTCATTTTAACCTCCCAGCTTTTTTATCCCGTGCCTTATCCTCGTCAGCGTCTCATCCCTGCCCAGGATCGCGCTGAGTTCAACGCCTCCGCCGGGAGTGAACTGCTTCCCGGACACCGCCACGCGCAGAGGCCAGAGGATCTGTCCATTTTTCACGCCCATTTCCGCGATAAGCTCCAGAAGGGCATCGTGGATGGGCTGGAATACCCACGGCTCCACGCTCTCGAGCACACGGGCTATGGCGTTCAGGGCTTCAAGCGAGCTCTCAGGGGTCGTTTTCATCTTCTTGTGGACATATAGCGAGCAGTCGTAATCGGGCAGGATATCGAAAAAGTCGACCTGCTCGGGTATATCCGCCAGTCTTTCGCACCTCGGCTTTAGAAGCGCCGATATGGCCGAGTAGTCAAATTCGCCGCGCACCGTCTTTTTGATATACGGCAGCGAGAGCGCCGCGAAGGCCGCGTCATCCATCGCGCGGATATACTCCCCGCTGAACCAGCCGAGCTTCTGGATGTCAAAAATTGCGGGCGACTTCGAGATGCCTTCGATGTCGAACGCGCCGCAGAGCTCTTCCAGCGTGAACAGCTCTCGCTCCGACCTCGGGCTCCACCCAAGCAGCGCGACGTAGTTTATAATAGCCTCGCGCAGGTATCCAGCCTCGAGCAGGTCCTCATACGTCGGGTCGCCGTTTCGCTTCGAGAGCTTCTGCGTGGCGTTTTTCATAACCGGAGAGCAATGGATATATTCCGGCACGTCCCATCCGAAGGCCTTATAAAGCAAGTTATATTTCGGCGTAGATGAGAGATACTCAGACCCTCGCACAATATGCGTAATGCCCATAAGATGGTCGTCGACGACGTTCGCGAAGTTGTAGGTCGGCAGCCCGTCGGACTTCAGGAGCACATTGTCGTCCAGCGTCGCATTGTCAACCGTAATCTCGCCGAAGACCGCGTCATTGAACCCCGTCTGCCCCTCTTGAGGGATTTTCTGCCGGACGACATACGGAATGCCGGAGGCGAGCTTTTCCTCAATCTCCGCCTGCGGGAGCCGTGAACAGTGACCGTCATACTTGTGCGGCACCTTTGTGGCCTCGTGGACGGCCTTGAGCTCGTCTAGCCGCTCCTTGCCGCAAAAGCAGTAGTAAGCCCCGCCCTTTTCGACAAGCAGGCGCGCGTACTTCTCATAAAGGCCGCGCCGCTCCGTTTGGATATAGGGCCCGACCGGGCCGCCTACATCCGGGCCCTCGTCATAGTTTAGCCCCGAGTCGCGCAGCGTGCGGTATATAACCTCGGTAGCGCCCTCGACAAAGCGCTCCTGGTCGGTGTCCTCGATGCGCAGGATAAACTTCCCGCCCCGGCGCCTTGCGAGCAGGAAGGTATACAGCGCCGTCCTCAGGCCGCCGACATGCATATATCCCGTCGGCGACGGGGCAAACCGCGTCCTGACCTCGCCCTTGGGGATGCGGGCCTCCATATCCTCAAAAAATGACATGTCCATTATCGATCCTCTTTCCATAGCTTTTTGTCCGCCCGTTCAGGCGCAAGAGAAATCTGGCGGAGCGGCCTAAGGCTCGATCACCCTGCCGTTAAACTCCGCCCCGGCCGCGGCCGCGCCCGATCTGATCACCGCCTCGGCGGCCTCCGCCGCCGCCGCGCAGCATTTCCGCATAAACGCGAGCTCCTTTTGGGTAAGCTTGGCGAGCACCCAGTCGGCTAGGTCCCACCCCTCGGGGGCCGCTCCGATGCCGACGCGCACCCGGGGGAACTCTTCCGATCCGACCCGTTTTATAATATCCTTCAGCCCGTTCTGACCTCCCGCGCTTCCCTTTTCGCGTATGCGTATACGCCCCATTGGGAGCGCCGCGTCGTCGGAGATAACAAGCAAATTTGAAAGCGGCACGCCGTAAAAGCCTGCCGCCGCCACGGCCGCTTCGCCGCTCAGGTTCATATACGTCTGCGGGCGCATGAGCAGCACCTTTTTCCCCGCGATATGCCCTCTGCCGCAGAGCGCTTTGAATTTCAGCGTGTCAACCCGGATGCCGTGGGCCGAGGAGAGAAGGTCGAGCGACAGAAACCCGGCGTTGTGGCGGGTATACTCATATTTGGGGCCCGGATTCCCAAGTCCGACAACGATAAAGTCTATCGAGGGCTGCCTGTCCTTCTTAAAAAACATGGTCTATCCGAACAGCGTGGAGATCGAAACCTCCTCGTAGATCCTCTCAATGGCCTCTGAGAAAAGCGAAGCGACCGGCAGCACAGTGATGTTGCATTCCTTCGCCTTTTCCGGAGGAACGGGAATCGTATCGAGCAGGATAAGCTCTTTTATCGGGCTGTTTTTGAGGTGCTCATAAGCGCCGCCGGACAGCACGCCGTGCGTGGCGCAGGCGTAGATCTCGGATGCGCCGCCAATCTCTATGAGCGCCTTCGCCGCGTTCGTCAGGCTGCCGGCGGTGTCGATCATGTCGTCAAAAAGAATAACCCGCTTGCCCTTAACCTCTCCGATAATGTTCATGACCTCGGAGACGTTCGCCTTCTGGCGGCGTTTGTCGACGATGGCAAGCGACATCGAGAGCCTCTGGGCAAAGCTGCGCGCGCGCGCCACGGAGCCGATATCAGGCGATACGACGACCATGTTGTGCCTGTCATCACCGAATTTTTCTCTGTAGTGGCGCACAAAAAGCGGGGCGCCGAGAAGATTGTCGACCGGGATGTTGAAAAAGCCCTGGAGCTGAGAGGCGTGGAGATCCATCGTAAGTATCCTGTTCGCGCCCGCCACCGTGAGCAGATCGGCCACCAGCTTCGCGGAGATCGGGTCACGCGCCTTGGCCTTTCTGTCCTGCCGCGCGTATCCGAAATACGGGATGACCGCCGTGATGCGTCCCGCGGAGGCGCGCTTGAACGCGTCGATCATAATAAGAAGCTCCATCAGATTGTTGTTGACCGGGTCGCATGTCGACTGCACCACAAAAACGTCCGACCCGCGGACGGTTTCATAGATCGATACGGATATCTCGCCGTCGGAAAAGGTTCTCACCTCGGAGTCGCCAAGCCTGAGCCCGAGGCTGTCGCACATATTTTGCGTGAGCCTCAGGTGAGAGTTTCCGGAAAAAATCTTGATGTTTTTGCCGTGAGGGATCATCTCATCATCTCTCCATTCCCATATGATTTATCTTTTGCATCCTGCCCGTAGGACAAGGTCAGTCCTTTTTCTTCAGTTTGCCCTTCGCCCAGTCCTCCTTGACGGACTGGCGGACGCGTCCTATGGCGAGCGCCCCCGGGGGTACGTCGTGCGTTATGGTCGTACCGGCGGCGGTATACGCGCCCTCTCCGACGCTGACAGGCGCGATCAGGTTGGTGTTACAGCCGATAAACGCGCCGTCGCCGATGCCCGTGCGGTATTTATTGACGCCGTCGTAGTTGACCGTGACGACGCCGCAGCCGATATTCACCCCGCGCCCGACGTCTGTGTCGCCGACATACGTCAGGTGGGAGACCTTCGACCGGTCGCCTACAGTCGAGTTTTTCAGCTCTACAAAATCGCCGATGCGAATCCCGTCGCCCAGATCGCAGCCCGGGCGGATATACGTGAACGGGCCGACGGTGGAGCCGCTTCCGATCCTTGAACGGTGCACCTGCGAAGAGTTCACAGTCGTACTGTCGCCGATTTCGGCGCCTTCGAGCAAGGTGGAGGGCCCTATGCGGCAGCCGCGCCCGATTACGGTCTTCCCCTTGATGATCGTGTTAGGATAGATAACCGTACCCTCGCCGATAACAGCCTGAGGGGAGATAAACGAGGAATCGCCGATGAACATTACTCCGTTTTCCATATGCCGCTCAATGATCTCCCAGCAGAGCTCCTCCTGCGCGGTGTGCAGCAGCTGACAGGACTCCGCATGGCACACACGGAGGGTTGTCAGTTCAAATTTCGCCGCCCGGCCTTCTTCAAAGGCTTTTTCAAACAGCCTTGCGGAGTTGGGAGCGGTTTTCGGCGCAATGTCTTTGCGCGAGGTGAGATACATGTCGAGCCGCTGGCCGAACGGGTGGCAAAAAACGGCGTCCTCGCCGTCAAAGGAGGCAAGAAGCTCTGAAACAGGCTGCGCTATCAGCATGCTCTGAGAAATGAAAAGCACGCAGTCCGCCCCCGCCGATTCCATGACGGAACCGAGGACGGAGCCGTAATCCTGCGTGCGACAGTCGATGATATCGTCCCTGAGGCCTCTCGCGAGCTTTCGGATTTCCTCGTCGTCCGATACGAGAAGCGTCTTTGTAACTTCAGTGCCGGAAAGGCTTCCAAGCGTCCATTCAAGCACGGGCGTGAAAAGCACCTCACGCAGGCAATAAGCCAAGGATCCGGAAGGGCTCTGATCGTCCGGCAGCAAAACAGCCAGGTATTTCCGCATAATATCCCTCCATTCGCCAAAAACGCGGCTGAGCAGGCAAAAAGCCGTGAATTAGTATCTGCAACTTGATTCAAAAAGATTATATCAGATAACGCCTTCTTTTTTGATAGTAAATTTTTATAATTTAATCCGGCGAATTTCAGTCAAATAAGAGCACAATACCCAGTCAGGCTGTCCAAAATCGCATTCATGCGCTTTTATGGCGCATATCCCCCGCCGCGAGGGGAAAAGATAGGGGTTTGCAGTAGCTTGGCTTAGGGAGGTGGAAAAATGCGATTGAGGCCCGCGTTTATCACGATAACGTCAGTTTCGTTCCTTTCGGGGATGGCCATGCAGCTGATCGTCTCTACGCTCCCGCTTTATATCGAGGCGCTTGGGATGCAGCCGTCCACGGCGGGGTACCTGATGGGCGGATACGTGCTCGCCTCGCTGGCGGCGCGCCCTTTCGGCGGCAGGCTTTGCGACAGGCTCGGGCGCAGGCCCGTGATGATCTTCGGCTCCGCGCTGTACGCGCTGGCCTCAGCCGGATTTTTGTTTTTTAAAAGTATATGGCTTATCGCGCTTTTGCGCGTGCTCCAGGGCGCCGGATACTCCGTACTGACGACCGCGGCCGCGGCGGTGGCCGCGGATTTGCTGCCGAAAGAAAGGCTTTCAAAGGGCATCGGGTATTACGGCGTGGCGAAGTCGGTGTCCCTTGCCGTGGCTCCGGCGCTGGGGCTTTTTTTGCTCGAAAGGTATGGAGGACATCTTCTGTTTGCAGCCGTGCTCGCGATCTCGGCGCTTTCCTGCGCTCTGACAATCTTCCAAAAGGGTACGCGCGAGGCCTGCCGGAAAGAAAAAAAGATGGGAAGTAAAAAAGGCATATGGGATTTTTTGGAGAGATCCTCTTTGAAGGCAGCGCTGATGCAGGCTTTGCTCACCTTCGCTTCGGCGTCGGTTTCCGTTTTTTTGCCCACGTTTTTTTCGCACCGCGGAATAGGATATGCCGGAATATACCTGGCTGTGTCGGCGGGCGGGATGATAGCGGCAAGGCTGCTCCTCGGCGGACTTTTGGAAAAGGGAGGCGTGCGGATGAGTGTTTTGCCTGCGTGCGCTTTGCTCGCCGGGGCATATCTGCTGACGGTTTTCGGGGCGTCCTTCGCGGCGCACTGCGCCGGGGCGGCCATTTTTGGCGCGGGTCAGGGCATGAGTATGCCCGCGCTGAACGCGCTCGCGCTTAAAAACACGCCGCCTGAGCGTCACGGCAAAGCCAGCGGCACATACTATGCCTCGCTCGACTTCGGCCTCGGGGTGGGAGCGGTTGTATGGGGGGCTCTGTCCGTTTCGCTCGGATTTGAGGCTGTGTATATCGCATCGGCGGCGCTGTGCTGCGCCGCGGGCGTGACCGCTGCGTTCCCAACCTCAAAAAATGGTCATGCCGCCCCTTAAAAACGCATAGAATTTTGTATCCGCCGAATTTGCCGTGTGAAATTGTAAATAAGACGCACGCAAAGTTGTCAGACGTTCTTTGTGCGGTGTTGCCCTAAGCGCGGGGGCAGGCCTGAGGCAAGTGCGGCGGCAAAAAGATCCTGCTTTGAGGGGGACTGCTATGAAAATAATGATACTCGGCCGCCGACACAAAAGGGCAGCTTTTTTCTGCCTCTTGCTTCTGCTGCTTGCCGCCGCTTATCTGGCAGCGGCCCCGTCAATTGAGCACTTTGCCTTTGAGCGGGCCGCCGGGGATATATATTATCCGATAATTGAGCCGGACGAGTTTGCGCCGGTTTTCAACCCTGCCGAAAGCGGATACTCAATCTGGATCAATCTGGATAAATGCATTGCGACCGTATATAAGGATGGAAGCGTTCACAAAACCTACCCAATTTCCGGCGGAAAGGCCTCCACGCCATCGCCGCTGGGCACGTTTCAGATAGTCGGCAAGGCCAACTGGGGTGAGGGTTTTGGAGGGAGTTGGATCGCGCTGAACGTCCCCTGGGGGAAATACGGCTTTCACGGTACGCTAGAGCCCTGGGACGTCGGTGTGCGAAACGGCTCAAAGGGATGTATCCGTATGAAGAACAGCGACGTGGCGCACCTGAAAAAATACATACCGATCGGCACAAACGTCACAATAACGCACAGCGAGCCTGTTTTTCGCGCATTAAAGAGCGGAAAATTCGGCTCGGACGTGTTGAAGGTGCAAAAGGCGCTGCGCGCTTTGAAATTCTATTCCGGGCCGGTTAACGGCAGGTTCGGCGGACAGACCGAGCAGGCGGTGCGCCAGTTTCAGAAGGCCTATAAGCTGAAGGTCGACGGCGTCGTCGGCTGGGGTACCTACAACAGGATCTTTGGTGAGGAGTAGCCTGGGGCAAAAAAGTCAAAAAGCCCCGGCAAAACGGCGCGCATATTCGCGCCGTTTTGCCGGAGCCCGACTTAATTAACCACTGATTAAATCCCCGCGCATCGCTTTCTGCCAGGGGATCTACCTGTCGCTCACGGTAATGGTAACAAACTCGTCGTAGATCAGATCATCAATGTCCCAAGCGCGATCCCCGTTCGCGCCGCTCTCCTCAGAGTCAAAACGCCTCAAATTTTTGTCAGTTTCAGCCGGCATCATAACCCTTTCACCCCTTTCTTTCTTTTGCAAAAAATGCTGTGTACATATTCTATCGTAGATTCGATATGAAAACTGTAGTATGGTGTCAACAAAAATATATTAATTTTTGTTAAATTGACCGTAGTGCTGACCGCTGCGGCAAAAAGTGTGAAAGAGGCCCCGGCAGCGCGGATGATAACCGCCTGCGAGGCCTCTATTTGTGGTATTTCCTGCCTGAGCCGATGCACCCCGCTCTGTAAATCTGCTCGAGGAGCATTACGCGCGCAAGATGATGAGGAAAGGTCATACGCGACATTGAGAGGCGAAATCCGCATCCGGCCTTCAGGCTCTCATCCAGCCCGAATGAGCCGCCGACAATAAGACTGAGAGCGCCGTGGGACATGCTCCACTGCCCTAGTCTCAGGGCAAGCTCCTCGCTGGACAGCGCCGCCCCCTCAACGCAGAGAGCAACGGAAAGTCCCGCGATATGCTCCGTTATCCGCGCTCCCTCGACGCGCAAGGCGTCCTGTATCTGCGCGGGTGTCGGGTTTTTGGGCAGCGTCTTTTCAGGCAGTTCGACGACGCTAACATAAAAAAAGGAAGAAAGGCGCTTTAAGTATTCCGCGCAGGCCTCCGCGTAATAGCTCTCCTTGAGCTTGCCAACGCATATGAGCTTTACGTTCAGCATCGCTCATCCGTCCTTTCCGTAAATTCGAAGATACTCCTCCGTGAAGGAACCGTCCTGCCCCTCTACAAGGAGCGGCGGCTCAGTTTTTATGCCCGGGCGGCCGCCCTTTTTGCCCTCGGCAAGGACGGCGGACGGCGGCTTTTCGGCGCTGTGGCGGACAAAGCGCAGGCGCTTAGGCTCCAGTCCCGACGCCCTCATCGCGCACATCAGGTCGCAGAGCCGCTCGGGGCGGAAGCAGAGAGAGAACGTCCCGCCCCATCTGAGAAGCCTTTCCGCCGCACGGCAGATATCCTCTATGGTGCAGGCCCGCTCGTGGCGCGCGTCCGCAAGGGCGGGACTTTTTGGCAGCGCGCCGGAATTATCGCTGAAATAAGGCGGATTCGTCACAACGCTGTCGTAAGCGCCGGGGGAAAGCACGCCGGAAAGCTCTCTGAGATCCGCCTCGAAAACGGATATACGCCCCGAAAAGCCGGAAAGCTCCGCGTTCTCACGCGCCAGCGCGGCGGCTTCGGGGACAAGCTCGACTGCGTCCAGCGTAATACTCTCGTGGCGGGTAGCGAGAAGAAGGCTCAGAGCGCCTGAGCCGCAGCCCAGGTCGCACACGCGCGACCGGGGACGAATCTTTGTAAAATGAGAGAGCAGGACGGTGTCCTGCCCGAGGCGGAGGCAGCCCTCCCGCTGTATAAGCCTGAAGCCGCCGGGAAAAACAGCTTCGCGGCTCATCAGCTGAGCCCCGAGAGGTACCGCCGCACCATATCGAGTGCGTGGCTGGAAGACGTGCGCCGTATGCGCGAACGGTCAAGCCCGAGTTTTAGCTCCCTGTGCGCTGCAAAGTCTCCCGCATCAAGCGCGATATGCACACTGCCCACGCGCTCCCCGTTCCCGTCGCCGCCCGGGCCTGCGTATCCGGTGACGCCCAGGCCAATGGACGCGCCCAGCTTTTCCCTCACGGCGCGGGCCATCCCGCGGGCCACCTCTTCGGACACAACGCCAAAGCGAGAGATGGTTTCTGGAGATATGCCCAGAAGCGCGGTTTTTGCCTCGTCGCGGTATGTGCAGACGCCGCCCGAAAAAACATCCGAGGCGCCCGGCAGCTCGGTCATACGGGCGGATATCAGACCGCCGGTGCACGACTCGGCCGTCGCGAGGGTCATTCCCCTGCTTCTTAGAAGCGCGGAGACGGACTGCTCAAGCGAATCGGTGTCCACGCCGTAGACAACGTCGCCAAGGGATGCGCAGATTGCCTGCACGACCGGGTCGGTGAGCGCGCGGGCGTCGTCTGCCGAGGCCGCCTTCGCCGTGACCCTCAGCATGACCTCGCCGTCCTTCGCGTAGGGCGCGACGGTGGGGTTTTGCATATTTGAAATCATGCCGCTCAGGCGGAACTCGACCTCGGCCTCGCCCATTCCAAAGATACGTATGGATTGGGAAAAAATATTCGCGTCGGAAAGCTTTGAAAGATACGGCAAAACCGAGGAGATAAACATCGCCTCGCACTCGCGCGGAGGCCCGGGCAGCATGATGACATGCTTGCCACAGGCCTCAAACGCGCAGCCCGGCGCCGTGCCGCAGCCGTTGTCGAGCACGGTGCAGCCCTCGGGCAGCATGGCCTGGCGCAGGTTGTTCGGAGTTGGCACACGCCCGAGCTTTTTAAAATACTCTTCAATGCGTAAAACGGTTTTTTCATGCAGAATAAGCTTTTTTTCAAAGCACGCGGCCACGGTTTCCTTTGTCAGGTCGTCAAACGTCGGGCCGAGCCCGCCGGTTGTGATTATTATATCGCTTCTGCCGCGCGCGATCTCCACAGCTTTTGAGATCCGTTCGGGGTTGTCGCCCACGACGGTGTGAAAAAACACGTTGATGCCCAGCTCGCTGAGGCGCTGTGACAAAAACTGAGCGTCCGTGTTGCAGATGTTGCCGAGCAGAAGCTCAGTCCCTATGGCGAGAAGCTCGCAGGTTTTACTCATTTTATCACTCCCATTAACCGTATGCGCTAGCCTTTTAAAAGCTCCGCCGAGAGTACGGCTTCGTTTTCAAGCACCTCGATGTCGAGCGCCGACTCAATCCTTAAAACGTTTTCAAGCCGCGGTTTTGTCTTCGGGTGCTTCGGGGTGAACACCGTGCAGCAGTCCTCGTAAGGCAGGATAGAGGTTTCAAACGTGCCGATCCTTCGCGCCAAGGTGACGATTTCCTCCTTATCCATCCCGATGACGGGGCGCAGAACCGGCACCATGCAGGCGCTGCCCGTAACATGCAGCGCATCAAGCGTCTGGCTTGCGACCTGCGCGAGGCTCTCGCCGGTGACCAGCGCCGAGCAGCCGTTTTCCCGTGCTATTTTTTCGGAGATGCGCATCATAAAGCGGCGCATTATCAGCGTAAAGTAATCCTCGTCGCACGAGGCGCGTATCTGCTCCTGGATCCTTGTGAACGGCACGACAAAAAGGGGCATCCGCCCGCAGTACGCGCTGAGAAGCTCTCTCAGAGTAACCACCTTTTCCCTCGCGCGCTCCGAGGTGTAGGGATAACTGAAAAAATGCACGGCAATGAGCTCAATCCCGCGCTTGGCAATCATGTGAGCCGCGACCGGGCTGTCAATCCCGCCGGAGAGCAGCACAGCCGCCCTGCCACCGGTCCCCACGGGCAGGCCGCCCGCGCCGGGCTTTGAGGCCATATGGACGTAGGCCGCAGATTCCCGAACCTCGATAAAAACAAGCGCCTCCGGCGACCGGACGTCAACCCTAAGGTGGGGAAAGGCCTCGAGCAGCGCGCCGCCGGCCTCAGCCGAGAGCTCGGGCGAGGTCATTGAAAAGGACTTGTCGGCCCTGCGCGACTCAACCTTAAAGCTGGAGGCGGAGGAAAGCTCATCCTTAAGATATTCTTTCGCGGCTTTTATTATTTCATCAATATTTTTTTCGCACACCGCCGCGCGCGACATTGCCGCCACGCCGAAAACCTTGGAGAGCGCCGAGTATGCCGCGTCCATGTCCTGCTCACCCACTGGCTCGACGTATATCGTCGACTGTGCCGAGCGGGTGTCAAACTCGCCTATCTGGCGCAGCCGACGCTTGATATTCGCGATCAGGCGCGCCTCAAATCTCCCTCTGTTAAGGCCCTTCAGCACAAGCTCGCCCTGCTTGAGGAGGATTATCTCGTTATAACTATTCACGTAATTCACCTTCCAGTTCCAAGCGACAAAAGCGCTTTCGATAGCGCGCCGCACAGCGCCTCTATGTCCGCCTCCGTGCTCTCGGGAGACAGGGATACGCGCAGAGCGCCGTCACACAGAGCGGGCTCGATCCCAAGGGCGGCCAGCACATGGCTCCGCCTGCCGCGCGAGCACGCGGACCCTGCCGAGACATAAACCCCGGAGTCCTGAAGCATGCGTATCAGCACCTCGCTTGGGGCAGATCTGACCGAAAAATTCAATATATGCGGCGCGTCCGGGCGGCCGTTTATGTGCGCTCCGGGAACAGCAGAGAGGATAAGCTTCATTGCATGGTCTCTGAGCGCGTTCATCCTGGCTATATCCTCCGCCAGCGCTGCGCGTCTCAAGTTCACGGCCGTGGCAAAAGCGGAAATCAGCGCTACAGGTTCGGTGCCGGGGCGCATACCTTTCTGCTGCCCTCCGCCGAGGAAAACAGGAGGCAGCTTCGCGCCCTTTTTGACATACAGCGCGCCGATGCCGGCCGGGCCGCCTATCTTGTGCGCGCTGACGGACAGTGTGGATACGCCCAGCTCACGCGCGGAAAAGTCATGCTTCATAAAGGCCTGCACGGCATCGCAATGGAAAAAAACGCCCTCACGGCGTTTTACTGCGTCCGCAATGCCGGAAATATCCGAAAGCTGGCCCGTCTCGTTATTAATAAGCATAAAGGACATCAGGCACGGCCCGTTCTCGAAAGCGTCCAGCACAAGCGCGGGGGTAATATCCCCGTTTTTGTCAGGCGGGAGGACGCGCACGTCAAAGCCGCGACGGGAAAGCGCCTTCACAGGCTCGAGAGAGGAATGATGTTCAAGCGCGGAGGTAAGTGCGAGTCCGCCCCTGCCGGGGAGCCCGTCCGCCCCCGAAAGGATGGCCCAGTTGTTGGCCTCGGTGCCGCCGGACGTGAAAAAAAGCTCGTCCCTTTCACAGCCGAGCGCACGGGCGATATCCCGCCGCGCGTCCTCGACAATGCGCTCAGCCTCGATGCCGAGCCTGTGCACCGAGGACGGGTTCCTCGGCGCGGCACGCATGACGGCCAGTGCCGCCTCAACGGCCTCGGGCAGCATTTTTGACGTGGAGGCGTGGTCAAGATAGTGCATCCTCAGTCCCCTCCGCCCTTTTTCTTCCCGCTTTTAAATGAAAACTTGTTCTCATTTCCTGAGATCAGGCGCTTTATGTTCGAGCGGTGCATAAAGATGATAAACGCGGCCATGAAAGCCGTTATCGCGAGATATTTGGCGAGGCTCGGGTCGCCCCGGTAGAGATACAAAAAGGAAAAAGGAACCGCGCCGACGGCAAGTATTGAGCCTAGGGAGAGATATCTCGTTACAAGCACAACGAGCAGGAACAGGCCTATGCACATGAGGAACGAGCGCCAGTCGATCAGCAAGATCAAAACTGCGGTCGTGAGAACGCCTTTTCCGCCCTTGAAGCTGAAATACAGCGGGAACATGTGCCCAAGCATGACAAAAACTCCCGCGATAAGCCTGCCCTCCACGCCCAGGAGCAGCCCGGCGAGGACGACGGCTACGGCGCATTTGGCGCAGTCTCCGGCGATGACGAGAAATGTCTTTTTCCCGCCCACAGAGCGGTGAAAATTTGTGAAGCCTGCGTTGCCGCTGCCATGCTCGCGCACATCGGTCTTGGCCATAAAGCGTGAGATAATAATCGCGAAATTCAGGCTCCCCAGCAGGTAGGCCTCAACCGCCACGACAAGATATTTCCAGATAATTTCCATGTAAGCTGCCCCTCGCAAATGTGTTTAGAATGGCCGTTCGTCGCCTTTTTGCCTCGTTATCATGCGTATAGGCGTGCCCTCAAGGCCAAAAACGCTTCTGATGCAGTTTTCGAGGTATCTTTTGTATGAAAAATGAAAGAGCTCCGCCTCGTTGACAAAAACCACAAAGCACGGCGGCCTCACCCCGGTCTGCGTCATGTAGTATATCTTCAGGCGCCTGCCCCTGTCGGTCGGCGGCTGCACGCGGGCGACGGCGTCGGCCAGCACGTTGTTCAGCATACCTGTAGTCACGCGCGTCCTGCTCTGTCCGTCAACATATTTTATGCGCTCAAAAAGCCTTTGAACACGCTGGCCCGTCACCGCCGAGATGAAAATCACCGGCGCGTAAGGCATAAAGGCGAGATCGGCCCGTATCTTTTTTTCCATCTGCGGCATCGTGTGCGTGTCTTTGCCGACAAGATCCCACTTGTTCACAACGACGATGCACGCCTTCCCGGATTCATGCGCGAGCCCGGCAATCTTGGTGTCCTGCTCGGTCACGCCCTCCTGGGCGTCAATAAGTATCAGGCAGACGTCGCAGCGCTCGACCGCCATCGTGGTTCTCAGCACGCTGTAGTGCTCTATCCTGCCCTCAATGCGCGACTTCTTCCTAACGCCGGCCGTATCGATGAAGTTAAATCTGCCGTATTCGTTCTCAAACAGCGAATCCACCGCGTCACGCGTCGTGCCCGGTACGTCGCTCACAATAACGCGCTCCTCGCCGAGGATGCGGTTAATCAGCGACGATTTGCCCACGTTCGGCTTGCCGATAACCGCGACGCTGATTGTTTCCCCTTCATCGTCCTCGGGGAGGTCGGACGGCATAAGCGCGACGCACTCGTCGAGCAGATCCCCGGTCCCGTTGCCGTGCAGGGCTGAGATGGCGACAGGGTCGCCGAGTCCGAGGTTATAGAACTCATAAAAATCGGGAGGGATCTGCCCGACGGAGTCGCACTTGTTCACAGCCAGAACAATCTTTTTCTGTGAGCGTAAAAGCATTGAGGCCACGTCCGAATCCGCCGCCGTGAGCCCGGAGCGGAGATCGGTCACGAGTATGATAACGTCGGCGTTGTCAATCGCGATGCCGGCCTGCTCGCGCATGAAAAGCAGCAGCTCGTCGTCCGTATTCGGCTCGATGCCGCCCGTGTCCACAAGGTTAAAATCCCTGCCCGACCACGAGCAGGGAGCGTATATCCTGTCGCGCGTAACGCCGGGGGTATCCTCCACTATGGAGAGCCTCCGTCCCGCGAGCTTGTTGAAAAGCATGGACTTGCCGACGTTCGGCCGCCCAACGATTGCCACCAGTGGCAAAGCCATTTTTTCACCTCAAAATCTTTCGTATAAGCTCATCGCCAGAAGAAATAGGAACAACCTCGGCCCCAAGCTTTTCAGAGAGCTCCGTGAGTGTCACGCCGTCAAGGAACATGTCGCCCTCGCTTCTCAGCATATTCGACGGGATGAGCACGCTTCCCAGGATCTCTTTCCCTCGCAGCCGCCGCAAAATGTCGCCGCCCGTGATAAGACCGGAGACGTCTACCCCGCCGCCGAAAAACTCATTTTCAACGGCATAGAGCCGGAATTGCGCGCCGCCGCACCGCTTCGCCGCCGCGTCAAGAAGGCGCCCGAGAAAAGCGTGCGCCGCCATGCCCGTAACGGCCGTGAAGGGAACCGGGCGGGGGGCCTCAAAGGCGCCGAGCGCGTCCATAAATTCGTCTTCAAAAAGCGCCATCATCCCGACGCCGTTTTCAAGCTGGGGAAAATCCTCGTAATATCCGCAATCCGGGACAGGGATCCCGGCCTTCAGGTAAAGCTCGTCGGCGCAGAAAAAAATCCTCGAGCCGTGATCTTTCATACAGGCGCTGCCGAACCCGTCTATCTGGGCGACTGCTCTGGCGGCACTCTCCGCGCGGAAAGGCGTCAGATTAAACAGTCCTTCCCGAAATTTCGTCAGGCCCACAGGCACGACGGATACGCTTTGGACGGACGGATAAAGCTTCGCAAGCCCCCGCATCGTGCTGTCAAGCTCCTCACCGTCGTTCAGACTGGGGCAGAGCACGATCTGGCAGTTCATCGAAATGCCGGCGCGCGCGAGTTCATAAAAAAGCCCGAGCGCCTCTCCGGCGCGCCTGTTCCCGAGCATCTTCACTCTCAGCTCGGGGTTCAGCGTGTGAATCGATACGTTAATGGGGCTGATCCTCATCTCAATTATGCGGTCGACCTCCGCGCGCGACAGGTTCGTGAGCGTGATATAGTTCCCCGTAAGAAACGATAGGCGCGCGTCGTCGTCCTTAAAATAAAGGGTGTCTCTCATGCCCTTGGGAAGCTGGTCGATGAAGCAGAAGACGCACCTGTTCGCGCAGGAGCGCGGCTTATCCATCAGATAGGTCTCAAATTCGAGGCCGATATCCGCCCCTGCGGGTTTTCTTATTCTCTTTACATCTTTTTCGCCCGAGGGTAACAACAATCCAAGCTCAATACGTTCGTCATAGGCAAAAAACCTGTAGTCGAGCACGTCGCGCACAGGCCTCCCGTTAACCGAGACGAGCGACGAGCCCGCGCGCACCCCCGCGTTGTGGGCGAAAGAACCCTCCTCGACGGAGATAATCAAAAAACTCATTTTAAGAGGCATCCCTTCGGGCAGATATGGCCGGAACCGGAGCGCCGCCGCCCCAAAAAGGCAAAAACCCCAAAGTCTCCGGATAAAAACAAAAGGAGGACTCATCCTCCTTCTTTTTCCGGTAAAATCACTTGGATTTTTCCACCTTGACAACCTCACGGCCGTCATAGGAACCGCACTCTCTGCAAATCCTGTGGGTAAGCCTGAGAGCGCCGCATTTCGGGCAGGATACCATACCGGGCATGGAGAGCTTCCAGTGTGCCGAACGCCTCTTGTCTCTCCTCTGTTTAGAAACCTTACTCTTTGGAACCGCCATTATCACACCTCCTCGCTCTATGTCCATAACCGGACAGCACCAGTAATACTAGCATAAAATTGCCGATCAGTCAACCCGTCTGAGCCACATTCTTTGGTCTTTTTACGTCGCCCGCAGAAAAAAACCGCGCATCCTGCGTCCTTTCAGGCAAAACGGCTATTCAAGAAGCTTCTTCAGTATCTCAAAGCCGGGATTTGGCTCTCCCGCGCAGGAGCACGGCCCGTCGTTAAGGTTTGCCCCGCATCTGGGGCAGAGACCTCCGCAATGCTCCGAGCAGAGCGTTTTCATGTTGAAGGAGAGGATGATCTCCTGGATAAAGATCTCGTCCAGCTCAAGCTCGCCGCTCTCGACCAGGATAACGTCGTCGTTTTGAGGATCGTCGGGGTTTGAGAGCGACCTCGCGACAGTCCTTTCGACAAAAAACTCGCCGACCCGCTCGAAATCGCGGGCGCACCTGTCGCAGGAAAGGTGCATATTCGAGGCAGCCGCGCCCGAGAGCGTAACCACCCCGGCTGAGTTGCGCGCCTCTCCGCGAACCCGGACTGGCTCTTCAAACGGGAAGGCGTAGTTCAGCTCAAGGTCGGAAAGTATAAATTCATAGTCAAACCCGATGCGCTCGCCGGGATTGTCGAAAACAAAACTCAGGTCAAGCCTCATGAATCCGCCTCCGGCTTCGCGCCGGACAAAGCCGGCAATAGTGCTTGTGCAGCCGCGGGGAAAATCCCCGGGCGGCCTATATGGAAAGTGGTTTCATTATATGCATGGCAAGGGGCCTCTGTCAAGGCGAATTTGCCGGACAGGCGGGGCTCAGTGCCTGAAGATATAGTCCATCGCGTATTCCGGCATCAGGGACTTGCTGTACAGAAAGCCCTGGAAGCAGTCCACCCCGAGGTCGTAAAGTACGTCGCGCTGCTCCGCGGTCTCGACATACTCGGCGATGCAGATGATGTTCATCGACTTGCACAGCGACACAATCGACGAGATTATGTCACGGCAGCTCCGGTCGGTCACGACGTCGCTTACAAGCGTTCCGTCAATCTTGATGATATCGACCGGATAGTTTTTTATATAGAGCAGGGAAGAGTGCCCCATGCCGAAATCGTCCATCGAGAGGACGACGCCGAGGTCGCGAATGCCCTGAAGACAGGAGATGACCCCGTCGCTGAGGTTTAGCGCGAGTGTCTCGGTTATCTCGATCTCGATCTGGCTCGCGTCGATGCCCGTGTTTTTGATTGCGCTCTCTATGCGCGTCAGCAACAGGCTGTCGGAGAGCTGCATAGTCGAGAGGTTTGTTGAGATAATAATGCTTTTGTCGATGCCGACGCGGTTCCATCTCGCCCGTTCGGCGCATGCGGTGCGCAGAACCCAGTCGCCAAGCTCAAATATCTGGCCGGATTCCTCCGCGATGCTGATAATAACCGGCGGCGGGATGTAGCCAAACTGCGGGTGCGTCCATCTCAGCAGCGCCTCAAAGCCGAACAACCGCCCCGTCCGCTCCGTCAGAGGCTGGTATTCCAGCCTCAGCTCGCTGTTCGTCGCAATGGCGGTCTTAAGATCGCCGGCAAGAAGCCTCGCAAGGTTGCCCACGGTGTCCCGGCGGTTGATCAGCGTCTTTACGGACGGGTCGGCCTTGTGCTCGACAACCGTAAACAGCTCGTTGCACGAGTGTGCGTTTTCAAGCTTCTTCTGCCTGTCGGCCACATGTACGAAGGGCAGGTAGATGATCGTTCCGACGGCGAGGTTTAAAAGCTGGAGAGCGGAGCCTGTCCATGAGCCGGTGGCCATGTAGCCCCCGAGAATAATCGGCGAGGTCCAGTCCACGGTGGCTATGGTTTTCGGCACTATGCCGAAAAAAACCGCGACATAGGAGATGAGCGACAGCACAACGGGTGTTGACAAAAAGGGGATCAGAAAAACCGGATTTAAAACGATGGGCAGCCCATAGATAAGTATCTCATTAATGTTGAATATCCCGGGCAGGATGGCCATCTTTGCCTGACTGCGCAGATTGCGCTGTTTTGAACCGATAAAAAGCGCGGCAATAAGCGAAAGCGTGGAGCCCGACCCGCCCATAAAGACAAAAACGTCAAAAAATGGCTTTGTCAGGATGTTTGGAACCTGCTCCCCCGCCAGATAGGCAGCCGTGTTCACGGTCTGCGCGGCAACGAAAACATCCCTTGAAACAGGTTCAAGCACATTGTTGCCGTGTATGCCGAAAAACCAGAAGGTGTGGCTGGTTATGTTAAATATGAGTGCCGTAGCGGGCCCGTTCACCATATCTCGGAAGGGCCGCTGGAGCATTTCGTAAAAAAGTGTGTGGATATCCATGCCAAAGATGTCATATATGAGTATCTTTGTGGAGGCGCCAAGCGCGAGGACAACTACCCCCGGGATAATCGCGCTGACGACCTGTGGGATGCTCTGGTCAACGTCTGAAAAAAATAAAAACCTGGATGTGAGCCTGGATAAAAACAGAAAAAGCGTGGCCGAGATTATGCATGCAATAAGGGCCAGAAAAAGACCCGTGGCTCCAAAGTGATCAAAGGCAAAACTTCCGTCAGCCGACTGTGTGATCAGCATAAAAAACGCAAAGCTGATAAGCGCGCAGATGACAGGGTTCGTCTTCCCTGTTTTGACGAGCTCATGGTTTTCGCAGTAGGCGTATGAGATTGAAAAAACCATGGCCATGGACATAATGCCGAACGACGCGTTCCACACGCTGGAGCCGAAGCTCTTCCATGTTTCCCCAAAGATGCGCAGCATAAACTCCTGATAGTAGGGAAGGGGGAAATTATTTATAAGCACGGCGATCGAGCCCATGAGAATGAGCGGCGCCATGTTCAGCATGCCCTTCCTGATGGCCGAGAGCCAGCTCAGGTTGTATGCCTCAAGGTATACTCTGTTAAGGCCTTTCCACCAAGATTCGGTATTTTTTTCCTTCATTTGAGCACTCCAAAACACCAAATATGCCCTCCGGGCAAATATTTTGGGCGATAAAGGCTTGCCATCCGACAAACCAATACAGTATTTTATCACGCATAAAAAGAAAATGCAAATATTCTCCTTTATATTGCTTTGGCAATTTTAAGATTGCACTCCATAAATTGCAGGAGTGATACCGCCATGTCTGTTTGCCTCATGATGGATATATCGTAAATATTTTGCCATTTGTTAAGTGTGCCAACCGGCGCGGCCCCATTTTGAGGCGTTTATTAGGAATAAAAAGGGAAAAATAACAAAAATGAAAAAAAGCATTTTTTTCATGCCCGCTATGTAGTATAATATCTTTGCGTTACCGGCAAATAATTCCGAGAAAGGGTGGAGCATATATGGAAGAACTACTCAAAGTCCTCGAGAAAGACTGCACTCTGACCACCGCTCAGATTGCGACGATGCTCGGCATGACCGAGGGCCATGTTGCGTCTGAGATAAAGCGGCTGGAGAGCGAGCGGGTCATCCTCGGATACCGGGCTGTCGTCGACAGGGACAAGACGGAGGGGCAGACCTGCTCCGCGCTTATCGAGGTGAAGGTCACGCCGTCCCGCGGTGAGGGCTTTGACCGCGTGGCGGAGCGAATTTTTCAGTATAACGCGGTTGAGAGCGTGTTTCTCATGTCCGGAGGGCACGACCTTACGGTTGTCATCAGTGGACGCACGATGAAGGAGGTTGCGCTGTTCGTTGCGCAGAAGCTTGCCACCATTGAGGGCGTCACTGCCACGGCAACGCATTTTATCCTGAAAAAATACAAGGAAAACGGCGTTGTGTTCACGACGCCGGAGCCTCAGGAAGAAAGGATTTTGATGGTATGATTGACTATAGCAGGTTTATTTCGGAAAACGCGCGTGTCATCGCACCGTCAGGAATCAGGAAGTTTTTTGATCTGCTTGAGGAGATGAAGGATGCGATTTCCCTCGGCGTTGGCGAGCCTGATTATGTGACGCCGTGGCACGTGCGCGACGCCGGCATTTATTCACTTGAAAAGGGCCACACGAAGTATACGCCGAACTCCGGCATGAAGGCGCTGCGCGATGAGATATCAAAAACTATGCTCCGCAGGTTCAGCCTCAATTATTCGCCCCGCGACGAAATACTTGTCACCGTCGGCGGCTCCGAGGCTATCGACCTGGCCGTCAGGGCGGTTATCAATCCCGGCGACGAGGTTATAATCCCTCAGCCCTCGTTTGTGTGCTACGGGCCGATTACGACCCTTGCGGGAGGCGTGTCCGTGCCGGTCAGGACGCGCGAGGAGGATCTTTTCAAGCTGACGCCGGAGCTGTTGTCGCAGGCCGTTACGCCGAAGACAAAGGCGCTCATCCTGCCGTATCCGAACAATCCTACGGGCGGCATAATGAACAGGGGCGAGCTTGAGGCGATCAGGCAGATTATCCTCGACAACGACCTTTTTGTTATCTCCGACGAGATTTACGCCGAGCTGACATACGGGCAGAAGCATGTGTCAATAGCGAACCTCGAGGGCATGGCCGAGCGCACTCTTGTTGTGCAGGGTTTTTCCAAATCCTACGCCATGACCGGATGGAGACTAGGGTACGCCTGCGGGCCAGCGCCGATCATCCATCAGATGATGAAAATCCACCAGTACGCGATCATGTGCGCTCCCACGACGAGCCAATACGCCGCGATTGAGGCGCTCCGCAGCGGCGACGAGGACATCGAGGAGATGCGGCGTGACTATGACCGCCGCCGCCGCTTTGTGATCGACAGCTTCAATTCACTCGGGCTGACCACGTTTGAGGGGCAGGGCGCTTTTTACGTATTCCCGTGCATAAGATCCACCGGTCTTTCCAGCGAGGAGTTCTGTGAAAGGCTGCTGATCGAGGAAAAGGTCGCGGTGGTGCCGGGCAACGCGTTCGGCGAATGCGGAGAGGGGTATGTCCGCGCCTGCTACGCCACCTCGATTTCACAGCTGAAGGAGGCCTTCGCGCGCATCGGCAGCTTCCTCGAAAGGCGCAAAAATGGATAAAGGCGCGCCTTCGCAAAATGATATACTCTGAAAGGATGTGCCGAAATGAACGAAACAATGGATTCCCTGCTCAGGCGCCGCAGTATAAGGGCATTTAAGCCTGACCCGGTTGATGAAAAGCTGCTGGAGCAGGTTCTGCTCGCGGGCAAGTATACGGCGAGCGCCAACGGGATGCAGCCGTGGCAGTTTACGGTTGTGCAAAACCGCGAGCTGATAAAATGGATCGTCGGCGTGAATATAAAAGCCATGCTTGAATCCGGGAACGAGAACGCGAAAAAGCGCGCCGGCACGCCTGGATACGAGACGTTTTACGGCGCGCCGTCGGTCATATTCATATCCGGAAACAAGGAGAGCCGGTATTACGCCGGTGACTGCGGCGCGGCCGCGCAGAATATGGCCGTGGCAGCCCATTCGCTGGGGCTCGGCTCGTGCATCATCGGTCTCGGGCTGATGGGCATGACCGGGGACAATCTCGCGCGCCTGCGGAAGGAGCTGAGCATCAAGGAAGGCTACGAGCCTGTTCTGACGCTCGCGGTCGGGTACCAAGACTGCGCCGACCCCGAGCCGGCCCAGCGGCGGCCCGACATCGTGAACTTTGTTGTCTAAAGCGAATGCCCCTGTTCATGAGCTGAACAGGGGCATTTTTATGTCTTGGGAAAAATCAAAGGCTGAACATCATGTCCTCATATGTCGGAATCGGCCACAGAGAGCGCGGGACGATGCCCTCGAGCGCGTCTCCGTGCGCCCTGACGCGCCTCATGGCCGGGATAATGCCGTATCTGCACCGCTCGGCGGAGGCTCGGCTGTCCTCCGAGGCCTCAAGCTCCCGCATCCCGCGTTCCAGAAGCGCGATATCCTCCAAAAAAGCGGAGATAATACCGGAAATGCTTTCAAAGATCACGCGCTCCGGCGCGTCGGGCAGCCCGCAGGCGCAGGATGCGGCAATGCCCTCGGAAAGCTCGCGTTTAAAACGGAGCGCGGCGGGAAGGAGCTCGGTGCGCGACATAGAGATCATTGTGAGCGCCTCAATGCAAACGGCGCTCACATAGTTTTCAAAAAGGATTTCACAGCGGCTCTCAATCTCGGCCGGGGACAGCACGCCGTGCTTTGACAGCGCCGAAATGTTTTTTTTCTCAAGAAACCTCGGCACGCTCTCAACAAAGGACTCAAAGGAGCACAGGCCCCGCTCCTTTGCCTCGGCGGCCCATTCGGAAGAGTAGTTGTTCCCGTTGAAGATTATCCGGCGGCGCTCGCGCGAGACCTCGGCCAAAAGCGAGGAGAGTTCGCTCTCAAAATCCTCGGCTTTTTCCAGCCTGTCGGCGTATCGCGAGAGGATCTCGGCCACGATGGTGTTCATTATAAACACCGGTCCGGAGATTGAGATCGACGACCCCGGCATGCGGAATTCAAACTTGTTGCCCGTAAAGGCGAACGGAGATGTACGGTTGCGGTCGGTCGTGTCGCGGGGGAGGCGCGGCAGGCTTTTCACGCCCACCTTCAAAAGCCCGTCCTGGCTGAGGCTGTTCTCGCCGCCGCTCTCAAGCTGCATAAAAAGGCCTGTGAGATGATCCCCAAGCGAGACCGAGATGATGGACGGAGGGGCCTCTCCGCCGCCAAGCCGCTCATCGTTGCCGGCCGACGCGATCGATACGTGCAGCAGATCCGCGTATTCGTCCACGGCGTGTATTACGGCGCACAGAAAGGTCAGGAATTTCGCATTCTCATGGGGCGAGGTGCCGGGATCAAGCAGGTTCTGCCCACCGTCCGTTGTAAGCGACCAGTTTATGTGCTTGCCCGAGCCGTTGACGCCGGCAAACGGCTTTTCCGCCAGCAGGCACGCGAGATTATGCTTTTTCGCGGTTTTTTTCATCAACTCCATGATAAGCTGGTTGTGGTCGGTGGAGATGTTCGCGGTTGTAAAAACCGGCGCGAGCTCGTGCTGGGCTGGGGCGGCCTCGTTGTGCTCCGTCTTAGCCGGAACGCCGAGCCGCCAGAGCTCAAGGTCGAGCTCCTGCATAAACGCCTTCACGCGCGAATTTATGCTTCCGAAATAGTGACCCTCGATCTCCTGACCCTTTGCCGGAGGGGCGCCGAAAAGTGTGCGCCCGCAGAAAAGAAGATCACGCCTGCGCTCAAAGAGCTGCCTGTCGATCAGAAAATACTCCTGCTCCGCGCCAACCGTCGTCAAAACCCTGCGCGTCTCATTATCTCCGAAAAGGCGCAAAACGCGGAGACACTGCTTCGAGAGCGCCTCCATAGAGCGCAGGAGCGGCGTTTTTTTGTCAAGCACCTGTCCGGTGTAGGAATAAAACACCGTAGGTATGTACAGTGTGTTGTCCTTGACAAAGGCGGGGGAGGTGCAGTCCCACGCGGTGTACCCGCGCGCCTCAAACGTCGCCCTGAGGCCGCCGCTGGGAAAGCTGGAGGCGTCTGGCTCGCCCTTGATGAGGTCCTTGCCGGAAAACTCCATAATTATCCTGCCGTCCGGCAGCATGGAGATAAAGCTGTCGTGCTTCTCGGCCGTTATGCCGGTCATGGGCTGGAACCAGTGCGTAAAATGCGTCGCACCCTTGTCGGTCGCCCAGTCCTTCATCGCGTTGGCCACGATCTCGGCGATGTTTTCGTCCAGGGGATGGCCCTCGTCAATCGTCGCGCGCAGGGAACGGTAAACGGTTTTGGGAAGGCGCTCGCGCATCACGGCGTCGCAGAATACATTTGAGGCAAACACGTCTGAGAGAGAAAGCCTGTTTTCCATAAAAAAATCCTCCGTAATTGCCGGTATAAGCCGTCCGGAAAAAACAAAAACGCACCCGCAATCTATAGATACGGGGGCGTTTTCCTCCCTGAGTGCATCAGGGACGCATAACTTGGTGGAGCTTAGGGGAATCGAACCCCTGACCTCCGCATTGCGAACGCGGCGCTCTACCAGCTGAGCTAAAACCCCATATCACTACGGCTCCATCAACGATAAGCATTATACACTTTGCCCATAGGGGGTGTCAAGACATTTATTTGTCCCGCAGATGAAGAAATTTAATTTTAATCTTGACAGGACATATCTAAGTCTTGTATAATAACTTTCGCTGCCACGGGATTTAAGCGCGGGTAATTTGTTCCGGCTTTTATGCGTATTGGCGGCGGTTTGGCTCCGCAAGGCAATGTGGCCCGGTAGTTCAGTTGGTTAGAACGCTAGCCTGTCACGCTAGAGGTCGTGGGTTCGAGTCCCATCCGGGTCGCCAAGTTTTGCCTCTGTAGCTCAGTCGGTAGAGCAGAGGACTGAAAATCCTCGTGTCGTTGGTTCAATTCCGACCGGAGGCACCATTTTTGCGGGAGTGACTCAGTGGTAGAGTGTCACCTTGCCAAGGTGAAAGTCGCGAGTTCGAATCTCGTCTTCCGCTCCATAGAGATTTCGGCAGGGGTCTTGCCCCTGCCGAAATGCGCTGAATCTGTTTGGCGCCATAGCCAAGTGGTAAGGCAGGGGACTGCAAATCCCCGATTCCCCAGTTCAAATCTGGGTGGCGCCTCCAAACGTATCCGCGGCAGTCTTGCCGCGGTTTTTTGTTGCGCAAAACTTCACGCGCTTGACTTTCCCTTCTCCGCTGGTGTAAGATCAGAGTAGGATATGTTACTCGATTAGGAGGTAAGGATGATTACGATTGAAGAGGCGCAGGAGATGCTTGATGAGCTGGCGTGCGAGCTGCCGCAGGAGTTTTACGGCGAGCTCAACGGCGGGATATCTCTGCTGCCGGATACAAAGCTGCATCCCGAGCGGCGCGCCGACGATCTCTATATTATGGGGGAGTATGTGCGCGACTGGCGTATGGGCAGATACATTATAATCTATTTTGGGTCGTTTTCCACGCTTTACGGCCATCTCCCGCGAGACGCATTTAAAAAAAAGCTCAGAGAAACGCTGAGGCATGAGTTCACGCATCATCTTGAGTCGCTGGCCGGAGAACGAGGCCTGGAGATAAGGGATGAGGAAGACATGGAGAGATACTACACGGAGCGCGAATGAACGCGCTGAAAAGGCAGAAGAAAGCCCGCCGTGAGGCGGGCTTTCTTCTGCCTTTTCAGGAGTATTTTAATAATTATCTGTCTTACTTCACCGTGAATGTAAAGCTGTAGCTCGGGAAGAGTTTCGCATACTTCACGCCGCTGATCACAAAAGTATCTCCGGCCTTCGCCGCGTAGTCAATAACAAGGGCGTTTCCATCCTGAGCAGGCGTAAATGTGGAAGTACCATTGACCACTGCCTTGTATCCCTTAAGGGTTGAAATATCCGCCGCGAACAGGAATCTGGTCTTGCCCTCGACAGACTTGTCAAGCTGAACCGTCCAGATATCGTCATTTTTCGGTGCGACATGTATATCGCAGGTCTTTACAGCCGTGTCTCCGATATAGGCGGTAATTTTAAATATGGCGCCTGCTTCAACAACCGGAACTTCATCCTTATTGAGAGATATCAACGCCTTGCCGTCTATGACGGGAACGCGTTTCCCGAACAGCTCTGCACTGACCGCGCAGGCCTCGTCAGTTGCAATCAAAACCGGAATATTTGCCGCATAACCGGACACTATCTGTTCCACTGGAGAAGAAATTGTCATCCGGATCGGGGTTTTTATGATATCACCCTGAGTAATTCCACTGTCGTTGTATGTGTCAATGCTAAAATAGTAATCAACGCCCTTGTTCAGCATGTTAATCCTTGCGGACGTCTCGCCGATAACCTTGTACTGAAGGCTGAGGCTGTCGGGCTTGTTGCCGAAGCGGATGATGTACCCTTCTGCCCTCTCTGCCGCATCCCAGCTTATAATGACCGAACGCTCGTCATCCGGCTGGGCGCCGCTGAAACGATTGACGATGAACCCTGCCACTCCGGCAGGTTTTTCGCCTCCGCCGTTGCCAAACAGCCTGAGGCCGCTTACCGCAAACTTTCCTTCGGCCGGAACCGGGCCTTTGTTGGTCAGCCTGACATACTGTGCCTTTGTGGCGGAAACCAATTCATAGTAATCGTGGGAAGTATCCTGCGCCTTGTTTGCTTCGGCGACCGCGTTGCTCTGGTCAACGACCGTGAACCACTCCTTGCCGTCAAGCGAGAACTCCAGCAGATAACGGTACTTCCAGGTATTGTCGCGCACATTCGCCGCCGTGGCTCTGGTTATATCCTGGTCGGCAAAATTGATCTGCACGGCGTTAATGTCACAAACCTTGCCAAGATCCGCCTGAATCCATTCGCCCGCGTCGCCCGTTTCGGCGCTCCACCATGTGCGCATGCTTTCGTCAAATGCCTTTGATGCCTCGTGTCCGGAAAGCGTTGAGGAGACGGTCGAAACACTTCCGTATGATACGAGGTTCCAATCGGGGCGCTCCTCGAAATTGTTGTGCGGCACCGTCATCTTGTACATGGGGTAGTCTAAGTAGGCCGTATTGCTCACAAGCTGGCCATATTGGTCAAACTTTGCCGGATAAACACTCAGCCTGCGCTCAAAGTTATGGCTGACGGATATGCTCGACGTGTCAAATTTCCACCAGTTGCCCGCCTCGTCCTTAACCAGTGAGCCATGCCCTGATCCGGCAACGAATCCAGTAGATTTGTATGAAATTGGGCTGTTTTCGCAGAATATGAAAGGCCCGGTGGGGCTGTCGGAGATATAGCAGCCGTTTGTATATGAAAGAAACTGCGTGCCGGGCGTGGCGTATTGTAGGTAGTATTTCCCGTTATACTTCGTGCAGTAGAGGCCCTCGTTGTATACGGAGGCGGTAAAATTCCTGTTGTCATCGCCTACAACCTCAAATCCGTGGTCTCTGTTGGTCGGGATAATATTGGTTTTTGCCGTGCCAACTTTGGCCATGTTGTTATTCGGATCGAGCTCTTGGACAGAAAGCGGCAGAAAACCTCCGACCCCGGCATTGCCGTAATAGCAATAAACTCTGCCGTCGTCGTCGACAAGCAGCGCCGGATCGTAGCAATTGCTGATCGGCTTGCCCACTATCGACCACGAAGCGCCGTCATACGGATTATCGCTTTTGAGAATGGAACCGCCGTCGGACATGGCGATGTACACCGTGTCTCCGATAACGCAGGCGCCGGGGGCAAATCTGGCCCACTCGGTCATAACGGCCGGCGTACCCGAAACCATGACATAGTTCCAGTTTGCAAAATCTTTTGTATACCAGTAGCCTGTGCCGTGCGAGGCAAACAGGAAATAGTCGCCCTTGTAATAGATGATCTCCGGGTCGGCGGATTCCCTGGCGCTGAAGTTGGTCTGGTACTGGTATCCGATGTTGATCGGGTTGCAGATTGTGTCGGGGTTAGCCTTTATTAGCGGATTGGCCGCTGCTTTATAAACCGCTGCGGCTTCTTCCTCGGCTGCCGGAACGGAGGCGTCGGCGGCCAATGCATTCAAAGCACTGCCGAACCCGCTGGTAAATAACATTATGAATGCAAGTAGAAACGATAAAGCTCTAATGCTAGTTTTAATTTTCATTATGCTTCCTCCTTCAATTCTGCGTTTAAACTTCAGGCCCTGGATAGTATTCCGGATTTTGCCATTTCAAATTCGCTTTTTGCGGATAAAAACGCTTTCAATCATCCCACGCTGCGTTTGAGTCCGGAGTGCGGCCGGACTATGCGTGTTCTAAAGTGCAAACGGATACCAAATAATAAGATTGACAGCATATTTTAAACGCATATAATTAAAGATAAGGGATTTAGCGGCTTAATATGCCGCAAATACGTCCATAGCCTACAAAACCAGCTTACTATGCGAACCTAAAAAAAGCCTTAATATTGGCAGGCATTCTGCGGGAAATGGGAAACTTATCGATTAATTTGCACACCGTCGGCAAACGACAACGAACGGGGGATACGGGATGAGATTGCTTTTAGTTGAGGATAACACTATATTGTCTGAAGTTTTGTCCACGGCCCTTATCGCAAACGGATACCATGTCGATGTTGCCGGAGATGGCGAAACCGGGTTTTCTTTGGCTGATAACGCCACATATGATCTTCTGATTTTGGATATAATGCTGCCCGGCATTTCCGGCATAGAGCTGCTCAAAAAAATCCGCCGGAGCTCCATTACTGCTCCGGCGATCTTTCTGACGGCAAGAGACAGCGTAACCGACAGGATAACCGGGCTTGATTCCGGCGCCGACGATTATCTTGTCAAGCCGTTTTCGGTTGATGAGCTTCTGGCAAGAATCAGGGCTCTTCTCAGGCGGCCTGCTTATCTCAAGCGGAGCAATATACTCTCCGTCAAGGATCTGAAGCTCGATTTGGACAGATGTGAGCTTATTGTAAGAGATGAAACATTTAAGTTGTCCATCACAGAGGCCAATCTGCTCGCCCTCTTGATTAAGAATGCGGGCTTATTTGTTTCGAAAGAGAGGATTTTGAACACGGTATGGGGGCCGTTTAGCGAGATCGAGCCGAATAATGTTGAGATATACATCCATCATCTCAGAAAAAACGAATTTTACAAGAAAATGGGTATGGTCATCGAGACGCGCCGCGGCGTCGGATACTGCCTTCAGGTGAAAGAGGATGTTTAAAAAAGTTTACATAATCTCCGGGATTCGGAATATGATTGTTTCTTACATAATTATCACAACTACTCTGGTTTTTTTGTATCCTACCATTAACAGAAACGCGATGCACTTTAGATTCGACCTGCTGGACAGCATTGTCAGATACGGTTCTTCATACGCGCTGGATCACCCGCTGTTTCATGACTATCGTTACTACTATATTGTTCTGAACACTGCGGGAGATATCGTCTATTCCAGCAATTTAAGCGAAACGGAAGAGAGCCGCTTGTTTGAAAAGAGGCTTGTACAGCGCTACTTCTTCAGTGATTCCATTCCTTTAATCACTAAGCTTATCACGCTTGACGAAGGGGACTACGATCATAATATAGTCGGAGCGAATTACTACACCGCCAAGAGAGTTCGCGACCAGGCAACAGGCAGGACAACCTTTCATATAATTATCGACAAGAAAGGCGCCGAAGACTTTTTTGTCTCTGTAACCGCCTCCAGCAGGGTAATCATGAAAGCGGTCATTCCTGCGATCATTCTCGGATTTATTATGATATACTTCGAGGTAAGGCCGCTTAGAAAAGCATGGTTTAATCAAAAAAGGTTCGTCGCGTCCGTCTCGCATGAGCTGAGGACTCCTCTGACCGCGATTAAGACCAGCATACATATGATGGATAACAAGCAGTATGAGACAGTTATTCCACATGAGCGGCTTGTTGAAATCATACAGCTGGAGACGGAGCACATGGAAGAACTTGTCCAGGCCCTTCTCGCTATCGCGCGCAAGGACGCGAAACAAAAAATTATCTCTAAAGAGGTTTTTAATCTTGATTCATTGCTTATGGATCTGCACAAGATTGTCATGCCCCTGGCCGCTGAGAAGGGCGTCGTCTTGCTGCCGTACGTCTCTCAGGAATTAATGATCTGCGCAGACATGACAAGCGTAAAAATCGTGGTTTCGGCGCTGCTGAAAAACGCCGTACAATACACGCCGGAGGGCGGAAGGATTGAACTGGGTGCAAAGAAAACAGGCAATAATGCCGAAATTACAGTTTCCGAT
Source organism: Oscillospiraceae bacterium (assembly GCA_031551205.1). Taxonomy (GTDB): domain Bacteria; phylum Bacillota; class Clostridia; order Oscillospirales; family JAVBNY01; genus JAVBNY01. The sequence continues at coordinate 19,990 of JAVBNY010000017.1, read as the reverse complement.
GAGGGTATCGGAATTGACGGGGAACAGAAAAAAAAGATATTCAAAAGGTTTTTTCGAGTTGACAAATACGAAAAAAGCGAAAATCTTGGAATTGGCCTGTATGTTGCCAACCTGTTTGTAAAAGAACATGGAGGCAAGATCATTGTTGAAGATAAGGCGGGGGGAGGAACGCGGTTTGTCGTCAGGCTTCCGTTAGGGCAAAGCCTCTCGGGAAAGTCTGTGAAAATAACGTAATTTGCACGGGACTTGGATCACGGGAAATGTGACGGCGAAATCCATGTGGAATCCAAATTCATAAAATTACAATTTTTTAGATTGCCTTAATCATCGGCCACACGAGGAAAGGAGGGCCTCCCGCTTGCAATATCTACTGCTGTTTTTGGAAGGGATAATCACGTTTATCTCGCCGTGCCTGCTGCCTATGCTTCCGGTGTACGTATCGTTTTTCGCCGCGGGGGAATCGGACAGGCGGCGAGCTCTGACAAACGCGCTCGGCTTCGTCTCAGGGTTCACGGTCGTGTTCGTCGCGCTCGGGGCCTTCGCGGGGACTGTAGGGCATCTGCTCAGCCGGTACGCTGTGGCTGTGAACATCGTCTCTGGCGCCGTCGTAATTATCCTGGGGCTGAACTTTATCGGCATAATCCGCATAGGATTTTTGAACCGCGCGGCGGGGAAATCGGCAAATGTGCAAAACCTGCGATTTGCCTCAGCGGCGCTCTTCGGCATTGTTTTCTCCGTAGGGTGGACGCCGTGCGTCGGCGCGTTTCTCGGCTCGGCGCTGATGATGGCCTCGCAGAGCGGGGGCGTGCTCACTGGTATCTCGATGCTGCTGGTCTATTCGCTCGGCCTGGGCATCCCGTTTGTCGCAAGCGCGGTGCTGATCGACCGGATGAAGGCCGCGTTCGGGTTTATAAAGCGTCACTACAGAGCGATAAACACGGCCTCGGGCCTGCTTCTGGTCATTGTGGGCACCCTGATGGCCACGGGACTGATGGGGCGCTTTCTATCGCTGCTCACTTTTTAGGGCGTGTTGACACTATTGAAATGCATGGATTTTTGAGCAGATATTGATGCATTTCAAGGCGGAGGATTGAGGAATACTTTGTGTATTCCGATTGACGACAACGAAGAAAGGCGCACAATCTGCCAAAAAGACAGGGCTGTTTGCTTAGTGTCAACACGCCCTAGGAGGACATTATAATGCAAAAGCTAAAGGTTATTCTCTGGGCAGTGCTGTTTGCGCTGGGGGTTGTCGGCGCTGTCCTTGCATACAACGAGCTGATCCCGCGAGTGAGGCCAGATATCCGCCTTGCCGACGGGGGCGTAAATATCCCGTCGCCTGACGCCTCGGCGGATGGAACGCCGGAGGCGTCTCCCACTTCCCCGCCGGATAGCCCCCCGAACCGGAGCGGGGAATCGCCCGGCGAGCCCTCGCCGCAGCCCGAGCAGGAGAGGATAAAGGCGCCGGACTTCACGGTTGTGGACGCGGACGGCAAAGACGTGAAGCTTTCAGATATGAAAGGGAAACCGGTCGTCTTGAACTTCTGGGCGAGCTGGTGCCCGCCGTGCAAGGCGGAGATGCCGGAGTTTGACAAAGTTTTCGGCGAGCTGGGCGGCGATATTGTCTTTATGATGGTCGACATGACGGACGGCGAGCGGGAAACCGCCGAAACGGGGGCGGAATATGTGCGAGAACAGGGGTTTTCGTTCCCCGTATATTTCGACACCTCGCAGGAGGCGGCCTACGCCTACGGCGTCCGCTCGATCCCCACGACGGTGTTTATCGACGGCGAGGGCTATGTCGTAACCGGCGCGGAGGGTCAGATAGACGAGGGAACTCTGCGCACGGGTATCGGCATGATTACGGAGAAAGACTGAGCCTCCGGCAGTAAAAAAAGCCGCGCCGGTATCTTTCGATATCGGGGCGGCTTTTCCGCGCTGCTTAGCGGCCGTTATTCCGCGGCTTTTGCGACGGATTCGGCGTGCGCGCGGTGGCTGAGTTCCTCATTTTTGATGTCCCAGTGGATAAGGAAAGTCAGCGCTGCTCGCAGCAGGATAATTGATCCGACGACCACTATTTCGTTCAGGTCGCGGACCACCACCGTCCTCAAAATCTCGCTGCCGAGCTTGAATTCTAGGCCCATGGCGAGGCCCTTGGCGAGCTTCAGCCTCGTCTCAGGATCCCGCCTGACGCAGTTGATAACACCCACAATGCCGGAGAAGGCGATGATTATTACGCCGATATACTCAAAAAGCAGTATCGTGGCATCAAGGATAATACTGAGCACCTCTTGCATGTATGACATGCGATTACCTCCCGCAAAAATTGTATAATTACGACAATTATACCACAACACGGGGCGGCGCTCAATACACGGGCGAACTATTTTTAACGGTTGATGGTTTACGCGAGCATGAAAAGCATATATAATGTTGTGACGGACCCGTGCTCATGTTTTTTTGAAAGTGGTGCTTTATATGATATCTCTTGCCGGCGGAGGCGGGCTTGTCCTGCCGGAGGACGCGGCGGACAGGCTCATTGCCCTGGCGTCGCCCGACGCCGCTCTTTTGTATATTTTCCTGCTGCGGCGCAGGGAGGATTATTCGCATGACGCCGCCTCAGACGCGCTGAAAATGCCGCTCCAGCGCGTGAAGGACGTCTTTTCAAGCCTTGAGCAGGCAGGCCTCGTATCGGGAGGGGCGCAGGAGGGGCGAAAGCTCGCGCCGCGCAGCGAGCCTCCGGAATACTCGCGGGGGGACATCGCCAAAAGCGCCGAGGAGGACGCGGGCTTCAGGCGCGTTGTCGAGGATGTGCAAAAAAGGCTGGGCAAGCTGCTCTCCAGCTCGGATCTCTGTCTGCTGTTCGGGATATACGACTGGCTCGGCCTGCCGCCCGAGGTGATCGCGATGCTTGTGACGCACTGCGTCTCGGCAGCTGAGGAGAGGTTCGGCCCGGGCAGACTGCCGACGATGCGGCAAATCGAGAAGGAGGCCGCCGTCTGGGAACGTGAGGGCGTGCTCTGCGCGGAGGACGCGGAAAGGCACCTCAAAAAGCTGGAAAACAGCAAAAGCGCGCTCGCGAGGCTTTCATCCGTTTTGCAAATCAGGGGGCGCAGGCCCACGGCCTCGGAGGAGCGGTATATGCTTGAATGGGCCGGGTATGGAATGGACGACGAGGTTATCTATAAAGCTTATGACATAACGGTTTTAAAAACCGGGGCCCTCAGGTGGGGGTACCTCGGATCGATCCTCAAAAGCTGGCACGAAAAGGGCATCTGCTCGGTTGAGGACATAGAAAAGAAGGACGCGCCGCCAAAGCGCGAGGGAGCGGGGGGCAGGGCGCCCGCTCAGGACGGTAAGTCGCGCGAGAAGAGCGCCGCCGACAGGCTCAGGAATATAGGACGGAAAGGCGGCGGATGACGCCGCGTATTAAACGGAACGGGGTGATGACGTGGCGATCTATCCTGGAACACTTTCAAGGGCTCTGAAGAAGCTTGAGGAACGCCGCGCGGCAGCGAGAAACGCGCAGTCGATGCGCAGGGCGGAGGTGTACGCCAGCTGCCCTGAGATAGCGGAGGCGGACGCACGCGTCCGCGCGACGGCGTTTGAAGCTGTGAAATGCGCGCTGACGGGCGATGGCGGCGAGGGACGCCTCAGAGAGCTCAGGCGCGAGAACCTTGGACTGCAGTCTCGCAGAAGAGAGCTGCTGGCCGAAAACGCGTACCCTCCCGGGTACCTTGACGTCGTGCCCGCCTGCGCGCTCTGCGAGGACACGGGATACATCTCCGGCAGAATGTGCCGCTGCCTTGTCGACGCCTGCGAGATTGAGCAGAAGCGCGAGCTCTCAAGGAGCCTCAGGCTCGACGCTGAGAACTTTGACACCTTCTGTTTTGAATATTACAGCGAGAAGGTCGACAGCTTCTACGAGATGTCGCCCAGGGAGAACATCATGCGCGTGTTCGACTTCTGCTCCGAGTATGCGCGCCACTTCGGAGAGGGATCTCCCTCGCTGCTTATCACCGGCTCGCCCGGCACGGGGAAGACATTTCTCTGCTCGTGCATCGCCGGGAAAGCCTCTGAGCGAGCGTCCGTTGTGTACGGGTCGGCTGTCGACGTGTTTTCTCGCCTTGAGGAGGAAAAGTTTGGCAGGGCGCCTGAGGGGGCGCAGGAGGAGCTGAGAAGATACCGTATGTGCGACCTCCTGATCCTGGACGACCTCGGCTCCGAGATGACCACGCCGGTGACCACCTCGTCGCTTTACGCGCTGCTGAGCCGCAGGCTGACAGAGGGGAAAAAGACGGTCGTCGCCTCCGCGCTTTCCGTGGACGAGCTGTCGCGGCGGTATCCGCCGCAGGTGATGTCGCGCCTGGAGGGCGATTTTGTTACGCTTCCCCTCTTCGGGGGGGACATCAGGCTTATCCGGCAGTGATATTTTATGTGCTCAAAGGATTAAAACCCGGACATGGTGGCAGAATATAATGAGAAAGCAGTTGTGCGCCACAGGCCCCCGGGCAACTGGGTCTTGCCTCTGCGCGCAAAAAATGGTATAATATTATTTCAAGCTTGTTTGGTCCTGCGCCGGGTGGGGTAGAATGTGCCCCCGGGGCGCAAGAAAACAGCTTGTTTGTACCCCCGAAGGGGACTTTTTGCTTTTCATCAGGAGATGCCTGACTCCGGGCGGCATCCGCCGCTCATATGCATAGGGGGACATTTGCGTATGCCAAAGGCCTATACAAAGCTTGAGCTCAAAAAGGGCATCGAGGAAAAAATGCAGCGCCACTTCGGCAGGAGCATCAGCGAGGCAAAGCCGGAGCAGGTGTTCCGCGCGTGTGTGTTTCTGATCCGCGACATCATGTCGCGGAAAAGGTTCGCCGACAACTCCAAGCGCGGCGAAGGCGAGAGGCAGCTCCACTACATGTCGCTGGAGTTCCTTCTGGGGCGTTCGCTTGAAAAAAACGCGTTTAACCTCGGGATACTGCCCGAGCTCAGGGGCGCGATCTCCGACCTCGGCTTCGACCCGGACGGCGTGATAAACGTCGAGCCGGACGCCGGTCTCGGCAACGGCGGCCTCGGCAGGCTCGCCGCGTGTTATCTTGAGGCGCTGACGACGCTCAATATGCCCGCAACGGGTTATTCGATCTGCTATGAATACGGCATATTCAAGCAAAAGATTATAGACGGCAGGCAGGAGGAGCTTCCCGACAACTGGATGGAAAAGGGGCGCTCCTGGCTTTCCCAAAACATTGACGAGGCCAAGGAGGTCCGTTTCGGCGGGACGCTGCATAAATACTGGTCCGAGGACGGGCGCATGATGGTCAGCCACACGGACTACACGCCTGTTATGGCCGTGCCGCTCGATATCGCGGTTGTGGGGTACAAGACAGATCACGTCAACACGCTGAGGCTGTGGTCGGCGCAGTCGCCCGAGCCCATCGACATGGATCTTTTCTCGCGGGGCGAGCACATCAAGGCGCTCGAGCGCCGGGCGATGGCCGAGGTCATCACAAAGGTGCTCTATCCTGCGGACGACAACTACGAGGGCAAGCTGCTGAGGCTCAAGCAGCAGTATTTCTTCGCGTCGGCAACCGTGCAGGACATTGTGGGAAAGCATCTCTCCCGGCACGGGACGCTTTCAAACTTTGCCGACCTGCATGTACTGCATATAAACGATACGCACCCGACGCTCGCAATAGCCGAGTTTATGCGCATCCTGCTCGACGAGCACGGCTACGAATGGGACGCCGCGTTTGACCTGGTTTCGCGCTCGTTTGCCTACACGAACCACACGGTTATGGTCGAGGCGCTTGAAAGATGGCCTCAGCGCATAATCAGCGGGCTGCTCCCGCGCATATGGGAGATTTTGTGCGAGATCAACAACAGGTTCTGCGCCCGCGTCGCCGAGGCCTTCCCGGGAGACCCGGGGAAGGTTGCGCAGATGGCCGTTGTGTGGGACGGAGAGGTGCGCATGGCGAACCTCTGCGCCGCGGTGAGCTATAAGATAAACGGTGTTTCGGCGCTGCACACCGAGATACTCAGAAGCGACGTGTTTAAAAACTTCAACGCGCTTATGCCCGAGAAGTTTGTGAACGTCACAAACGGCATCGACCACCGGCGCTGGCTCGCTCAGATAAACCCAGGGCTCGCCGAGCTTGTGAAGTCGCTGATCGGTCCCGGTTACCTGAAAAACGCCTCCGATCTCACAAAGCTTCTGAAGTATACGGGCGACGCGGCCGTGCTTGAGGGCCTCGCGCGCATCAAGCGGGAGAACAAAGAGCGGCTTTCAAATCTTGTATTTGAGGCGAGCGGCATAAAGGCCGACCCCGACTCGGTGTTCGACGTGCAGGTGAAAAGGCTGCACGAATACAAGCGTCAGCTTCTCAAGGTGATGCATATTATAAGCCTTTATCACCGGATTATCGACAACCCGGATATCGAGATGCGGCCGGTCACGTTTATTTTCGGCGCCAAGGCAGCCTCAAGCTACCGTATCGCTAAGCAGATAATCAGGCTGATCAACAGCCTCGCCGCGGAGGTGAACGCCGATCCGAGGGTCCGCGGCAGGATAAAGATAGTTTTCATGGAAAACTACCGAGTCACGCTTGCCGAGTCGCTGATACCGGCCACCGAGATCTCCGAGCAAATATCCATCGCGGGTAAGGAGGCCTCTGGTACGGGCAACATGAAGTTTATGATGAACGGCGCGCTGACGATCGGCACGCTTGACGGGGCGAACGTCGAAATGGCCGAACTTGTCGGCAGGGAGAACATATTTATCTTTGGCCTGCTCGCCGAGGAGGCCGCCCGGCTTGAGCGCTCGCAGAGCTATAACCCGCTGCATCTCTACGACACAAACCCAAGGCTCCGCCGCGTGATAGACCATCTGAAGTCCGGGTTCTCAGATGGCGTGGCGTATGGCGATATCGCGGATTCGCTGCTTTTTGGACAGGGAGGGCAGAGGCCCGACAGGTATATGCTGCTGGCTGATTTTGAGGAGTATTCCCGCGCGTTTACGCGGGCGATGGAGGCGTATGACGAACCTGCGGGATGGAACGCGGCCTCGCTTGTGAACATCGCGAAATCCGGCCATTTCGCCGCCGACCGCAGCGTAAGCGAGTATTGCGGCGGCATATGGGGCATCAGTCCGGCAGGAAATTGACGGCTGTCTAAGCCCATAATTACGCCTTTCGTAGGCTGCCGCCTCAGGAGAACCCCCTTTTCTCCAGATTCTTAGTGGGATCCGGGAAATATTGAACCTAAAGGCTCTAATGGAAAAGGGTTGATGGACAGACTCTTGGCGTTTTCGGATGAGGCGTGTAAAAACGAAAGCGCCGCGAAGGGAAAATCCTTGCGCGACGTGGAAAGCAGTATATCATTCATCGAAACCGCCGGAAAACAGTTGTTTGAGGAAAAGGTCATCGGCAACGTGCCGTACGGTATGTTTAAGAAAATGCTTGCCGAATACCAGAGCGAGCTTGAGATATTAAGCGATAAGGCGGCTGAGCTTCGACGGCAGATTCAAGACAGCAGAAACGACAGGGCCGATGTGCAAAGGCAGCTGAATCTGATAAAAGAGTGCGCCACCATAGACAAGCTCGACCGCGCTACGGCATATCAGCTTATCGACCAAGTCAGCGTCCATGAGCAAAGCGACGAATGCGGCATACGGACGCAGACCATGCAAGTCAAGTACAATTTTGTGGGATGTTTAAGCTGAACGGAGGCCCAACAATCCATATAAAGCAAATGAGCCGCGCCTTGCGGCGTGGCTCATGATGTGATGAAATAATCGCAAGGCCAAACCCGCTTTCATTTAAACGGCAAAGTAAAGACATCGCACCGTCAACCGACCTGATGCGAACAGTCTGAGTATAGCCAAACATCTGTTCAATGACCAAACTGTTCAATATGGATAATCAGCAGTTGAAGTAAGGTAAAAGGTTATTCGCTTTGCTTTAGTTCCCACAACTCTTCAGTGATTACGTGGTCTGTCCATTCGTTGTTGCATTTCGTCTCAACCAGCGTAAAGCCACTCCTCTCATATATGTGGCGTGCCGCGTGCAGAAAGTCAATTGTCCAAAGATAAACGCTCTGATAATGATGTTCACAGCAAAATGACATTGCTTGCGCCATTAACCTTTTTCCAATTCCTAAGCCTTGATACCGTTCATCAAGCAGAAACCAACGCAGTTGCGCCGTATGGTCATCTGTTTTTACGATAGCTATAGACCCTATTATCTCACTGCCATCTTCGGCAACCCAGAGCATACTACCATTGGAATGGAGCAGGAATTCAGAAAGGCCTTTCATGACATAGTGCTCGAATATCGGTTTGAACTGATAGACGTTTTGATAGAGCCTCATATGCAGATAATCGACATATCCCGCATCGCCAGGCCCAGACTGGCGGATTGTGACTCCTTTGCATGTATCGTTAGCTTTCATGTATTTTATCCTCCTTTCTTGGCACTCGCATATCCCAACCAATTGATAACGAATGTTATTTGCCTGTATCATGTCCTAACTTCTGCACCCCAAGATGGCCAAATATCAGCGGTTCGCCCCAATACAAATTGGGGCGAACCGCTGATACTCTTCATTATGCGATATCAGGGACTCTACTCAATCTCAATTTTGCGGGATGTGTCGATTTGTTCCTGCTTCGGGATGGCCACCGTCAGAACGCCTTCCTCAAGTTTCGCCTTAATCTCGTCGGATTTAGCATTGGCCAAGCGAATCCTGCGGCTCATGGATGTTGTGCGCCGCTCCCTGTGAATGTAGCCCTTACTGTCCTTGTTGACTTCCTCTTTGCGGTTAACGGAAATGCAGAGTTCGTCATTGTCCACATTGAGGTCAATTTCATCCTTTTTGATGCCTGGAAGTTCCGCTTCGACAAGGTATTCCGTGTCTGTCTCCTGGACGTCGATTTTGAAGGTGTCTCTCAACAAGCTGCGGCTTGGCATTAAGCCGTCGCTAAAAAAGTCGTCAAGCATGTTGTAAAAATCTTCAAAACCTGTGCGCGCAAGACCATTGTTCTTCCGGTTGAATGGGATCAGTCCTGCCATGATCAACAACTCCTTTGGTTTTTAATTAGCACTCTCAACCATTGAGTGCTAATTATTTTATAGCACAATTTTGCCCACAAGTCAATTACCTTAATAAAAAATTTACATTTTTTTAAAAAAATCATAGCGCGCACTGTCAGGATATTTGTATTCGCAGAAGTTAAAATATTGTTATTTGTATTAAACGGTTCTGGTATAGCCATAATTGTATCACCCCCGGTTAAAAACGAAAACCCCGCCTTGTACGAATAGGCAGGGTTATACTCATTAATCTCTGCGTCCTGAGAAAATGGTCAGGCCCACATTTGAGACCGAACCACTTGGCTTTTAACTCTCCATCACAGCCTAGATCTCAATGCCGCCCTTAAGCACCACCACCAGATTATCAGTGTTGATGACCTTCACGCTTTCCAGCAGTTCACGCGTGACGGCGTCATTGTACTCGTCAAGCTGAGCAGGGGCGGCGCGCATGGAGGCCATGAGGCGCTGGAGCTGTGCGGCCCGAGCCCTTGACCTGGCCATGTCCTGCTCGGCTTCATCCATCTCCCGCAAAAGCTGGGCGCGCCTGTCATATAACTCGGCCAGTCTGCCTTCGAAGAAGTCATCTGCCATGCTGTTCTCTTTGGAGAGCTCTAAAAGTCCTCCCGCCAGTTTTTCGATCTTCTGGACTTCCTGCTGCGCCGCTATCCGATCATAACCATTTCCACACTCTCCGGTGATAGTCTGCAGCGTGTCATCCAGACCGTCGAGGATATCGTCCCGCACTTCCAGCACTCCATTCAAAGCCCGTAGGATAGCGTCGTGCAGACGGCTTTCATCCAGTGTGGGAGAGGCTTTGAAATATTTTGTTCCGTTTTCCAGACGGCTCAGGCACCGCCACACGATCTTCTTTTTGCCGCCTCTGGCCCAGGTCACCCGCTTGTACCGGGCGCCGCATTCGCCACAAGTCAGTAGTTCCGAGAGGGCGTATTTGCCGCTGTATTTGCCCTTTTCGGTCAGAGCCTTGTCGGAAATCCGCCGCTTGGCTCCTCGCCGGGCGATCTCCTCCTGCACATACTGGAAGACATCCCGTGAGATGATGGCAGGATGGTTGTTCTCTATGTAAAATTGGGCGATCTCGCCCTGGTTTTTCCGCACCTGTTTGCTGATGCAGTCCACTACATAGTTTTTTTGGAGCAGGGCGTCGCCGACGTACTTCTCGTTGCGGAGCATATAGTGGAGGCTGCCCTCCGACCACACAGGCTTGCCCGAAGCGGAGGGGATGTCGTCAGCCTCCAGCCGATCCTTGATCTGCCGGATGCTGTATCCTGAGAGGTAATACGCATAAACGAGTTTGACAGCGGCTGCCTGCTCGGGGACGATCATGGGTTTCTCGTCCTCTCCGCGTTCATAGCCCAAAATGCGTTTGTACTGGAAGGGCACCTTGCCCTGCTTCATGGAATGGCGCTTGCCCCAGCGGACATTCTCGCTGATGGACTCACTCTCCGCCTGGGCGAAGGCGGCCAGCATGGTGAACACCATTTCGTTACTCATATTCAGCGTGTTGATGTTCTCCCGCTCGAAGAAGACGCCGACGCCCATCAACTTGAGCTTGCGCACATAGTCGAGGGAGCCCAGGGTGTTCCGGGCAAAGCGGGAGATGGATTTTGGTGAGAATCAGGTCGATCTTGCCCCGCTTGCACAGGGCCATCATCTTGTTGAACTGCTCCCGCTTCTTGGTGGAGGTGCCGGTGAGGCCCTCGTCGGGAAAGATGCCGGCCAGTGTCCAGTCTGGATTCTCCGATATTTTCTGCGTGTAGGCGGCGATCTGATTTTCATAGCTGGTCAGCTGTTCCTCATCGTCGGTACTGACCCGGCAGTAGGCGGCCACCCTCAGCTTCTGAGGTCTGGTCTGCCGGCGCACCAGCTCGAGGTTACCGGGTATCACCGTTATTTTCCGGGCGAGATTATCCACGAATAATCACTCCAATCGCGTTGTACTTTTCAGCGGCGCAGGCGAATATTAGCGGCCGGATGATTTTCGGGTCGGGTGTTCGTTCCAGCGCCCGGTTGATCTCACTCGTCATCCGGCGCGCCGCCGCTGTCGGTTCGTATGGGAGCAGTCGGTATTCAAAGAAAGGCTCGGCAGTCTTGCGCCGCTGCTGCCTGCTGTGGTGCTTGGCTGCTTTTAAGGCGGCCGCCGTATGGAAATTCGCAGCCGAAATCAAAGCGGGACAGCTCCGTTCTCCCAAATAGCGGCGATTTTCCAAAATACGCGCCACCATGTTCTGGTTCCATGGCTTGCCGGGGTGATACGGGATATCGTCATCATTTAATCGCTTCACGATGGCCTTGTAACCGAGGCCGCTGATGTAAAGGCTGTAAATCTGCCGGACGCAATCGGCCTCCTTTGGGTGCGGCACAAGCTGACCGTTTTGCATGGCGTAGCCGAAAGGAATTGAACGACTTTTCATAAACGCTCGGTCACCTCCAGTCCGTTGATGAGAGTGAAAGAGCTGTGTGGCCGCAGCTTGTTGTAGGCATTGTCAATGCGAATATACTCCGGACAGCCACGCACAGCCACGCGTGACAAACAGGCTGGACAGGGTTTTGGTCACGTTCTGATGCTTCCGGCTCCGGCTGGGGATGCTTGCCAGACATTCCCGGCTGTATTCATCAATGACGTTCAGCCAGCGGACTTTTCGTCCGCCCGGCAGCCTGTCCTCTACAAAATCTGTGTACATTATACGGGGTCAGGGCAAGGGAGGCTCAAATGGCCTATGACGAGGGGAAGGCCATGCTGGGAAACTTAAACTCGCAATATGACGATATTATCTCATGGTCTGACATGTATGACACGGCCAGCTTTGAGGCAAAGAAAATGATCGTCAACTGTCTGATCAGTCGGGTGGAGGTTTGCCGAGACTACAAGCTGCACGTTGATTTCAATATCGTCTCGACCAGTTTAGTCTCGGGATTGACATTCCGGCAAGCCGCCATTCGGCTATGTCAAGTCGAGCGAGAATAAGCATCTGCTCATCGATTCCGAGGCGGTGGAGACAGTCCGGACTATTTTTCAGTTCGCCTGCGACGGGCTGGGCTACAAGGCGATCTGCCGGCATCTCAGAGACAAGGGGTATCTAAATCCCAACGCTTATGCCAACCTCAAAGACCCGGAGCATCACGCAAAGAGCGACTACTGGGAGGAGCCCCACGACTGGCACGCCACATCTATCAAGACCATGCTCCACAATCCGACCTATCTGGGCAAAGTCGTCAGCGGTCGGCAAACCACCCGCTCTTACGAGCAGTTCATGGGGATGATTGCCGCCTACAAGGACATCACGGCGCTCAACGCATCCATCCTCAACGAGCTGGTGCAGAGCATTGAGGTGGGTCCGATTCGGATGGAGGACGGTGTCAAGCACCGCAGCATCCGCATCCGGTACCGCCAGTATTGCTATGTTGAGATCTTCACAGAGGACGAGCTGTTCGGCTCTTGGGATGAAGCGACTTGGGATGCGTGGCGGCAGATTGACGCGGAATTTGATAAGCGCGATGCGCAAATGGAGCCCCCATCTGTGACGTACATCATAAAACAAGAGTCCGCTGACACCGAACAGGCGGAGGTGTGCGCATGCGGCGAAAATATGACTGTTCCTGCCCGACGCACTGTGGTATAATATGTTGTAGAATATGAGGACGGTGAACAGGCCATGACCACAATCGAAAAAGTTGATAGTAACCAAAAAGCGATCAACACCATCCGTCCCTTTGAGGGTGAGATGCTCCGCCAGATTCGGGAGTATTACCGCATTGGCCTGACCTACTCCTCCAATGCGCTGGAAGGCAACTCGCTGACTGAGATCGAGACAAAGGTGCTTCTTGAAGACGGGTTGACCATCGGCGGCAAGCCGCTCCGCGATACTTTTGAAGCACTGGGGCACGCAGCAGCGTATGATTATATGTTTGGGCTGCTTGGAAGCCGGTGCATTACCACGGAAGATATAAAAACGCTGCATCGCCTGTTCTATCAGTCCATCGATGAGCCTCACGCAGGTGTATGGCGCAATGTGAGCATCATCGTTACAGGCTCAGACTATGCGTTTCCCGCTCCGGATGAACTGGAGGGCTTGATGGCTGACCTTGCACAATGGATTGCCACCGAACGGGATACGATGCACCCTGTACGCTTTGCGGCCATGCTACACCTGAAATTTGTCACCATCCACCCGTTTATAGACGGCAACGGGCGTGTAGCGAGGCTCCTCCTGAATGCCGCGCTCATTCAGAACGGCTATATACTTGCCATTGTCCCTCCCATCCTGCGTCCGGATTACCTCTCCGCCATACGCAGATACCAGCAAGGCGGCGACGCCGAATCATTCTGCGATTTTATTGCGGAGCGGGCATTGGAAAGCCAGAAGGACATGATGCGGATGCTGCACATTAAGCCGGAATAGGTAAAGGGAGTGAATGCATGCCTGAGACAAGGCCGATTGAAGACCTGCGCAACTACAATGAACTGTCCGAACTGTGCCATCGGATAAGCGAGCCGCTGTTCCTCACCAAGGACGGCAACGCCGATCTGGCCCTGATGAGCATGGAGACCTATGAGCGGCTCTTTGCTCCGGTAGATCTGAAAGGCTCACAGGAATAAAAATATATTTCGGCAGGATACAATGAACATAAAACTGCCTTTACGAACGTCAAGAGGTCAGCGGTTCGATCCCGCTTATCTCCACCATCAAAGCTGAGCCTGACTAACTCCTTTTCCTGTTCTGTCAGAATGTTTTTGCTCGTTTTCATGGTATAACCTCCATCCTCTTTCTCTTGGAGATTATTGCCATTTACACGGAGCTTTAGTCAGGCTCAATTATAAATATCAAGTAATTATTTTAATACTGTCACTACGTAATAAGGAAATCAAAATATCTGTCCGGGTATGGTTCATCTCTCAAAACATAGTGCCACCATTCATAGTCGTATGGTTTGAACCCGCTGTTTTCCATAATAGCCCGTAAAATCTGACGGTTCTCTGCTTCGGTACTCGAAATTCCTTTTGCCGCATGATGAGAACGTTCATCCATAAAATCAAAGCTGCTTCCCATAGAAATAATCTCACCCGTATCCAACCGATAAAGCGTAAGGTCAATCGCACTTCCACGGCTGTGGCTCGACTTTGAAGCCACATATCCGCTGGCAATCATCTTGGCACGGTCGATATTGGGATAATACTGTTTCTTTGTCCAGCCGTCCTCCGGCTGCTCAGACCACTGGAGGAAACAATCAACCGCGCGCTGCGGGCGATACCCATCCCAAAGAAGCAGCCCATACCCTTGAACAGCGGCAAGCTCCTTTGCCTCCAGAAGTGCGGCGGCGAGCTCATAGCTTCCCGCAATGCGGTTTACTTCGTATCCCTTCACGGGCTTTCCAGTGAAATTATCCCATGTGGCGTATTTAGCGTCCCAACGGACACCGCGCAATATCTCGTCCAGAAAAGTAAATCCTTTTTCCATTCCGATCAACCTCCCATTGCAAGTCCTATAAGTCTGTCTATAGTTTCAGAAAGCGTTATCCCGGAAGCCTCCATCATACGGGGATATCGGCTGTATGACGTAAATCCTGGCAGTGTATTGACTTCATTGAGTACAATGCGTCCGTCCTCCTGTAAGAACATATCTACACGGGCAAGCCCTTTACAGCCGAGTGCCATGTATATTGATTTTGCGGTTTCTTGTAGTTCTTTGCGTTGCTCAGGCGGCAAGTTCGCAGGGACAGTAAAGATTGCGTTTTCAGAACCTTCTTCGGGATTGGTCTCCTGATGGATGCGGAAGATGCCGTGGGAAAGCGTAATTTGGTCTACTTCGCCAACGGTTAAGTCAGAGCCGTTACCCATAACGGCACAGCCAACCTCGATTCCATTAACCGCTTGTTCAATAAGTATTTTATTGTCATACTGACTTGCGGTTTGAACAGCTGCATCCAATTCACCTTTTCGGTTTACCTTCGTGACACCAAAGGACGATCCTGAACGTGCCGGTTTTACAAAGATAGGATAGGACGGTACATTCACGTTTGACGCATCCCCGAAATGTAAAACCTGAAAGTCAGGGACAGCGATGCCAGCGTCTTTTACAACCATATAGGCAAGTGATTTGTCCATACATATTGCCGAGCTTTGAATATCGCAGCCTATGTAGGGAATACCGGACAACTCCAACAAGCCCTGTATCGCTCCATCTTCGCCTGTTTTGCCGTGTATAACGGAAAACGCCACGTCGATATGCTGGCTTTGATACTCCCAGTAGTTAAACCTGATTATCCCATGCGTTTCTCTATCGGGAGAAATCGCAACTGGGAAACAAGAGGCGTTTTCCCATCCCGCGTACGGCGTTTCGCACGTTTTCCAAGCGCCGGACTTAGTAATTCCAATATAAATTGGCTCGTATTTCTTCGTGTCGATATGTTTCGCAACCTCTCGTGCCGACTTGACTGATACGTCATGTTCTTCAGACTGACCGCCAAAGAGTATTGCAACCTTTAGTCTATCCATTAGCCAAGCTCCTTTCAAAGTCCACGCAGTTTTCGATTGTTTTTAGGGCGGTATCGTGCAATGCGCGTTCGGTATAATAGGCAGTATGCGGTGTGATTATCACATTTGGCATACCTTGAAGCCGCAGCAAAAACTGATTGTCAATCGGTGTGTGAGTATAGTCAAAATAGAATAGTCCTTCCTCACCCTCCAAGACATCCAAAGCAGCGCCACCGAGTTGTCCGGCTTCCAAAGCTTTAATAAGTGCATCAGTGTCTATAAGCGCACCACGCCCGGTGTTGATAAGAAACGCGCCTTGCTTTATTTTTCTTATTTGTTCATTGCCGATAATGTGGTGCGTGTCTTTGCAGAGCGGCACATGGAGTGTGATAATGTCGCTGTTATGCAACAGTTCGTCCAGCGACACATAGTTTGCATCTGTTTTTTGTCCTCTGTCATGCGCAAGCACATGACAGCCAAACCCTTGTAATCTCTTGATAACCTCTTGCCCTATGCGGCCCACGCCTACCACACCAACAGTCATGTCACGCAATTCTTTTCCACGGGTATTGCTCAGCCTGAAATCATTTTCTACCACGGAACGCACAATGGACTTCGCATTGCGGATCGCCATAAGCGCCAGCATTAAGGTGTAATCGGCAACGCTGTCCGGCGAGTAAGCCACATTGCCGACAGCGATACCCATTTTTTTTGCGGCATCCGTATCTATATGGTTGAAGCCGACACTGCGGGTTGAAATATACTTCACTCCGGCGTTTTTTAATGCAGCAATAGTGGGTGCGGAAACTATTGATTTATGACCCACGCTGACGCATTGATTACCGGGTGCTGCCTTTGCATTGCTTTTCGATAAAGCATCGCTTATGAGGGTAGGCATGACGCCAAAGCGAGGGGACAATCTGCGAAATACGACTGCTTCGTCACGCTCACAGCTATAAATGGTGATGCCAATATTGCTCATTTGTTATCTGCCTCCTTGATTTCTACGCTATCCGGCAGCGGATAGCATATTTCACATTTGTTGATATAAAGCAGCTTATTCCCTGTAATTTCGTCGGTGTCCGCGTCGATTTCCAATCTTTCGACCTTGACGTATTCATAAATTCCACCTTTTTCACGGAAATACTCAGTGCTGCCGTTTATGATTCCATACAGCATTAAGGAACTTTTGTTGACATATACCGTTCCTATGATGTTTTCATCATCAAACGTCACAGATATTTGAAAAGTATCATCAGTATCGTTTCGTGCCTTTAAGTCAATCCAACTGAGCTATACGTTTTCTACTCATTTTAGACCCTTTCAATTTTCCTTTAAATATTCCTCAAGGCAAACCCCTTGATTTTGCATCTCCACTGCCGCGTCAACTCCCACATAGCGGTAGTGCCAAGGCTCGTTAATAATCCCTGTTATTTCGGTCTTATCAGGCGGGTAACGAAGTATAAAACCGTATTTGTAGGCGTTTTTTTTCAGCCAATCATAGACTTCATGGCCTGCAGAGTTCACACCGTCCGCATTGATGTCTACCGCAATTCCTAATTGGTGCTCGCTTGTCCCTGGAATTGATACCCATGCCTCCGCTTTGGTTTTCGCATCCTTGGCAGAGCGGCCCTCGGCCCTGTATTCAGCGATTTTATTGTCCATAAGGCTCTGCTGTTTTTCCGCCGTTCTGTAACCGGAAACGACAACAGGATAAACGCCATCGTCTCTGGCGGCGTCAAACATTTCCTGCAAAGCGGGGTATATCCGCTTATCTACCGATTGGCCGTTTGAAAGTTCCGTCAACTCCACGTTGTAATTGTCAGGCATATAATTCTGTTTATTGACTAAAATCAAATACCATGCCGTTTCATCGGCATTGCCTTGTGCGTAAACATCTGTGTCACTGGACAAATGGAAGTTCGGAGGCTTGCCTATATCTGTAAAAAGCGAAGTATGGTTTGTGAGAAATCCAACCGAAAATATGGCAAGGCAGCAACATAATGCCAAAAACAGATACCCATGCAAAACATGGCGCTTTGATTTCTTAAGCCGTTTATGTGTGTCAGAATTATTGAAATCCATTTCCATCTTAGCCGTCCTCCCGTTGGTTAACTGAAAATATAAAAAGCTCGTTCCTATGGTATAAGTTTACCGAAAAGGAACGAGCTGTTTTTAATTATTGAATTGATAATTTCCTAAGAAAAAGTAGAGATCGCCTTGATGTTTTACTAAGCTGATTCCGACATAACAGGAAGCTCTACCGTAAAAGTGGTTTGTTTGCCGTCACTGTCTGCGTAAATGCTCCCGCCATGTAAAGTTATAATTTCTTTCGCGATCGCCAGACCCAGGCCGGCGCCTCCAGTTTCCGACGACCGCGCGTCATCCAATCGGTAGAACTTTTCAAATATGGACATTAGTTTGTCTTTTGGTATGCTTCCTTCGTTTTTGAAAACAACAGAAACTTTATCTCCCGATAATTCAGCCGTTATATCAATCGCGCTGTTATTCGGGCTGTATGCCACAGCGTTTTTGAGGACGTTGTTAAAAACCCGCGCCAGCTTATCAGGGTCGCCATAAACCGTCAAATCCTCGGACGCATGTATGGCGGCCTGTTTTCCATGTGCGGAAAGCTGCGGGAAAAACTCATCAGCCATTTGCACCAGCATATAGTATAAATCTATGCTCTTTTTCGACAGAACAATGGTATGGAGGTTATATCGCGTAATTTCAAAAAACTCATTGATAAGCTGCTCAAGCCGATACGCCTTTTCCAGCGTGATATGCACATATTTTGCCTTTTGCGCAAGCGGCATGTCCGGGGCCTCGTCCAAAAGGCTGAGATAGCCTATTACAGATGTCAGCGGTGTTTTAATGTCGTGCGCCAGATAAACGATCAAGTCATTTTTGCGCTGCTCCGCCTCCCTTGCAAGCCTCGCGTTCCGCAAAGCGTCTTGCTTCACCTGATTCATGCGGTCCTCCACAGGTTTGAGCTCGGCGGGAAGCCGTATCAGTACATCATCGGGAGCAATCAATGCTTCGCTGGCGGTGGCAATGGTATCGATGTATCCAAGCGTTTTTCTCCAATAAAAGATGAAAATCACAAAAAAACCCGCAAGCCCGCAGAGGACAATAAACTCAAAAGTATGGCCGTTAATCCATGAAAGCGGCTTATAAAAGGGTTCGTTTCCCTGCCAAACAAGCTGCATCAACAGAAACCGGGTTGCAATTAGAATAGCTGCTGCGGCTAAAAGATACAGGATCAGCGTAATGAAAAACCGGGTGAACATCGACTTGGAAAGTCCGCTGCCCAGCTCCGTTCGTATTCTATTTTTCAATTTTATAGCCAACCCCCCATACCGTCTTGATATACTTGGGATTGTCGGCAGTGTCATCCATTTTTTCGCGCAGATGCCTGATATGCACGGTGATGGTATTATTGCCTTTGCTGAAATATTCGTCTCCCCATATTTCGTGAAAAAGCCGCTCGGAGCTGACCACATTTCCTTTATGCTCACAGAGTATGCGCAGGATGGAAAATTCGGTGGGTGTCAGCGACAACGGTTTCTCATTCAAATGGCATTCATGGGTATTCATATCAATCACAAGGCCGGAATGGATGATAACATTTTCGCTCTGTGGTGCCGCTCCACTGTACTTTTTATATCGGCGCAGCTGCGCCTTTACACGCGCAACTAACTCCAACGGGCGAAAGGGCTTAGTGATATAATCGTCCGCGCCAAGTGTCAGCCCCGTAATCTTGTCAACCTCCGCGTCTTTTGCGGTCAGCATGATAACAGGATAAGTGTACTTGTCCCGTATTTTCTGACAGAGCGAAAGGCCGCTTTCACCCGGAAGCATAATGTCCAGTATAGCAAGGTCAAGTTCGGTTGCCCCGATGCACGTGAGTGCATCTTTTGCGTTATAATATTTGAACACCGTGTAGTTTTCGTTCTGTAAATATAGTTCAACCAAGTCCGCGATTTCCTGTTCATCGTCCACGACGAGTATTTTATCACCCAACGATAGCAGCTCCTTCCCAATATCCTCCTACCATAATATTATATCATAACTCTGGGCGCCGTTTATAATTTATTCTATTACAAGAAATTAAGAATCTCCTAAGATTTCCTCTGGTTCTCTGTTCAACTGTCATTTCAATAGCAACCTGAACATAGAAGAAGCTTAAAAATTCTGATGTAAGATATCTTTGATTTTTCATTCGCATCATCTGAGAATTAAGCCGACCAATGTCGAATATTATACTACCGCATGCTATGTAACCATAGAAATGGGCCATTATTTTTTTGCTTTGATATAACACTGACGTTACCCTGCAACAAAGCAGCGCTTGTGTTAAAAAATATAGTTTGTCTTAACGAAACATCCCCTTTCGTGGCCTGAGTATTTTAAG
>JAVBNY010000021.1:0-22775 GCA_031551205.1 Oscillospiraceae bacterium | reverse complement strand
GATGTTGACAAGCGCGCCGCTCGTGTCAAAAACCTCGATCACCGGCCGGATCGGGATCTTCGATGTGTTCTCCGCCACGGCCTCAGGGTAGATGATCGCGAACGGCGCGCCGTCTGCGGGCAGGTACCACGGGAAACGGTGATTCATGTAGGAGGCGCCGAGCGGCGCGGCGCGTTCCGGAAGTCTTACGAAATACGGCTCGTCCCCCTCAAGAGTTACGCTGAAGCGGTAGACAAGCCCCTCAGCCTTGTCCTTGCGGAATGTCGGGAGGCTGTATGCCCTGCACCGCAGTTGATACAGCCCCTCGCAATTTTGGAAGACAAGCGTTCCGAAATATTTTGGATCGAAAGCCTCGATAAAGGCCTGTCGCAGTTTGTCCATCTCGCGCTGCGGCTCCGGCGTTTTGGCGGTATCGATGAACCCATCAATCGTAGCCTTTCGGTTTTTCCGCCAGACGCCGTATGTGCGTTGACCGTCCATCTCCGGGGTCTCGACAATCTGCGCCCGGCTCTGGAGCTGCCATGTGTTGAAGCTGCTCAGCACATACGGACTTTCGCAGGCGGCAATTGTGACGGAAAGCCCGCTGTCTGACTGGAATTCGAAACTTCTCATTTTATGTCAAGCTCCGCACGTCTGCGCAACGGTGTAAAACGCCAGCCCTCAGACAAAAATGCCGTGCGTCTGCGCCGCACCTGTTTTTTGTCGTTCGGGCGCGTTTTTACCTGCTCCGACGGCTGCGCTCTTCTATGTCACCTCCTCTAAAGCTCTGTATTCGATCAGCCGCATGGCCACGTCCGCAAGCTCCTCCGGCGTCATCGGATACTGCGCCTGCTGGTTGATCGTGATGCTGTAATTTCTTCCGTTTGTGTATTGCTCGTTCTCATCCGCTGTCAGTACCCGCTCGCCACGGTGAAGCAGCGCCGGGAAGTTGTCGTATGGCACATATCCGATCCCGCTTTGAAGTCTTGGGATCTTCGGGATGTTCACCTGATAGCCGCCGAGCCAGTCGGGGAGTTTCAGCATGTTCAGACCCGAGATAAATCTATTGACGCTGTCGATGATCCAGTTCAGCGGGGCCTTCACGGCGTCCTTCATGCCGTTCCAGATGCCCGCGAAGAAGTCCGAAACCTTCTTCCATGCCTCCTCCCAGTTGCCAGAAAACACATCCCGCACAAAGCTGATAAGCCCCGACAGCATGTTCTTCATACCGTCGATTGCTGGCTGAATTGCCTCAAACGCGCGCCTGAGCGCGACGCCTAGCATCTCCGCCAGCTTTGAAAGCAGTGCCAAGAGCGGTGGGAGGATCAGTTGGATAATTTCGTTCAGAAGCGATATGAACGGCGCGATCAGCTCCAAAAGCGGCTCGAGTACCGGCAGCAGCGCCTGTAGGATTGTAAGCAGAGGTGGTAGCAGAATCTGGATTATCTGCACCAGCGGCGGAAGGAGCATTGTCAACAGTTCTGAAAATATTGGCAGAATCGCCTGTACAATCTGCGAAAAAACCGGCAAAAGCTGCTCCAGCAGGCCAAAGATAATCGGCAGCAGCGTCTGCGCCAGCTCCATCAGCGGCGGCAGGATGCCCTCAAGCAGTCCCATGACAATCGGGGCGATTTGTGTCATAAACGCCTGAATCTGCGGGACATACTGCAAAAATATATTGAGAAATTTTGTAAGTATCGGGAACAGTGATCCGCTCAGAATATCGACCGTGCCCGCCAGGCTCTTCTGCACGTCGTCCATCGTGTCGCCGAACACAACGCCGGATTTTACCGCGTCTTCACTCATGACGAGGCCGAGTTCATCGGCTCTTGTCTTCAGATCATTCATGCCCTCAGACCCGGCATTCAGAAGCGGCAGAAGCTCGGTGTAGGATTTCCCCAAAACATCGTTGCCGAGCGCGTTTCGGGTTGCCCCCTGCTCCATATCGCCGAGTGAATCCGCAACCCTCTGGAAGGCCTCCTCGGTTGACATATTTGCGAGGTCGTCGAGCGAGATGCCGAGGGCGTCAAAGGCCTGAGTGGCGGCGGTATTCCCGTTTTTTGCGGCGTCCATCTGGTCGGACAGCTTCTTGATTCCGACCTCGAGCCTTCCCGCGTCGCCGCCCGACTGCTCAATGGCGTACCGCCAGCGTTGGAGCTCCTCGCGGTTGATGCCTGTGCGTTCGGAGAGCTTGTCGATCTCGTCCGCGTACTTGGCGCTGCCCGTCGCCATCGACGTAAGTCCTCCAACAACTACAGCGGCTGCTCCGGCAACCGCCGTCCCAACTGCCGCAGTGCCGGAGCCGATCTTCCCAAACACCGCACCCATCTTTGAGCCGGTGGACTCGGCCTTGTCGTCCGTGCTTTTAAGCGCCTGATCGCTCTCTGTGGTGTCTACAAAAATTCTGCCGATTAACGAAAAAATTTCTATCAATTATTCCCCCTTAACAGTGAGGGAGATAATCCCGTTCACCCTCGACATGATCTCGTCTTTTGAGCACGGATCAAACCTCTGTGCCGCACCGTTTTCGCAAGTCTTCCTGAAATCCGCAAACGGCATATGCTGGTATCCGGCGATCCACCTTAAAAACAGCTTGTCCTCATAATCGCGCCGAACGGCGGTACTTATGAGCTCCAGCCCATCCTCGAACGGCAGCGCCATTACATAACCGATTCCTCCGCCGTAGCGCCTCAGCAGCAGGTCGGCTATCCCGGCGTCAGCCTCCCCGCACGCTTGAAAAAAACCGCGATATCGTTCGCGGCCGCAATCTGCCTGATATCCGAGACGGTCACGTCGAGCGACTGGCACTTGATCATCTCGGGCGTCTTTTCGGTTATCCCGGCGAGCAGCGCATAAACCCCCGCCTCGATCCCTGCGTCCGACGCGGCTGTCAGGACGGTCAGCAAAACGTCCATGCCGAGTTCCTGTATGGCCTCTTCTTTCCCGGCGCCGGGCGCGTCCTTCAACTCCGCCCCGGCTGAGGCAAAACGCCTCAGCTCATCCCGGATGTCCAGTGCCTTTAATAACCGCGCCGCCCGGAATACGTCCTCTGTGTTGATTTTACGCATACTATTCGACCTCCTTTGGCTTCAAATCTTCCGGCAACACAGTAATGATAGCCTCATCGCTCTGTTCCTCGCCGACGCTCTGTGATATGATCAGTCTGGCGCCCGTCTCCTGTGGCGTGATCGTGATTGCGAACGCGCCGTCTGCGTCGACGGGCCCCATGACAGGTGTTTCGAGCGTCCCGCCGCTTATGGCAACGGTAGCTCCCACAGCGCCGCGCCCCGTGACCTCCGTATCGCCTGAATACACAGGATTGACGCACGGCGCCGGGAGAGTGATCTCCTTCGGATAGTAGATCGCGAACGGTGGCTCGCTTGCGGACGCGCAGCTGCAGGACATCGCCGTTCTGCCCTGAAACTCGACCTTGAACACGGCCTCGTTCTTGTCCGTCGGCGTGAACGTCAAGCCGGAGGTCGAAAACGCGTTGAAGACCTGAATGATCACGGGGTCGTCGCTGCCGGAGAGCGTGCCGATCCATGTGATATTGTCGAGATAATCGCCGTCCTCAACATAGTTCTTGCCCTTAATAATGATGTATTGCGGGTTGGTGTCACTGTCGACCGCTCCGGCCCCGAGAGCCAGGCGGGAGGTCTCTGGCGTGGCCTCAAGCAGATTCGCTGTCAGGCCGACGTCCCAGCTGTCGATCCTGTCGCCGCCGCGCACGCCGGACGGAGCTCCGTCTATCTCAAGCGTCCGCCATGTGGGAACGGCCTTGAACTCGCCACCTCCGCGCGTGGCCCCTAGCAGTTTTGTCATCGCGGAGCACGGAGTGTCGACTCCGACGATGAAATCTCTGAAAAAAGCGCCGGCGTCGAGCAATAGATGTTTCGACGTCGCCGCCGTGTTCCCGCTTATTGTTTTTGGTATAAATTTTATCTCCTCTCCATGTCACGCCTCCACCTCTTCTCGGCCAGTCGAATAAGTGTGTGCTGCGCCGAAAATGCCGTGCGTCTGCGCCGCACCTGTTTTTCGGTCTGCGCACTGCTTATTCTCCTTGCTCAGAGGATAGGCGCTTCTCATATTAGCAATTCTTCTATATATACTCTGTTTTGGATATCCGTTTTTCGCCAACCGTCTTTTTCAGGCTGATGGCGCTCTCTCCAAGGCAAATCTTTTTCCATCCGGCGGATTCAAGCGGCTCGTAAAGCGGCGTGTCGTACCCGCTCAGGATCGCTTTGCCCTGAATATTCAGCAGGATATCCACCATCCGCCTGTGATCGTTGTCCGTCATCTCAAACCTGTATACCTTACCTTTCCCGCGCCCGCCGGTGAACGGATAAGGAGGGTCGAGGTAAAAAAGTGTGCCTGGCCTGTCATACCGACAGAGCACGTCCTCAAACGGTTTGCGCTCAATCTTCACGCGTTTCAGCCTGTTGTGCAGCCGCAATACGCCCTCCGGCATACCGGCGAAAGACGCGGCCTGTTTTCCGGCTGTCACGTCGTAGCCCCAGCTTGTCATCTTGCCGCCAAAGCTCTGCCGGTTAAGTACGGCGAAGTTGTATGCACGATCGACATCGCTTGTGGCGTCAATATTGCCGCGCGCATCCTCATACTCCTCGCGCGCATACAGGGTCATCGCCAGCCTTTCGGCCAGCTCCGCGCACTTCGCCGGATTGGCCGCCACGCGGAAGAAGTTCACGATATCGCCGTCGAAATCATTGTACACTTCGACCTTCGAGGGCATCTTTCTGAGTAGAACGTGGGCAGCCCCGCCGAACGGCTCGACATATGTAGTGTGTTCGGGGAAAAGCGCGATAATCTTCCGGGCCAGCCGGTGCTTGCCGCCTACTCTGACAATCGGCGGCGTAGTCATGCAGGTTTCGTCATTGCCCAGCGAGCAGTAAATCGCGCCATCGTCATCGTATCCGTATTCGCATTTAAGGCATTTTGTTTCGAGCATTTAACCTCCTTCACTGTAAAACACACTAAATTGTAGCCGTCTTCGTCTCAGCTCCTGATTTGGATCGGAAACGCTCTGCCTGCGCATGTTGTGGATTGAAATATGGAAGCAACCCTCCAAACTGCTGAGCCTGTCGAGGATGGCAGACAGTTTGTCCGCCAGTGTGTCAATCTGTGACCCGGACTTGGATCTGTCCCAGAGGTTGACCTCCAGAATTCCGTCCGCGCGGGCGTCTGTCGTGTATGTCCAGTCGATCTGCCAGACAGCATACGGAAACACGGAGCTGTCCGGCGCCTCCTCGTAATATGCCGATGGGACGGCTTCCAGGATCAGGGACTGCAGGAATACGCGAAGGGTCTCTGTTCTCATGTGCCATCTCCTTCATAATCTCCCTCATCAATCTCCGTCAGTGCCCGGCGCTCATCCTCGATATGCGAAAGATACTGCGCCTCGATGTCGCGTATCTGATCGATGTTCTCCGTAACCGCGTGTTGCAAAGCGCCGACCTTCGGCTGATTTGAGGTGCCAAGTTCCTGAAAGCCTCCGTAAAATCCGCTCTTTTTGAATCCGACGACAAGGTCGGTCTCGCGCTTACGCACCCAGTACTGCACCGACTTCGACATGCGCCCGCTGCGCCGCTTTATTCCCGCCGAGCTTATATTTTGGCGAGCTCGGTTACAAACGAACTTTCCGACGTCACGCAACGCCGCGCGTGAGAGCTCCGTGATCGTATAACTGCACCTGTCGATGTCGGATGTGTAAGTCACACCATCGCGGTTGAGCTTTACAACCGATTTTGGGATACTCATCAGGGCAATCCCTCCACCGTTGTTCGTTCCAGAACGACATCAAGCTCCGTCGAATCCGGCGCGCGGTATGTTCTGAGCACTTTGTAATGCATGTCTTCAAAGACAGCGTACCGCTCGTTTCGATAGTCCAGCGCGTCCGCGAGCCGGAAGACCAGTTCCGGGCGGAGGCCTACGGAGAAAGCCTCATAAATTTCCTTCATTCCGACAGACCGCCGCTCCGCAAACACGCTTCTTGTGTGTCCTGTTCTCACAACACCGCCGTCGGGTAGAACGGTCTCCTCAATTTCAAGTAAAGTCAGGATGTCCTTATTCAATTGATACTCCTTTCCGTATTTCATCAGTCTTAACGTCCCACGCGTTGGCTAACGCCGAATACCGCCCGGCGTCGTTTACCCAAAACTCGCGGCGGCAGTAAATCTTGATAGCCGAGAGGACGTCCTGGTTTGACGAGTCCTCCGCAATTTCTCTTGGAACGCCTCGCCGCACCATCTCCTCAATAGCGGCGCCTATGTTCTCCAGAATGTCGCTGTCGAGCATGTCGTGCATAATCCTCAGGGCCATCTTTACGGACGGCAGAATGTCTGTAGCGGGCATGGCGTGACCTCCTCTCTATGTCATGTTACGCACGCCTCACGACGGTGAAAAAACCCTGTTTCACGGGTTTACGAACAGCGGCTTTCAGCCGCTTGGTTTCGCACCCGCTGCACCGGATTTTCACCTGCTCCGGCGGCTTCACACTTCTTTTTTACGGAGTTGGCGTAGGCCGTAATAACGCCCATGCCTTTGTCGTAGTCGGCGCGCCGTCGACCAGCGCCCAGCCGACGACGTCGGTTCGCAGGCAACGCAGATTGTCCTGAGCGCCCACCGTGATCTCCTGATTCCAGTTGAGCACATAGCCGACATCCGGCTTCCCGGCGAGGATGTCGTTCTCCTGCATCGCGCTCTCAATCTTGACCGCAACCCCGAAGGTTGAGTTTATGCGCCCTGTAGCCGGGTCGTTTATGAAGATTGGCCTTCCGATCGTGTCCTTGATCGTCATGAGCTCTCGCCAGAAGGTCTCCTCGTTTACATAGATGTTCCGTGTCCCGGCCGGTTTGCTGGAGGCTGCCATCGCCGCCACAATGTCGTCATAGCTGAGCGAGCCCTCCGTATAAGGGACGACCTGAGGGGTGCCGGATTCGGCCAGAAGCTTCGGCACGATCCCGGTTATCCTGTCTGTTCCGTTGCCGTATACAATGTCCCTTGCTACGGCATGGCCGAGCCTCGCCGCGATCTCACTTCGAAGGTAGCTCTCATAGGCGTCGATGCTCATCGCCCTCATCGCGTAGGGGATCTCGACGAGCTTTCCGTACTGGAAGCCGCCTAGCGTGACGCTGACAAAAGTGTTCTGCTCTCCTGTAAGGCATGTGCCGACGGGGATGACGTCCGCGTCGCCGGAGACGATGCCGGTGTGAATATTGATCGTGAAATTTCCCTTAACGCGCAGATTTTTTACGTCGCCGATGATAGGATGCTGCTCGATCATCAGGCTGATGATCTCATCCGAGATTGTAGTCGGGACGAACAGCCCGTCGCCGGTCGTCGCGTTCGTTCTGCCGACTGACTGCAAAATGGAGGTCTGTTCATCCGTGAGCGGCGCCCCGCGCGTGTAATTCAGCCACGCTGTTTTATACGCCGGGCTTCCTGTGCCGGAAGCCATCTCCGGCCGCTCTCCGCTCGGGGCCGGGATGCCCGGCGCGCTGAGAAGCTCCATATGTATCGCGTTTCGACGTTCAAGGCTCTCCTGAATTTTTTCAATGTCCTGCTGAAGCGCGTCAAACTCGGACGTCTCATCCGAGCTCAGAGCCCGTTTTTCCGTCTCCGCAAGGTTTACTAATTCACTTTGACGGGTAATCTTGGACTGTAATAATCTGTCTAGTTCTATGTCGACAACCTCCTCATATTATTTGTGTTCACCGTTATTTTGAATCTTTCCATATTTGATTGATAGCCGTTTTGTCCCAAAATCCCCCCTTCATCAAATAAAATCCCATCCACAAAACTGAGCCTCAGCGCCTCCTGAGCGGACATCCAGGTCTCGGCGTCCATCAGGCGCGAAATCTCCGAATCCGGCAACCTTGTTTTCAGTCTGTACGCGTTGCGGACGGCCTGATCAGCTACTTGAAGCTCCCGCGCCGTGTGGAGCATCTCGCGGTAATCGCCCTGCGCCCATGTCGAAACATTGTGGATCATAAGCTCGCCCGCCGGACTGATTCTTACAGTTCTGCCGCCCATCGCGATGAGAGACGCCGCCGATCCCGCGAGGCTTTCGATGATAACATTCACATCCCCGGCCTCCATCAAAATCGTGTAGATGTCCACGCCAGCGAACATGCTCCCGCCCCCGCTGCTGATGCGGATGGTACGGTCGGTGTCGCCGCCTTCAAGCCACGCGCGAACATCCGACGGTGCGACGGCTTTCAGCCCAAAACTCTCCAAAAATGCTTTGGAGGAGTCGTCTGAGACGTACCCCTCCAACCTGAACCCCATATTATTCCCCCTCGTTGTTTAAGTTCTCTGTTTTCGTATACTCTCTCCTTATGTAGTACACATCCCCTCCTTCCACAGGCCCCATGTTCAGGATCTCGCGGTATTCGTTCGGCGATATGATCCCACGGTCGACCAACGAGACGATCGACAGCTTGACCTGATTGCTGGCATACTGCAGCCGGTTGCTCTCATAGATGATGTCATTTCCAAAGCCGCGCTCCCGATCAGTGAACGACTTGTTTGCCGCCTCCAGCGACAGCGCGATCAGAAACGGTTCGATGGAACCCTCGTAATAGGCTGACCACTGCTCATCGCTGTAGCTGTTCATTAAAATATTGTCGTTCACGCCGAAGAACCGCATGATGCGTTTTTCATAGATCGTAATCTGTTGTGCCGTCGCGCTTTTAGGCTCCATGTTCACGGGCGTGAATGTCGACATCGCGTCGAGCGAGGCAATCCCGCTCTCGTTTTGCATGTTCACGTAGTCGCGGACAAACTCATCCTTCAGCCGCCTGAGCTCCGGCGTGTCGACCATCGCCTTCGTCGACTGCAATATTCCGCGCAGATTTGACGTCATGCGGATGGCGTTTTCAAGCCCCTTATCCGCGATCATCAGCATGTCGAGAGGCTTATACAGCACCGTGGGCGACTCCCCGAAATAGCTGTCGCGCATGTAATCTCGCCGCAGGATCATCAGGTCGTCGAAGCGGGCAGTAAGCACCTTGCCGTCCTTCATATGAAACCGGAAGCCCAGCAGAGACATGCCGTCCTTCGATACGATGGCCTCGGATGAGGCGTAGTCCACGGGATAGTACCCAGCAGGGGAGCCGTCGAGACTGCGGTCGATCAGCACAAACGAGGTGCCCTTGATGTCGCAGAGAGCCCTGACCTTATACAGGAAATCCCTGCCGTTCATATACGGATTCGGTGTGTTGTCCAAAAGGCGCTCGAGGCGCGTGTTGGCGTCGTCCCGCACGATGCCGGAATCCGTTTTGCGTATGACTCGGGCCTTCGCCTTACTCGTATGGTTCGCGTTGGCGGCGACGCACGCCCTCACGAGGTCGGAGCCGAGGATGTCGCTTTGGCATCCAAACGGCGGGCATTCGCCGCCGATCAGGTTAATTGTTGTCTTATACGTCGCGTTCTGTTTTGGTTTTTTAAATGGCCACATATTCCTCCTTTTATCGAAGCGCCTATCCCCTGAGCAGGGAGAATAAGCAGTGCGCAGACCGAAAAACAGGTTTGTACGAAGTGCAAACGGCATTTTCGGCGGAGCACGCACTTATTCGACCGGCCGCGAAGGGGTGGAGGCGTGACATCTCCGCCGAGCCGCCGCCCGTGAGGCGTGCAAGGCGTGACGTTGCAGAGCTGCCGGATTTTTGCCTGCTCCGGCGGCTTCACACTTCTATTTAACATACGCCATGTACTCATCAAAATGGTTGAGATAGCTGACCCATGCGTTGAGCAGCGACACCGTGCCGTCGATCCTTCGCGTTGAGCCGAGCTTCACAGGCTGGATGCTCTCAATCCCGCTTCGGTTGACGGACTTGATGCCGGTGTTCGTCAGGCACCACCGGAGTATCGGATTTCGCTGGTAGACCACCAGATGATCCTCGAATGCGGCGCCCATGTTTTTCATCGGATACGTCCATGTGAACGCGCCCTGGGCGATCTTTTCGAGATCGAAGCCGTGCTTTTCCATGTCCGGCGCCCAGTATCCGGCGAGCGCCCGGTCATAGCCGATCCACAGGGGCCGGATGTTCCAAACCTTCACCATGTCCACAAACCACGCTGTCACGGATTCGAAGTCCACGGCGGCCCCGCCCGATGCTGTGATGAATTTCTGTTCTGTCCAGAGCGCGTACGGCGCTTCGGTATTACCGGCGCAGCGAGACTTCTCGACCTTCGCTTCCGGCAGGAAATACTGTTGCAGGACATAGATTCTCGGGTCGTTCGGTTTACGGATGATCAGCGTGGCGCATGTCAGGTCGGTCGTTGCGCTGAGGTCGCATCCGCCGACCGCGTAGCTGTTGCGCAGATATTCCATGTCGGCGGTCTCGTCGCTTACAATGGCCTCAAACGGCAGCCAGCTCTCCGACTGCGTCTCCGGAAGATTAAAATCCTTTGTCAGAATAGACGGCAGATACGACGGATTCCGTTTTGCCTTCTCAATCTCGTCCGATAGAAATCTAATGGACTTGATCCTTCCAAGCCCCGGATTGGCCTTTTGCCAGCATTCCGGGTTTGTCCACTCGTCGCGGCTGTCGAGCTGATAGAGCCACGGCAGCATCGTGTCCTCCCGCACAACGCCGAGGGCGATGTCCTTCGCGTGTCCGTACATCTCATCGAAGAAGCTCTCGCGCACGAAGCCGTTTGTCGATATCAGCCACGCCAGCGGCTGCTCCCTCGCCGATTGGCTCTGCTTCATCACATCGAAGATGCGGCGGTCGCGAAGCTCGTGCCATTCGTCGAGGCTGAAGAAATGCGCGTTCAGTCCATCGAGTGTCGACTTGTCAGACGCCAGCGCCTTAATCTTCGAAAAAGTCTGCGGGAAGTAGATATCACCGTGCCGTTTGCGCAGCGTTCTTGCCAGCGCCGGGCTTTGAAGCCGCATGTTTGCGGCCTCGTTGAAAATAATCCGCGCCTGGTCCAGCTTGTTTGCCACGCAGTATATCTCCGCGCCGCCCTCGCCGTCAGCCAGCAGCATGAAGTGCTCGACGCCCGCCGTCTCCGTTGACTTTCCGCACTTTCTGCCGCGTACATCGACAACATCACGAAAGCGGCGGAGTCCCGTCTCCCGGTCAAGCCATCCGAAAACAAGCTGCAATTTTGCCTTCTGGAAAAGCTCCAGCGTCAGCGGTTTCCCGATCCAGCGGCCCTTTGAGTGCTTGCAGAATTTCTCAATGAACTCGATGGACAGCAGTCCGACACCGGGATCAAATCTGTACGGGAAATCCCTCCTTTCCATGTTTTCGAGCTCGCGTTTCAGTGTTACTCGGATTGTCTGCGGGACAACCTCCCCGCCACTTTTTATGGAATCATAATAGTCGCGAACGAAATTCATCTGCGCCTGCCCGATGCCTCCACCAAAAACGCCGCGATCTCATTCGCCGGGGAGTAGGCTTCGTCCTTTGGGAGCAGCTTGCAAAGCTGATCGGTGATGCTGATGAAGTTTTTGACGATCGTGTTATACACCTCGACCTCCGGACTTTTCTTTGTGCCCCACTGATTCTCGCCGTTTTGGTATTCAGAAACGACGCCGTTTGCGGCAATCTGGCCCTCCAACTCCTCCAAGGTTACAATCATAAACGCGGCCCGGTCGATGAGCTTGTCGCTCAAAGCTCTTTTATTCTCGGGAATCGTTTTGAAAATCTTTCTAAGTCGGCGCTTTTCGTTGGATATTTGCTTTGTTTTTGCGGTGTTTTCGATACTCCATATCCCTCCAATCCTTTAGAATCAACGGGTTCAGACCACACCCCCCCTCGCGCACGGACCCAGTATTGGAGAGGAGCCCCCTTCGGACTTCCGGCATCGTACGGCCTTCTTTTTATGGGGGGAGTGCGCGAATCAGCAAACCGGCTCGGCGCTTCGAATTTTACCGCCCTCAAATAGTCCTTCACCCCTGTTATCTCACTGAATCGCCTCGATTCCTCATAAAGCGTGTACCCTTTCGGGAGCCGGACGCGGCGGCTGAAAGTGCTCTTCGATATCCGCCGTTTTTCCTCAATCGGACGCCTCAGCTCCTTCGACTGACTCCAGCGTTTGCCGTCCTCCTTCGGTTCCTTGAGAAGATAATTTGCAAGGCCGGAATAGTCGGAAGAAGCGTCCAGATGCGAAACCCTGATCCCACCCAGGCCCCAAAGCCGGTTCAGTGCATCAAGGCTGACGGCGCTGAGTATCATGTGATGATGCAGCCGATTGTTGTTTCCGCGTTCCGTCACGGCTATGTATCGCGGTTGCGACAAATTGTTTGTCTTACAAAAATACCGAATCCTTCTCAGAAACTTTTCAAACTCTTTTCTGGCTGAATCAGGCGTTTGGATATGCTCATATGTCAGAGTTACAAAGAGATCTTCATGCGTAAAATTGCAACTAATCAGCCGCATGAGCTTCCGGCGCGCGTACAGAGCATTGAGTGTTTTCTGCTGACCGGAGCTGGGACGTCGGCGCTCTCCGCGAGGCGGAGACGGCTTGTTCCCACGAATGGAAAAGTATCGCTCGACCTCTAAAACCGGCCCGGACTGTATACGTTTTTCAAAGTATGGGATAGGTTCACCCCCTGTCGTTGATGTAATACTTTATGCATGGTCGTAAGCTTAATCGTTTTATCAAGTAATCAAAAGTCTTCCGCTTCAGCGGTTTTACGCTCACAACAGCATTCGCAATATGGCTTGCCTAGAACGTCAAAGTACTCGTCTCCGTCGCAGATATCCTCCCCGCAGCCGCGGCAGACCTCTACAACTTTTTGCTCCCGGCATCTCATACAGCCGTCGCATTCACGGCCTCCGGTCACGCAAACCATCGCCAAACTAATCCCCCCTCAACGCCAAGCGCCATGCATAAAAATGCATGGCGCTAAAATATACTTGTATTCTTAATTGTAGATATGGAATATTTCTTGTGTTTCAAACCAGATAATCCTGACGTTTAGCCTGTCCTCGTATTCTGCAATCCACACCTCCGGCTTGTGGCATGGACACTCAAGATTAGACTTCCTGTGCTCTGAAAACTTGTCCTTCAAAGTCTCGTTGAGCTTTTCATTGCCGATGTTAAGAATATTATCCTGCGTCTCAATAAGCCTCTCGGTTCCGTCGAGATCCGTGTAATGCACAATTACCCGTATCGGAGGCTGAGTTGGCTGCTCCGCAATTCGGTAAACCTCTGATCTGAAAATCGCAAGATTGCTCGCAAGCAGAAATGTAGCAGCCAAGTTGATTAACAACAGGGTGGCGCCTAAAGCCTTAAATATTCGCTTGCTCATATATTTTGCCTGTCATCCAAATCTGACCGATGCTTCTGCTTCAGGCGCGAAAGCTCATCCTCGGGCAAAGTTATGACGATCGCCTCGTCGCACATGCCGTAGTTGTTTATGGATATCTCGTTTAGTGTGCATTTTCCATCTTCCTGATATATGCACAGGTCAAAAGTACAGGTAAGATTCAAATCCATCACCTTTCCGCACGGTTAGTTTTTTCTATTATATTCTTTTCATAACCTTATTGCAACCATTTGTGGTTATATAATAGATTATTAATATGAAATATAATCATACCCATAGGTGGTGATGTTTTGTTTGAGGTTGATAACAGGTTTGCAAACGCAAACATTTCAAGAACTGTCCGTTTTACCGATAAGCTGTTCGAAGAGTTAAATTCCGTTTCTGAAAAACATAATATTTCTTTTAACATGCTCGTTTTACAATGCTGTCATTATGCATTGGAGCATATGAAAACCGAAGATGACGGTAAAGAGTAAGCTGCTGATACATCAGCGGCTTACTCTTTAAATAGGTGTTGGCTAATACCTGAATGTACTTCTCCTCGCCTGGACTAGTATCTGATTCGCGTACACGCTTGCTCCGGCAACGAGGATTCCCTGCGTGATTGATGCGAACGCCGCCATAACCCATGTCTGCCAGCCTGTACACTCGCAAGACGAGATTATGTACAGTCCGGCGAAGATTATCCCCGCCGCTCCGATTACAAGCGGAAGCCATTTTTCCGACAGACCGGATGCTTTCAGGCCTGCCCCCAAGATTGACAGTACAGGAATGAGTACCAGAAGCTCAGGCTTGATATAGTCGTTAAAGTTCATGTTATTATGCCTCCTTTGCGCATAACAAAACCCGGCTAAATTATTTAAGCCGGGTTTCATCCGTATTTACTACTCTTCACAATACCATTATACCCCCCTGATTTGTCAAGTCAATACACCATTCACTACTGTTTACTACTTTTTTTCGTATTTTTTATTGTTCTCTCCTGTTTTCTGTATTTTTTATTGTTTACTCTTGTTTTCTCCTGTTTATTACTGCAAAGTTATTGTTTGCATGGCCAAATTCATAAAATAATAGCATCTACTCTGGCAGCGGTCTAGCTTTACGCAAATTTCGGGCCAATCCAAGCCGTCAACATATCTGTAAATTAAAAGCAATCTTTGAATTGAATCAGATAACCCTTCAATCATGCTTTCAATTTCATTCATCTCGGATTCAATGGCGGAAACCCTCTCCATAACCTTCATTCGGCGCAGGACGGCCTTCTCGGTGGGATTTGAAATTCCCGAACTCCTCGGAATCGAAGAGAATCCTGGAACAGGCGCCGCCGGAAGCCGAGAAAGCTCTTCAAGATACCTGTCCCGCTCTTGGCGCAACGGACGATACCGGCTGAGCTTGTCCTTAATCTGCTTTTCAGTCATTGCAGTCACGCCCCTCTCTTTGCATATGTATGGCTCCTCTCGGCGGCGTACTTTTCAAGATTCTTGTACTCCAAGTTGTCAAGTTGCGCACGCCTGCACGACGGCATAAAATCCCTGCTCTGCGTGCTTACGAACAGCGTCCTTTGGACGCTTGGTTTCGCGCCCGCTCCGCCGGATTTTTGCCTGCTCCGGCGGCTCCACTCTTCCGTATAGTATCCCATCAGATTATCCGCCTCCGGAATGCGGATTTTTATTCCATCGACAAAAAGCCGGACGCAAACCCTGTTTGTAAAACTCTGTGAGTAAAATCTTTTTGCCTCCTTGATGTCTTCCGTATTCATGGCCCCGACGACCTGCCCGCCTGAATACGCTATCAAATGGTATGTCATTTTCTCTGTCCTTTCCTGAAAATGGGCATAAGAATGCCCGTCAGTGGATTTCCTCCTTCAGACGGGTGAAAAGAACATACCTCTTACATATTTTACTCCTAGCTGTTGACATTATCTGGCCGATGGAATAAAATATGTATAAGAGATAAGAATGCTACCCGTGTTCTTTTCACCCCGCTCCCGTGTACCGCTCCAACGGTCACGGGAGCTTTTGCTTTTTTAGATATAACTTTATAATGCATGGCTATCAATCCTTTAAAATGTTATGCGGGATCTGATTTCTTTAAAATGTCGTGCCTCACCCGCCCATAAGTCTTACCCAGCAAGCAGATTCTGCGCCTTGGATTTGGAAAAACCTCTTCAATCCTGCTGTGGAATATCTCCGCTATTGTGTAGGCCATCTCCAAGCCGGGATCAACGCCGCCGTTCTCAATCTTGGACAGGGTGGCGCGGGAAATGCCTATTCTTTGGGCAAATTCTTCCTGCTTCATAAGGCGTTCCCGTCGTAGTTCCTTTACCTTATTCTTCATAATATCCTCCAGTCCCTCAGATGATGCCACGCCTCCACTCCCTCGCGGGCAGTCGTATAAGCCTGACTCGCTGCTCCAAACAGGCGATACGCCGCCTTGGTTTGTCGCCGGTTCGTCCGCTTATCCTCCTTGCTCGGGAGATAGGCGCTTCGATGTCACCTATTGAATGATAGAAACTACATCTTAATAGTACTCCTGATATTATCTGTTGTCAATATATTCCATGTATAAATATCGAACATTATTGTCGTAATTGTTTGCATTTTGAAGGAATTGCATATGAAATATTAATTATTGACAGCGCAGGGCAATAGATGTAAAATAATACCATCTTATTGGATGATAGGAGATGGCATTATGAAATACAGCATGTCCACGAAGCAAAAGATAATCGACGCTTCAATCGACCTGTTTTCGACACGAAACTACAAATCGTGTACAATCCGCGACATTGCCGGAGCCATCGATATAAAAAGTGCGTCTCTGTATTACCATTTTAAAAACAAGGATGAGATCTTGTTTGAGATCCTTGAATGCTTCAAATATAATTTCAATAAATACAGGACGCCAGTCAATATCATTCTGGAGGCCGCAGACAAAAAGCCGGTCAGAGAGCTCCTGAAGATGTTTTTCTATACTTTCGGAACCGATGAGGAATACGCCAAGATGATGAAGGTCGCAAAAATCGTGATCGACCTGAAGCTCGAGTTTGAGGAGGCAGCCGATGTGTTCAACCGCGCGTTCCTCGACGAACCCAAAGAGTATCTTCACTATGCTTTCTCCCAGCTCATCAAAGAGGACAAGATAAGGCCTTTTAACTACGAAGCGTTAGCCTACCAGATGAACGCGTTCTCATATTTTTTGTTTGTGGAGGCTATCATGCGCAAGCTGTCGCGCAAAGAATCTGACAGAAGATTCAAAGAGGGAATCGAGCTCCTGGCAAGAGGGTTTGAGTACGCGGAGCTGATGGGTTCTTAAATATACGCATTGGAAAGGCCGGGAATGGGCACTCTGACCAAAATTATTAGACTAGATTCGTATACAATATCAATTGCCATATATGACAATATGTGCTAATATTTTACACAATCATATTATTTTCACATAAACAACCAAATATGGAGGAATCATCATGTACAATCATTACAAGAAATCGCTCCTCAGCCTGGCCCTCGCGCTTGCTTTGCTGTGCGGCCTCGCGCCTGTCCACGCGTTTGAGCTTGCGCCCTTGCAGAACGATCCGCTGTCCGCGATGACTGATATAATGATCAGAAATCCGCACGTTTCGGCGCAGAACGCTGAAAACAGTGCGGATAATATTTTGTCCGGAACAGGCGAAACCGCCTGGAAAACAGACCGGTACCTCGTGAAATACCGCCCGAACAGGGCCCAAAGCTTTAAAACAAAGCTCAATCGCACGGATATGTCCCTAAGCTTTGGCGCGGTTATGGACGCATCTCCGGTTTTGGAGCTCGACGCGACGCCGGAGTCCGCCCTCGAGCTGATTGTGCTAGATGAGAAGATGACTCCGTCGGAGTTTGCCGACGAGCTGCGAGACCTCGGTATTCTTGGCGACATCGAATATGTGCAGCCGGACTTCGAACTGAGCCTCGACGCGCTGGACGAATTTACGCTTGAGCTGCAGGAGCCTCCGGCAGAACCTGAGCCCTCGCCAGAGACCTCGCCAGAGCCCTCGCCCGAGCCGACTCCAGAGCCTGAAATGCTGCCTGAAACCGTGCCCGAGCCCTCACCGGAGCCGGAACCTCTGCCTGAACCCGTTAACGCGTCTCCCGTGCTCGTCGCGCTGATTGACACCGGAGTTGACATAAACCACGAGCAGCTCGAGGGCTTTATCGATGCTGAAAACGCCTGGGACTTCCCCGGCGAGAGCAACGAGGTCTATGATTCCGCTCGTACGATGGAAGCCATTCACGGCACGCATATTGCGGGCATCATAGCGTCCTCAGCCCAAGAAACCGGCGCTGATGTGACGATATTGCCGCTGAAGGTGTTCAATAAAGGCAGGGCCTATACCTCCGACGTCATTGCGGCGATAGAGTACGCCAACGACTGCGGCGCAAGCGTTATCAACTGCAGCTTTGGCTCATCCTCTGACAATCCCGCCCTGCGTGAGGCAATAGAAAACAGCCCCGCGCTGTTTGTCTGCGCGGTCGGCAACAACAGGCGGAACCTCGACGAGGCCCCGTCCTTCCCCGCCTGCTTTGACCTCCCGAACATCATCTCCGTTGGCTCCGTGAATGCTGACGGCGGATTTTCGTACTTCTCAAGCTACGGCGCGGAATCAGTTGACATAACTGCACTTGGCCGCGACGTTCTGAGCCTTTACCCAAACGACGACACTGGGATAATGAACGGCACGTCAATGTCCGCCGGGTTTGTGTCCGGTACCGCCTCCGCCACCGCCTCGCTGAATCCAGCCTTGGACACCGCCGCCCTTCGAGAGAGACTGCTCTCCTGCTCAGACAGGCTGGAAAATCTGCAGGATAAGGTAATAGACGGCAGGCGGCTGAATCTCTCCTCCGTGCTCGCCGGTTCGCCGCAAAACGAGATACTGGATGTCTACCCCGAGGACGACTTTGATCCGACCGGCTACAACCCGAGCGAAAGCGAGCTCCTTGAGTTGTACTCAAATGGTACGCAGGTTGTCCAGGTTGCCGCCGGCGGGCGTCACACGCTCGTCCTGAAGGACGACGGCACCGTCTGGGCCTGGGGCGATAACTCTTTCGGCCAGCTTGGAAACGGGACGAACGTATCGAGCACGACGCCCGTGGAGGTAATCGGGTTGAGAGGCATTTTTATTGAGCAGATCCAAGCCGGTGAGAACCACAGTCTCGCGCTGGATGATATAGGAAATGTGTATTCATGGGGGGATAATACATACGGCCAGCTTGGCAACGTGCTATATTCAAGAAATTTCCCATCGATTATATATGAGATAGGAAACATAAAAAAGATATCTACAAAATATAACCATAACCTGGCAATAGCCAGTAGAAATAAGAACTATGATTCAATGGTATGGGAATGGGGGCGCACCACATACTGCATTTACGACCAATATGAGATATACGAAGAATATCTGACGCCGCACGTCTACAGCACTTACTATGAATATGAGGATGCGGTTGACATTGCCGCGGGTTTTGACAGGAGTATCGTTGTTACGCCTGATGGTGAAGGATTTTTCGATACCGGCAAGGCCGTTCTGATGAATGAGAGGCGATGGTATGGTTATGTGGAAGACAGTTTGTATGCGTCCGAACAGAGCTTTGGCAGTCAGACGTCCTCCGTATTTACCGGCTTCTTAGAGTATGACGATGATGACCACGGCCAGCCTAAAAGCGTCAGCTTCGCGGTCGATTCAGAGGGCCTGCTCTGGAAGTGGGGCTATGCCGACATTAAGCTGTATGATTACAATATACAGTCCGGAGAGCCTGATTCGCCAAATGAAATTGCGTGCCGAGCGACAACGCCCTATCAGATAGAGGGTATTGAAAATGTATGCACGGTCTCAGTCCAAGACCCTTATGGCGGGAACAACACCTCCTCGACAGTATACATCCTCAAAGAGAACGGCACCGTCTGGAAGCTCAATGACGACGACACGGTCACACAGGTGCAGAATCTTTCGAACATTGTGCAGATATCCTCGAATATGGGATACACGCTCGCGCTCAAATCCGACGGCACTGTTTACGGCTGGGGGATAAACACGCAGGCGCTCGCGTATGCCTTAACCCCGGGGGACACCCTGCCCGGAGCTCAAACGCTCAACCTAAGCGTCACGGCGGGAAAGACATACACGGTCTCGGTAATTGGCAAAAACGTGGCAACCTTCGCGGGCAAGACGGTCAGGGTTACGTACAACAACGCACAGCTTGAGGCCCCCGAGGTCTTCAAGTCCCCCGGCGTCACGGCCGAGATCATCGCGCTAGGCACGGTGACGTTCACGTTCACAGTCAGCAAGACGATCCCCACCGGCAAGATGTGGTCGGGTGCAATCGGAGTTTTGCGCTTTAAGGCTAAAACGACCGGCACCGCCGAAATCATCGTTCAGGCCGTGCAGCTCTGAGTACAGAACCGGCGATATTTTATCCCAAAAACAACATTTAGGAGGAACAAACATAATGTTCAAAAGATTACTGTCGGGCGTACTCGCGGCGGCGCTGCTGATTACTGCCACAGTTTCAAATATGCCCGCGTACGGGGCGGAGATAGTCAATGCAATCGGGAGCGCGGCTTTGGGTATCGGGGCAGTCGCTAAAAGCGCCTCGCAATACCGTTTGGAAATACCTCAGAATACTGATGACGAAGTGACGACAGAAGACACTGATGACGGTGTAATTACGCAGCAGGAGGAAGAGCCTCTGCCGGAACCTGACCCCGAAGAGGAAGAGGAACTCATGCAGGCGGCTGCTGATCCCATAATTACGCATGATGTATCAGGGTTAATTGACAACAGCTTCAGCCCCGCTCAGAGATACCTTACCTCTCAGAAATACCTTCAGGCTCCATACAGCCTTGACGGATCCGCCGAAAATATCTCCTTAAATACCGGCACACTTACCTATAAGTCAGATGATGTTGTACTTCCGGGCAAGAACGGGCTTGATCTGGTGATAAGTACAAGATATGATAGCGACAAGGCGGGTTTATGTGATTTTTATCCTTCATTCGAAAAAGATGACAATGGAGCTGTATGCTGGCAGTCTTGGAGAAAAGTAGTCAAGGTTCTGCGCAATTATATGTCGGATTATTATTTCGGACCATTTTGCTATGACAATTATAGAGAAGCGGACTTTTGGGTAGAGCAACTTAAAGATGACGGTATTTCCACGTATCGTTTTGATTATGAGCCAGAGGCAATTGTCTATAAAACTGTCTCAAGAGAATCTGATTATAACTATAGAAATTTTTTTCCCGGCGCTGGATGGTCATTTGGCTTTTCAAATATAGAAATAAAGGGAAGTGAGAAATATTTACATCTGTCTGACGGCAGGGTTTTTACAATATCTGGGAGCTGGACTTCATACACTTTGGAGGGTATGGATACGAAAGATTATACTCTCAGCAGTCCATATGGCACTCCAAGTGCGGGATATTCTTATGAATTAACGCATAAAAGCGGCAGGAAGGAGTATTTTAATTCAGAAGGATGGATAACGGCTATTAAGGACAGATACGGCAATAAAATTACATTCCAGTATAAAGATTTTGGAGGTTATACCAGATGGAATATATGGAAGATCACCGATTCTCTTGACAGAGTGGTCACATTTGATTATTATTTTGATCATTATTGGCCATGGGGATACATAAAATTAGCTCTGCCGGACGGAAAGATGATAACATACGATTTTGATACCAAAGTTTATACGAGCGGATACTATTCAGAAAATCTGTATTGTCTGACCAAGAAGACCGATCAACTTGGCAGAGAGACGCGTTTTGATTATGATATAAAATACACACAGTACACTTATATAAACAGCATTTCAGACGGAGGCGTTGTAGGAACTCCCTGCGCCAATCTAAAAACTATAACGCATCCAACTGGCGCTGTTACTCATTATGATTATGAGCAAAAAATCAGAAAAACCTCTGTAAAAGGAGAAAACAGCTATTTCCGTGTGAAAAAGCGGTATGAGACTCTCAGTGCGACAGACACTAATGGATATAACATAAAGGAATTTATATTTGGGAATGAAAACTATTCTGGATATCCGCGAAAATATCATAATCTGAACTCAAGCAGCAGATTGCTTAACCCCGACAGGCTTCCCTCAGACTTTACCTACAATGTAACTGTCAGGGAGGACACGCGCCAGACGACATATACGTTCAACAACAAGCATCAGAACACAAGCGAGGTTACAAAGGATCTGTCAGGCACGACGCTTGCCAGCGTGGATACCGAGTACGATGCGTTTAAGCTGCCCAAAAAAGTGACAAAAAAAGCATACATTCCGGGAAGCACAACGTCATATATGCAGTCCATATTTTGCTTACAGCACAACGAGTATGGCGACCTGACCGCCGAATGGTCGCCCCTTGCCAATGGCGACACCTCTTCCTCAAGCGACGACTATAAGACAACATACACCTATCAGCCCACCTACCATTATTTGCTCACAAAGCAATATAAAAAGGATGCAGCCACAATTGTTAAAATAGAAAATTCTTCTATTGACTCTGATAGATCCATCGGGTGGACAAAGACATATGAAAATGGCGCCCTCAAGGAAGCTGTGCAGTTTGAGTACGACAGCTATGGAAATGTCAAAAAACAGCAT
Organism: Oscillospiraceae bacterium; assembly: GCA_031551205.1. Taxonomy (GTDB): domain Bacteria; phylum Bacillota; class Clostridia; order Oscillospirales; family JAVBNY01; genus JAVBNY01. Next base: position 842 of record JAVBNY010000021.1, on the reverse strand, counting down.
AATTACTTTGACATGTCCGCCCTGACGTCAGATAAGCGCCACACAACGGAATACACTTACCCTAACGGCGGCCTGCTGGAGAGCAAAAAAATATCCGGAGTTAGGGATGTAGACAACAATCTCATCGCCTCCTCGGCTGGTGCGGGGGTAATCCAGGAGAGCTATGGCTACAACAGTGTCGGTGTGCTGACGTCAAAATCGATCAGCAGCCAGGCAATCATGCAAACGATAGGTTTCGAAGTCGACTCGCTCGGACGTACTACGAAGCAGACAAATTCGGATGGTACATACAGCACATTTGTTTACAACGACACCGCGAATACCTTGACGGCTACAGATGAAAAAGAGACAAGTCTCGCCGGAAGCGGCAGCATAATCAAATATATCTACGACCCGTTTGGGGGCCTTAAAGAGGTCAGAGATGTAACTGGGTCAAATAACAATCTGCTCGAAAGCTTTCTTTATGACAGCAAGATGCGTCTCGATACACAGTATGTCTACTCTGATGCAGGCAAATACGCAAGGACAAAACACACTTACGACTGGGCAGACAGGGTTTTATCCAAAGAGGTATTTAACGAGTCGAATGTGAGTCAGTATAAAGAGACATATGTGTATAACGACGCATATGTGGACCCGATTGACAGTAAGACCTACAGCAAAGTCACCAAGACCGTTCTGGGCGACGTGGCCTCGCCCAGCATAGTCACGAATTCCTACACCGACAACATGGGCAACGTGGTAAAAACGAGCCACGGCACAACCGAGGTGTTCGATTCAATATCCGTCTTCGACAATGTCGGCAACAAGATAAGAGAAACCTACAAATCGGGCGCCGGAGA
>JAVBNY010000030.1:0-5498 GCA_031551205.1 Oscillospiraceae bacterium | reverse complement strand
GAAAGCTTGGCTGGCCTAATCGTTAGGACGCAGGGCTTTGACAAGGGTGTCGCTGTGGCGGCGGCCGAAAGCATGATGAAGAAGCTGCCCGCGTGGGCGGCAAACTTTTCGTAAAGGGTGATTGCATGAGCGCTTTATCTGCCCTGCCGAATGTCGGCAGGGTTTTGGAGGAAAACCTGCTGCAAGTCGGGATTAGGACGCCCGAGCAGCTTCGTGAGATCGGTGCTGAGGAAGCCTTTATGCGCATCCGCGTACAGGTGGATCCCGGCGTGTGCCTGCACATGCTGTACGGCATCCAGGGTGCGATAGACGGCATTCCGGATAAGTTCCTGTCCGACGAATCGAAACAGAAACTGAAAGCGTTTTACAAGACGCTGTGATGGGAGAACGAGAATATGAAAGTCAGCAAAGCATTTGAAGCCTTCGCGAAGGAAGCACCCGAAACGCAAACGGCGTGGATGGAAATGGTGCGGAAGCTGGACGGCGCCAGCGCGCTCGACAAAAAGACGGAGGAGCTTGCCTATATCGCGGTGATGGCCGCCGTCCGATTGGAAAGCGGCTTGCCATTTCATGTCATGATGGCTAAGGCCCATGGAGCGACCAGAGAAGAAGTCACCAGCGCCGTTTTGGTGGGTCTGCCTGCCGTTGGTAATGTGGTGGTGCAAGCTCTGCCCGTTGCGCTCGAGGCCTATGACGGCGACGAAAGTATATGATGAAACTTTGCCCTTGACTCTCCGGCTGCAGGAGGCTGTAGGATGAAATCACGAAAGGAAGGATGGTGACGTGATGCATCGCATCGGCATGTTTTCTAAGCTCGGGAAGGTTACGATCAAGACGTTGCATCATTACGATGAAGTGGGCCTTCTGGTACCGTCCCGCGTCGATGAGGAAAACGGCTATCGTTATTACACGACGGATCAGATTTTCCGGCTCAATGAAATCGTTTCGTTGCGGCAGATGGGATTCTCTATCGCCGAAATCTCCGCGATTGTTGATGGCCACAATATCGAGGGGATTCTCACGCAGCGCAAAGCCGAATTGGAAAGCGAAGCGAGAAACGTCACTGACCAACTCTTTCGGCTCACCAACTACATCAAAGAACAGAAAGAGGGTCACCTTATGAACTATCAGGCGGTTATCAAGGAAATCCCGGCATGCACGGTCTATTCGGCGAAGCACACTATCCCCAACTACTCCGCGCTGATGGAGGTAATGCCCGCGCTTGGTGAAAAGGTCGGCAAGCTAAATCCCGGCCTCAAATGCGTGGAACCGGGTTATTGTTTCAATGTCTATCTCGACGGAGAATACCGCGACACCGACATCAACGTGGAAATCTGCGAGGCGGTGGTCAGCCGTGGCAAGGACGGCGACGGCATTGTATTCAAGGATTTACCCGCCGTCACGGTGGTGTCCGTCCTGCACAAGGGCGCCTATGAAAAGATCGGTGTCGCCTACGCATACGCCATGCAATGGGTCGAGCAGAACGGCTATCGGGTTGCCGGACAAGTGCGCGAGAGCTATATCGACGGTATCTGGAACAGGGAAAATGTGGAAGATTGGCTCACGGAAATCCAAGTTCCTGCGGAGAGGAAGTAGCGAATTTGGCTTGCCGGGCGGCTTTGCATGAGTCGCCCGGCGAATTGACTGAACGAAAAAAAGCATCCTGCGACAAGCCGGCATTTTTGCCGGAGGTGTTCGAGATTGCGCAGGGCGAGTTCGCCGATCGGAAAGCCGCCGGGCGGCAGAACAGCAACGCGCATTGCTTCTCGGGCAGGTGATCTGCGGGGAGTGCGGCGGCGCCTACGGCAGCAAGGTCTGGCACTCCAACGACGCTTACCGCCGGGTGATCTGGCAATGCAACCGCAAATATGCCAAGGGCCAGGCCCGTTGTACCACACCGCATATGACCGATGAGCAGCTGGGCGCGGCGTTCGTGACGGCGTTCAACCGGATGCTGGTGAACGAGGAGGCTGTGCTTGCTGCGTACCGGCAGATCGTCAAGGTGCTGGAGCGACGGGATGGACTGGCTCAGGTGCTCGATGAGGGGCTGTGGTATGCGAGGTACAGCAGGTGACGGTGTACGCCAAGAGCGGGTGGCGGTGACCTTCAAAAATGGTGAGATGGTGGAAGTGATGATTTGATTGGCTTAAAGGATTTGCGGGCTTCGAAAGAGGCTCGCTTTTTTTGTTGACAGAGGTTCCGTTTATTGTTGCACCCCGAATCGCATTTGAAGGATCGAGAACATCAGAACGGGTCATATCCAGCCTTTTCATGCAATCGGAAAGCATGGACATTGTTTTATTGTCAATCCGTATTTCCATTCTGTGTTCGAGCGGGTTTTCGTATGATGCAAAACGTCCTTTGTCATTGCGCCGCATATTATCACCGCTTTACAAGCGCACCTATATATTTTTGCCCGCGTTCATACCCGGCACAACGCGTAAAGCTTGGCAGATCAATGACTTTAGCCGCCGGACGTGGTATACTGACCGTGAGTACGGCGGTACATAATTGTTTTCTGTAGTGAGCGATACGGTCGCGCTGAGACCGGAGAATTAATATAGTGTGTAGTTGGGGGCGATTATTTGATAAAAGCTTTATTCTTTGATTTAGATGGTACATTACTGAACAGCAAAAAGGAAATGTCTCCTAAAACGCGATTAACATTAGCGACCTGCAAATCAAAAGGAATCAAACTTTACATTGCAACTGCCCGCCCACCGCTATTGGACAAAATGCTTTCCTGGGATGATAAAACCTTGTCATTGTTTGACGGCGGTTCATATTATAACGGCGGTTGCGTAATAAATGGAGAAATCAAAGAATATGTTTCCATATCTGATGAAATCGTCAGTGATACGATAAAGTTGGTCAACGAATTTGATTCCATAAATATTTCTTTGCAAATGGAAGATGAACTTCACGCTTTTCGTTTTCCGCTCGATGAAAAGGGATACAAATCTTGGGGCATAAATTTTAAGAATTCGCTTGAATTAAGTCATAAAAGTAATTTTAGCACAATAAAGATGCTTATTTTTTATGCGAATCTTATAGATTCAGTTACAAAAATTGAGGATAATCTTGTTTCGTTGTTAAAAGAGCTATGTCGTGACAAAGCTCAGTTGTACCTAACAGATAAGGGAAAATGTGTACAGATAATAGGTGCCTCTGTTAACAAATATGAAAGCATTGAGAAAATTCGGTTATCGCTTGGCTTTGAAAAAGATGAAATTGCTGTCTTTGGAGATGATATAAATGACATTGAAATGCTTGCCGCATACAAATACAGTGTTGCAATGGGTAATGCAGAAAGCCAAGTGAAAGAAACTGCGAAGTATGTAACGGTAGACAATAATAGCGATGGTATTCATCATGCTATATGCAATATTTTGAAACTTGCCTAACCCCCGCTAATAATTGTTTTCTGTAGTGAGCGATACGGTCGCGCTGAGACTGGAAAATTTGTATTTTCTTCATACTGCCACTTGACTTTAACGTCGCGTCAACCTGTACACTTGACATGAAATGAAAGGAGGTCAGGTCATGGAACTACAAACCATCAGTCAGATTTCAAAGCTGTTTAATATCTCAACACGAACATTACGCTATTATGAGCAAATCGGTTTGTTACAACCGATAAAGAAAGAGGATTTTGCATACCGCACTTATGACGAAAATAACGTCATGAGGTTGCAGCAGATCATTGTGTTACGCAAGCTCAGAATACCATTAAAGCAAATTGCGGAAATCATAAAAAGTGAAGATACCGCCGTGGCGATCAACGCTTTTCAACAAAATCTCGCAGAAGTCGAAGATGAAATCACCGCGCTGTCTACTATTAAAAGTGTCTTTCAAACCTTACTTGAACGACTGCGCTTACAAAACGATACACTGCGGTTGATGGATGATGAAAGCTTACTGGAGATTGTGGATTCCTTGACTGTCTCTAAAATCAATTTCAAGGAGGATAAGACAATGAGTGACCTTAACCAAGCAAGTGAGAAATTGAACAAACTGGCAGACAAGGATGTGCGTATTGTATACCTGCCGCCAGCTACAGTCGCATCGTACCAATACATCGGAGATGATCCTGAAATGCACTGCCATCGAGTGATGGACAGGTTTGTCATAGAAACAGGATTAATCAAAATAAAACCTGACACACGGCATTATGGTTTTAATGCTCCAAATCCTGTTGATGAAACCGGTTATCACGGATACGAAGTATGGGTTACTATTCCTGATGATATGGAAGTTCCGACTCCTATCGTAAAAAAGATATTTGAAGGTGGATTATATGCCGCCCATATGATTCCCTTTGGGAATTTCGAGGAATGGGGATGGCTGAGCGAATGGGTTCAAAACAATCCAAGATACGAAGGGAACAGTGGGAAAAAAGGACACGAGTGCATGTGGGGATTATTGGAAGAGCACCTTAATTTTATCAATCATGTCACGTTACCGGAAACTGAACCAGAAGGGATGCAGCTCGATTTGTTACATCCAATAAAAGAACGTACAAAATAAGCATTTTCGTTCCCCTGCACCACATTCCATTCGCTCCCACTAACCGACATTTTCGACGAAAGTGTCGGTTTTTCCATATCCGAGGCTGTTTACCCATCCCACGGGAGCACGTCGCCTACGGCGGGCTCGGGGTGCGGTTTCCCTGTCCGGGCTCAGGGGGCCAATTCAAGTCATCGTGAACTGGGGGCTAGTTCACATCAGTTCCTGCCTCGTGTTTTTCTCAGCTTCAAAGCGCCTATGACAATGAAAACGACGCCCAGTGCGATACCGATCAGCGCCAGTCCCGGTGACTCCTCGAACTCACCGTCCAGGAGCAGCACAATCGAAAGCAGTATTCCTCCCGCGCCAAAGCAAAACCATAGAATCGGAGCCAGGAAGCCTTCTTCAATCACGCCGGTATTATGGACGCCCCACATAATCAGCAGGAAGGCTGCGGTAAGCCCAAGCAGGCTCAGCCCGGGTGCATCACTCGCATCGCCGAGGTAAAACAGCACCGCGCCGACAAGGATCCCGGCCAGGATGGGGAGCAACGTGGGAAAGTCCAGCCATTTTTTCATAAACACTTGCATCCTCTCGGTGATAGTCTGGCTAAGCACTTCACTTTTTTCCTTGACGAAATAGATCCTTGGACTTGTAGCCCGCTGAAAGAATGTCTACCATCTCCAGCAGCCGTTTTTCTTGGGTGGCTTCGGTTTTGGCGCTGTAGACTTGGCGCGCCCAATCCTTTTGATAGCCGTAGGGCATGGTGGTATAGTGCGCCATAATAAAAATAGGGCGCTCCATCAAGAAGCGCCCGCAGCAGGGTTGCTTTAGCAGCCCTGCCCGTCGTAGTAGAGAAGTTGCCATGCGACGCCATATTTGTCGGTCACCATGCCGTACAGCTCGCTCCAGAAGGTTTGCTCCAGCGGCATGTCCACGGAGCCGCCTTCTAGCAGGGCTTCAAACACGCGGCGGACTTCGTCCTTGGATGC
>JAVBNY010000010.1:0-73768 GCA_031551205.1 Oscillospiraceae bacterium | reverse complement strand
AAAAGCGGAGTTTTGGAGCGGCCCGCCGCGCTGCGAAATAAGCTCAAACTCAGGTTAAACGGGCGCGCCAGCGACGGAGAAATCAACATCGACAAGATTTTGCGCCAGCTCAAAAAGGCGGACGGCATTTCAAATTACTGCCTTAGGCTTGACGCGTCGAACAATCAGTTTAAAAACGCGGTCGGCTTTCTGCAAATTGCACTGAATCTCCCAAATACGACAGTATTCGACATTCAAACCGCTGTACAATTGTACGAAAAGGTAAAGTTTAATCTGCCCGAAAGGCGCGGCTACCCGCGCTCGGACAACGACCCCGACGCGATGTTTTCATCCAGCTTTGTCGAGTGCGTGCAGTATGTCGACGGGGAAATCTGGCGGCTTGCGGGGCTCCGTGACGAGTATCTCGCGCGGGATGGCGCGGGGGTTTGGTCAAGCCGGCCGAAGGGCAGATTCTTTGAGATCGGCAGAGCTTTCGGCTGGGAAAACGCGGTGAAGTATCTGCAAGGGGCGTTTTTAATGCGGAGCGGCGCGCCGAAGTCTGGAAAATACGACGATGATACGGCAAGGTTTTTGTACAATCTGCTGAAAGAGAAAAACTCGCTTCCGAAAGAGGCGTGGTATTTCACAAGTCCGGTGATTGCTCTCGCGGCTGTGGGATTTGAGTCGGCATCGCTCAGGGATGCGTCAAACGGCCTTCGGTACGTCGACAGCGCCGTGTGGCAGGGTTTAGGGCTGGATCTGCGGTACTTTGCCACGGACGGTGATGCGGTGTGGAAGCAGGCGCTGCAGGATAAATCACCGGCTGACAAGTATTTTGAGGTGACCGAGTATTCGCGCTGGACAAGCGCCATAAAGTACATGCAGCGGGAGTTAAAGGCGAGGAATATCATGCGGATCGTCCCCGATTCCGGCAGATACGACGCCGATATGGCGCGGTTTGTGTACAGTCTGCTCGGCGAAAAAGGGGACAAACCCGCAGCGCCGGTGCGTTTTGCCTGGCCGAGCGGCAAAATTGTCGGCGCGCAGACAGACACGCTCCAGCGTGTTGTGGACGCGTCCGTGTGGGAGCGTCTCGGCCTGGACTTGCGGTTTTTCGCACCGGACGGGGAGAGCGTGTGGGAGACGGGTCCCAAAAATGAGCACAAGCCTGCACCTGACCATGTCTATGTAACGGCCGAGCAGCTTCTCGCGATTGGGTGGACGGGCGTTTCCGCGAGCATGGTCGACGACCTCAACAGGGTGTTGGAGAAGTATGAAATAAATACTCCAAATAGAATATGCCACTTTTTAGCGCAAACTTACGGAGAGACAGCGGCAGGAGAACATGAAATAGAATATAATTATGGAGATGAAGGGTATCTAAAACGCCAAAGATATTGGCCCTATGTCGGTGCGGGAAATATACATTTAACTCATAAATATGAATATCAGTCTTTTGTAATGTACTTGCTGCTTGAAGAATACCCTGAGCTAAAAGACAAGGGAGCGAAATATATAAATGGAGATAATCACAGTAGACAAGAGGTTGAGGCGGCGTATCTGAAAATGATTGAGATTGCAAAAGCTGAGGGTATTGACACAAGTGAATTTACTCCCATCGCCTCTTTCGATGAAAATCTTTTTCAGATTGATGCGGATATCGACAAATACAATTTTGGAGCAAAATATATTGCAGATAACTTTGCCTGGGAGGCTGCTGGTTATTATTGGTGTATGCATAATATTAATGCATTAGCGGATATAAGTTTCTCCGCGAAAGAGGTTTATCTGGGAAAAATTAACTCTGGCGATAAGGGAAATACTAAAACATTTGAAATGAGACAAAATGTGTACGACAAGCTCAAAAACATAATTAAATGAAGAGGAGTAAACCATGAAGAAAATAATCTTAATAGTAATGAGCTTGCTTATACTGCTCCAGCCCGGATGTATTTTGCAAGATCCCAACATACCGGATAAACCGGACAAGCCCTTTGAAGATTACGTCGTGGACGATGCTTTGAATTCGCCTCAGGAGGAAAAAAGTCAGGAAGAAAACGATGAATTTTCCCCTGTATATGAGATCGAAACAATAAAAAGGGACAGATACTACGCGGAGTCAGACTATATGGGGCACCCGATTGATATGGAAAATGTGACCACCGCGCGTACAGATACTTACAGTGTGTCTAAAGGTATACTGCGGGAAAACTTTTATCCTGACGACGATGAATTCGTTAACTGGCCTATTGACATTATGATTGAGTATCCGCAGATATATAATATGGACAAAGACGGCGAAACCAACAAGTCATTTTCAAAACAACAGCGTATAAACCAGATACTGTACAGAGAGGCGACTGGGAGCAAGAGAAGGACGGATGAGTTCAAGGAAAAGGAAATCGGATATTTCCATCTGACATATACAGTAACTTTGGCGACTTCAGATATTTTAAGCGTCTATTTTACTGGATACAGTACATCTGGTAGAAGCGGCTTTATTTGTTTTGGCGTTACAATTGATCTAAAGGAGGAGAAATTACTTGATCTTCACAATCTTATGGAGCTTAATGAGACGCATACAGAAGAATTTATGTCTTCGTTTAAATTGCGCAGGCTGATTCCTTCAACTCGTGAATATGTGCCCGAAGAGCCGCTTGAGGAAGAGCTTGCCAAAGGATATCTTGAGCCATATGAGCATACTCATAGCTTCTATCTTAGAAAAGACAAGCTGGGAATAATGTGTTCAACTCCGGCTTCTCAGGACTATACTGTATTTGAAGCTCCCTACTCCTCCCTTCGCGACTGCATGAAGCTTGACAATCCGGTCTGGCAGTCGATACTGAGCACGGAGTAAGGCAAGGAAGTCACTGCAAAAAACAACCCACCAGCGTCTGCATTTTCATTCTTGAAGGTGCAGCTCTTATGTGCTGGGAGAATACTCAATTAGACATGGAAAAGCGCAGGGGCTTATATACTAAGCTTCGGCGGTCTGTTAGGCAATCTTTAGCTAAAGCCTTGCAAGACAATGGGTTGGACGAATAACGGCGGGGCTGTGCCACGGTTACGATGCATCTATGGCAAGCGGGCCTTCCGAGATTGCTCTCAGAAAGCCCGCAAAGCCTTGTGTCAGAACGCATAGAGCCCTCGGCATCTATATTGTTCTAACGGTATGGTGGAGGCGAGCGGGATCGAACCGCTGACCTCTTGAATGCCATTCAAGCGCTCCTCCGAATAAGCCTATTACGATAACATAGGTATCGTGATAGGTTGATGCGTCAAATCCTTGAATAGCAGCCCCACAAGGGCTTACCCTCATTTGCATATACTCCGCATGATTGTATTTTCTTCATTATAAGATCATTGCCGTGTATTTTTTTGTGCGACATCGGGCCAACTTGGCCCGATGTTTCAGTTTTCCTATTTCAGCCTCAGTTCCGGCTCCATCACCCGAGCTATTACAGCGGCTAACTGTGCCCACGTCAGTGTACCGTGACCTTTAAAGGTTCCTTTGCTATCAACGCCGCCCATGATTCCGGCGCAGTACAATCTACGAAGAAGCTCTAAATTCACATCTGCTATCGATTCGATCGACTTGATGGGTTGCAGATTTTCCTCTGGGATCAGTGTAGAAAGAAAATGCGCAAGTATCCCAGCCCCCAATCTTTATACCGGGTTCACCAACTTGAACCCGGTATAAAGATTGGGGGCTGGGACGTAATAATCACGGATTGCCTATATGCGGTGACATTCCTGCACCTTTATTTTCGAGCAAGTGCAAACGGAGGACGGCGGAGTGCGTCCGCCTGCGAGGACGGAAACGATCTATTCGGCGGTCATTGTAAAGGCAAACGAATAGCTCGGGAAAAGCTCCAAGTACTTGAGGCCGGTGACGACGATCGTCTGTCCGACAGCGGAGGATTTCGCTATTGTCAACTCGTTGCCTGAAACGGTCAACAGGTCGTTTGCGACGGTTTCCGTCCCAATTTTTACTGCCTTTTTCGCCTCGTTAAAGCTGATTGGGGCGCCAAAGGTTATTTTGGTCTGCTCGCCGGCGGCAGCCTTAGGGCTCCACAGGCCGACGGGCTCGGCGACGCAATCGACAGTGCATGAACTCGAGGTCTCCTTGCCGTCCACATAGACGACAAATTTGTAAACGCCCTCTATGGCCTTTTCAATTCTGACAAGGCCCGACAGGCCGTTAACGCTTCCCACAATCTTGCCCGCAGGATCAAGCAGCTTAACCGTGACGTCGGCATCCTCGACACCCGCCTTCAAAACGACGGATATCGGGAGATTCGCGGCGCGTCCGGCTACGATGGTCGAAACATCGCTCTTTACTTGCACGACTATATTGTCCTGCTCCGCCACAATTTTCGAGGCCGCGTTGCCGACGGTGACCCACTTGGCCGCGGTGTCGATGACGTATTCGCTCTCGAACCACAGCATGCCGAAGTCGTCAAGGGCCTCCGGGAAGTCCGGCGCGATGTTTACATAGCCCGGCACGATGCCGCCGGCAATATAAGTATCATCCGCCCTGGTGTTTCCGTATGCATGCTCCACGGAACGAGTGCCCACGCCCGACAGCCAGGATGTATTGTTGTACGGGTGAGTTCCCAGTATATAATTCGCGGCTCGGAGGGTATAATCCGTGCTCACTATATCGGGGAATGCTCTGTTCAGGAAATACATGCGCATGCCCATATCTACAACGTCGGTGCTTCCTCCCCACATGCCGTTGGTGGAGGGCACTCCGAAGGGATTGGAGGCGAGGGAGGCGTCAAGGAATGTCACGTAATTTTGGGCCGCTTCTTTGAAGTTGGTCTTAAATTCCTGATCCATATACGGCAGTACGACCGAGGCCTTCCATCCGCCTGACTGGAAGGACATAAACCAGCCGGACGGCATTTCCATGAGCGGGAACAGCTTCTCTATGGCTTCTTTGTACTGCGCGTCGCCGTCTGTAGCGATCAGCAGCTCCAGGGCTGCGTTCCACTCGGCGGCTATCTGCTGCTGAGCTGCGAACAGTGCCATGAAGTCGGTGGGGGGTATGCCTTCCGTAGATGTAATAAGTTCCTCTTCGTCCCATATCTTCTTCGCCGCGTTCAGGCATCTTTCAGCGAAGTCGCTGTCGTAGTCTTTCACCACGTAATAGGCAGCCGCCAGCGCCGCCGCCGCGCCATACTGCAAGCTCGGCGACTTTTTGCCAATCATTGCCAGTCTGTCGTCGTTTCTCCCCGAACGCAGGCCGCTTCTCTCGTTTACGCCGAGGCTTGGATCGTAGACGAAGCCGTCCGTGTCTTTGGAGGCGTCGCCCAGATGTGTGTACTGCCTCAAGGTCGGCACTTCGAGAACCTTGAAATTATATCCAACGGCCTCAATACGCGCCAAAACCTGCATAGCGCCGTGCTTTACCTGCTGCACTATGTCGGGAACGCCGTCGGGCCTGTGAAGCTCAACGGAGCCGCCCGTCTTGTCGCTCCACTCCACAGCGAGAGTGTCATACTGCGGGCCGAATTCCTTGAAGGCAAAGGCCAGATCCTCAATCACGCCCTGGATCCTTGTGGCCTCCTGGTCAAAGTCGCCCGCGTCGAACCATCCGCCCTTGTTGAGGCCGGGGATATGTTCTCCCGACTTGTATTGGGTATTGGTTCTGGATGTTTCGTAGAAGTTTTGTCCGTCGAACCATGTCCCGTCAAAACTGGATTCGTCGCGGAACTCCTCGCCCACTAGCGGCCACATGACGGCATCGTCCATATGTGAGGCGGCGTGAACTATCTTGTAGGTTTCACGGACCTTGATGTGATCCATCTGCTTGGCGAGGAAGCCGCTCAGCGACTGCTGCCAGCTCTTGTCATAAACACCGGCTGCTATCGGGAATACGTCGGTGCGTTTTCCGTCGTAATTGATAACATACATACCGGGTTCGTCAACGGATGAAAAGTCAAATTCACGGTAATCGTAACGCAGCCATCTCATGGCCGCGCCCAGATCTCCCGTATACACCACAGAGTAGCTTCCGTCGGCGTTAAGACGCTCCACGCTGGCGGTTGAGGGGGCGTTGAATCTCGGGTCAAGCTCAATCACGGCCACCTTGCTCTGCGAGGGCGCGTAACCGGCCTGGCTGTGGGCCACGTTGGGCTCGCGCGTCCAGGTTCCGTCAATATCGGGGCTTATGTGCCATACGATCTCCTTGCTACCTTCGGGTATCAGGGTGCGCAATACGAACCATCCGTTCTGTGCCCTGCTTCTGCCGTCATACAGCTCAAGGTCGCCGCTGTCCGAGACGATGCGTATGCGGTTGTCGTCGTCCTCCGCCGCAAAGACCATGCTTGAGCCTTTGGCGAAAAGAACAGGCTGGTAATCTCCCCTGTCCTTGTTCCACTCCTTAACATACCAGGCCTGATCATCCGTCCTGGCCCTGTCCTTGAGCTCCATGTCGTCAAAGGGGAGCAGAGGAAATACGCCGAATGAATCGTATGTGCCGTCTCCGTCGCTGTCGGCCTGATAGCTCTTCTCCCTGAAAAGCGAGGGGATGAACTCCAGATTGAATCCAGCCTTGCCGACAAGGTCCGCAGGCAGCGGATCTTTGAGAGTCACGGTAAGCTTCACTCCGCCGGGTTCGGGTACTGCTTTGATCGTATAATCTACGGCGGGCTTCTGCCCGTCCTTCGTGGCGGGCATGGTCAGGTTGGCGCTCACCGTGTTGGCCGCCAGGTCCGCTTCACGGTTATTCAGCGTCGGGGGAGGTGTGGCGTCCCACTGCTCTGGGGTGGGCAGCAAGCGAATATCGCCGTTGGTGGCTATGCGCCTTCCCTGCTGAATCAGCTCTACGCCCGCGCAGTGCTGATCCCCAAAGGTCATGTCAAATGTGGTGTTGTACATGAACAGGTCAAATCCCGGCGCCTTCAGGCTGGCTGAAGGAAGCCCAGGCTGTCCTGTAAACGGGTTGGGCGGATTTTCCACTTTCTCGGCCTGCATAATAAAGTCGTTGCTGAAATCCTTTACAGATACCGGCTGTGCCCCGGCCGTGCCTTCGGCGGCAATTTCCGCGGCCATCTTAGCGGGCGCTATCCATGAGCTCACAACGCCTATGGTGCATTCGTTCTCGGCCCACAGGAAGCTGAAGTTGTCAAGCGATTCGGGGAAGTCGGGCCTGAAATTGATGTATCCCGGGACTATCGAGCCGGGGATGAAGCCCTCCTCGGCGCGGTTGCTGTTGTAGGGATGCTTATGAGAATTCGCGCCCACGCCCGTCATCCACGAGGTGTCGTTATACGGGTGCGTTCCCAAAGTGTAGTTAATCGCGCGGATTACATTCTCCTTCAGGGGTTCAAGCCCCGGAATATCTCCGACTGTTTTAAGCAGCATGGTCGCGTTGAAACCGGAGCTTATCTTGCCGGATCCGGGCCCCCATGTCGCTGTAAGGCTCTCGCCGAAGCCGAACGGAGTGCCAGGCACAAAATTAAACGCTCCGGCCACGGCTACCGCCGCGTCTTCAACCTGTTTCTTATAATCTGCGCCCATTTTATCCTTGATGAACGCTGCCGCGTAATAATTATTGATTGGGAACGCGGATATAAGCGGGTTGTCTCCGCCTACAAGCGAAAGCAGGCTGCTGTACAGATTCTTATAATAATCGTATTTTTCGGTGCCCTCTGTCGCCAACATCAGCTGTATCAGCGTGTTGAACGCGTTGCCGCGCTGAGAGGTGGACTGCATGGCCGCGGGGCCTTCTTCAGCCCAGATCTTTTCGGCGGTCTCCAGGCACTGCTGCGCAAACTCAGGATAGTATTCCTTAAGCGTAGCCGCGGCGCCCGCCATGCCTATGCTTGCGCTGCCGAGCTTCGCCGTGGGAACCACGCCGTTTGCGCCCGTACTTCTCCACATCATGTACATGCGGTCGTCATTCTTGCCGGAATAAACCTTCCCGTCCCTCTCGACCACATCGTTCTCGCCGAGACTGGGATCGTATATATAGCCGTCCGTGTCGGTGGCTCCGTCTCCCAGATGGGTGTACTGCCGCAGCGTGGGCACCTCAATCGCTCCGTTCACGACGCCCACATTTTCGATCTCCGCGCGTATCTGCATCGCGCCGTGCTTTATCTGCTGGACTATATCCGGAATACCATCCGGACGGTGCATCTCCGCCGTACCTCCGGTATCGGGATTCCATTCCACGGAGAGCGTGTCGTAGCCGTCGAGGTTGTCGAAGGCTTCGGCAGTATAGATCAGGTTTCTGAGCACGCTCATATTGCTGCCTATTTCGATGTCAAAGTCGCCGGCGTCAAACCATCCTCCCACATTAAGGCCGGGGATACGGTCTCCCGGTTTATATCCCTTCTCTTTGACTACGTCAGGAAGCGTGATCGCTACGCCCTGGCCGTCGAACCAGGTTATGTATTCCGCGCCGCTGGGCGCCGTAGAGGTTACGGAATTGGCAAACGGCTCACCCATGCGGGCGTCGTCCATATGCGCCGCGCCGTGCCATATGCGATAGCCTTCCCTCACCTCCATGTGATCCATCGCAGTGGCCAAAAATCCGCTCAGGCCGGCCTGCCAGGTGTTGTCATAGACGTCGTCGGCTATCGGGAATACATCGGTCTTAATTCCCTTATACTCGATGACGTAAAGTCCGGGGGTCTTGATGGAAGAGAAGTCAAAATCCCTGTAGTCGAATCTCGTCCATCTCCTGGGTTCGCCCACCGGCGCTTCAAACACCGATGTATGGGAACCGTCCGCGTTCACGCGCAGCAGCTTGGCTGTTCCCGGATCGCTGGTGTCGTTCTTGTCTATCTCCATTACGGCTATCTTTGTGAGTCCGGTGCCATAGCCCGCCTGGCTGTGCGCTATGCTGGGCTCTCTCACCCAATTGGCTTTAACAGGCGCCTTGATATGCCATGTTACAACGGTCTCGCCGGCTTTACTTCCTGCGGGAATCTTGGTGCACATAGTAAACCAGCCGTTTTGAGAGCGGTTGCGCCCGTCGTATATGGATATGAGTTTATCGGAGGTAATGCTGAGGTGGTGCAGGCTGTCCTCCGGGGCAAAAGAGTATTCATATCCCTGGACGAACGGCTGTGGCTGCCAAGGCCCCTTTTCCTCATTCCATTGATCCACATACCATGCGTTGCCCACCAGCTCGGGGCGGGGCCACTCATCGTTCATGGGATCCTCGGGGGCGAGCGGGAATACGCCGAAGACGTCATACTTTCCGTCTCCGTCGCTGTCCGTCTGATAACTCTTGTTCTTGTATAGAGACGGGATAAGCTCCAGATTAAAGCTTGCCGAACCTTCCAGCTGTCGTGGCAGATCACTCCTCAAAACCACGCTGAGCGCCACTCCGCCTGGTTCCGGCGTCGCCACGAGGTCATAGTTCATCTGCAGCTGCGGCGATGAGTTGGCGTCGTATACGTACTTCATCGGCAGAGTGATAATGTTATTGACACGGTCATAGTTACGCGGAACTCTGGAGTCAATGGGCATTGACGTGGCAGGAACGGCCGCGTCCCATTGCTCCGGCACCGGAAGCAGGTGTATATCGCCGTTGCCGGCAACACGGCTTCCGTGAAGCGTGAGGGTGATGCCGCTGAGATGTTCGTCGCCAAACATGCCGTTGTAACCGTTATTGTACATAAACACGTCGAAACCGGGGTATGTAAGGTAACTATAATCTATATTGTTGATGGTATCATTGGTCAGCGTCACCATATAGCTGTCATTAAGTTCCGCCTTCGCTTCTTTCGATTCCTGCGCATTCACGATTGAGGAGAACGAGAAACACGCTATTACCATCGTAAAGGCAGTTGTCAAAGCCAATACGCGCTTTTTTAACATATACTTTTTCTCCTTTCTTTATAGGCACCTATCAATGCTCTGCGTTCAGATCTGTAGCAGACACATTTGCAGGCGACCATCCCCCTGTCGCTGAACTGTAAGCGACTCGATAAGCGTTCGGCTCAGTGCGCCCCGCTAAGGGGACACTTGCTGTCACTGCACCAAATATGGCGCATCTATTTTCCAACCGTTAATAAAAGAAATTCGATGCGGCTCAAGGCCAGTGCGCGGGCACAATTTGCCATAGGCCTTCCCCCTTTTTTGCCCGAATAGCCGATTACTACTATAAAAAAGCATCGCCTCCTTTCCAATCGACAACTCAGTGCGGCACTCGTCGCTGAAAATGAGCCTAAATGCCGAGTGCATAAGATGCGCTTTTCCGTGGTGAATTTCCCCCAATGTCCCTTCTTTTCAGCGTATTACTACAAAAATAGGACACATTCTTTACTTACATTTTATACCTTCAAATTTAAAAGCGCAACAGAAACTTATATAATATTTATATAAAATTAGCTATATTTTTATTGCTTAAATTATTTAATATTACTATATCTTTTTGTTAATCTAAAAATGCAGCCCGGGGAGTACCCTTTTCTTGGGGAGTGCATCCCACCATAAACGAATGGCTGGAGCAGGACTAAAGTAAGATTTTTACACTAATAAATTATATGGTTTCCAGAAATAATACTCTAAAATGCAATGTAGGATGGTGTTAAAATGAATAAGAACGAAGTAGTTATAACAAAAAGGGATAAGCTAATGAGATCATGGCAAAATTCCATGGAATTGGTGCGTGATTTTGAAAACTACTCAAAGGAAGAAGACGGAAATACGAAAGCAATCTTTCAAGAATTTGCTGAGGATGAAGGGCTACATGCCGCAAAATTGCGAGAATTGTTATTGAATGAGCAAAATCACCTTTTCTAGATAGCGGGAAGGTTTAGATTTTATAGACATTTTTAAGGCTTGACGCTTGTCCGGAGGTAATATAAAATTCCGTTGAAGGCAGGATTGGGACGGTTCGCCACCCTCCTACAATATAATTACGGGTTTGGGCACGGCAACCAGCCGTGTCCTTTTCTGTCTCATGCTTAAGCTGTTAAAATGGAATCAGAATTGGACTGACGACGCCACCAAGAACTGACTTTGTCATGTTCGCTCGGGAGTCTGTCAGCAGCCCTCTCATTCGCGGCGTTCGATTTACGCAGGTTGTACCGCCGATCCGGCGTGTTCGGGTTACTCGGGAGATTGTATAAGCAGCGAGAAAAGGTCGGTCTACAATTACATAATCCAATCAACGGGAGGTTTTCTATGCACAACGAAGCAACATACACTGTAAATGCGATCGGCATTGACGTATCCAAGAGTAAGAGCATGGTGGCGGCGCTCCGGCCGCTGGATGAGGTCGTGATTACGCCGTGTGAGTTTCTGCACTCGAAACCCCAACTTGAACGGCTGGTTTTTCTAATCCGGTCCCTTGATGGCGAAACGCGTGTCGTCATGGCGCTGGTCTGCCGCCGGTTTTTGGTCCAGAGGCAATGTTAGTAACGCACAGAATCTTGGAGCGGAAATCTATCCCTCCCGACCTGTGGAGAAAAGCGCAGGACATTATGAAAAAGCGCCATACCGAGGCCGCCGACAAGCGCACCTATCCCATGAACACCGAAAGCCGCTGCTTGCTTAATGGCAAGGTATATTGCGCTGACTGCGGCTCACGGCTTGTTGTCGCCACAAACGGCAGGTACATCTATGAGAATGGCGAAAAGCTGAAAAAGCTCCGTTATATGTGTTACGGCAAATCGCGGAAACAGACCGATTGTCACGGACAAACAGGCTATTCCTCAAAACGGCTTGACGATGTAGTGGATGGTATCATTCGGCAGATATTTGACAGTATGAAAAGTATACCAAAAGATGAGGTTATCCACTCCGGGCTTGCAGCCATGCGGAAAGAGCTTGAAAGTCGATACAAAACCGCACAGCGCGAGTACACCAAGGCCGCCGCCGACCTTGTAGAGCTAAAGGGCGGGGTTTTAAAAGCGATTCGGGGCGAGAGCAAGTTTTCGTCGGAGCTGTTGAGCAAACTGATTGAACAGGCTGAAAAGTCAGTAAGTGAGCTTGAGATGGCCCAAAGCAAGGCCAAGCAGGAGCTTGACGAGTGCAAATATCGGGCCGAGGAAATGCAGACGCAGTACGATGAAGTCATATCGTGGACATAGCTATACAGCGCGGCAGACTTATCCGCAAAGAAAATGATAGTCGCAAACCTCATAAACCGCGTGGAGGTCGGGACTGACTAGCAAATCCACGTTGACTTCAATATCGACCTGTCGCACTTTAACATTCAGCTTGATTATTGCGCGTGAGGGCAAATGGAAAACCCGATAAAATCATGTGATTTCATCGGGTACTATAAGCTCTTTCCCTTGATATGGTGGAGATAAGCGGGATCGAACCGCTGACCTCTTGAATGCCATTCAAGCGCTCTCCCAGCTGAGCTATACCCCCAGATTTTAGGAAAGAGCAGATATTCAGTTCATGTTATCGTAATAGGCTAACTCGGGCTCCCAGCTGAGCTATATCCCCAAAGGATCACCTGTCACTAAAATAACAGCTTTTTTATTATAGCATCACGGACATGCCTTGTCAATGGATATATTCCTTCCGGCAACAAATTATTGAAATGCGTACATGTGGCCGCTCGCAAGGGCGCAAGTGCCCATTTTGGCGGCCGGAAGCTTAGGTCAGCGGGGGGATGGAGGCGGCCTGAAGCGGCGTCTGCGGGCCGGTGATAACTACAATCCTGTCGGCGGGCAGCGGCAGATCTGAGGCGCGGAAGCCTTCACGTATTCGGGCCAGCATCTCGCGTTCGACGCCAAACTGTTCGCCCGGGCGGGTCATGCAGGTTACGCGCAGCGTGGCCCTGCCGTCGGTAATATTTGTGACGCCCAGTATCTCAGGTTTTTGGAGCAGCGCCGCGATATCCGTCCGCGCCGCCTCGCATACCTCTGAAAGGACTGAGATTGCGCTTTCGAGCGGCGTTCCCCCGTCGATCTGAACGTCGCACACAACGCAGCGGTCAAATCTGGAGTGATTAACCAGCTTAGTTATGTCCCCGTTCGGTATAACAAAAAAATCGCCGGTATAGTCGCGTAGCTTTGTGCTCCTCACGCCAATCTCAATAACTGTTCCCGTGGTGTCGCCGACAGAAATGAGATCACCGACGGACATGAGATTTTCAAACATAATGAAAATACCGCTAATTACGTCCTTGACGAGGCTCTGCGCGCCAAACCCCAGAGCGACGCCGGCGATGCCCGCGGCCGCAAAGATAGACGTGGGGTTGATGTTGAAGATAACCCTCGCCAGCTCCAGCAGCGCTATAATCCAGACAGCGTATGTGACAACGCTGTTCATAAGCTTTGCAAACGTTATGCCGCGCGTACCGACGCGGGTATTGTTTCTTGTCGCCCGCCTTATAACCACGTGAATTACCTTTGTGACTATCATGGCGAGCAAAACCACAACAACACTGTGAAGAGCTTTTTCAAATATAACAGAGAGATCAAGTCTGGAGATAAATCCCTCGAAAGCGGGGCCTATTATGTTTGTCATTTAAATCTTCTCCTTCCAGAGGTAAAGAATGTATGCAAACGCGCGCAATATTACGCGCGGATTCGTGCCGGTTGCAATATAGGAAAAAACACTGAATGTGAAACTATTTCTGCATATACGACTGTAGCATTATAGCATAAATCCCGCAAATATCAATGGCTTCCTCTTCCAGCGGGAAAGACTCTGCGCACTTGAAGCGCCCCTGCATGAAAAGAGTTTTCGTTAGAAAAATGCAACTTTTGAGCCGGTTATTGTAATAATAGACAAAAATGGACCCATAAAATCTTCGTTTTAAGACTTGTGTTTTTAATCTTAATGTGGTAAAATTCCAACTGTCAATAAAAAAACAAAAAAAGTAAGCGTGGACAAGCCACGCTCAAAGAAAAAGAACTAAGCAGATGATAAAAAAGCAGTAAAGAGGTTAGCAAATTAAATTATTAAGACCCGTAGTGCAAAACGGGTATTAACCTGGAATCAGTACTCGTACTTCTTAGAATAGTTCGAGCCGTCTCCGATGAATTTCGTCTTCCCACCCCCTTTGTTCCCGGCAGCAAACGTTGAATCCATCCTTGACCAGTTCTTGCCGTCAAAGTAGACGCTGCTCTGAATTTTTATCCAGCCCATCCCGTCGATAAAGACTTCGTTCCAGGCATGATAAACATTGTCGGGGGCGACGTAACCCATCACGAGTTTGGTGGGAATATTCTGAGAGCGGAGCATTGCCGCCATCAGAGAGGAATAATCAAAACAGATGCCCTTATTGCTGGTGAGGATGACATCCACATCCGGGATGTATCCGCTGAGCTGGCCGTCTATGGCCTTTTTGGCTTTTTCGGTGTCATAAGTGACGTTCGATACTACATATCCGTAGATCTTCTCGACCTTCTCAAGCGTTGTCTTGGCCGATTTGCAAAGCTCGGCCGCTTTTGCCACTGCTTTTGATTTCGCGTTGAAGCTAACATTTTGCGTTGATGCGAGGAACGGCGCGTTGGGGTTTGAGTACTTTACCTCAATGTCCTGAGTCTGAACGACGGAGTATTTTGTGCCGGAAACGTTCTCAAGAACCTTCACGGTGTATTTTCCGTTACCCATTTGCAGGGAGTAAATGTCGGCGGTTCCGTCGCTTCTCAAGTCGTATGTATATTTGACTCCGCTCTTCTCAATTGTGACCTTGTACTTCTTGGCGCTTTTCTCAAGCAGTTTAATGCTGAGATAGGCGTCATTGCTGTTTGTTGCGTCAATCTGCGATTTGGTTCCCTTGTAAATAACCTGTGCTTCGTCCGCTGCAGATTCGCTGCCCGCGGCGCTAACCTGGGTGAAATCCAGGATGGATACAGAGAAGACCAGCGCAATAAGCGCAACCATGGAGATCAGCCTCTTCATGGCTTTCATTCCTTTCAGATAATTCAGGGGCAAGCCCTCAACAATCTGCCAAAGAACGCGAAAAAACCTCTTTTTTTATTACCAAAAAAGAGGCATCCTGCAAAAACTTCTTCGGCAACTGGCTACCAACCCATATGGGTAAGGCCCTCTAGTTTTGCGTCACTGCCTTTCAGCAGCTTTGCCTTTCTCGGAAACGGTATTCACTTCACGCTTTTCATTATAACAGGTATTCTACATTTGTCAACACTTTTTTCAAAATAATTTTTATAATTTTTTTCGAACTAGCGTTTGATTTTCTTGTTCTCCCGTGTTATACTCTTAATATCGGAGTAATCCGTGTGACCTTTAGCCTTTTTTTGAGATTTTACCAAATTTTCTTGTTTCTTTTTATAAGTGCTGCCGTGAGGACGGCATAATTCCGGAGGCGTGGATAATGGAACTGAATCAAAAACTGCAAATCTTGGGTGGGGCTGCGAAGTTCGACGTGTCCTGCGCGTCTTCGGGGAGCACGAGGCGACCCGGCGGAAAGGGGTCTATCGGCAGCGCGTTCTCAGCCGGCATCTGCCACACCTGGTCCGCCGACGGTCGCTGCGTCTCGCTTCTGAAAGTGCTGCTCTCCAACGACTGCGTTTACGACTGCGCTTACTGCCCCAACAGGCGGTCCTCCGACGCGCCGCGCGCGTCGTTTGAGCCGCGCGAGCTGGCCACGCTCGCCGTGGAATTCTACAGGCGCAACTATATTGAAGGGCTCTTTCTGAGCTCCGGCGTTATCGGGACGCCGGACCGGACCATGGAGCTTTTTATAAGTACGCTGGAGATTTTGCGCGGCGAGTTAAAGTTCTGCGGCTACGTCCATGTAAAACTGATTCCCGGGGCGAGCCAGGCGTTGATTGAGAAGGTCGGCCTTCTGGCCGACAGGCTCAGTGTGAATATCGAGCTGCCATCCCGCGCGTCGTTGAGGCTGCTCGCGCCGCAGAAGGCGCCGGAGGGCATCCTGAGTCCTATGGAGCATGTGAAGCTGCTTCAGCGCCAAAACGGGGCGGAGCGCGAGAGATTCCGCTCGGCCCCCCGATTCGCACCGGCTGGGCAGACCACGCAGATGATAGTGGGCGCGACGCCGGACACCGACCTCGCAATCCTGAAGCTCTCTGAGGGACTTTATAAAAGGTACAGCATGAGGCGGGTGTATTTTTCGGCATTTGTCCCGGTTGCGGCCCACCCCGCCCTGCCCGCTGTACGCGCGCCGCTCCTGCGCGAACATAGACTCTATCAGGCCGACTGGCTGATGAGATTTTACAGCTTTTCCCCGGATGAGCTGCTCAGCGAGGATGCGCCCGGCCTTGACCAGGAGCTTGACCCGAAGTGCGCTTGGGCGCTGAGGCACCCCGAGTTTTTCCCGGTGGACGTGAACACCGCCGATTACAACGCGCTGCTGCGCGTGCCGGGCGTGGGCGTGATGTCCGCGAGGCGGATTGTGGCGGCGAGGCGGTCGAAGCGGCTTGAGTTGCCGGATCTGAAAAAGCTCGGCGCCGTGATGAAGCGCGCCCGGTTTTTTGTGACGGCGAAGGGGGCCTTTTCCGCGCCCTATGAGCCTTCAAACCCGCTGCTCCGCGGCGTGCTTGCGGAGAGCGGCCAGATGGAGCAGCTTTCAATGTTTGCGGAGGCACCGCCAGCCCTGCCGGGAGCGGGATTTTTGCTGGAATCCAGCACTCACGCGGCGCCCCTGCCGGCGGCGCAGAGGATGCTGCCCGCTTCGGGAGGAGACCTTCTGATATGATGCTCATCTACGAAAACAGCTTCGACGGGTTCCTCACGGGCATTTTTGAGGCTTTTAAGCACAGCGGAGCGTATTTGATGAACGCGGATGAGCTCGAGGGCGATCCGTTTCTTGAACGGCGCCGGGTTGCCTGCGACCTTGTGAGGGCGGACCGTGTGTCGGGCGGCATGGCAAGGCTCGGCTTTGACCTCGAGCGGCGGGTGTATTTCGCGTGGCTCTCGCGCATCCGGGCCATCGACGGCGATATACTCGAGACGCTGAGGCTCGGCTTTGCCCGAAACAGCGACCCGCTTGCGATGCTTTACGAGGCCGCGCCGAAAAACGTCGCCTCAGCCTTCCGCAAAGTCGGCCATGAGGCGGAGAGAGGCAGACAGTTTGTGCGCTTCAAGAAGGCGCCGGGCGGGATCTATGTAGCCGACCTGAGCCCCATCTACGATATCCTGCCGCTTATCGGGCCGCATTTTCATGAGCGATTCTCGTGTCAGCGGTTTATCATACGCGACCTTGTGCGCGGGAGAGCGGTCGTTTCTGATGAAAACGGGTGGCGGATTGTAACACTCCCGGAGGAGAACGCGCCGCTGCCTGAGGACAGCGAGTTTGAAGAGCTCTGGAGGAGGTACTTCTCCGTGATCGCGATCAGGGAGCGGGAGAACAAAAAGCTCCAGCAGAAGTTCGTGCCCCTGCGGTACAGAGGACATTTGACAGAGTTTGAGGCAGGTAACGGGGGGCGCTGAGCGCCCCCCGTTACCTTATATATTATGATGCGTTTACAAAAAACCGCTTAAGCTCTTCCGTCGCGCATGTAATGTCGTCCGACACGGTGATCGTAAACTTGACCTCGTTTTCCTTCGAAAAGGCTTCAAGCCATTCCAGGAACGGGGCAACCTCGTCCAAGGATGTGTTGTTGGCCACCTTGTAGATACTGTCGATAAAAATATGCGATATGTCAAAGTTGCCGGCGTAGAGCCCGCAGATGAAGCCCTTGAGCATCATATAGCTGTCTACGCTGTAATGCGAAGAATCGACAAGCCGTACTTTATAGTTAATGTCATATGTCAGCTTTTTGCCGCGCTCGATGCAGATTACGGACCCGCTCTCCTTGCCGACAGCGTCGTTGACAAGATCAATCATCTGCTTGGTCTTCCCGGTGCCCTTGAGTCCCATGATAAGCTTAACCATTTCAGGGATCCTCCTTTTCAATTTCAGTCTCTTTAAGGGTCTATCAGATCGGCGGACTGCCGCGCAGCAGCGCCCCTCCGTATGCGTCTTTGGATATTATTATTTTAACATCCGGCGGGGCGCAATTCAACTCAAAAAGGTTACAATTCACAATAATTTAACAAATGTAAATAATATTGCTAATTTTTCCCGAATATTGAAACTTTCAGAGGGATATCCTGATTTTGTAGGCAGCCTGTCGAAATTTGAACGAATAAGCCGAAAACCCGTCTGGAATTGGCGCGCGGAGGCGAAATCCACCCCAAAACTACCCCGTATACCTGCCATTTTGACAAAGTCTATCCCTATGGGTAGTATTATTTGAGTAAAAAACGTGTTATCGTAATTTTAGAATCATTCTATGATTTGCTCCTCTGTTAACCCCCGATTGCATTTCATTTCCAGCCGCAATCTCTTCCGCTGCAAATCCTGCGGGCCGGTTGCGGATTCCAAATCCCCCCCTTCCTACTTTTTGCGACAGCGGAGGCTGCCGCATTTTTTTTTGCGCGCGGGCCCAATGCCAGGCATTATCTGATAAAAAGGCGGGGAAATCCGCCCTTTATCGTCGCAAAAAATATTATTGTTGCGAAAAACTGACGGAGATGCTATAATTATAGCAATAGTCTTCGATTTGGAGGCCGATGTTGATGTTTGAATCAAAATTTCTTCGCAGATTCGCCAATACTTTGATTAAAAAGCTGTGGTTCGTCGCTTTTATGGCAGTCATCTTTTTTGCGTTTTCGTTTGTGCTGACGTACAAGCCGGTGTCCGAATCCTATTCGGCCAGGGTCACGTTGCTGAGCACGGCGAACCTCACCTACGCTGAGGTAATCCAGGGGCGTCAGGCCTTCAGGGACTATAAGGAGATCATCGGAAGCCGCAAGATTGCCGCCAGGGCGGCGCAGAACGTATCTGAACTCGGCATTACACCCGAGAGTATACAGCGCATGATTACGACGACGTATTCTTCTGATTCGGCGATCATGACGATTGAGGCCACCTCGTCTAACGACCGGGAAGTCGTTCCTGTGGCGAACGCTGTGGCGAACGCGTTTATTCAGGAGCTGCGCTCTGTTACGTCACTGAGCGGCTTCGGTATACTCGACGAGGCCACAACCTCTTACAAGCGCTCGTCCAGCGCCGCCGATCAGCGTATGCTGCAGATCCTTATCGGGGTTATCGGCGCGGTGCTCGCTGTCGGAATGATCTTGTTGTTTGAGCTCTTTAACACAAGGGTTCGCGGGATTGCGGATATTGCCGCCCTCGAGAACACGGAGGTTATCGGCGTTATTCCTACGCACAGGATATAGCATGGAGTTTTTTGTCTCGGCCAGGAGGCTTTCGGGCAGGAACCTCAGGATACTCGCGGTTATGCTTATTATCGCGGCCCTTGTTTTTGGGGCCGCGTTTGGCTTGTCGTTCTTCTTTTTAGGCGGGATTAACCCTTCTCTTTTCCTCCTTTTCGCGCTCGTGCTCGGGCTGATCCTTATTGGCTGGCTGTTCTCTTACAAATTAAAGGAAAAAGAGCTTCTTTCCATGCGCGTTGTGCTGCGCGGCGGCGCGCTCACGGTTTTTTCATCCGGCAGGGAGATCTCGGCCGAGATTAAAGACATCCGGCATGTCGTATACAAGGGACCCGCTTCGCAGGCCTATGTCGTGCTCGACGAGCGCTATATCCTTTTAAGCGACGCGCTTGAGGGGCTCGACACACTGATAGGTGAGCTTAAGACGCTGGGCGTGCCGGTTAAAAAAAGCGGCAGCCTTTTTGGAAGGTGAATCCCGGGATCAATCCTGTGTCATGCTCTTATAAAACGAAGGCTTGTTGACACTATTGGAAATGCTTTGATTTCGAGCGTATTTTGTGTCAGGCAAGGTAAAATTTTGCAGGCATAATTGATTTATGGCAAGAAATTTTTACGTAGTATGGCGCAAAATGCGCCAAAATATGGGCGTTAAGCGATAGTGTCAACAAGCCCTAATGAAGGCCGCCCGATATACGGGCGGCCTTCACTTTCAGCAATTTATAACAACACAGCCATCAATTTCGAACATAGCGCATAAAATGCTGCGGGTAAAAGGCAAATGACAAAGACACAGCGATTTCATTGCTTGTCCGCGTTCGGGGAATAAAGTGCGTATCCCCCGCCGCGGAACGATTTATTGAAAATTCATTCCGAATAAGCGGTGCTCGGTGATATGCTTAGCTCCTGACTGTGAAGGAGAACGTGTAGCTCGGGAAGAGGTCGGCGTACTTCACACCGGAGACAACAACGGTCGATTCTCCCGCCGGGGCAAACTGCTCAATTGTGATAACATTGCCGGAGACCGATACTTTGCTGTTATCAACGGCTACTCCGTTTATTGTGACGGCTTTCTTCGCGGGGTTGAAGGTGACGGCTGATACGAAGGTTACTGTGGTCTCGTCGGAGCCTGTGTCAAGCGTAGGAGCCCACAGATCGACGGGCGCAACGCACTCAATGGAGATCTGAGCCACAAGATTCCCGCCGCTTACAGCCTTAATTGTGTAAGTGCCGGCAACGGCCTTGGCAAGATCGAACATGTAGCTGCCACTTGCAACGGTCTTTGTCATGATCGCGGCGCCGCTGTTGTCGCACAGGCTGAGCGCTACGGTGCCCGCGGCGTTGAGCGTTGCGGGGATATGGGCGGCGTAACCGGCCACGATCTTGCTGACAGAGGATGAAAGGATGCTGAAAGGAGCCTGCTTAACAACTGTCTGCGTGAGATCGCCGACAGAATAGTGATACACCGGCAGGTTGTTAAGCTCTGTGAAGGCTCTGAGGTGCATGATCTCGTTCAAGATTTCCGCGGTGCGCTGCTCAGCGACCGGACGCTGGTAGTAGCAGGAATTTTGAACCTGGATGAGACGGCCGCCTGTGGCGCTGCCCATGATCCAGTTGATACCGGACGGCTGATCAAGATAACCGTCGCCGTATGCGCCCCAGTCATACATGAAGATGCCGTTGAAGCCCCACTCGCCGCGAACCATGCCGTTAATCAGCTCGGGATTCTGGTTGGGATGCTCGCCGTTTACGTGGTTGTAGCTTGTCATGATAGCCCTCGGGTTACCTTCCTTGACAGCATACTCGAAGTTCCTGAGATAGATCTCGCGGGCCGCGCGCTCGGTCATCAGCGTGTCAACGCTGGTGCGGCTGTATTCCTGGTTGTTGGCGAAGAAGTGTTTCAGCGTAACGGCCACGCCGCCGAGAGACTGAACGCCCCTGGTCATAGCGGCCGCAATGGTTCCGGACAGGAACGGATCCTCGGAATAGTACTCGAAGTTACGGCCGTTCAGCGGATCGCGGTGGATATTCATGCCGGGGGCCAGCCAGAAGGATGCGCCGAAGTGGGCCATCTCGGAGCCGACTGCCAGGCCGGCGTCATACACGAGGTCGGTGTTCCAGGTCTGGGCGTTAAGGGTCCCCTGCGGGAACATTGTGGATTTCTGGGTCACGCCGCCCGTGGCGTTAAGGGTGATTCTCAGGCCGGCAGGTCCGTCCGGCTCGGAGGTCTGGGGAACGCCGAAGTACGGGATGTCATACGTGTGAGCGGCCGCGCCGGGCAGGAGGTTGGCTGTGCCGCCGCCGCGGGAGAGGGCACAGAGATCTTCAGCGGAGAACTGCTTAATGAAGTTCTGCATTGAAATCTTGCCGTTGTATACGTCGATAAGTTTAAACGGCTCGTCGCCGACGACAGTGCGCGTCTTATAGTCTGCCTGGTTCTGAGCGAGTTTTTCGGTTGTATTGCTGAAAGAGGTGCCCCAATCTTCCGGGAAGGCGGCTGCGTCGCTGACGAAAGATTTCTCGCCGGGGAAGTGCGGCAGGCGGCTTGTGCCGGGATTAACCGCTGTCGGGAATACGAACTTTGCAAGCTTCACGGCTCTTGTTTCGTCGTTATCAAACTTCGAGAGCACGGGGAAGCTCAGCTTCTCTCTGCCGTTCTGAGGCTGGATTCTGTTCTTGACCTGCTCAACAATGCGGAGCTCAGGCAGTGTCCAGGATCCGGCCAGTGAAACCTGCTTGACCGATGTGCCGACGTAGAAGTCATACTTGCCGGCGTCGAGAATCCATGCCTCCAGCTTCTCGCTGTAAGAGGTGAGCCATTTGACCGGGGTTGTGATGGTGACGGTCTGGCTCTGTCCGGGCTGCAGATCGTCTGTCTTGGCATAGCCCTTGAGCTCTTTGGAAGGCTTCTCAAGCGTTCCGTCAGGAGCGTGCATGTAGACCTGCACGACCTCTTTGCCCGCGTAAGCGCCGGTGTTGGTCACGGTGGCGGTGGCGACAAGGTTATCGCCCACAACACTGGCAGACACGTTGGAAATCGCGAATGTGGTGTAGGAGAGGCCGTAGCCGAACTCGTACTTTACGGGTATATTAAAAGTCTCGTAATAACGGTATCCGACATATATATCCTCGGTGTAGCACACGCCGGGATAAGCCGTCCAAGTGGAGCTGAGGCCGTTGGACGAAATAACGCCTGTGTAGAAAGCCTGAGCGGTGGAACCGGCCGAGGAGAAGTTGTTCCTGGCGGGGCAGTCGTTTACGCTGTAGGGCCAGGAGTCGGCAAACTTGCCGGACGGGTTTTTGATGCCGGTCACGATATCGCCGACCGCGCTGCCGCCGGCATGTCCGCCCAGACCCGCAAACAGCAGAGCGTCGGGCTTATATGTATCGATCCAGCCCACGTCGGACACGGCGCCCTCGTTGAGGATGACGACCACTTTGTCAAAGGAGGCAAAGACGCGGTTGAGGTTTGCAACCTCAATCGCCGTGAGGTTATAAGGATTGCTGCCGTCGATCGTCCTGTCGCCGCCCTCGGAGGAGGTGCGCCCAAGAACGTAGATGGCGATGTTGTTGCGCGCGGCGGCGGCCTCAACCATGCCTTCTTCAATGGCAACGTCGGTCTGCCTCAGGGTTGTTCCGGTAGTATACTTAACCGCAGACGTTTTGTACCAGTCGGCAACGGTTGAGTCGACGTTCAGGCCGGCGTCGATCAGTCCTGGGGTGATCTTCTTAAGGTCGGCATCGACGGTGTTAACGTCACCGGAGCCGCCGCCGCCCTTGATCGTGTTCTCGGCGCAGATGCCAAAGACAGCCACGTTTGTGCCGGCCTTGAGGGGCAGGACGCCATTGTTTTCCATAAGAACCATGCCTTCAGCGGCATTGTCGCGGGAGATGGAGACGTTTCTTGCCCACAGGTCGGGGTCGTACTGCGTGGGGCCCGGCGTAACGGTTCCTGCAAAGGCTACGTTCTGAAGCATGGCCAGAAGGAGCGTGAGTACGACTGCAAACGATAGCATTTTTTTCATTTTACATCATCCTTAATCTACTTTTTTATCTGTCGTTACGTTTCGCGTAAAAACCGTGAAGGGGTCACTCCAAATTTTTTTAGAGCGGCGAAGTTTGAAAAACATATGAGCTAAAATCTCTACCTCCCATTTTAGATGAATTTACGCCGATACAAAAGATGAATGGGCACCATTTTATGACACTTTTGCCGAATCCGGGCGCAAAAAAACAAGGCCGCAAAACCAAAGGACACCGGGCGGCCGCATACCGGCGGAAACAGCAAAAGAAATCAACCAAGGCGGGATAAAGGCGGCGCCGGGTCACGCCGCGCCAAAGCATCGCGCCTGAGAAACCGAGGGGGGATCCATAGAGGCGAAAAATACGCTCACTTTACTCATTGCAGCGAATATACCCAAAAATAGGGGTTATTATATGTAAGTTATTCAACACAAATTTTACGATAGTAGGTATTATAGCACTGCAAAATTCACAATACAATAGCTTCCGAAAAAAATTTTATAAAATATTTTTTTCGGAATTTTGAGTTGTCTAACAAAAAGACGTATGCTATAATTACGCTGCCTGTGCAGCCGTCTGAGCGTGGAAAAACCTGCCGTATCCGCAGGCTTAAATAAAAACGAGGGACTGTTTTATGAAGAAATACTGGTTGTTTTTTTTGCTCGTATGCTTTTCACTGGCGCTGAGCGCCTGCGGCAAACTGCCGGAGCAAGCCTCTCCAAAACCGGACGGGAGCGCCGCTCCTTTTGTGCAGGATTCCGGCACGCGGGCCGACGTGAAGACCTCTGAGGAGGACTCTGTAGCTTTTTCCATCGGCAACGAGCCTGTCTATAACTCTGAATTTAACTTTCACGTCGTCTCGCAGATTAACTCATACAGCGAGAGCGAAGAGGGCAAGGCCAGCGGGTTTGACCCCAAATTGCCGCTGTCCGAGCAGCATTATCCCGACTCGGACGTTACAATGGAGGAGATTTTCAAGCAGGGCGCGATAGAGGACCTGCACCATTCCATAGCCGTATACCTTGAGGCGAAGGCCAACGGTTATGTGATGGGAGAGTGGGAAAAAGAGAGTATCAATTCCTTTTTCTCAAGCCTTGACGCTTATATAAAGCAGGAGGGCGCCACCGAAGAAGAGGTGTACCTGAAAAAATACGGGATTAAGATGTCGCACGAACAGGTCAATAATATCCTGGAACGGGGATTTATCAGCACAGCTTACGAAAAACAGCTGCAAAGCGGCACGGTCTATTCAGATGAGGAGCTCAAGGCGTTCTATGAGCAGCATAAAAATGAGGTCATCATTCCGGACTGCACCACGGCTTCCCTTCGGCTGATTAACTTTACAAGCGGGCAGACCGCCCAGGATGTAATGCAAAAATTTGAGAGAGGCGACAAGTCGGAGAGTTCATTTATTGACCTGGTCAAGACATACTCCACCGATAAACAGGACATTGAAAGCGGCGGGTTGTTCACCGATTTGTCACCCAAGAACTATAAAATTGAGTCATTTGACGAGGTGGAATCCTGGATTTTTGACAGAGCGCGAAACCCCGGTGATTACAGCCTTCTTAAAACCGACAACGGCTATGAGCTTGCCTATTTCGTGGCCAAGGGCGAGCCTCTTTGGAAAAGATGGAGCCGCTTCGCAAAGACGAACGAGGAGATACAGCGTATTGTTGACAAATATCCGATCTCGTATCCCGGGGGCCAATAAACGGCCGCGAAAAGGTTCGATAAAATACAGAGAGTTATCACTTAAAGATAGATAGAGCAGCGGTCTGAGTAGAGTCGCCTAAAGGTTGCAGTATCACGACCGCCGAGCACCCAGGCCACAGTTCGCCGTGTGCCACGGTCAACGGCGTTGATGACCCAAAGCTTGTTTTTTTATTCCCAATGAAATGCCACATCTCGTCAAATTCCATTTGAGTTATTTCGCCCGATATCTCTTGGTCGGGGAGCTTCGCCCCCGCCTCTTTTATCCACCGATAGACAAGCGAGGGCCACGTGTCAAAAATATGAGCGAGCATATTGTAGGAAGCTTTGCCGAGCGAGTAAAAAATAACGCACATAGCTTTCTTTGCGGCTATCTTCTCGTTTGTACGTCCATCGCCTTCAACGAAGTTATATCCGCATTCCTTACAGCGATAACGTTGTTTCTCGCGAACAATTCCGTTTCTGACTACTTTCTCCGATGCAGTTCTTACATTCTGCCATGGTAACAGCCCCTCTCTGCTACCATTATACGCCTAATCTATCTATTAGTAAATACTGTCAAAATACATTTAAGCGATCGAAAGGGGTCGCCGCCTGTGAACAGCAGGAGGCAACCCCTTAATTTTTGCCGCGAAATGGCGTTATTGGAGACAATCCGCGCAGATGCGCGGGCGGGAAGAACGGCAGATTATACGGCGCCGCACTTGTTGAAGTACTCCTCATTATGCCTGACTTCGGCGCCTTCAGGTTTGATCGCTTTCGCGGCTTTGTGATGGGAAAGAGCCTTTTCGTGGTTTCCGCTGCGGTCGTATAACATGCAGAGCTGCATATGCGGTATGTATTCCCAGTAATCTTGAGAAATAAATCCCCAAACATTGGGCCTTGGAGCGTTAAGCGCAAGCTCATACCAGTAAACAGCTTTTTGAGAGTCATCTTTTTGAGCATATATCAGCCCTATTCTGCAAAGAATCTCCGCCCTGGGCAAATCGTAAGCAAAGCTCTCAAAAAGGCGCCTTAGGGCTTTTTCCGGGGTTTCTTTTGCGATGTAACAGTCGGCCAGGTCGGCGGAGGCGGTGAGCGCGTCTTCTTTCCAAATATCATTTTGACGCAGTACAAGCTCATACTGAGCTGCCGCCTCATCCAGCAAACCGTGTGCTTTGAGCTCGCGCGCGAAGTAATACATTCCGCGGGTCGACAGTGGCTCCCCCTTCGAAACCCGGCTGCGGTATATGCGTAGGTTGCGGTCGGAATGACCGGGCGCGCGGACCCCGGGCATATGGGAGACGGCCGCGTCGCGCTGCTCGACTGCGCCGGAGATCGGCAAATGCTCGTGCACCGGCTCCCGCCACAGGAAGCTTGGAGACCGGCGCGTTATTCTCTCGCGAAAACAGCTGAAGGTCGGGTTCCCTGAAGCGTCGAAAGCCGTGTTGTAGGGCAGCATTACGACGTCTGTTTCGGACGGCAGCGTTTCCTTGAGCGTGATTAAAAGCTGCCTGTTTTTTTCGTCAATCACGTCGTCGGCGTCAAGCCACATTATATATTCCTTGGTGGCCTTGGAATAGGAAAAATTGCGGGCTGCGGAGAAGTCGTCTGTCCACTCAAACGAATAGACATGGTCTGTAAATTTTTTCGCAATGGAGACCGTATTATCCGTTGACCCGGTATCCGCGATTATTATCTCATCGGCTATCCCGTGGACGCTCTCAAGACACCTTTCCAGCACGGCTTCTTCGTTCTTCACAATCATACAGAGACTTAAATTGATCATCGTCAGATTCTCCAATAAAGCGTATATGTTCAGGATATATGGTTCCGGGTGAGCGCCTCGCGGACAGGCCCAGAGCTCACCGTTACTTTACATTTACGGTAACGGTGGCATACTCCCCAATAATATTTGAATTTTTGTCCATTGCGGATGCCCTGAGCTTCACCTGCTGCCCCTTAAGCTCCCTGGGGAAAACAAAATCGTGCTTGAATTCCAGAACCGAGGAGGAAACGGCAGCGGCATTCATATCAAAGACGCCCTCTCGCATGAGCTCCAACCTGGAATGGAAATCGCTTTCCGGGTAAACACGCGTGAGAGTTACCGGGCGGAAGATTTGGGTCTTCGTACCGCAGTATACATACGTATAGCGAATCTGTGTTATCCGGTTGGAAATCGTATACTTATTGCTGTCGTCGCGTGTCACTTCGCTCGGTATCGGCTTGCACACACCGTAGAGGGACACAGTTTCTTCGGCTTTGACACTGATTCCATCGGACAAATCCGTGTCACTCTTCATATTTTCAAGGTCGCTTATATTCACATAGTTGTCTACAGAGCTGCCGGTTGGATAGTCGGCGCGCGTAAATGCAACCGGCTTATCGGCAGTAAATCGTCTGAAATTCCCCTCAATATTGCCGTTGGGCAAGAAGGGCTCGCCGATATCATAATACAAGTACGCCACGCGTGAGCGGTTGTTGATCGCGTTGTCATATGCAAGCTGCCCCACCTCGACATTGTAGGTGGCGCTTGACTGAGACATGTTATAGATATAAAAATGTACGCGCCCGCCGATATATTCCTGGCTGTCGGCCAGCCGCCATTTCGGCAGTATCTCACAGAACATGTCGCTGTCTTTTAGTGTGCCTATAAATGTGTGCGGATTCCAGAAACCCGGGAACGGATCCAGGAACACGGTGTAATCATGCGTTTTTGCCTCTTCCAGCACCTTGTCAAAATGCGCTGCGGGCGTGAAACGGGAGAGAACCTTGTCGTCCGCATACGTGATTTTCTGTTGGCGGGTTATAGTCCCGAGAGGCTTGCCCCCTTCGGATTCCGACAGAGTGACCGTTATGTAATACATCCCCTCCTTAAGCGGCTTCAAAGCCTTTCCGTTTTGGTCATAAGGGTTTATATCCTTGTCATACGTTCCGCCATAGATCAGCGCTGTGAAATTTTGGTCGTTATAATAACACTTGATCCAGGTGTCATTAAAGCTCTCCGGGCGCTCCGGATCATATACCAGATCCGGCATGCAGGAATCCTTCAGCTGGCCGCGGTCGCTGCCATAATAACTCAGCAGCTCGTAATTAATGTTCAGCCCGTCTTTATTATCCTTAATCGACGTGGATACCGACCGGATCACCGCGCCCGCATTGTTTTTTAGCTTGACCGTTAAGACGGCGTCATCCGGCACGGTAACGGAAGGGTCGATGTTGCCGATAACATAAAAATCTCTGCCGGGAGCTATCGTTTTTTGCTCGAGAGATGGATAAACGATTGTTAGGTTAAAGTCTTCGTCCGGCCCGCACCCCGCAAAAATAAAAATAAATACGGCCGCAGCGACAGCAATCATTGCGATTCGAGCGATCCAAATCCCGCTTTTTTTAGTCATGTCTATATGTTCTCTCCCTTTACGCTCTAATGGATTATGTGAAACGCAAGGCCATTCGGCCCGGCGGCCCCATAATACACCATTATATGCGGGAAAAGGCAGTCCGGTCCGCGCGGCTGCAATTATGGCCTTTCAACCTGCTTTTGGCTGTGCCGTGAGAATACTGGTATGACGTTTTCCGCTCCGCCTTTCGGTTAGAATATCATAAAGCCAATCTCCATTCGGCACCTGATTGCTTCTTTGGGGTTTTCGAGGTGCCCTTATAATAATTTCCTTGACATAATAATAACCGGTCTGTATAATCTTATATAGACCGGTTATTATTATATGGTCTATATAAGGAGAAACATATATGTGCCCACGTGCGTTGACCGATCAGCAAAAAGAAATGCAAAAACAAAAAATATTTGCAAAGGCGCAAGAGCTTGTACTGCAATATGGTATCAAAAGGGTCAGTGTTGACGATATGATCAAAGCCGCCGGCGTGGGTAAAGCCACATTTTACGCCTATTTCGCCAACAAGGAAGATCTGCTTATGCAGCTTGTGTGGGTGATTTACCAGGGAATTCTGGCTCAGGCGAGGCAGCTGATTCAGGACAGCCCAAAGGATAAGCTGCCGCAGAGGATTGGGGAGTTTCTGCAATCGCTTGTCAGCGATAAAGAAAAGGCGTTTTTCTTCAGTAATCATCAGGAGCTTGAGCAGCTTCTGGCCATCGTGCAACCCTCAGAGATCCGGGATTTCAGCCAGATGGAATACCGCGCTTTTGAAAGCCTGATTACACTGGCTGGGCTGGATGTGAATAGGGTTAAGCCCGATGTCGTCCACAACTACATCCACGCGATCTACTTCTCCGTCAGCGACGGCTGCATGATGCCGGAGCATATGGACGAAACCATCACCGCAATGTCAAACGGGCTGCTCAGATACCTGTTTGGCGAGGAGGCGCGCGATGGATGATAAGGCAACACCGCACAGAGAGCGTCTGACGGCTTTGCGATTCACAGGGCATACTTTCGGCAGTTAAGTTAGCCACATCTAACTAATTTGTTATTTAGGAGGATTCGCCATGTATCTTCGTGTGGAGAACATAAAGAAAAGCTATGAAAACGGACAGCGCGTGCAGGTGTTGAAAGGCATCAGCGCCTGCATGGAAAGAGGAGAGATGTGTGTGATTTCGGGGCCGTCGGGATCGGGGAAATCCACATTCTTGAACACGGTCGGCGCGCTGGACCCGGTGGACAGCGGCTCTATCCGGGTGGATGGGGAAGAAATCACCCGCCTCAGCGCAAAAAGTCTGTCGCTGTTCCGCCGCAGAACACTCGGCTTTATCTTCCAATTCTATAACCTGATACCCAACCTGACAGTTCGTGAGAACATACAGGTTTGCCGCTATCTGGCAAAACAGCCGCTTGATATGGACGAACTGATTCGGACGCTGGGGCTTGATGAGCATCAGCACAAGTTTCCAAGCCAGCTGTCCGGCGGGCAGCAGCAGCGCTGCGCAATCGCCCGCGCGCTTGTCAAAAATCCAAAGCTGCTGCTGTGTGATGAACCCACTGGCGCCCTCGATTCGGAGATGTCCAGAGAGATACTTGTTTTGCTTGAAGAAATCAACAGGAAATACGGCACCACGATGCTGATCGTAACACATAACGACGCGATCAAGGGCATGGTGCACCGCGTGCTGCAACTGAAGGACGGGCTGATTGCCAAAGACTATACAAACGACATTTTAATTCCGGCAGCGCGGCTGGAGCTTTGAGGTGGAGAATATGGGGCTAAGAATACTGCGCGAGCTAAGATCCAACATCCTAAGATATCTCGCCCTGTTTTTCCTTATCGTTCTGGGAATGTATGTTGTGGTAGGGCTTGTAGGCGCGGCGGAAACCATTATACATACCGTGGAAACCGGCATTGACCGAAATCTCTGCGAAGACGGGCAATTTACGATGCTTACGCCGCTCGAGCAGGATCAGTTGGATGAGCTTGCACAGACCGGGATAAGCATTGAGCCTATGTTTTATTTGGAATTTTCATTGGATAACGGCACGGTTTTGCGGGTTTTTCAGCTTCGGAAGCAAATTGATACTGCTCAGGCCGACAAAGGAACGCTGCCGCGACATGACGGAGAAATCTTACTTGAGAAGCTTTATGCCGCTGATCACAACATATCCGCCGGGGACGACATCCGCGTCGGGGGCATATCTTTCAGGGTATCGGGAACCGGATCTTCGCCCGACTACGATTCGCCTCTTCAAAGCATCACCGATGTGTCGGCCGACAAAAGTCATTTTGGCACGGCGTTTGTGGATTCCAAGGCCTACAGGCGGATGGAGGCGGGCGGCCTCGGCATTCAGAGCGAAGAATATCTGTATGCATACCGCCTGAATGGGGTCATGGCGCAAGCGGAGCTGAAAGAGCGATTGAAAGCATTTTCCGCCCGCCGGGAGACTATTACAGACCGGTATTTTTTAGAAATGCTGGATGACCTCGAAGCGCCAAAAAACGAGCTTCTAAACGGAATCGAAGAACTGGTGAAAGGCGGCCTGGCGCTGAAAGACGCCTTGGATAAACTGGATATCAGCGGGACGGAGCTTATGGCTGCATTAAGTAATTCCGGCCTGCCCGCAGAAATGCAAACCGCCTTGGCCGCGTATGCGCGCGGTATACATGAGACGGCGGGAGGCGCTGATAAATTGTCGCAGGGGACGCTGGAATTGCAGG
Organism: Oscillospiraceae bacterium; assembly: GCA_031551205.1. Taxonomy (GTDB): domain Bacteria; phylum Bacillota; class Clostridia; order Oscillospirales; family JAVBNY01; genus JAVBNY01. The sequence goes on along the minus strand of JAVBNY010000010.1, from coordinate 42,820 downwards.
ATAAATCGGCAAACCTTGAGATGTTCCGGTACAAAATTGAGAACCTGACCTCGTTTATTGAAGCGGAAAATAATCCTCGCATTGCGGCGTCAAAGGATGACGTGACCATCAATCGGTTTGGGGGAATGATCGCGGGGGTAATCGCGCTGGCATTATTCGCCTATGTGATCTCGGTGTTCATTGTCCACGGCATAGACAAGGACAGCGAGGCAATAGGGACGCTGTATGCCATGGGCGTATCCCACGGTGAGCTGATGCGTCATTATCTCGCTCTGCCGGCTGTCATCTCGGCGTTGGGCGGCATTGCCGGCACCATACTTGGGCTCTCTCCTCTCGGAATCGATTATCAGATGAGCGACACCGCGAGTTACTTTTCATATCCGGATCCGACTCCTTATTATCCCGTCTTTCTGCTGATCTATGGGCTGTTGTTGCCGCCTGTCATTGCGGTCGCCGTCAATACCCATGTGATCCGCAGGCGGCTGAGCCGCCCGCCGCTTATGCTGCTGCGCAGGGAACACGCCAAGATAAAGGCAGGAAAAATCCGTTTTGACGGGCTCGGCTTTATCGGCCTGTTCCGCGTGCGCCAGATTCTGCGCGAGAAGAGGACATCTGTGACGGTATTCGGCGGGATGTTTATCGCGCTGCTGCTGCTTGTCCTGGGCGTCAACTGCTACAGCTTTATCACAACCTTGCAGAGGCAAAACGCCGAGGATCTGCGATACGAGTATATGGTCAGCTTGAAATATCCGCCGAAAGAGGCCCCGGCGGGCGCCGCGGCGTGCTATATGAAAAATCTCAGCAAAGAGATCTATGGATACGAACTGGAGGTCACGCTGCTGGGCATCGGCGAGGGCAACCCGTACTTTGGCTTTTCGCCGGCAAAGGGCGCGCAGACGCTGACCATATCAAGCTCTATGGCGGGAAAGTTTCATTTGAAGGCGGGAGACGACGTGATCCTGACAGATAAGCTAGACGATAAGCGATATGTGTTTGAGATTGACCGCGTCGTCCCTTATTCCGTGGGGCTCTATGCATTTATGGACATCGACAGCATACGAGGATTATTCGGCGCGGAAGAGAAGGCCTACAACGTCCTGCTCGCCGATGAGATGCCCGACATAGACGCGGGACGGATATACGCGGTCACCGCGCGGGGCGACATACTGAAGTCAGGCGATGTATTTTTGAAGCTGCTGACGCCGATGATCGTCATGATGATTTCAGTGAGCGTGTTGGTATTGATTATCGTCATGTATCTGATGATGAAGATGATGACAGACCGTTCATCCTTTGGGATTTCTCTGATAAAGATATTTGGGTTCAATGACGGCGAAGTGCGTATGCTCTATCTGGACGGCAATTTCATTACCGTGGCGGCGTCGTCTCTGGTCGGCGTTCCGCTTGCTAAATTTGTGATGGATCGCATATATCCCTATATGATTTCAAACGTAGCGATAGGGCCGGAAATGGCGATGCCCGCCTGGATATATGCCGCGATGTTCGGGCTAATTCTTCTCTCATATGTTGTTATTTCCGCACTGCTGGATCATAGGCTAAAAGCTGTTGGGCCGGATGAGGTGCTGAAACAACGGGAGTAGCGGCGATGGAAATTGAACGCGGGATACAGCCCTGTTTATTTATACGGATGCTGCAAAAAAACAAAAAAATATTTGCTTAATCAGGTAGTTTGTTATATAATATTTATGATATATTGGTTACATTTGGAGTGTCTGATGTAACTTACTCTATCAAAAAGAAAGGGGAGATCTATGGTTTCTTAATGGCGCTCTATGCGGCTTGAGCGCGGCCCTGCAAGACTATCGGAACGTATGACTACAAAGAAAAAGAACATGGAAGAATGAAGAAACAGGAGGATTTAATAATGTCGAGCAGTATAAAATACGGGTCCAAAAGACTGTTAAGTTGTATGTTAACCTTCATAATGGTTTTGTCGCTGTTTGTATTCCCCAATTTTCAAAATGCTGTGGCGGCCGACGCCGAGCCGTTTATCCAGCCGAAGAACCCTGTTGTAAAAGCTATCTTCACGGCTGACCCGGAGGCGCATGTATGGCCCACCAACCCCAATAAACTGTATATCTACCCGTCGCATGACCCGTATCCGTATGCCGGATGCAACAACATGGATATGTATCATATCTATTCAACCGAGAACATGGTGGATTTTGTGGACGAGGGCGAGGTTGTGCGCCGTTCGGACCTCAACGACCTTCCCTGGATTACTCCGTCGACAAATGCCTCCAGCTTTATGTGGGCCCCCGACGCGGCATATAAAGACGGCTGGTATTATTTCTATTTCCCGGTTGTGCGCAATGTTAATAACTGGGGCTCAACATGGGAGACCGGCGCGCTGAGAAGCAGATATCCCGACAGAGGCTTCGAGCAGATCCCGGCGGAGGCTGTGGATGCCAATGAAGGCAAGCCGTGGCTTGGCTATATCAGGGATTCGGGATCGCTTGACGGCTATAACAACATGTACGACGTCTGCGTCCGCGTTTACGACGGAGAGGCGTACATATATAACGGCGCCGCGCAGACACTTTGGCAGGGCAAGCTTAAAGACGACATGGTTACGCTTGACGGCAAGCTGCAGCTTGTATCGTCGGACAGCCAGTCCGTTGCAAACGCCAACGGCGACCCGGCCGCTTATAAAAGGCTGACGAATTATCACGAAGGCCCGTCCGCTTTCAGAAGAAAAGGCCCAGACGGCAACTGGATATACTACCTGATCTATCCCGGCGGCGCAGGCAGCTATAACGGCCTCTCGGGCGACAGCTTCTATTACTGCAAGGCCGACAGCCCGCTCGGCCCGTGGAAAGACGCACAGATATTCTTCAATCCCACAGGCTGCGGAACTTCGCATGGCTCGATCTTTGAATTCAAAGGGAAATGGTATTGGGCCTACCACACTCAGGATCTCTCGAATATCGGAGAGCAAAGGTCTGTCTGCATTGACGAGGTAGTGTTCAATGAAGACGGCTCGATCCAACGCTTCAGCAAAACCTTTGACGGCGTTCCGAAAAACGGGCCGGATTATGTCAGGCCGACCGGCGTTAAACTGGGCGCCGACAAGGCTGTTCTCGGCGGCACCGGCACCGCCCCGGTTTTAGCAAACGACCCGGCGGCGGGCAACGGCGGCGCAGTGCTTAAAGGCTGCGGAGCGAACAACACAACTATCACATTTGATAACGTGAACGGCGGAGCGGGCGGCCGCACGAGGCTTGTCTTCCGTTATGCAACGACGGACGCCGTGCCGAAGCTCAACCTGTTTGTAAACGGCGTTGATTACAAAGCGATAAACTTCCCGAAAAACGGCGGATCTCCTTACTATACAGAGGTCGAGTTCACCGTGAAAAAGCTCAACCCCGGCGAGACCAACACCATTGAGCTCAGAGGATACAACCTTGCCACAAGGCTGGATCTTAACTATATCGAGCTCATTCCCCTTGACGACTCCACTCCCGCTCCCGGGTACTTTGACCTGAAAATTGACCAGGTGCAGGGCGGCACGGCCGCGGCCAAGTGGAACCTGCAGGATGCCGGCGCGAACCTCAGCGTGGCGGCCGGATCAAAGGTCACATTGTCGTACGAAGAGGGCACGGGCGAATTCGAAGGCTGGGAAGTCATCAAGCCGGCCGGACTTGTAATTGCCGACAACGCTTTCGTCATGCCTTATGGCGAAGCGGAGATCAGACCGATCTTTAATAACGAGGGCAACGCGCGCAGGCCGATCATCAATGTCCAGCCCAAGGATGTGACAGTGATACAGGGGATTGACGCAAAGCTCTCGGTGGAAGCAATTGTAAAAGACAGCGGGACGATGTCCTACCAGTGGTACAGCAACACGATAAACTCAAACACCGGCGGCACACCTATCCCCGGCGCCGACAGCGCGGTGTTCAACCTGCCGACGGCAGACGTGGGTACAGTATACTACTACGTCGTCATCACAAATACAAATAACGCCGCGACCGGCCCCATCAAAATAGCGACGGCAACAAGCGGCGTAGCCACAGTGAGGGTTAACGCGCCGCCCAGCACAAAATGCGACGTAGTCAGCGCGGGCGCGCTGTTTACAGTCGACGGGGCGGACATCAAGGGCACTGTGTCGAACCACACAACCGGGATAGACCTGACCGATATGATTAAGGTCAGCGACTACGCGACCTGGGTTATGTACAGCAACCCGGGATATACGACTGAAGTGCAGAAGATTGTAAGCCCGCTGCTTTCAGGCGACAATGTCAGATACATCAGAGTAACCGCGCAGGACAAGGTAACAACGAAGGACTATGTCATTACAATCACACGAAAGACAAGCGCCATAGGTAAATTTGCGTTTACCCCCCCGATGGACGGCACGTTGGATCCCGCGGATTGGGGCAACAAGGTCTTTACCCTTGCCGCAGGTGCGGAAGGCACGGAGGTTATGCAGTTTAACCCCGCGGCAGGGTATCCGCCCGAAGGGTTTAAAGCGGACGTCTATATGGCATATGACGCTTCTAATGTCTATCTGGGCATGGTCGTTGCAGATCCGCTTTGGACCGCCGCCAAAGCCGGCTCAAACCTCTGGCAGGGCTGCGGCTTCCAGCTTAATCTCTGGAGCGGCAGGACCGGCGCCAGAAGCGAATATGGCTTTGGTCTGACCGCGTCGGGCCCCTCCCACTGGCAATGGGCCAACGGCACGGGCACCACAGCGCTGCCGACCGGCTATAACAATTACAGCATCAAAAGAGTTGAAGGCACCGATACGTTCATCTACACCATCGCCGTTCCGCTCAGCTCATTCAGGCGAAACGCGGCGACAGACCCGCTTATGGAGGGCAATGAGCTGTGGTTCTCGATGAGTTACAACTATCCAAGCTCGAGCAACATGATCTGCGCCCTGAATATGGGCTTCCACAGCAAAAATCTGAACGACGCGCGCGCGCTCACATTAGGGTCTGACATCACTGCCGGGCCGAAAATCGTGAGCATAGCGACGCCGGGTATTGAAACGCTTGTGGCGGGTTACGCCGCGAATATACCCGTTCAGGTCACAACTTTGTTTGCCGAAGGCCGCGTTTTAAGCGCCAAATTTGTTGATGAGAGCGGAAAAACGTGGGGCAACGCCACTTTGAACGCCGAAGGATACGGGCTTATCAAAGTTGGGGCGCCTATACCCGCGGGAACGTACAAAATAGTGGCTTCCATTGAAGACGCAAGCGTCACAAAATCCGCCGACATCGCAGTTGGGGCAGCCCCCGTAGGCCTCTGGGCACCTGCCCTGGGCGCCAGCGGCGACAATCTGCTGATCACATTCGGCGACGTGATAGCGTTTAACGGAACAGTTACGGTAAACGGCGCGGTCAAAGACTGCGCGCCAGTCGGCGACAAGGCGATCGCCGTGGTTGGGGTCAGCCCCGACGTTAAGGGCACGATAGTCGTTAAAGGAATAAAGTACCCCAGGCTGTTCCCGAGCTACACATTTACATTTACACTCAAGCCTTAATAAGCCTTTACGTGAAAACAGGCCGGGAAAACAAAGTCCCCCGGCCAGAGTAAATAAGCACATATGCTAATGAACAGGAACAAAAATGGAGAGCCCATACAGGAATGGGGTTCCCATTTTTGTTCCTTTGTTTTTGGGTGTGTTGATTTGCCGTCCGTTTTAGGCGGGCGGTGTTTCCTTGGCCAGTTCATGTTCGCAGTAGGCGCGGACGGCCTCGGAATAATAGGCCGCAAGACCCGGCGCACGGCTGTTGTAAGTTTCGGCAAAGCGCTCGTCGGCGGAATACATCTCGCCGAGGCTCGCAAAGATTTCGATCGTGCAGGGGTAGAAATATCTCGTGATCAGCGCTCTTGCCTCACCGCATACCGCGCGCATACGATCGCCTCCCGCCGGCTCGCGGCTTTCATAGCATACTGTGAGCTCCGCCATGCTTCTCTCTTGCTCCGCCGCAATGCGTTTCAGATCCTCGTCGCTGTAGCGGGCGGTGCGCTCGGCTGAAATACGATAGGCCTCCGTCCCGCCCCAGCGGCTCTCCACCTCTTCACGGTATTTTTCCTGATGACGCCTCATCTCTCCGGCGTCAAAGCTCTCAAACATCTTTTTTGGATCCATCCTGGACTCTCCTTTCATTGAACGCAGCGCATCCTCCGCAAGCACGGCCAGCGCGAGGTAGCGCTCCGATTTCTGCCTCAAAAGCTCGCCCTGCGCCTTGAGCGAGCGGGCGCGGTCATACCGCGGGCTCTCCAAAAGCGCGGCGATATCCTCAAGAGGGAAACAGAGCTCCCTGAAAAACAGTATCTGCTGGAGCCTTTCGAGGCTTTCGTCCGAGTAGAGCCTGTATCCCGAGGCGGTACGCTTTTCAGGGCAGAGCAGGCCTATCCTGTCGTAGTATCTCAGAGTCCGCGCGGTGACCCCGGCGAGCTTTGAGAGGAAAGAAACAGTGTATGGCATATGTCCACCTCCCATATGCTCATAATAAACCATGACGTAACGTCAATGTCAATAGGAAATGCAGAAATTTTGGGCGCGCGATTCAGTCGCGTAAAGGCGCCGGGGCTTTAGCCCCGGCGCCTTTTGCGGAAAAGACTTATTTCATGTCGTTGAGGAAGGTGTAGATCGCGTCAACCTTGTTTTTGTCGTTGAAGTGGAGGACGGTCCTGTAGCTGGAGGCAGCGCCGCTTGTGAAGTCGGCCGGGACGTCGCTGGTGTCGATAGCTACGTTGGCGGTGTCGCTGATCGAGCAGCTCTCGCCCTTGTCGCCGATGGCGTAAACCTTGACGTCGTCAGCGAGCGTGTAGTAGTCGAGCGTGGGAGCGGCGGCGTTGTTGAACATGCTCAGCGCAACGAGATTGTTCGACAGGGTGGTGGCGTATCCGGCTTTGAACTCGCCGATCTTCGGATTGACAGGCTCGATGGAGCTTATCTTGTCGCCTGACAGCTCATATTTTACAATGCTGCCGGCCTTGATGTTCGCCGTGTCGCCGAGCTTCGCGTTGCCGTTTGTTGTGTTCTTAACAACGTCATAGTCAGTCGTCATGTCTTTTTCCTCTGTTCCGTTGAACATGCGGAACTTGCCGATGACGCCGGTGTTGTCGTCGCTGAGCTGCACATTGCTGACGAGGACGCCGTACTTGGATTCGCTGCGGGTGTCGCCTGTCAGAGCCATCGCGATGATCTTGTCCTTCGCGCCGTCGCTGCTGTAGTCGCCGAGGTACATGCTGACATCAACGGGGTTATTGTCGGAGGAGGTGATCTTCTTGATGTTGTTTCGGCCGATCGACACTGTCCATTCGTCCACGTCGCCGCCAATTTTCTTGATGAACGCGATGGACTGAGAATCGAGGATCTTCGTGCCGGCAGCCGTCTTGATCGCGCCGTTGTCGGCTGCGTCGAAGGTGACGTTGTTTGCCGGGGTGATCGTTGTGCTGACTGTCTTGGAGTTGTCCGTCAGGACAAGCTTATTGTCCTTGTTGATCGTGTAGGCAAAGACCTTGCCGACGAGATCGGTAGCGGCGTTCGTGAACTTGTCTTTAAAGGCGTTGTCGCTGTCGGTGGCATTGTTGATGGAGTGCACCTTGTATTCGCCCTTTGTGCCGTTGCTCATCAGGACATTGGCCTTGTAGGAGATCGGGTCAAACGCTGCGCCTGTGCCGAGCTTCGCGGCCTCCATGATGACAAGATATTTGTCGGTTGTTGTAGTATCGGGGGCCTTGAACTCAACGATGTTCCTGCCGTCCGTATAGAACGTGAGCTCTTTGTTCAGGTTAGAGGAGGCGATGAGGTCGGACATCTGCTTGACCTTCGAGTTGGATATCTCGGAGTTGACATAGCTGCTGCCGGAGATCGTGGCGTAGATCTTGCCGTCGGAATCGCTGGTTGTGCCGGTGAGCGTTCCAACAAAGGTCGGGGCCTTCTCTATGACGTAGGCGCCGTTCTTGATCTGATAGAAGAGCACGCGGTCATCCTTCTGGAGGGAGGACACGCCGGCGATCGCGGTGTAGTCGTCGTCCTGGCGGGTTATGCCGCCAAAGGTGATCTTCTGGGAGGCTTCGCTGTTGTAAGTGACCGTGCCGTAGGCGCGCTCGATGATAACAACCTGGTCGAGCTTGCCGTCTGAATCGTTGTCAATGGCGCGGACGTTCACGCTGTTGTTCAGGGCATCAAGGGCGGCCTGAGTGAGCTCGATCTGGTCAAAGTTCTTCGTGACATTGAGTGTTCCCGTAACTGTCATCGAGATGTTTTTCTTGGAGCTGACCTTGAAGGTGAGCGTCTTGCCGCCGTTGCTGAGCGTGAGGTCGGAAGCGGTGCCGTTATAGACGGTGTTCTTGCCCACGGCCTCGATGATGGCGCCGTAAACCTTCGAGACGTTGTCGTCCCACTTGCCGTCGTCGGCCTTCGCAAGATCCTTGGCCTTGACGTAGGCTGTGACGTTCATGCCGAGCATGTTAATATCGGAAGAAGCGGGGATTATGATGTCCTTTCCATCAACGACTATCGTGGAGGTCGCGGACTTGGAGTTCGGCGTGCCTGTGAGGGAGGCTTTGTCGTTGGAGACGAGGACGCCTGTCAGCGTGTAGAGGCCGAGCTTATCAAGAGCGTATGTCTTTGTGGTCTCGGTGGCGACGCCGTCCTTGTAAGTGACCATGTAGCAGGAGAGCATGTTGTAGGTAAGGAGAGCGGCGTTGTCGCGCGAGATCGCCTTGGAGGCGTCGACTCCGTTAAAGCCTTCGAGCAGGCCGGCGCGGGAGGCAACCCTGAGTACGTTCGACTGCCAGAGCTCGCCCTTGAAGCCTTCTTTGTCGGCGTCGTATCCGAGCGAGGTGAGGAGCATCTTCATGGTTTCAAATCCCGTGACCTTGCCTTCGGGGTTAAACCTGGTCGGCGTGACGCCGGACACGATGCCGTTTATGTAGCAGAAGTTGATGTAGCCCTCGGACCAGATGGCCTTCGTATCGACAAACGGGACGCTGACGCTGGCAAACATTGTGGCCTTGTCGTCAATACCTCTGTTCAGCGCGACGTAGACCATCTTCGCCAGCTGACCGCGGGTAAGCGTTCCGTTGGGTTCGAACGAGCCGTTTTCGTGGCCCTGCATGATCTGGAGTTCGCCGAGAAGCGCAACCGCTTCCGTGTTCTTTATGTCAGTACTGTCACTGTAATCGCGTGCACTGGCGGTCAGCATCAGGCCGAGAGCCAGAACGCACACCAGCGCGAGGGATGTGATTTTCTTGAGATTTCTCATATTCGAGATTCCTCCCTAATTAATTTCTCTTATTGTCATGGCGCCGATTGTAGCGCCGCTTATATGCCGTCCACGCTTCACATGATACGACGGCGCAAGATAAAAGTCAACAATTTATGCGCATTAGTAACGTGTTTGTAACAATAAGGCGCATTTTTTGCAACTTTTTTCATATATATAACCAAACTGTCCAGCGCCTGCCATTTTTTTGTCCAGCGTCTGGCAATGGAGGAAAACCGGGCCTTTAAAACGCCGGAGAGCGGCAAAAAGGGGGATTGACCGGCCCGGTCAATCCCCCCGAAATCCCGTATGTAAGCGTCAGAGCAGTTCCAGCAGCTCAAGCGGATCGCCTATTAGGGCATTGGCGCCGTTTTTTTCAAGCTCCTCCCGAGAGCGAAAGCCCCACAGCGCGCCGACGGGGAACATACCCGCGGAGATGGCGGTCTGCATGTCCACTGATGTGTCGCCGAGGTATAAAAATCCTTCGGGCGGGATGCCGAGCTCGCGCGAAATAAGGAGCGCGCCCTCAGGTGAAGGCTTCGGCGCGACGCCGTCCCTCTGCCCGGCCACGGCCGCAAAGCGCGCCCCGGGGAAGAACTCGCGCACGACAATCCCGGTTTCCGCGTCCGGTTTGTTTGAAAGCACCGCGCACAAAACGCCGCGCCGGGAGAGTTCCTCCAAAAGCTCGGCTGTATTCGCGTAAGGCCTTGTTTTGTTGCGGCAGTTTTTGAGGTAGTGCTCACGGTACAGCCTCTCGACCTCGTTTCGCACGGATATATCGGCGGACGCCTCCCCGACGCAGCGGTTTATCAGCTCGGCCACGCCGCTCCCCACGAAAAGCTTATAGCTGTCCGCCCCGTGGGTGGGCAGCCCGCAGGCCGACAGCGCCAGGTTCGCGCTGTCAGTAATATCCTCTATTGTATCAAGCAGCGTGCCGTCGAGGTCGAAAAGCACGGCCTTAAAGCTCCGGTTTTTCATAATGACTCCCCTTTTTACATCTGCTGCCTGCCGTGATCGAGAAATCCCTCGCCAAGCACCTCGTGTGCCTCGGTGACAATCACAAAGGCGCCCTCGTCGATCTCACGTACAAGCTCCTTGAGTTTTGCGATCTGCGGGGGCTTTATCGCGCAGAGGATGACCTTTTTCGCGTCGCCCATCGCGCCCTCGCCGTGCAGCAGGGTCGCCCCGCGGCCGATATTTTCGCTGATCGCGCTTGTTATGGCGGCGTGCTCTGAGCTGATGATGTACACAACCCTCGCGTAATTGAGGCCATATACAATCCCATCCAGCACGATTGTGCAGACATAGAGCGAGATGGCGGCGTAAAGCGCGGCGTTGATATCCCTGAAAACGGCGGCCGCCAGCGCGATTATCAGCAGGTCCACCGCCATGACCATCCTGCCGATTGGCACATGCGGAAAAAGGAACTTCAGCAGCTTGCCCGCGATCTCACTTCCGCCGGTCGTCGCGCCGCGCAGCATGATAAGGCCGAGACCCGCGCCCATGATCACGCCGCCGTAAAGCGCGGCGAGCAGCCTGTCCGAGGTGTAGTGCGGGAGGAAGGCGAAAAGGTCGATAAAAACGGAGGAGACGAGCATGCCCGCGAGCGACTTCAGCAGAAAATCCTTCCCCGCGAGCCTGAGGCTGCCGAGGAACAGCGGCACGTTCAGCGCAATAATCAACACGCCTACGGGCAAGATCGGCGCCCATCTGCTTATAACCATCGAGAGGCCTGTCAGGCCGCCGGGCGCAATATTGTTCGGGTCGAGGAAGATATTGAACGCCGCGGCGTACAGCGCGCTGCCCGAGACAATGAACGCCGCGTCAAGCAGAAAGCGTCCAATCACACGTTTTTTCACCGGCAAGCATCCTTTCAAAAGGCTTCGCGGCGAAAAGCCCCGCAAAGCCTCAGTCTATAGACATCTGCACCTCGCCTACGTCCTCGCCGCGCAGCAGGGCTCCCGCGGCGGGAAGGGAACGCGCGCGGTACCGCGATGCGTTTGTTATGCCCGTTTCGGCGAGTTTTATAGCTCTGTCGAGTTTGTGGCGCGGCTTTAGCATCATCACGCCTACGCCCTGGGTCGAGCGCGTTGTCTTCGGCGAAAGCTGAGCGGTGTTAAAGATGAGCACACGGCCGTCGGTGGAGTAAAGCGCGACCTCGCAGTCCTCCGAGATATGCAGCGCGCCGGAAAGCGGCGATTTGTCGGAATAGGCTCCGGTGAGCTTTTTCCTGTTGGACTTCGTGTCGTAGCCCGAGGCGGAGACCCTGGCCACCTTCCCGTTTTCAAAGAAGAAGAGCAGCGTTCCCTTATAATCCCCGGGAAGGAACATGAACACAGGATTTTCGCCCTCGTCCATCGAGAGCTTTGACGGCAGAAAGTCCCCGAGAAGCGACGCCTTGTGGTCGTCAAACTCGAAAAGCCTTGCCTTGTACGCCTGACACTTATTTGTAAATACTATTATCTCCGACTTGTTAGTGCCGTCAAAAGATAAAAACGGGCCGTCGTTTTCCTTGTACTTCTGTTCGCCGCTCATGCGGAGCGAGGCCGCCGTGATCTTTTTCAGATATCCCTCGCGCGAGAGGAACACGCTGACAGGATAGTCCTCAATGTGATCCTCCTCGTTGTACCTCTCGACCTCATGCTCAAAGACAAGCCCGGTTTTTCGCGGAGCGCCGTACTTCTTCGCGATCTCGGTCAGCTCGCCGGTTATTATGTCCATAATCCCGGCGCGGTTTTTGAGCAGATCCCCAAGCTCGCGTATCGTGCGTTCAAGCTCATCTTTCTCGGAGAGGCGCTTTAAGATATACTGCCTGTTAATATTGCGGAGCTTAATCTCAGCAATGTAATCCGCCTGCGTCTCATCGATCAAAAAGCCAATCATAAGATTCGGGATGACCTCGCTCTCCTCCTCCGTGCCGCGGATGATAGCGATGGCCCTGTCGATGTCAAGCAGTATCTTTGAAAGCCCGGCGAGCAGATGGAAGCGCTCTTTCTTCCTGCCCAGGTCGAAGAATACCCTGCGGCGCACACATTCGTACCGCCAGGCGCACCACTCCTCGAGTATCTCGCGAATGCCCATGACGCGCGGCGATCCGCCTATAAGTATGTTAAAATTGCAGGAAAAGGCATCCATCAGCGGGGTCTGCTTGAAAAGCCGCTGCATCAGCCTGTCCGGGTCGACCCCGCGCCTCAGGTTCATCGTCAGCTTGAGACCGGAGAGGTCCGTCTCATCGCGCATATCTGCTATGTCGCGCAGCTTTCCCTGCTTCGCCAGCTCGGAGATCTTATCCATAATTGCCTCAACAGTGGTTGTGTAGGGGATCTCAAAGATCTCGATCAGGTTCTCTTTTTTATCGTACCGCCACCGGGACCGCACCTTGAAGCTTCCTCGCCCTGAGGTATAGATATCGCGCATCGCGCCCTCGTCATAAACAATCTCGCCTCCTGTCCTGAAGTCCGGGGCGGGAAGTGTCGATATAATATCGAGGCTGGGATTTTTTATAAACTTTACCGTTGTTTTGCAGACCTCGGCGAGGTTAAATCCACAGATCTGCGAGGCCATGCCGACCGCGATGCCCTGATTTGCGGACACCAGCACATTTGGAAAGGCGGACGGCAGAAGCGCAGGCTCCTTCATAGTGCCGTCGTAGTTGTCGAAGAAGTCGACCGTGTCGCGGTCGATGTCCGAAAAAAGCTCTGAGCAGACGGCGTCGAGCTTTACCTCCGTGTATCGCGAGGCGGCGTAAGCCATGTCGCGGGAATACACCTTGCCGAAGTTGCCCTTTGAGTCCACAAACGGGCATAGAAGCGCCTCATATCCCCTTGAAAGGCGCACCATTGTCTCATATATGGCGGATTCGCCGTGCGGATTCAGCCTCATCGTCTGGCCCACCACGTTCGCTGATTTAGTCCTGGCGCCCGTGAGCAACCCCATCTTGTACATAGTGTACAGCAGCTTGCGGTGGGACGGCTTGAAGCCGTCGATCTCTGGGATTGCGCGCGAGACGATAACGCTCATCGCGTAAGGCATGTAGTTTTTTTCCAGCGTATCGGTAATCCGCTGCTCGCTGACCACTGCCGTAAGGCCGGCCGAATTCATAGATCTGTCTTTTTTAGATGCCATCTGCGTCCCTCTCCATGCTATTTGCCGTCTGTTTCTTCCGGCTCCCGTAACATTATAGCACGAATATCTCAATTGCCAAGACTTTTGTGACGGAGAGCCGCAATTGTTGACAATGTGACCCGATTGGAATATCATACAGAGAGGGTATAAGGAGGCAGGGTATGGATACCGGCGATATAAAGCTTTTGCTGCTTGAGAACGAATACTCGATCCTGAAAATGCCGGAATACGCGTTTTTAGGCGGGATTGAGGGCGAGCTCGTCTCCGTGACGAAGGCCAGGGGCGAGCTGTCGCTTGTTTGTCCGGCGGAAAGGGCGCCCTCCGGGCATCTCGAGCGCTCCGACGGATGGAAAGCGCTCCGTATAGACGGCAGGCTCGACTTTGCGCTCACCGGCGTCATTGCCGGCATATCCGGCGCGCTCTCGGAAGAAAAGATCCCCGTTTTTGTAATCTCCACCTTTCTGACGGATTATCTGCTCGTCCGGGAGGACGACGTTTTCAGGGCTGTGGACGTGCTCTCAAGGCGAGGATACTCCGTTTCGGTGGGAAGCTCATAATCCGGCGCCGAAATCCGAATGGATAAGGCTATTTGTTTGATTTTTATTGCGTTTATGGGGGATTGCAGTGTATAATTACACCGCAACGGTAGACATTACCCTGTTTTCAGCAAGATTATTTCTCAAAGGATGCTGCCTCACATGAAGCAGGAAAGACGCAACGTAACTTTATACAGCAGAACAATAGCCGCGCTCCTTGTGCTGATATTGCTGCAGGGAGTTGTTTTCATGTGCACAATGCTCTGGTCGGGCACGCTTGACGACCTGAACAGAGAGACATTCAGCAGGCTTGAGAGCCAGGTTGAAAGCCGGGCGAGCGAGATAATGTCCTCGGTCGGGATCAGGATGCAGAACGCGAACAACCTCGCAGCTCTTATTAACAGACGCCTTCCGGGTGTCTCCGGTGTCATCGCGCTGGAAAGCGCGATGACCGACCTCGCGGATTTTATGACCTATAACGAGGTGAGCGGAGTATTCCTTTTTGCCTCGGGATCCACGGTGGGCGGCGCGTCCGTATTCTTGCTTGACGGCGAGGCGGGAGGGCCGCACGCGGACAGGTCTGACATCACTATGCTGGCCGGCCCGAAAGAGCTGGCGCGGCTCTCCGGCATACAGCCGGACGGCGGATGGACGCCGAATATTGAGGACGGGGGCCTGCTGGCCTCCGTATACTCGGCGGAGGATGAGGCCTCCCGCGGCGGAGCCGGGGCGGCGGGCTTTGGAAGATGGAGCGGAATCCTGGAGATGGATGGCATTTTGGACAGGTATGTCGCCTACTGTGTGCCACTTTTGGGCGACGACGGCAAGGCCAGAGGCGCGTTCGGATTCTGCCTTGATCTTGGGCTGCTTGGCCGTTTTGTCGCGCTGGATTCCGCGGTTAAGAGCGGGAGCTATGTGCTCTCCGTCGATTCCGGCGGCCCTCCGCCGTTTGAAGACTGTATTATGATAGAGAAAACGGCGGAGGTCGCGCTGCCCGGCGAATTGGGCGCGCTCGGCTTTCAGCCGCTTATGGACATGCCTTCCGGCAGGACGGGGTACTTTTTCACCGAGGGCAGCTTTTCAAAAAACTTTATCGGCTCATACACCGAGGTGCGCTTTCGGTCGCTTGACGAAAGATGGGCGAATATCAACAGCTGGACGCTCTGTTATTATGACCTTTCGGGCAATGTGCTGAGCACGCCGCACGGTGTTGCCAGAGTGCTTTACATCGCGATAATCTCGATAATGATACTCGGTGCGGTGCTGGCATTTCTGCTGGCGCTGTATATGGGGAACCCGATAAAGTCGCTGGCGAGAAACGTGCGCGAGCTCGACCCCGAAAAGCCGATAAGGCTCAAGAGGACGTATGTCGCGGAGGTTGACGAGCTTGAGGCCGCGCTGGAAGCCCTGTCTGACAGCGCGATGGAGGCCGCCGCGAGGATGTCGAAGATTGTAGAACTCGTTGATCTGCCTATCGGCAGCTTTGAGGTCAACAGGCTGACCGGCAGGGTATTCCTCACTGAATCTGCCTTCCGGCTCCTGGAGCTTGGCCAGCCGGAAGAGGGCGCGACCTACATCGAGCAGAAGAAATGGGACGACGCCATTTCGAAGCTCAAGATAAAGGATGAGACGCTGTCTCCCCACGGGCAGATCGAGCGCCTCTGCGAAAAGAACGCGCACGGACGCAAAAAATGGATTCGCCTCAGGATGATCGAAGAGGATCACAGGGTGTATGGCACGGTGCTTGACGTCACCGACGAGATAATCCAGAAGCAGCGCATGGAGTATGAGCGCAATTTTGATCCGCTGACAAAGCTGCTGAACCGCAAGGCCTTTCACATGCGCGCCAGCGTGATGATTGAGGAATCGCCGGACAAGATCGGCCTCATGATCTTCGGCGACCTTGACAACCTGAAGTTTTTTAACGATACCTTCGGGCATGACATGGGGGACAGGTATATTCAGCGCGCGGCGGAGGCGTTTTCTGTATTCCGCGATATGGGAGCCGTTGTCGCGAGGATCTCGGGTGATGAGTTCGCGGCGTTTATGCACGGCTTTGCCACGAAAGACGAGGCGCGCGAATGCTTCAGGACAGCCAACGAGTCTTTCGGGAATGTCCGATTTTTCACGCAGGACGGGGACAGCCACAAGATCCGCTCTTCGTTCGGCCTGGCGTTTTATCCCGAGGACTCATCGTCTGTCGATGAGCTCCTGAAGTACGCCGACTACGCGATGTATGAGGTCAAGCACTCGATTAAGGGCGGTGTACGCGAGTTTGACGTGCTTTCATATGAGGAAAATTCGTATCTTGTCCGCAAAAACGACCTTTTGAATATACTGATTGACGATGTACGCGTCAAATACGCGTATCAGCCGATTGTAAACGCAAAGACGGGGGATATATTCGCGTATGAAGCGCTGATGCGGCCGCAGATGCGCGAGCTAAAGTCCCCGAAGGAGGTTTTGTACCTCGCGAGGGCGCAGGCAAAGCTCTATCAGATCGAAAGGCTTACATATCTGACGGTGCTCTCCTGGATGGGCGACAACTTAGAGCAGCTAAATGGCAAAAAGGTATTTATAAACTCGATACCTAATCAGCACTTTCTCGCGACGGATCAGAGCGAGATTGAGGAGCGCTTCAGCCATCTTTTCCCGCATATCGTCACGGAGGTCACCGAGAACGAATACTCCAGCAAGGACAGCATAGCTAAAAAGATTGAGTTTGTCCGCGGCTGGGGGGGCGATGTCGCCATCGACGACTTCGGCGCCGGATATTCAAACGAGCTGGTTCTGCTTTCGACAAACCCGGACTATATAAAGATTGACATGTCAATCGTCAGCGGCATAGACAAGGACCCTGACAGGCAGCAGCTTATACAAAACACGATCACGTATGCCTCCGCGCGCGACATAATGATAATCGCCGAAGGGGTTGAAACGCGGGAAGAGATGGAGACTGTCATCACGCTTGGGGTCGACTATCTTCAGGGATATTACATTGCCAGGCCGAAGTTTGAGCTCGCAGAGATCTCCCCTGCCAAGAAAGAGGAGATCGAGCAGATAAACGGGCGCCTCGCCGCACAATGAGCATGACTGCGCACGAAAAAACGGGGAACGGCCGGGTATTTTTCCGGTCAGCTCCCGTTTTTAGATGTGTTTTTTCCGCCGCCCGGATGCAGACCCGGATTTCGGTCATAATAACAGAGTCCATAAAACCACACGCCTGATAATCGAAGCCGCACTTTCGTCGATGGCTGTTTCAGGGAACAGCGGCTGCACAGGGGAGGAAAATCTTCTGCCGCAGTAATATTTAATCGGCCGACCTCTTTACAAAAAGGGGCAATTATGTTAGTATTACTTAGTCGTCACGGCCCCGATGCTTAGTTTAAGGAAAAAGCCGCGTTTTTGCGGTATTCACCCGCCTTGAACCAGGCTCTGAGGGCAAAAAATTGAAAGGTGAGATGATAACTATGATGCTTAAAGACCAGAAGACGTCCATTATTGAGCAGAACCGCATCCACGAGACGGACACGGGCTCGCCCGAGGTCCAGATCGCGATCCTCACGGAGAGGATCAACCAGCTTACCGAGCACCTCAAGATCCACAAGAAGGATAACCACTCGAGGCGGGGCCTTTTGAAGATGGTCGGCGCGCGCCGCTCCCTGCTTGACTATCTGACCAAGAAGGATGTTGAGCGTTACCGCACGATTATCGCGAAGCTCGGGATCAGGAAATAGTCATTATTTGCGGGGCGGGGTCTCAGGGGCATCGTTTAAGTGCGCCTGTCCCGTCCCGAATTAAATGAAACGGTCATGGCCGCGGCGCTTTTTTAGCGTTTGAATCTGTTTTTTTACGGGCGAAACGGCGGATTCAAGTGCTAAACAGTGCTCCGCGGCCTCGGAACACACCCCCTTTTGGGGGCAGAGCAAAGCTTTTGGAGGTATTATGAAGGCTAAGGAGTTTAACGAACACCGCATCTACAAGACAACGCTCGGCGGGCGCGAGCTCACCGTCGAGACAGGCAAGATGGCCGAGCTGGCAAACGGCTCGTGCTTCATCAAGTATGGCGACACGACCGTGCTGGTTACGGCCACGGCGTCACAGCGCCCGCGCGAGGGCATCGACTATTTCCCGCTCTCCGTCGATTTCGAGGAGAGGCTCTATTCCGTCGGGCGCATCCCCGGCAGCTTTTTAAGGCGCGAGGGAAGACCTTCCGAGAAGGCGGTGCTGGCGTCGAGGCTTATTGACAGGCCGGTGCGCCCGCTGTTCCCGAGCGACATGCGCAACGACGTTGCCGTTTGCGCGACGGTGATGTCGGTTGAGACCGACTGCGCGCCCGAGACGGTGGCCATGATCGGCGCCTCAATCGCGATCTCGATCTCAGATATCCCGTGGGGCGGGCCGATAGCGGGCTGCGTCGTCGGATATGTGGACGGGCAGTATGTGATCAACCCGACGAACGCCGAGCGCGAAAAGAGCGAGATGCATGTCACGGTCGCCTCCACCGCCACGAAGGTTGCCATGATCGAGGCGGGCGCGAACCAGGTGTCCGAGGAGGTCATGTACGACGGGATCATGTTCGCCCACGAGGAGAACAAGAAGATCGTCGCGTTCATTGAGGCGATAAAGGCCGAGATCGGCAAGGCTAAATTTGAGTATGCCAGAGCGTCGTTTAACGACGAGCTCTTTGCCGAGATGAAGGAGTATTCCGTCGACAAGATGAGAAGCGCGCTCGATACCGACGACAAGAACGTGCGCGAGGAGCGTATGAAGGCCTTCCGCGCCGAGATGGTCGCTCATTTCTCCGAGAAATACCCCGACGTTGAAAAGCATCTTGAGGAATGTATCTACAAGATTCAGAAATTTGTTGTGCGCCGCTGGTTGCTCGACGACAAAAAGCGCGTCGACGGCAGGGGCCTTGATGAGATCCGACCGCTTGCCTCCGAGGTCGGCCTGGTCAGCCGTGTGCACGGCTCGGGCCTCTTTACGCGAGGGCAGACGCAGGTGCTGACGGTTGCGACGCTTGGCACGATCGGCGACCAGCAGAAGCTTGACAATATCTTTGACGAGGAGTCAAAGAGGTATATGCATCACTACAACTTCCCGTCCTATTCGGTCGGCGAGGCGAGGCCGTCGCGCGGTCCGGGCCGCCGCGAGATCGGGCACGGGGCGCTGGCCGAGCGCGCGCTCGAGCCGGTAATTCCTACGGAGGAAGAGTTCCCCTACTGCATAAGGCTCGTGTCCGAGGTACTCTCCTCCAACGGGTCGACCTCGCAGGGCGCTATCTGCGGCTCTACGCTCGCGCTGATGGACGCCGGTGTGCCGATCAAGGCTCCCGTGGCCGGCATCTCCTCCGGGCTCATCACCGAGGGCGACAGGTGGATGACGTTCATCGACATCCAGGGCGTTGAGGACTTTTACGGCGACATGGACTTCAAGGTCGCCGGCACTAAGAAGGGCATAACCGCAATCCAGATGGACCTGAAGATCGACGGTCTCACCCCGGAGATCATCCGCTCCGCGCTCGAGATCACGCGCGACGGACGGTATGATATACTTGACAATGTTATGCTGAAATGCATCCCGGAGCCGCGCGCCGAGCTCTCACCTTACGCGCCGAAGATGATCCAGATCACGATCGACGTCGACAAGATCAGGGAAGTCATCGGCCCAGGTGGAAAGGTCATCCAGAAGATCGTGGCCGAAACGGGCACGAAGATCGACATCGAGGACGACGGCCGGGTGTTCATTGCCGCCCCGAACCGGGACGACTGCGAGCGCGCGCTGAAGATAATCGAGGCCATCGTGCTAGACCCGAAGATCGGGGATATCTTCCACGGCAAGGTGACAAGGCTTATGACGTTCGGCGCGTTTGTCGAGTTCGCGCCCGGCAAGGAAGGGCTCATCCACATCTCCAAGCTTGAAAACCACAGGGTGGCCAAGGTTGAGGACGTTGTCAAGGTCGGCGACGAGACGTGGGTCAAGGTTGTCGAGGTTGACGACAAGGGCAGGATAAACCTCTCGCGGAAGGACGCGCTGGCGGATATTGAATCCGGCAAGTTTACGCCCTGACAGGCGATTTAGTCACCTGCCCGGTATACTGAAAAACAAAAACGGAGAAGCCGCCGGCTTCTCCGTTTTGGAATGTACGCAATAAGCGGGATCAGGCCTCGGGCAGGATAAAGTCTTTGACGGAGTCCATGAAGGCGTCGGCCTCCGCATCGGTGCCCTGCACCTCAACCCGAATGGGCTTCGCAAGGTCGATGCTGAATATGCCCATAATGGACTTAGCGTCGATGATATACCTGCCGGATACGATGTCAATATCGCAAGGCTGCATGCAGGCCGAGTTGACAAAATGCTTCACGTCGTTGATGGAAGTCAGAAGAACCTCAAAAGATCGCATATTAAACACCTCAAAAATATTGTCAATGCCAAATAGTATATACCATTATTGAGCTTTAAGCAACATATATTTATTCGCTTCTGGAGAAAAACATGGATATTGCGTTTTACACGCTCGGCTGCAAGGTCAATCAGTATGAAACTCAGGCGCTCGAGCGGATTTTGCGAGAAAAGGGGCACAGTATTGTCCCGTTTGGCGCGGCTGCGGGGCTTTATATCATAAATACCTGCGCCGTCACCGGAGAATCCGCGCGGAAGTCACGCACAGCTGTGCGTGCGGCGCTGAAAAGGAACCCGGGGGCGCGCGTCGCCGTGTGCGGGTGCCTTTCACAGCTGGACGGAGGCGCGCTCTCGGAGCTTGACGGTGTGGTTTTCATCTCGGGCAGCGCCGGAAGGGCAGATTTTCTGCGCGAGCTGGAGCCGTTGCTTTCGGGGAGAGACGCCTCGCTGGGCGTAAAAATTTCGGGCTTTCCGTCCGAGTTTGAGAGGCTCCCCGCGGGGTCCATTGGAGGGCGGACGCGCGCGCTCCTAAAGATACAGGACGGGTGCGACAATCACTGCACCTATTGCATTATCCCGAAGGCCAGAGGAGGAGTGCGATCTCTCCCGCCAAAAGATGCCGCAGAGATGGCCGAGGGGATCGAAAAAGAGGGTTATCGCGAGCTTGTGCTCTGCGGGATTGAGCTTTCGTCTTATGGAAAAGACCTGGGAGGCGTGAAGCTCACGGAAGCCGTGACAGCCGTGTGCGAAGCCGCGCCAGATGTGAGGGTGAGGCTCGGCTCGCTCGAGCCGCGCACGGTTGGCGAGGACTTCTGCGAGGCGGTATCAAAGCAGCCTAACCTCTGCCCGCACTTTCACCTGTCGCTCCAGAGCGGGTGCGCGGCTACGCTCAAGCGTATGGGCAGGCGATACACGCCAGAGCGCTTTCTGGAAACTTTACGTCTGCTGGAGACCTACTTCCCGCTCTGCGCCGTTACGACGGACCTGATCGTCGGCTTTCCCGGAGAGACGGAGGCCGAGTTTGAGGAGACGCTCGAGTTTATCAGGCAGTGCGGGTTCGCTTCGATGCACATCTTCCCGTTTTCCCGCCGCGAGGGCACCCCGGCGGCCTCAATGAGGGATCAAATCCCGAAGGCGGTCAGGTCTGAGCGGGCGGCGCGCGCCGGGGCGGTGAAGCTCGGGATGTCGCGCGATTATTGCGCAAAAATGGCCGGCAGGACGCTTTCCGTCCTGTTCGAGAGCGAGGAAGGCGGCGTTTGCTCCGGCACGTCGGAAAACTATTTGGAGGTCAGGGCGCCGGGGAGCGGCCTGCGGGGGAGAGTTCTCCCCGTCAGGATAGAGCACTTCGGGGATGAATTTCTCATGGGAGCGGTTTCAGCAGGCGATGACGCGGCCATCCGGCCGGGAGGGGATTATGGCGGAATTTAAGGTAATAAGCGAGTTTGAGCCCGCAGGCGATCAGCCGCAGGCGATCGAAAAGCTGGCCCTTGGCATTGAAAACGGCCTTGAGGAGCAGACGCTGCTCGGCGTGACCGGCTCGGGCAAGACGTATACAATGGCAAAGGTCATCGAGCGGGTGCGCCGCCCGACGCTGGTGCTCGCGCACAACAAGATTCTCGCAGCCCAGCTCTGCTCCGAGCTGCGCGAGTTCTTCCCCGAAAACGCGGTCGAGTACTTTGTAAGCTACTACGACTATTACCAGCCCGAGGCCTACATCGCGCACACCGACACGTATATTGAGAAGGACTCAGCAATAAACAGCGAGATCGAGCGCCTCAGACACAGCGCCACCTCCTCGCTCTTTGAGCGTCGCGACGTGATCGTCGTCGCGTCGGTGTCGTGCATCTACAGCCTCGGCGACCCTATCGACTACGCGTCGATGGTCATCTCCCTGCGCCAGGGCATGATGCTTGAGCGCGACGCGCTTATGCGAAAGCTCGTCTCGATACGCTACGAGCGCAACGACATCGCGTTTGAGCGCAACAAGTTCCGCGTCCGGGGCGATACGGTTGAGATTTTCCCTGCCTATGTCAGCGATTACGCGCTCAGGGTCGAATTTTTCGGCGACGAGGTCGAGCGCATATCGGAGATCGGGGTGCTCACGGGGGAACTCAGGCGGCATGTGTCGCACGTCGCGATCTACCCGGCGTCGCACTATATCACGTCGGGGGAAAAGATGGACGCCGCCATTCAGGAGATCGACCGCGAGCTTTGGGAACGGGTTCGGTTTTTTGAGGAGGAGAGCAAGCTTTTGGAGGCGCAGCGCATAAGGCAGCGCACACTTTACGACATGGAGATGCTCAGGGAACTCGGATTTTGCTCCGGGATTGAAAACTATTCGCGCGTTATGTCGGGCCGCCCGCCGGGCAGCGTGCCGAACACGCTGATTGATTACTTCCCCAAGGATTTCCTCCTGATCATCGACGAGTCGCACGTCTCGGTGCCGCAGGTGCGCGCGATGTACGCCGGGGACCGCTCCCGCAAGGCGAACCTCATTGACTACGGCTTTCGCCTTCCATCGGCCTACGACAACCGCCCGCTGAACTTTGACGAGTTTATGGGCAAGACGAACCAGATCGTATACGTCTCAGCCACGCCGTCGGACTATGAAAAAAGCAGGTCGGGGCAGATTGTCGAGCAGGTGATCCGTCCCACGGGCCTTTGCGACCCTGAGGTGATCATTCGCCCCGTAGAGGGGCAGATCGACGACCTGATAGCGGAGATAAATATGCGCGCGGAGCGTGACGAGCGCGTGCTCGTCACGACGCTGACTAAAAAGATGGCCGAGGATCTGACGGATTATCTGAAGACCGTCGGCATCAAGGTGCGGTACATGCACCACGACATCGACTCGATGGAGCGTATGGAGATCATCCGCGACCTGCGCGCCGGGGAGTTTTCCGCCCTTGTCGGCATAAACCTTCTGCGCGAGGGGCTGGATCTGCCGGAGGTGTCGCTCGTCGCGATACTGGACGCGGACAAGGAGGGCTTTCTGCGGTCGGAAACCTCTCTTATTCAGACTATCGGCCGCGCCGCGCGAAACGCCGAGGGCCGCGTCGTCATGTACGCCGACAAAATAACCCCGTCGATGGAGCGCGCTATCGGCGAGACAAACAGGCGCCGCGAGCTCCAGCAGGCTCATAACCTTGAGCACGGCATTACCCCGAAGACGATTAAAAAGAGCATCCGCGAGTTGATCGAGATTTCGAAGCCCGCCTCCCGCGGCGCCTCCGGGCGCGACGGTGTGAAGATGACCGAGAGGGAGCGCAAGGTTGCGATTGAAAAGCTTGAGACCGACATGAGGAAGGCTGCGAAGATGCTTGAATTTGAGTACGCCGCCGTGCTGCGCGACCAGATTATCAAACTCCGGTCGGGCGCATAGGGCGATGCCGGGCCGTATGTAGGCAGGCGCGCAATTTTTTACGTATCCGCGAAGAAAGAAGTTGACAACCGACAGATAAAGAGATATACTATCGGTGTAAACCTGTTTTGGATTTGCCTTACAGTTGTTTTAGCGCATTTAGGGGAAAGATTTGATGCGGGCCCGCTGATTTATTTCAGCGGGCCCGGTTGTGTTATATGAGCTAAGGCTGCTTTTTCGGGAGGACTGTCTCGGGGTCGATCTGAGCTCCGTCCCTGATGACCTCAAGGTGGATGTGAGATGTCTGCGCGGTTTCGCCGATTGCCGTGTCGCCCACACCGCCGATAATGTCGCCGGGGGAGACCTTGTCGCCCTTTTTGACGGTCGGTTTCGCCATGAGGTTTGAATACACGCTTTTCAACTCGTTTCCGTGGTCGATGATAACGGTTGTGCCCATGAGCTCAGAGTCATACACGTCCTCGACAGTACCCGAGCTGATTGCGGCGACCTTCGCGCCGGAAGGGGCCTCGATGTCAACCCCTGTGTGCACCCGCCAGTCGTCAAGCGTCGAGTTGAAAACGAGCTCGTCCTTTGAAAAGGCTTGAGAAACCTTGCCGTTCAGCGGCCAGATGAACGATCCGCCCACTGCCGCGGTTTTTGCGGCAGGTTCGTCCGCACCGGAAGGCGTCTTTTTATCCGTGGCGGGTTTTTCGGTTTTCGCGCCCGGTTTTGCCTCAGGACTTGCTGAAGGTTTTGGAGAGGCCGAGGGTGAGACCATCAGGCTTTCCGGCGCTGTCACAGGCTCCGGAAGGTCGTAGGCGTCGTAAATATTGCCGGCCGCCGCGCCGAGCTCGTCCCTGACCGCGCTGTTAACATAGTCTCTCGCTGAATCGTCCGGGACAGCGACAAGCTCCGTGCCTGCCGTTTCCGCGGATGGGCCGTCGTTTCCGGTGAAGAACAGAACATAACCTGATACGCCTATTGCCGCGACGCATAGGATCAGGATTATGTAAAATCCCTTTCCAGAAAAAAATTCGGATACGCCGCGCGTCTTTTCATTGTATTTGCTCAATATAATGCACCTCCGACATGTATTATTGCCCCATGTTTTCCGTATTATACCGGCAAAATAAAAAATTCCCTTTTCATTTTAGATAGTGCTGACACGAGAGCAAAATATGCTTGAAATCTGAGCATTTCCATTAGTGTCGGCACGCCCTAGAAAAACTGCCCTCCGTTTGGAAGGCAGTTTTTCATCGTATTCCCCTTTTAGTCAAACGGGGAAATGAGAGGCGCCGCTCAGGCGTATTTTGTGATCACGACGTAGACGTTGGAAGGGGTGCCCGGAATAATGCTCCCGGCGTAGATCGGAATGTTCATCGGCAGGGCGCTTGTGTTCCTGAGCGTCAGGGCGGAGGGCGTCTGCCCCGCCGGGATTACCGCTATCGCAGTCCCAATAAGCGCGCCGGAGAGTGCGTTGAAGTGGTGGCTTGTGGATAACAAAACACCGTTCAGATAGATGGCGGCGTCTCGCTGACCCTCGGCCATGATCTTATAATCGATCCTGTAGGTACCGGAGGCCAGTATGGTGATGACGGTGGGCGAGGTGTCCGCAAAGGAGGCCGTCGAAAGATAAGACTGGTTTGATATCTCTATCAGCCCGCCGGACACCACGCTCTGAGGCGTGTTGCTCTCCGCGATGGCGTAATCATTTGTTGAGAGCGGCCCCTGAATACCCTGTGGCCCCTGCGGGCCGGCAACACCTTGCGGCCCTTGCGGCCCTTGTGGGCCTTGCACGCCGGCAAGTCCCTGCGGCCCCTGGGGCCCCTGAATGCCTTGAAGGCCCTGCGCACCGGTTGCCCCGGTCGCTCCGATTGGGCCTATAGGGCCCTGAATGCCCTGAAGCCCTTGCGCGCCTGTTGCCCCGGTTGCTCCGGTCGCTCCGATTGGGCCTATCGGCCCCTGAGTGCCCTGCGGCCCCTGTGGGCCGGTGGCGCCGTCTATTTACACACAACACATTGATGAAAGGAAAGCAGAGAACCGCGCCATTTGCTACACAGCGGCCTTATTCTCTACTAACACAAGGTTGTTGCGGTTATTCTCGATGTAATCAACAATCTGCTGATACTGGTCGGCAAAGTTAAAATCAATCATCACTTCGCCGCCCTCGTAAATCCAAACTGTGTCGATAAGGTCGGTAAGGATTCCGCGATTCAGGCTTTGTATGTTTCTGTGCTTGAGAAAAGCGGTAAAGTAGGTGTTTTCGGTATCAATACCATGAGCCATCACCTGCATGTCTTCTCGTATCCGCCTGATTGTGTTCTCCAATTGGGTAATCTGTCCCGTGTACTTGCCTTTCAAGCGGTGGTACTCCTGCTGGGTAATATCGCCCGATTTCCAATCCATATACAGGCCGTCTGCGGCATTGCTGTATTTGGCCAGCTGTTTTTCCGCATCGCTTAGCGCATGGGTCAGCCGCATGGACTCCCGGTGCTGATTGGGAGCATTGTTTATCCGCTCGATGACTTTTTCCAGCGACCCGGCAAGCTCAACCTGCTTTTGAATGGAGACCAACACAGCGTTTTCCAGTTCATCAAGACGGATAGAATGCTTGCTGCAAACCTTTTTGTCGACAAAGGAACGGCAGAAATAGTAGACAATATTCCGGGAGGTCTTGCGGTGCATGGCCTTTCCGCAGTCGGCACAACGGATAAGACCACTGAATAAATGAACCTCCTGCTTGCCGTTAGCGACCCGGGTATCCAGCTGATGGAGCGATTGCGCCTTGTCAAACGTGCCCTTGTCGATAATGGCTTCGTGGGTGTTTTCCACGACAAACCACTCATCTTCAGCCGTTCGAATCTGCTTGTGCACCTTATAGGAAATAACGCGGTAGCGGCCCTGTATCATGTTCCCGATATACACAGGGTTTTGCAAAATGCGGGAAACTGTGTTGGCGCTCCAAAGACCGTCGTTTTTATCAGAATTGGGGTTCTGATAGTTCAGGCTGTGCCTTTGCTTGTACTCACTGGGGTTTGGAACGCCCTGTTCATTGAGCTTCTGGGCGATGCCCCTCTTGCTCATCCCATCGCTTATAAACCAGTAAAAGATGTCGCGCACCACCTGCGCCGCTTCATCGTCTACAACCAAATCATTTTTGTTGTCGGACGATTTTTTGTAGCCATAGGGAGCAAACGCGCCGATGAACTCACCCCGCTCACGCTTCATCCGAAAGGTTTTGCGGACCTCTTCGGAGGTGGTGGCGGCGTGCTGTTCGTTGAACATTCCCCTTATGGGAATCTCAAGGCCGGTTGCCGAGCGCGGGTCGTTGTAGGTGTCGATGAATGGGGAGCTCATGTTGACAAAGCGAATGCCGTGCAAGGGGATAAACTCCTCAAGGAACTTCTGCTGGTCGCCGAGGTTGCGAAAGCCTCTGGACAGAGACTTCATAACCACACAGTTGACCTTTTTGTCTATAATAGCTTCCTTCATGCGCTGAAACTCGGGGCGGTTCGTGTCGGTGCCGGTGCGTCCGTCGTCAGCGAAGACCTCGACAATTTCGTAGGTACCGAGCTCAAAATGGCTCTCGATGAAATCACGGAGGATTTTTTCCTGATTGATGACGCTCTCGCTTTCATCGTCGTTATTGTCCTCGCGGGATAAACGGATGTAAAGACAGACCGACCAGAACAAGGTTTGCCGATGTTCAATATTTCGGTTTTTTCGTATCCGGGGCATTGCAAAATCTCCTTTCGTTGCCCCTTATAATCACAATCTCATTATAACAGAGCAGGGGCAAAGAAGCTACTTGTTTTGGGTAAAATAGTCCTCTAAAACCTGGTCAAGATATGGCTTCCCCTGACCAAACCGTATCTTGACAGGGGTATTGTTTACACGGTAGCAATAGGGATTTTCTATCTGCTTTAAAAAATCGTCCAGCCTGTCGGCATCGGGTGCGCCGGGGTCAATCTTCACCTCGGTGATATCCACCAGACGGGAGGGGTCAAGCGCGGTGATATCGAAGCCGCTCATGACTTCGAGGTCTTTTTTATTCAGCACTTTTCCCACTCCCTTCTGATATTAAGATATGGCACCCGGGTTGTCCGTTATGAACCGCGTTTGATTGCAAATTACCGCTTTCTCAGCGGCTCGCTACGCCAGAGGTAATTTTGAGCCACCACGTCATCTCGCTCGTGGATCAGCGACTTTGAAATGCGAAGGAGCGCCTTCCTGTCAAAGAGGCGGCCGTCCTTGCGATGATAAATCCCGGGGACGGATGTGCGGGGCTTCCTGCCCGGACGATTGTCAAATTTGGGGTTTTTGAGGGGGATACGCTCGTTCAGGGGGATGCTGTCTATGGGCCGGGCGATTGCGAAATAAAAGTCTTCCGCGTAAAGCGACCGAATCCCGTGCTCGTCGATTTGGTTCGGGACTTTGGGGCAGATGAGCTGCCCCTTGGGGAACAACGCCAAGAGCTCGCGAAGCTTAACTTGATTCTCATCTATGATTTCGATGAGCCCGGGCCGACCGCCCTTGGTTTTAATCTTCTTGCCGTCCACAGGGAGATAAAGCTTGCCGCCCGGCCCCTCCACAAAGGACTCAGGGTACAAAGTCTCAAAGGTTTCTCTCCGAACCCCGGTACAGCGCATGAGGTCGATAATAGGCCCGTATTTGGACGAATACTTGGAACGGTCCTGCTCGAAACGCGCTTCGCTGTACCCACGGGAGCGGGTGTACTTGCGGTAGTCGCGCCTTGGCTTGTTGTCATGAATTTCCCAGGAGTGTACCCGGAGCAGCTTCGCAAGGGCGCAGGCGTACTTGTCAATTGTGTGCGCAGCCAACCCGCGGTCGATGCAATCTTGAATGTACTCACGAAGATAGCCCTTTTTGTAAGCAAAGCGTATGGTTGTAACCTCGGGATGACGTTTGGTCACCCAACGCAGGGCGCGCTCACAGTCCTTGCAGTATCCGTCCATTGTGCCAAAACTGTGGATGCCCGGCGAAGCATCATAGCGAAGCTTTTTAGGGTCGCGGCCTTCGGCAATCGCCTTGGCCTGAAGCTTCGCGTTATGCTCGGCGCGGGCTTCGCGCTTAGATGTTCCAGTAGCGTTGAGCTCATGAAGAGATTTGCTGATGCCGCGTGCCAGCTTGGTAACACGCTGGCGTTCTTCGGTGCTGGCGTATTTAATGCGGTTCATGGTTGAACCCTCCTGATTTTTGTAATTATTGGGGACGTGTTGAGTCCAGACCGATTTCTTTCACTCGGTTCTTACCCACCTCTTGCGAGGATTTTGGTCGCTGGGAACGCAAAGGAGGAGCATACTCCCAGCCGAATGCCGGGTCATGCTCCTCCTTTGCCCGGGCAGCACACCGTTGCCAAATGCGAACGGTGTGCCGCGGGCCTTGGTCGGTGTCACGGCGGCTATGCGCCGTGGTACCAGACCCTTCTCTTTCCCCACCCGTGTGGTGGGAGGCATTCCTCTTTTGTACTTGCTGTCAGATAGCCAATACAAACCTAAAAAAGACATAGGAACAGATTGACGCAACCAACGGCAAATGCTCGGTTGGAATGACCTGTATCCGACCTGTAGACGCTGTTTTGCGGGGTTCCAGCGGCCGGACGGCGTTAGCCTGACTTTGCAAAGCAAACACCAGTGACACGGGCGGCTATGCGCCCGGTCCAAGTCAGATTCTCTCTATCCGCGGCAATGTGGGTACATGCCGCATCGTTAGATGCCAGACAGTTCATCACCAGCCGCGCCTTTTGGTGCGGCCCATAACGGGTGACCGGCTTCGTTATAAGCTCCTTCGATGCTATGATGAAACGGGTTGGGCCTTGCTATCCGTCCACCCATTGCCATCCCACCCCCGGCTTTGCGACGGCGGAATAACAGCGTGCCTTAGTAAAAATGGTTACCTTGCTGGAATCAAGTCGCAGCTATGCGCGACCAGACATCAGCGTAAGGCTTGGGCGACTCTGCACCCATCCAAAATTGTCTCCATCTCAACGTTGGCGTACCTGCACAAGGGTAGGCGCGGTTTGTTGCGACGCAGGCAAAGGTAAAGTAACTCCATTGAGTATAAGGTTTGAAAATAAAAAAAGACAAGGTTCCCCTCGCGGGTAGCCCTGTCTCATCATAATATTTATCTATATATAATTAAAAAATACTTCTTTATGGTGCCTTTATTGTACCACAAATATTTTCCGAACGCAAGCCAATTTAAAACTTTTTTATTTCATTATACCATACTTGCTTTACTTTTATAGCGAAATGTGGTATAAATCCGGAGCTTAAGCGGGTGCTTAAAAAGGTCGGCGGCATGCCTGCCGCCCATTGATAACGGCCGCGGTCGCGTACATTTATAATTTGACCTGCGGTCAAAGTTATAAACGGACGAGGCCCTGCGGCACAAGGCCTCCAGGCCTTTTTCGAGCGGCAAAGTGCTTCGCAGTCTTTTACGTGAAATTTTGCATATTTTCGCCGCTCGGGAGCGGGCCGACGCTTCGCGCCGGCTCTTCTTTTTGGGCAACACGGACTGAAAAATATTTTCTATAAATTTAAGCCCGCTGCTTATCGCAGCGGGCTCGCTTGTCATTATTCCTTCACATCTTCCGGCGGGGTCTTTCCATCTCAGCCCTCCGGCGTGGGCAATACCCCGAAGGGAAGCTTTCCATGCATGTCTATAAACCGAAGATAGATTTCAATGCCCTGCGTGATAGTCAGGTTGTTTTCGGCGAAGACTCCCTTCGCCTTTTCCAGCAGCGCATCATCCACCGCGATAGTCTCCACCGAAACAAAGTTAATCTGGGTCATGGTTTTACTTTTTTCGTCTTTCGGTGCGCTCCAGCGATTTCCTCGACATCTATAGGCTCAATTTCATAGAGCGGCTTTCCATAAAAGGCTTCCAGCCGTTCTTGAGTCGTTCGATGCGGGTGCTTGTTGTTGCTCATATTCACATCTCCCGTCAAGCCGGATACCGGAGCGCAGCAGCCTCCGGGCAGTCCACGTATTCCAGCACCTCACTGGGGGAAATCACATAGTATTCTTCACCATGAAAAACAAAGAACTCACGGTTGCGGCAGCGAAAGCGGCCGGTTCCTTGCTCGAAGCACTTAACGCTCTCCTCATAAATCCCATCGGCCACGATATCATAAACCCGGTCACCCTCCTTCAAAACCGGCCGGAGAAACTGTCGTTTGAAGTCAAACCGCTCGTCTCTGCCGGTAATCCGAGCAATGTATGCCCGGTAAGTGCCGCCGTTGTATGAGCGTCCCTCTTCCGGAACAAAGACCTCAAGAAGCATTTTCAAGTCCTCCGTTCTCTGTGCCGTACTGCCGGAGGTAGGCCTCAACGCCGATACCCTCAAAAGCGGCCAGCGCCTTGATGTGCACGGCTTTGGCGGGCATGGCCGCGCAGGCCTGGCGGCCGCTCTCGCGAGTTGTATTGCCCAGCCACCGCGCCAGTTCCTCAAAGGTGATGGACTGTGCGTTTTTGTAGCAGGTTATGGGGCTTTCGGGGTTCTCGGTCTTGGAGCGATAGGGGTGTTTACGGATGGGATTGAGGCCTTCCGCCTTTTTGGCCAGACTCATGATGGGCAGCCCGGTGGCATTGCTGAGTTTTAATAGCGACGGCGTCCGGGTTTTGCAGTCTCCCCGCTCCAGACAACCAATAGTTGAGACGCCGACACCGGCGCGGGCAGCCAATTCCCGCTGTGAGAGCCCTGCTTCAATGCGCCAGCGTTCCAGCTTAGTCATAAGAAATGTCCTCCTTCCGCGAAACAATATAGTCCTTCGGGGTAAAGATGAAGTCGCCGCCCAGCAGCGCCTCACCGGTGATAATCTCGCGGCCACGCCGCTTGGGGTCATTAAGATGGAATACACGGTGAACCTCATACCGGAGACCCTTTTCGAGGAACTCGATTGCCTTTCTCCGTTCAAACGATGACATATAGAACTCTTTTTCCATTTCGTCGGCTGTGGTCTTTACCTCGATAAAAATTGGCACTCCATCAGGGTCACAACTGCGGATATCATACCCAGCTTTGATGTTCTCTGAGGGACTGAGGTCCACCATCCTGTAATACTTGGTACCGGCCAGTTTTTGCCGCTCCCATTCGTAAACCCAGCGTTCGCCCTCATTTCCGGCCTTTTTGTGCGCCTTCATGCGCCGCATGTGACTATCGAGACAATCACGCTCCTCCTCCATGGGGATGAAAAGGACTGCGTAGGCGGTTGGAAAGTCGTTGCGGATGAGTGTGTCGCATGGGATGCCGAAGCGGTTGGCAGCGGCTTCATATTTTTCAAGTGTCGGGTTGCCGGTGCCTTCCATTCTGGAAATGTCGTTTTCTGTCAATCTCAGCTCCCGGGCGAGGTCGGCTTGGGTAAGGCCTTCTCGCAGACGCAGGTCGCGCAACAGGCTCAGGCTGTTTGTATTCATAAATATGTCTCCTTTCATTTATTAGGCAGCGATATTATGGTCAAAACCGGACTTCCCGGCCTTCGTCGAGGGCAAATTGGCCGAGCGATTCCAGCATCAGGTTAACGCCCAGGCGGTAACCGTCGGCAAAGGCCTGACGGACGAGCATCCCGGCGATTTCACTGCGGTTCTCGACTACATCCTGGAAAAAGCCTCTTAACTCCGGCGTGAGCCGCTCGGCAAACAGGCCCTCCATCGCGGCGGAGAACTCACAAAGCTCATTGTATTCCGGAAACGCAGGCTCCAGGCGCTCGAACGGCCTGAGCTCGCCCATAAACAGGGCATCGATGTAGGGTGTTGGCGTGGGCATGGGGGTCACCTCCTTTTGAAAAGTTATGTGATATCAATTAACCCTACGATTTCATTATACACCAATGGGTTACATTTGTCAATTTCTTTTTTCACTTTCGGGTTTATTTATTAAAACCTTTTGACGTATCTACACCAAAGAGTTACAATGTAGCAAAGCGAGGTGTCCTTAATGACTGAAAAAATAAAAATTCTACTCGTAAAGCGTAAGATTAGTCTCAAAGAACTTTCAGAAAAATTGAAATGTACTTCACAAAACCTGAGCAATAAGTTGCGACGTGACAATTTTAGCGAAAGTGAGCTCAGGGAAATTGCTGAGGCTTTGAACTGTACCCTTGACATAAGCTTTGTGATGAATGACACCGGTGAAAAGGTTTGAAATGCTTTGCGCCGAGCAGTATTGGCAATGGACTGCACGGTTGCCGATTTGATTGAATATGTTCCGGGGAAGAAACCTTCAGAACCCGTAAAAAAGCCCGCCCTGAAGGCGAGCAAACCACACCGCAAAAAAATCGAACAAATGGATGCGGGGGACGAATAAGTACAGGAACGCTTTGTGGGTCCAAGTGGAAATCTGTATATTATGGCTATTGCAGAGCAGTTAGCGGTTGCCCAATAAGATTGATTTGAGGTGAAAAACATAAAGAAATATAGAATACCGTTCTTGTTGTGGCTCGCTTTTGAGGCTGTAGCCGTCATTTTATGGCTTTCACTCGATAACCTGTTTTATCTGCTCAACTTTACATATATCGGAACGGCGATTGCCATCGGCGTGTCTTTATATTTCTCCGGCTTTCGCCACGCGAGAATGGCCGTTCAGTTCGCGGTTGGTTTATATATGCTGGTTTATCTTGGGATTATCTGCCGTGAAAACATGCAGATAGAAGGCTTTTGGTATTATCTCTTTTTAGGTGTTTTCCAAGCCGCTGTCATTCATTATCTTGTAGCTAAGATTGCCGGACCTCTGCTGTTTGGGCGCGGCTGGTGCGGTTATGCTTGCTGGACTGCGATGGTGCTTGATTTGCTGCCGTATAAAATACCCGCCGCGCCGCGCCGTAAAAAACTGGGAATGCTTAGACTCGCCATCTTTCTGCTGTCTCTGCTGTACACCTTAACCCTGTTTATCCTGCGCCCATCCAACTTGGAAGACCTTGTTTTTATCAGCTTTATTGTGGGGAATATCCTTTATTATGCGGTTGGCATTGCGCTCGCTTATGCGTTCAAGGATAACCGGGCATTTTGTAAGTATATCTGTCCTATCACAATATTCCTAAAACCTATCAGCTACTTTTCACTCATGCGAATCAAAGTCAGCCACGAGACTTGTATTTCGTGCGGCAAATGTAAAAAGGGTTGCCCGATGAATGTCGATATGCTTGATAACCGCCGCAGCAGAGAAAATGGGACGGAGTGTATTTTGTGCTATGAATGCGTGAGGTCATGTCCCGTGAAGGCATTGAAGTGATATTAAAAATAACAGAATGCAGCTATGGCTACACCCAAAGCGAGGCTCAGTCTTCTATAAAAAGGGCGCTGGACTTACATCCTGCGCCCTTCATTATTAACTTGCTTTTTCTACCACTTCCATAAACCGATGCAGCATGGCCGCCACCTCGGCCCGTGTCACTGTTCCGGTTGGGTCAAAAATATTATTGCTTTTTCCGTTGATAATGCCTGCCCGATATAGCGCGGTAACGGCATCTTTTGAGTAGCCGGAAATTTGGACGTTGTCGGCAAATGCCGCCGTATCCCGTGTTTTCGGCAGCTCAAACCCGATAGCCTCCGCATAACGGCAGAGCATAACGGCCAAGTCTTGCCGGGTAACGGAAAGCTCCGGTCCGAACTTGCCTTCCCCAATGCCGTTTACAATCCCCGCTCCGCCCGCCCAGCGGACTGCGTCGGTATACCAGGTTCCGGCAGGCACATCGTTAAAATTGCGGGGATGCTCGGCCTCCACGCCATAAGTATCATGGTTATTTATCCCCATGCGATTCAGCACCGTTACCAGCATGGCTCTGGTCATAGATAAGTTTGGCGCAAAAGTTGCGGCGCTCGTGCCGTTAAAAAGTCCCTTTTCACATACAAAGCCCACATCCTCGTAAAACCAGTCGGATTCGGCCACATCGGCAAAGGGTATCCCGGCAAGAGGTACGCCGGTATCCGGGACAGGCTCGGAAGGTGCTGTACCCGACGGCGAACCCCCGTCCCCTGAACCTCCGGGGTTAAGCCCCGCTTCCTTTGTGTAATCTTTTGTGAAAGTTACAATGACCTCGTCGCCGTCTTCCAAAGAAAATCCATTCATGTACACGCCGGGCAGAGCGCCGTTTACCCGATAAATCCACCCGGAATTGGGGCCGCTGTCTTGCTCTGCCAGTGTAATCCCGTTGGTGTCTGTAACAGATTGCACATAGCTGCCCTTTGCGGAATAGGTGTAACCCCACTGGTCAAGCACCTGACGGAACACTTCAAAAACCGTAGCGCCCGAGCTGAGCCCCGAGACGGGGGTATCAATCAAGGTTCCGTCAGGCCCCTTTAACACAAAGCTTACCGATATCGGGGCGTTAATTCTGGCCACCGCCAAAGTGCGCAAGCCCATTAAAGCTTCTTGGGGCAGCTCCTGATGTGTTTTCCCAACCACCATCACATAGGCCGAAACCGGCTGCTTATAGAGCGTTTCAAAAGCCTCGTACCCGGGTTCCCCGGCGAACCGCTCCCAGTACTTTCCGAAAATCTCATGGGTCAACACGCTGCTTACGCCAACGAAGGTGTCCTCATTGGGCTTTGCCGGGAGATTCAAAGTTTCATGGTCCAGTATTTTGGGGTTGCTGGAGCGGAAGGCCCGCCAGGCCTCCTGCTCTGCCCAGCCTGGAAGCTCATCGGCGATAATACTGTTCCCGGTCATCTCGGTGCTTGAATAAATCCATTTAACGGCGGTTGCGCTGTCATTCCAGACCGCTTCGTTGAAAGAGGAAAGACCACCTGTTACTGAAAAAGCGTCCGTATAGCGTCCCTTGTTCAAGCCGTCAAAGTAGCTATCTTTGGTCAAGGTCATCAAGGCCAGCGCGCTATCGATTTCACCTTGGGTCAGGGGCTGTACCTCAACGGTAAAATCCTTGGAGGCGGAGATACCCTTTTCTTTATCTGTAATTGTCACGGTCAGGATAACCGTTTCGGCCGAACGGCCCGCGAGCGGCCGATAGACGCTGACCCGGGCTGCGTTGGCCACATCGGGGGCAACGATTACATCCTCATTGCTGCTGGTAATGGTAATGGGGTAGTTTTTTCCGTCCACGCCAAAGTCCCGGGTGGTTGGGAACTGAATGTCATTGGCCGCAAGGTATACATCGCCGTTTTGGCTGAGGGGAGCTCCGGTTATACAGTCGCGCAGCCCTTTGGCGGAAAAACCGGCTTCCAGCTTTTCCAGCAGTGCCGCCCGGGCGGCGTCAGCCTCCGCGCCGCTCAGAGCTTTGACCGTGACGGTAAAGACCTTGTACAGGACAATGGCGGGTTCGGAGCTGGTGCGCCGGAAGGTAAAGGCGGCGGTGAGGGTGACCTTCTTATCCACAGCCCCGCGAATTACCTTGCACACATAGGGGTTAAACAAAGTGTCGGCTGTACCCTGGTTTTCGTTGCTGATAAAGACCGTGCCGGAGTCGGAGGAGGTCCAGGAAACCAGCGTCCACTTCTTGCTGTCCACTATCTTGGGAAGGTTCAAATCTGAGGTGACGCTGTTTAGACTTTCGTTGTTCCCCAGAATAGCGGACTCATTCACGCCGCTGAGGATTTCGTCGCTCATGACCCGCTTTGCCGCGTCCGCATCCCAATGGATGGTGACGGGTACGGCGGGCAGCTCGCAACTTGCGCCGTCCTTGCTCAGGGTAAAGGTCACGTCATAACGGCCAAACCAGACGCCACGCGTTCCATTGGGGTCGGCGTAGAAATAGGTGATATCGCCGTTTGAGGAAATACCGCAGTTGCCATATACCTTGGTGGCAGTTGTTACCGCCACGGAGATGTCGCCATAGCCTTTCGCGAGAAGGTTCGCCAAGAGCATATCAATGACATTGTTATCGGTGCCGTAAATAGGTGTCAGCTTGTAAAAACTGCCTAACGAAGCCGCGGCGTTTTGCAGATATGCCTCGTTACCGCTGGCCTCTTCAGCCGCCGCGGACCGAGACCAGACCGTAATGACAAATGTCCGACTGGCAGAAGCGCCGCCATAGGTGAACTTGGCGGTCAGGGTAACCTCCGCCTTGCCGCTCTCAGGCTGTGTGACAGTGCCGTCAAGGGCGATGACCGCAGGATTACTGGACGCCGCCCATTCTATATCCGCCGTTATGCCGCCCACCGCATGGCTTGTCGGCAAAATCAGGGAGGTGTTATCTTTTTTATCTGTCGGCAACGCGAATCCTTGGTCATAGGCCACCGGGTAAAGTTTGCCGTAATCCTCGGAGCGGATGCTCTGGAAGACATCCATGCCGCTGATAATCACTTGGCCGCCGCAGGAAACCTCCAGATGAAGATAATCCCATTCGTTGTAGGTAGCCGGAATGGTGAAGGTATTGTCTGTTGCTCCGGCAATGTTTGAAACAGAACCGCCGCCGGGACGGTATTTCCACTGATAGGAAAGAGCCGGGTAGTTCTCAAAGTCATATTCCTCCCCGCCAACCACATAGACCTTGGCCTGCACCGTCTGACCAATGGCAACCGCGCCGGGAGTATTTACACTTAAGATTTCCGCTGTGGTAATATGGGGGATTACCTGAATATCCACAGATTTGCTATAGGTTTCGCCATTGGCGGTAAGCGTCACTGTGACAGCGGCTACGCCACCGTTTTTGGGCGTGACAACCTGGCTGTAGGGGTCATTTTCGACAGCCCCCAAGGTGGCGATATCAGTTGCGCTGCCGCCATTCTTTTTGGTAATGCTCCAAGCAATATCGCTCACGTCGCTTTTGTCAATATTTTTTAGTGATAGGCTGAGCGTGGCAAAGTTATCCCCCGCGCCTTGCTGTACAAAAATGAGCTTTGCGCCGCTGAGGCTGATGGAAGGGGTGGTGTCTGGCAGGGTCTGCCAGTAAAGCAGCGGATAGCCGCCGTTGATGTTACCCGTGTCTGCCACAAAGGCATCGCTGGCCAGATTTTCCAGCAGACCGTCAGACGAGTCCATCTTATGACTTCTGCCGGTAGGGGAACCGCCGGGGGCCTCGGTTTCCGGGCAGAGATGATAGCAATTCGTAATCGTCGCGTTACTGAAGCTGTAAATACCGCCGGGGGTGGATGAGCTTCCGGAGACTTCACCAATATTATAGCAATTTTTAATATTTCCGGCTGAGACCTGCCCGACGATGCCGCCGGAGCGGTTGGAGCCGGTAATTGTGCCGGTGTTATAGCAGTTTTCAATGGTGTTGGCCTGAGTGGAATACCCCAAAATGCCGCCGGCGGTATATCCGGTGACGCTTGCCATATTCACGCAGTTTTTAATGGTAGAAGCGGTTGTCTGATTGCCGCCGATAAGGCCGCCTATGTAATGGCTTCCGCTGCCGGTATAGGTTACCGACCCGGAAAAGAAGCAATTTTCAATCATGGCGTTACGGGTTGACCCTACGATACCGCCAATATAGTTGTTGCTGCCGCTGACGCTGCCCTCAACCATCAAGTTTTTGATGGTAGCGCCGTTAATATCGGCAAATAGCCCCTGATAAACGGTGCCGCTTACTGACAGACCACTGATGGTGTGAAAATCACCATCAAATATGCCTTTGTATTTATCCGTGGCGGAGCTTTGCGTGCTGATGGGCGTCCAGCTGTAATTGCCCAAGTCGATATCCGCTGTCAGCACAGCGTTGGCATTACAGCCCGCCGTTTGATTCACATAGTCCCTGAACCACGCCAGCTCTTCAGCCGTGCCGATTTGATAAGCGCCATCCGCAAAAGCGGGCTCCGTCGCCGTGGAACCATCCCAGTCACTGACTGCAAATACAGTCATCGGGAAAATGGTCGTGATGAATAACAGCGTCAGTAATGTTGACAGTACTCTTTTTTTCATTGTTTTTCCTCCCAAATAAAAACTCTGTTTACCGCAACCGGCAAACAGAGTTAGATAGTCCGAATACATTTATGCACCCGAAAAGCACTGTTTCTGGTTCCGGCAGAAACATGGACAGCCTTTGGGTATTCTGACTTATCCTCAAAGTTGAGGCTTCACAGTGACCGACTCGCGGGGCTTTTCACCCCATTCCCCCTGCCGCCTAAAGCAGCCGAGGCTTATCCAGTATTTAGTTTGATGTTATAATATCATGGCGGCCCGCTTGAAGCAAGGTGTTTCATTTGAAAAAAATCAGAATAAGTTGGCTTTTTTGCACTTAATTATCCTTTTAACTTAACTACTTATTAAAACGTTTATCGTTAATTGATATGTTAAAAACATAACTGCGATTTTGTTAAACTGCTCTTGTTTCCATATTGCTGGGCAATGGCATGACTTTATGCACTAAAATGTTATAAGGCGTTTATGACATGTGATTATAAGGGGCAATAACAACTTTAGTATTCTTTTAAGCCTTGTTGTTTAAGGCTTTTTCTTGTTGTGTATAAACAGTTGGCCCCGTCGCTCCGATTGGGCCTATCGGCCCCTGAGTGCCCTGCGGCCCCTGTGGGCCGGTGGGTGCATGTATTTTATGACAACGCTGTGTAAATTAAAATGGAATAGCTGAAAGCCGCTTGTTTAGCCAACTCTCGTATTCCCCACAACGGTTAATTCCTTTTTGTTATTGTCAATAAACTCTACTACGCGCCGGTGTTGGTCTGCGAAATTAAAGTCTATTGTCAAGTCGCCGCCTTCATGGATATGGATTACTTTGATTAACTCGGTGACGATACCACGGTCAAGCTGCTGGATATTGCGGTGTTTGAGAAAAGCGTCAAAGTAGGGATTGCTTGAAGTAACGCCCTGTTCAAAATCTTGGCTTTCTTCTTCAAGGTTCGCTATGTCCTGCTTCAACTGTTGTTCCTTGTCCTCAAACTCTTTTTTCATCTTGTGGTATTCATCACGGGTAATGTCGCCGTTTTTCCAATCCATATACAGGCCTGTTTTTAATCCCGATACTTTTTCAAGTTCTTGTCTGCGGAGCTTTAGGGCTGCGGTCAGCCGTTTGGAAACTGTGCGGACGACTGCGGCGTTGTTAATTTCTTCAACAAGCTGCCCCATATCGTCAATTAGTGAAATCTGTTTTTGTATCGCTTCCAAAACTGCTTTTTCCAGCTTATCATGCCGAATAGAGTGCCGCGAACATAAGCCCGCCGTTTGATTTGTCCTGCAAGCGTAGTACACAAGGTTTTTGGATGTCCTGCGCCCCATAGCCTTGCCGCAATCCACGCAGCGCAGAAAGCCGGAAAATGTGTAAAGCTGCCCTGCCTGCGGTGCTGTCCTGGTATCGCGCTGCATAAGCTCCTGTGCCTTGTCGAATGTTACTTTGTCAATAACGGGGGCGTGTGTGTCCTCGACAATATACCATTCGCTTTCAGGTATGGTAATGCGCGTATGTACCTTGTAACTTTTCACTTTCTGCTTGCCCTGTACCATGTGTCCGAGATACATTTGATTTTTCAGGATTTCCGTAATGCTTCGAGCAGACCAAAGCGGCGCATTCTTTACGATTGCAGGATTGCAGTAATTCATTCCTTTTTGCCGCTTATAAGCTGCGGGACAAGGGGTACCCATGCCTGTTAGCTTTCGGACTATCCCGTTTTTACTCATTCCATCATAGACAAACCAGTGAAAAATATCCCGTACAATCGGGGCGGCTTCGTCGTCAATAATGAAACAATGTTTGTCTGCGGGGTCTTTGAGGTAACCATAGGGCGCGAAAGCTCCAATAAACTCGCCCTTTTCCCGTTTGGTGTTGAATGTGCCACGGACTTTGATTGATGTTTCCCGGCAATGATTTTCGTTATACATACTCTGGATAGACACGCCCAATTCGTAAACATCATCAGGCCTTTTATAGCTATCCAGCTTAGGAAGTTCCAACGAGATAAACCGAACATCTTTCACAACAAAAAGGTGTTGTAGATACCTCTTGCACTCCCAATCATTACGACTTAGGCGCGACAAGTCTTTGACAACAACGCAATTCACTTTGCCTTTGTCTATGTCGTCCAGCATACGCTGAAAATCATCCCGGTCGCTGTCTGTGCCGGTGTATCCGTCGTCAACATAAAAGTCAACAAGCTCCGCTTCTTCTTCAAGCAAGAGGGTTTCCAGATACGCCATCAATCGTTGCTTTTGGTTTTTGACGCTGTAACTTTCGTCGTTGCCGTCCTCTCTGGACAGTCTGATATAAATAGCAACTTTCCATAGAATGACGGACTTTTTCAAATTATCAAGGGTTTTCCGTACCCGTGCCATTATACCTCCCATCCTCTATAATCACGTTACCATTGTACCATACAAGGCCCTGAAAATCAGCTTTTTTTCAGGCTGGTAAAGTAATTTTTCAATTTATATGTCAAGTTTGGAGTATCCGGCAAAAACCGCACTCTGACGGCTGTATCGTCACATAAAAACAGATATGGGTTTTTGATTTGTGCAAGGTAGCTTTCCATACGTTCTAACGCAGACCCGCAAGGGTCAATTTTTATCGTCTGTATGTCAACAAGTTTAGTTCTGTCGGCATTGTCAATGGGGGTCAGGCTCATTTGTTCAAGCTCTGAAATTGTCAGCAAAAATACCACTCCTTTCACCGGCGCATAGTACAGAATATGAAGTGGCAAAAAAGAAAATGTTAAGTACAAGCCAAAAAAAGACAAAATCGGACGGACGCGGGCGCGCCCTCACGGAAATTACATCCCCCCGTGGTTCTCACCGGGCTGCTCTCATTGGCTGCGACGCTTTTAACGCTCGGCCTGTGACTGAACAGGAGTACCATTATAGCGGTCTATGCGTTATCGCCCGCAAGCTGCCACGCTTGCATTGCGGTGTTGGTGTTTCTCGCTCGTTCCCGTTGGAAGTCGTCGCGCACCCGCCGCCCGGCTCGGCATAGACCGAATGTATCCGATTTTACCGCTATACTGCGCCGCCGTTATCTTGCGGGCTTTCTTTATCAAGGTGCGTCCGGCTTTGTCAGCCTGTAAAAGCTCATTGCGTATCAATGGGCTTTTACGGAATGGCAAACACGAAAAGCCCGGTTGCGGGGAAGCGTGGAAAGGGGTTCACGCTCCCCGCACGGGCAAGGGCTAAGCTACATCAAAGGTCAAGATTTTTGCGATAAGCCTTGTTTCCAGTTCCCGGCGCAGTTCTTCATCCAAAATTAAGTGGACGTTGCCGTACTCGTCGTAAAGCCGCCTTGTTGACAAAGCGATTATGTACCCTGCATAGTGTTTTACGACAAGGTTAAGTGCGCCAATATCGCCGCCGGACGCTGCCACGATAACAGGAAACGGAAGCAATCGGCTTTTCGGGTGTTGCGTCTGTGTTTTACTCATACTCGTTTCCCTCCATGATTTTTTTTAGCTCTTGCAAGGTTGTTGCCCGGCGATACGCGACTGTGCGCCGCACAAGGTTTAGCCGTTCGGCTATTTCCCTGTCACTCATGCCAAGACAGGCGGCAAGCAGGATAATATCGCGCCGGTCTGCCGGTACCCGGTTCAGGGCTTCGGCTAACTGCTCGTCCGATATGGCTACGTCGTAGCCTTGCACAGAAAAGCGGAAAGCGTCTTTGAAATATTCATCCGTGACGGATAACTTCGCAAAGTCCTGTTCCGATAACTCGCTAAAAACCGTTTCGCGCTCCCTGCGACGTTTCAGCTTGCGGTAGTAGTCGCGGGCGGCATATTTGAGCTTGATTTTGCAAAAGCTGTCAAACTGCTGCTGTATGCGTTCGTCTTGTGATTGAGGCCTCATTTTATTCACCCCCTTTCGCGTCCGCAAAGGCGGGTGATGGTGTTTCCCCTTTCACATAACTACCCGTATCGAAAATGGATTTTTGGCAAA
Organism: Oscillospiraceae bacterium; assembly: GCA_031551205.1. GTDB lineage: Bacteria > Bacillota > Clostridia > Oscillospirales > JAVBNY01 > JAVBNY01. The sequence continues at coordinate 359 of JAVBNY010000010.1, read as the reverse complement.
GTTTTGAGTAAGAAAATAAAATAAATTTTTCCGTGGACGCAAAAAAACCCGGTTGAAAAAATCTCAACCGGGCGCATTGGGTAATATTGCCACATACAGTTATAAGATATATGCCATACTCATAGGCGGGCTTGTCCCGCAAATTGAAATGGCTTTTTTTAATTGGTCACACAAGCAACAAAAAAACACGGCGAAAACCTCCCACGATTGCCGCCGTGTCCTTAAAAAAGGGTGCAACTAATACACCCTCCGAAATCCCGTTTTCAAAAAGGGAAACGGCGGCTTGATATTATCTCTATCAAAGCCGCCGTTAGAATGTCTTTACTTCATTAGGGCATAACTTATCCTCTACCCTCGGA
>JAVBNY010000028.1:0-18212 GCA_031551205.1 Oscillospiraceae bacterium | reverse complement strand
CGAAAACGATTATTGATACTGAAAAACGTCTTGAATTACTCCTTGAAAGCCTATATTCAGTTCATGACCAATGTAAACGGGAGGAGAATCCATTGAAATGAATGTACCTAAAACAATAAAGGCCGTACTGTACGCACGGTTTTCATCCGATAACCAGCGTGAGGAGAGCATTGACGCGCAGATCCGAGCTATCCGAGAGTACGCGTCTAAAAACAATATCATAATTGTCGGCCAGTACATAGACAGGGCGCGTTCTGCCACGACAGATAACCGCCCCGAGTTTCTAAAGATGGTCAAAGACGCGCAGGACGGAAGATTCGAGATGGTGATCGTCCACAAGCTTGACCGCTTTGCGCGAAACCGCTACGACAGCGCGCATTACAGGCATCAGCTTCGAAAGTTCGGTGTTTCTCTGCGCTCGGTAGTTGAAAACCTCGACGACAGCCCCGAAAGTGTGATTATGGAGTCAGTTCTCGAGGGCATGGCCCCGAGTATTACAGCAAAAATCTTGCCCGTGAGACGATGAAAGGCATGACGGAGAACGCGCTAAAGGGCCTGCACACCGGGGGCAGGCCTCCGCTCGGCTACGATGTGGACAAGGCGACAAAAAAGCTCGTCATAAACGAGCGTGAGGCCGAGGCTGTGAGATTAATCTTCGGAATGGCACTGAGCGGCGGGAGCTATGGTGATATCATGAAGGAGATGAAAAGACGCGGCTTCAAGACCAAGCGCGGAGACGACTTCGGAAAGAACTCGCTGCACTCAATACTCTCAAACGAGAAGTATACGGGTACATACATCTTCTCCCGCAGAGCTTCCAAGGACGCAAACGGCAGATTTAACTCTCACGCCCGCAAGGATGAGAGCGATATTATACGCATTGAAGACGCCGTGCCACAGATAGTAAGCCGCGAGGATTTTGACGCGGTGCAGGAGAAATTAACTGATCGAAAGAGGGCGGGCGGGGCATTCACCGCGAGACAGACGTATCTTTTGTCGAGCAAGGTCATTTGCGGAGAGTGCGGCAGCACCTTTTCGGGAATCTGCCATAAGCCAAGCAAAAAGTCTCCAAATCAGATCATCTCGTATTTCTGCACAAAGCGCAACGGCAAATCATCATGCAAGAATACCGAGATTCGCCGCGACGCGCTGGAATCACATGTCATTGAAAAGCTTGCGAAATTGGTCTTCGCGGAAAATATTATCCCGGATCTGGTGAGCGGATACAATAATTACATCAGGATGCGCAACGCCGAGGAATTGAGGGAGCTCTCCGTGCTTGAGAAGCGTATCAAAAAGCTGGACGCTGAGATTGACAATGTAACAGGCGTCATAGCTCAGACAGGCTCCATGGCTCTGGCAAAAAAACTGTGCGCGCTGGAGACGGAAAAATCCGACCTCGACGGCCAGCTCGAAGTATTAAGAATCGGAGTGACCAGCGGCAGCGTGACAGAGCGCGAGATTATCGAAGCTTTCAGACGGGTTCGAAAAATGCTGGAGGATAGGAGTCTGCCAAATCTGAGGGCATTGATCGAGCTTTATGTTGAAAGAGTCGTCATATTCAAGGACCATGTTGAGATCAAGTTTAACATCTGCAACATGGACACCGACGTTTTCAAGTCCCCGGAATTCAAAAACTCTCTGACAAAGCACAATCCGCATGATGCTACCGTCCAAAGTAATCATCATGCGGATTGTGTTTGCAATGCGACATTTCCAACATTAGACAACGCCGCAAACGCCTTTGGTCGAGGCGACAGGATTTGAACCTGCGGCCTCTGCGTCCCGAACGCAGCACTCTACCAAACTGAGCCACGCCTCGACATGGTCAGATAGAATTATACGAAAGAATAGAGTGAATGTCAAGTAATTTCTTTGAATTTCGGAGAGCCTGGGTAAGCGTCAAATCCCCTCTATTAACATCGCCACCACCCAATTCGGCGACGATGTTAAATGCAATGGAGACATTAATATTATACAATCACATCTTACGACGGTTCGGAATTTCCTTTGGTAAGAACCGGCTCACAGCTTCAGGTCCATTGCGCCAGTTCAAATTCGGCGCAACCCCTAAAAATGAAATGCCCCCGAAATTAGGTCCAATTTTAAAGTTAGTAAATGCTTTTTATCGGCAGGAAAACCGTTTCAGCTGTGCCTGTCAAGTAATGCTTTGCGTAGATCGACGTGCGGTTTTATTCTGAAGAGAAATCACAATTTTTCTGTTGACAGTATGCAGTAAGCATGTTAATATTACATTGTTATATAACGCTGTTATATTAGGTTGGTGAGATATGAACCTGGTGGCCGATACAAAGGAAAAGCTGCTCCAGTGCGGTAAATACGAGTTTCTTGAGAAAGGCTTTAAGGAAGCGTCTCTCCGAAATATCGCAAAAGCCGCCGGGCTGACGACCGGCGCGATTTACGGATATTTCAAGGACAAAAACGCGCTGTTCGAGGCTCTTGTCGCTCCGGTCAGCAAAAGGGCGCACAATTTTTTTGACGAAATATCAAAGCGCTATTTTACTGACGACGGCTTTGCCCGCGCCATGACCCCGGAAAATGGCGCGGATGAGCTCTCGATGATCTTCCGATTTGTGTATGATAACTTCGATGCCTTCCGTCTTCTTGTCGTGCGCTCTGAGGGTTCTTCCTATGCTGATTTTGTGCACGGTCTGGTCATGCATGAAACGAAAATCAACGAGGCGTATCTCGCGGCGCTTTCAAAAACACTGGCCAAACCGGTGTATATTGACCCGCAAACAATGCACATCCTGACCGACAGCTATATAAACGCTTTGATGGAGCCGATCCGCCATAACATGACCTATGGCGAGGCTATGAAGCACGTGGCGTTTTTGGGCAGATTCTACGCGGGAGGCTGGGATACAGTGATTAAAGATATAACCGACTCGGTATAGAAAAGCGCTCAATTTTTGACAATAAGTTAGCTTGGGCTAACTAAAGGAGGGTTTTACATGCAAAAAAGAAAAACCGGTATGGCACGGCTGTGGCAGCTTGCGTTTACCAAAAAGGCGCTGGTGCTCAGCTCCGCCGTTCTTGCGGTGCTGAGCACCGTTACGTCCTTTGTGCCGTTTGTGGCCATATTCTACATCATACGGGAGCTTGTGCTGAATATCCGGGATATGGGCGGTCTGGACAGCGCCTTCATGATACGCCTGGGCTGGCTTGCCGGCGGCGGAGCAATAGGGGCGATACTCCTTAATTTTCTGGCGCTGATGTGCTCCCATATCGCAGCGTTCAAGACGCTGTACCGTCTAAAGATTGAATTCACTTCGCACCTCGCCGCTCTGCCTATGGGGTTTCACACTGAAAATTCCACGGGTAGACTGCGCAAGGTCGTTGACCAGAACATCGAAAAGCTGGAGGGCTTTATTGCGCATCAGTTCCCTGATTTGATCGGATCGTTCACTGCTCCCGTGGTTGCGATAGCGATTCTCTTCAGCTTTGACTGGCGCTTGGGGTTGGGCTGCTTTGTGCCTCTTATTATGCTGTTTGTGATTCAAAGCGTGGCGATGGGTACGAGTAAATCGAAGCTTTTCATCGAAAAATATGAGACCGCACTTGAGGAGATGAACAACGCAGCCGTCGAATACGTGCGAGGCATATCGGCCGTAAAGATTTTCAATCAAACAATTTTTTCATTCAGAAAATTCTATGAAACCATCAAGAATTATGGGGATTTTGCCTATGATTATACCATCAGCTTCAAATTTTCGATGGTTTTGTTCCTGTGCCTGCTGCACAACATCTATATATTTCTTCTGCCGATTATTATCTGGATGTCGAAAGGCGTGACGGATTATTCTCAATTTGTCATGTCGGCCCTGTTTTACCTGATTTTCTCACTGTCGCTCTCCGGGCCGTTTATGAAGATACTGTACGTTTCTCAAAAGGGCCGGCAGATTGCCGACGGAATCGCTCGTATGGATAAGGTTTTGAACGTCGCTCCCCTCCCGGAGACAAAAAGCCCGAAAACAGCAGAGGACTATTCCATAAGCTATGAAAACGTGAGCTTTTCATATAACGAAGATGGCGGGGCTGAAGCGCTGTCAGGCGTGTCATTCACGGCAAACCAGGGAGAGGTTACTGCGCTTGTCGGGCCTTCAGGCAGCGGAAAATCAACGATAGCGCACCTTCTGCCCCGGTTTTACGACGTAACCGAGGGCGCCATAAAAATTGGCGGCGTGGACATAAGGGATATGAGCTCGGATTATTTAATGAGCATCGTCAGCTTTGTGTTTCAGGATGTCTTCCTGTTTAAGCAGAGCATCATTGACAACATCCGCATTGGCCATAAAGACGCCAGCCGCGAACAAGTTGTCGCTGCCGCGAAAGCCGCCCAGTGTCATGAATTTATTGAAAAGCTTCCAAGCGGCTACGACACAGTAATAGGCACGCGGAACATTCATCTTTCCGGCGGCGAAAAGCAGCGCCTCATCATCGCCAGAGCAATCTTAAAAGACGCGCCAATCATTGTACTGGACGAGGCGACTGCTTTTGCCGACCCGGAGAACGAGCGCAAAATTCAGCTCGCCTTTGAAAAACTTATGAAAAATAAAACCGTCGTCATCATTGCCCACCGTCTGTCAACTGTGCAGAGCGCGGACAAAATTCTCGTTATCGACAGCGGCAAGGTCGCGGAACATGGCGTGCATGATGCTCTGCTTGATAAAAATGGACGCTACGCGAAAATGTGGCGAATCTATATTGCGGCAACAGGCTGGACGCTTGCAAATGAGGAGGCTAGGGCAAATGTTTAAGGCGTTAAGGCTTTCCGAAGAAGGCACAAAGAATCTTAAAAAGGCGGTCGTTGCCTCTGTTATTACAAATCTTACCATGTTTTTCCCATTTATAATTATTATGCAGATCATACAGGCACTGATCAATCCTCTGGCAAACGGACAGCCGCTGGACACTCGCAGGCTATGGTTATTCATGGCTCTGGGGATTGGCGCTCTCATCCTGTATTTCATCGCCAACAGCTATGAATATGACAAAACCTATACGACCTCTTACAAGGAATCCACAAAAATCCGCGTGGAGGTCGCCGAGCATATGCGAAAGCTGCCGCTGTCGTTTTTCAACCGCAAGGATTTGTCGGAGTTGACGACAAACATCATGGGCGACTGTGAGACCATCGAGCAAACCACAAGCCATATCGTGCCGGGGCTGTTTGCAAACGGGATTACCATTACGCTGATCTCCGCTATGATGGCCTTTTACGACTGGCGCATGGCGCTGGCGCTGTTCTGTGCGCTGCCGTTTTCCGCGGGAATTATTATTTTAAGCAGGGGCGTTCAGGAAAAATTCGGCGAACGCCACGTGAAAGCCAAGCTCCATGTGTCCGATCAGGTGCAGGAATACCTGGACGGCATCAAGGTCGTAAAAGCCTTCGGGCTGTCCGGCGAAAAGTCGGCGGCGCTGAAAAAAGCTCTGCGGCAAATGATGAAAGAAGCCATCGTTTTCGAGGGCATAGCCGGAACGCTCGCGACATCGGCCATGATGATTTTGCAGGTAGGAACGGGGCTCGTTATCCTCGTTGGCGTCAATCTGCTGACAACCGGCGAAATCCAGATGGTGCCGTTTCTGACATTTGCGATGGTAAGCGCACGGATATTCGCCCCGCTGATCGCCATATTCACCATGCTCCCGGAATTTTTTTACCTGCTGGTTTCTACCCGGCGTATGCAGCAGCTGCGCACAGAGCCGGTCATGGAGGGCACGTCCGAGGTTTCTCTGCCCGATTATTCCATACGCTTTGAAAATGTGAGCTTTGCGTACAACAATATCGATGTTATTAAGGACATGAGCTTCTCGCTTCCTGGCGGCGTGACCGCGCTGGTTGGGCCGTCCGGCAGCGGAAAATCCACGGTTTCAAGGCTCGTCGCCCGTTTCTGGGATGTCAATAAAGGCAAGGTGTTCGTTGGTGGGCAGGAAATCAAGAACATCGAACCCGAGGCGCTTATGAAGTATATGAGCTTCGTTTTTCAGGACGTCGTGCTGTTTAACGACACGGTTATGAACAATATCCGTATCGGCAAACAGGGTGCAAGCGATGAAGAGGTGCGCCGCGCCGCAAAAATTGCAAGATGCGATGAATTTATCGAAAATATGCCTGAGAGCTACAATACACTTGTGGGCGAAAACGGCTGCACGCTGTCCGGCGGGGAACGGCAGAGGATTTCTATCGCGCGCGCGCTGCTCAAAGATGCGCCTATTGTGCTGTTGGATGAAGCGACATCCTCGCTTGATCCTGAGAATGAGGTGTTGATTCAAGAGGCGATTTCCGAACTGATAAAAGGCAGATCTGTTATCGTAATTGCCCACAGGCTGAAGACCATTGCGGGGGCCGACAGAATACTGGTGCTTGAAGACGGACGGCTTGTACAGCAGGGTACGCATGACGAGCTGATTAAACAGCGCGGTTTGTACGCGCACTTGTGGAACGAACAACAGACTGCTGCGGGATGGCGAATTAAGAGGGAAATGATCAGTTTTGCTTAGGGCAAATGATTTGATCTGCATCTAGGGCAATACCGCACAGTTGTCAGACGCTCTTTGTGCGGTGCTGCCCTAGGAAAGGGTTGCCTGAATTGGCGGCCCTTTCCCATTTCTATAAGCGGATATCTTGAAGACACTGCCGTGCGACATATAAATTTAAATTTTAACCAATTAAATTTAGATTGATTTAATGTTCTGCTTTTGATATAATGCTTTCATGGAGCAACACAGCACAGAGATTGTGTGTATTGCCATAGATATATAGAGAGGTGAAACGATGGATCCGCTGAAACTGGAAAATCAGCTCTGTTTTCCGCTTTATGCCGCCGCTCGCGGCGTAGTCAAGCTCTACACGCCGTTTCTAAATGAAATTGGCCTTACTTACACGCAGTATATCACCATGATGGTTATGTGGGAAGAGAAAGCTGTCGGCGTTAAACAGCTTGGTGAATGTCTTTTCCTTGATTCCGGAACTCTTACGCCGCTATTAAAGAGGCTGGAGCAGGCGGGGCTTGTCACAAGGCAGCGTTCCAAAGAGGATGAGCGGAACCTGATCGTGGAAATAACTCCGCTGGGGGAAGCTCTTCGTGAACAGGCATTAAAGATTCCAATGCAAATGCAGGGCTGCATCAACCTCAGCCCGGAGGAATCAGGTACTCTGTACCGGCTTCTGTATAAATTCCTTGGACAGGTAAGAGGATAACTAAATGGATGGTACGTTTGATCTTGAATCATATTTGAATAAAGGTATTGAGACGCTTGTACGCGACATAATAAAAACGACTGCGCGCAATCCCAAAGAAAGTGTTTATTTTGCAAAGGCTGCGCTTGCCTCCAAAAAAGCGGCGGGCCGCAGGCATAAGCTTGAAAACTCCGGCGAGCATATCCCCTCTTTCCTCATCGCCAGCATTACCGAAAGCTGTAATCTTAGCTGCGTCGGGTGCTATGACCGGGTTAATCACGCCGGTACTGGCAGCTCTGAAATGAACAGCAACGAATGGGGCCGCATATTTACTGAAGCCGAGGAGCTTGGCGTTTCAGCCATTCTGCTGGCCGGCGGAGAGCCGATGATGCGTTTCGATGTGGTCGAGGAGGCTTCCCTGCATCCGGCGATTTTGTTCCCTCTTTTCACAAACGGCACAATGCTGGGCGACAGAATATTGGGCCTGTTTGAAGCCCACAGAAATCTGATTCCCATAATCAGCATCGAGGGCGACAAGGCCCAAACCGACGCACGGCGCGGAGAAGGCATATACACAGAGACAATGCGGGTGATGGATGAGCTCGCCGCAAAAAAACTTTTGTTTGGGGCATCCGTCACGGTTACAAAAGAGAATTTGTCAACTGTCACCAGGGATACTTTTGTCGCGAGACTTAACGAAAAGGGCTGCGAGGCCATTGTTTTTGTTGAGTACGTCCCGGTCGAAAAGCCCGAGCTTTCGCTTGACGAAGCGGGGCGTGACTTTCTGGCGGATAGTGTCGCGGAGCTTCGAAAACGCAGTGATATGATTATCATTTCCTTCCCCGGAGACGAAAAAGAATCCGGCGGCTGCCTTGCGGCCGGTCGCGGATTTTTCCACATCAATGCCGTCGGCGGCGCAGAGCCATGTCCGTTCTCACCGTATTCCGATACCAGCCTCAGGACGGTTTCGCTGCGCCAAGCTCTCAAGTCACCGCTGTTCACAAAGCTAAAGAGAGAGGAAACGTTGCTCCGTGAACACACAGGCGGCTGCACCCTGTTCTCACAGGCTGATTATGTGCAATCGCTGATAGCAAAAGCATAGGAGGGCTCGTGTATGCAGGCCATTATGGAACCGATCTTTGAAATACCGTATCTGATCGGCGTAGTTACACTTGGTTTCCTGATTTTACGATCGTCAAATGGCAGCAGACAGTTCAAGCTGTTTGGTATTATGGCAATTGTCCTTGGGTGCGGAGATGCCTTTCATCTTGTCCCGCGGATTTACGCGCTCTGGACGGACGGCATTGCAAACCACCCTGCGTCTCTCGGGTTTGGCAAGCTGGTAACCTCCGTCACCATGACGCTGTTCTATGTGCTCCTCTATTACGTCTGGCAGGCCAGATATAAAAAAGAAAACGCAAGGGCGCTGACAGTAACAGTATATTTACTGGCGGCGGCGCGCATTGCAATCTGTCTTCTCCCTCAAAACCGATGGTTGTCCGCAGATGCTCCGCTCAGCTGGGGGATATACCGCAATCTGCCGTTTGCGGCGCTGGGCATAGTAATCATTTGTCTGTATTTTCGTGAGGCGAGGCTAAGTCACGATCGCGCCTTCCGATTCATGTGGCTTGCTGTCACGCTGAGCTTTGCCTTTTACATTCCGGTGGTTTTAGGCGCGGACAGCATCCCTTTGCTCGGTATGCTGATGATACCCAAAACCTGCGCTTACGTCTGGATTGTGTGGATGGGATATTCCGACGCAAAAAAGAATACTCAAATAAAAAGCGGATAAGGAGATTAAACATGAATATCTATGATTTTACGGTAAAGAACGCCAAGGGTGAGGATATTTCGCTCTCCCAGTACAAAGGCAAGGTACTGCTCGTTGTCAATACCGCCACAAAATGCGGCCTTACCCCGCAATATGAAGCGCTGGAGGCCCTGTATAAGAAATACCGTGAAAAAGGGCTGGAGATACTCGACTTCCCCTGCAATCAGTTCTTAGGCCAGGCGCCGGGCAGTGATGAGGAGATAACGGAGTTTTGTTCGCTCAACTACGGGACCACCTTCCCGAGGTTTAAAAAGATAGACGTCAACGGAAAGGACGCCGACCCGCTCTTTGCTTGGTTAAAGGAGCAGAAGCCGGAGGATTTAGGCGACGACGAAACAAAATCCTTTGAAAATAAGGTTAAGCTGCTGAAACCGTTTGCAAAGGAGGGCGATATAAAGTGGAATTTCGGCAAGTTCCTTGTAGGTACAAACGGAGATGTACTTGCCCGTTATTCCCCAGCGTATAAGCCGGAGCAGCTTGAAGCGGATATTGAAAAACTGTTGTAAATATAATAATTATAAGGGTGATTGCGCCGTTTTTCCGCGCAATCACCCTTATTTTAAATTGCCTTAGAAAACTTTTTCAAAGATACGGGGAGTCTTAGCCTCAAACCGCATTATTTCCTTCGAGGACGGATGCCTGACAGTCAGTACGGCCGCGTGCAGGCCAAGCCTGCCAAACGGGTCTGTCGCCGCGCCGTATTTTTTATCCCCCGCTACAGGGTGCCCCATGTCGTTCATTTGAACGCGTATCTGGTTCTTCCTCCCTGTTTCCAGAGAAATATCAAGCATTGTATAGCTGTCGGCAGCCTTAACCGTTTTATAGTGCGTTATTGCCAGCTTTCCATCGCCATCATTTTGGCTTGAATAAACCAAAAGCGTCTTTGTCTGCCTGAGCCAGGATTTTAACGTCCCTTCGGGATCCTGCACCCTGCCCTCGACAATGGCAATATACCCTCGCAGGACGGCCGCGTCGTCCCAGTTTTCCTGCAGCGCATACTTTACGCGCTCGCTCTTTGCCAGCAGCATGACGCCGGACGTTTCGCGGTCAAGGCGATGCACGATAAATATCCTCCCGGATCTGGAGCGGGCCTTCATATAGCCGTTAACTATGTGATACGCTGTGTTTTCATGCTCGTTGTCCGTCGCTACGGCAAGCATACCCGCCGGTTTATCGATCACTATCAGGTCGTCATCCTCGTACAAAACCGGAAAGCCCAGGCCGCAATTTGCCGGCGCTTTGTTCAGCAGCACGCACACCTTCTGGCCGGGGGACAGCGCGCTCGCGTGATTCGTGCAGGGCTCTCCGTCGACAGTGACCTGACCGCGCTTTAAAACACCCTTTACATAGTTCCTGGATCTGCCGCTGAGGCAGGACAGCAAAAAAGGCAGAAGAACGCCCTCCGTATTAACTTCAAATTCCTGATTCTTCTTCAAACCGATACCTCTTATTTTGCCGCCACGTTTATCTGTGCCGCCGCCTCTGCGAACCGGCCTGCTTGCTATGCTGCCTCGACGACAGTTTGGCGCTGCGTTCCTCATGCGTCTGCTTCGGCCTTGTTTGCGGCACCCTGTGCTCAAAAACCTGCATGGGATAAGGGTTTTCCTCAATCACCGGGATCTTCTCGCCAATCAGCTTTTGTATGTCCGCCAGATATTCCTTCTCGTCAAAGTCGCAAAAGGAGATGGCCTCTCCGCTGAGCCCGGCCCTCCCGGTGCGCCCGATACGGTGGACGTAGGTCTCAGGCTCATTGGGCAGATCATAGTTTATCACATGGGACAACTGAAAGATATCGATGCCCCTTGCCGCAATATCGGTCGCCGCAAGGACCCGTGTTCTGCCCGTCTTGAAGTCTTCAAGCGCATTTTGCCGCGCCCTTTGAGACTTGTCCCCGTGTATTGCCCCGGTGGCGATCCCGGCTTTAATAAGTGTTTTACTGATCCTTTCGGCGCCATGCTTTGTCCTGGAAAAAACGAGCGCCGACGTGATCTTTTTATCCCGCAGCAGGTCGATAAGCAGGCTGCTCTTATTTGCCCTGTCGACAAAATAAACAGATTGCTCAATCGCGTCAACGGTCGAGGATTCCGGCGTTACAGAGACAGTTGCCGGATTGTGGAGGATGGTGCCGGCCAGTCCTGCGATTTCCTTAGGCATGGTGGCGGAAAAGAGCAGTGTCTGCCGCGCCTGTGGCAACAGGGCGATAACCCTTTTTACGTCGTGGATAAAGCCCATGTCCAGCATACGGTCGGCCTCGTCCAATACGAATATAGACACCTTGCTCAGATCGCAAAGTCTTTGTCCGATCAGATCGCACAGCCTGCCCGGCGTCGCCACCAGGATATCCACTCCGGCGCGTAGCTCGGCTACCTGTGGGGCCTGTCCCACGCCTCCAAAGATAACGGCGGTTCTGAGGCCGGTGTAACGGCCGTATGTCTTAAAGCTTTGACCGACCTGCGCCGCAAGCTCTCTTGTGGGCGTCAGCACTAGCGTTTGCAGAAAACGCCTCGACGGATTATCACCGCGCCGTCCGTACAGTGTTTGAAGGATTGGAAGGGCAAAGGCCGCCGTTTTCCCCGTTCCGGTTTGGGCGCACCCGAGCAAATCCCGCCCAGCGAGCAGCAGCGGAATGGCCTGCGCCTGAATCGGCGACGGCTCTTCATATCCCTCCTGGGCCACTGCTTTGAGTATCGGCTTTATTAGGTTCAGTTCTGTAAAATTCATTAATTCTCCTTAGGTTTTCCGTTGCAGTCGACTTTATTGAGCGCAGGTTTTCAGCCCAAATTCTTGCCGCAACTCTATAGTATATGAGCCATTATACGTTAATTTCGCCGAAAACGCCAGACTCGCGTATAATTAATTCGCCGATTATGCTCAAGGCTTAACCGGAGGCTTCATCGATTCGATTACTTTAGTCAGCTCGTCCAAAGTAAATTCTCTTACCGCTTCCTCAGAGTGCTCCGGCCTTGCATTTGCGCTTATAGATATATCATACAGGATATCATTGTGTAAAAATTTTACACTTATTGCACTTGTTGCGAGCGACGTTTCTGACGGAGAAGCTTCGGCAAATGAACTGCGCATCAGGACGTCATATCCGCCAATTTGTACCATTTGGTAATTTCCCGACACTTTATCACGCTCATATGAATCAAACTCACTCTCGTTCATATAAAAAGGGACACGTGGCTTGTGAACAGGTTCATAGCAGCTAAGTTCTACTAATGTAACATCTAAGTTTGAATCGGATGGCAGACTAAAAATGCCATCCCGAATGTATACATCCCTACTCGCGAACTCATAGGTATTCTCCGTTTTGAATCTGACCCATGAGCGGAAATTCGGGTCGTCGACCCTCCACGCTTCATAGCCGTCAGAACGCTTTTCCTTTACGCTCTCCGGGAAGTACGTAGGATAAATGAACCGCGCCAGAACCTCGTCGGGCACCTCGTTAATAGATACAAATTTGGTGTCATCTGAATCTGAATTGGATATAATAAGCATTGTTACTATCCCAGCTACGAACAGAAAAGACAGGATTATTATTATCACTGCTATGAATACCAAAACTGATGATTTCCATTTCTGCATATTGCACCCCCCTGCGGATCAGTTGGCCTGACAGCCATTATACGCTATTTGCATTGAAAACGCCAGACTCGCGTATAATTAATTCGCCAATTATGCTCAAGACTTAACCGGTGGCTTCATCGATTCGATTACTTTAGTCAGCTCCGCCTATACAGAGCGTCAAGAGATAGGAAGTGTTTACATTGCAAATTCCCACCCTTTTATACTTGACAGTCTAAATTCTTGCCGTTGCACTGCGCCGCCGACAACGGGAACAGATTTAAAAAATCTTGAATACGAGTTGATATTGGAGTATAATTATTCCAAAAACAATCGCTTTTCTTTTGCAAATAATGTGCGGTTTTTTGATTTAGTATTAATAATCAGTGAAGGAGGTCTCTGCCTTGGAAGATACGATAACCTATGAGAAAAAGAATAGAGAGAAAAACAATAAATTGGTGTGCCTTATTGTTGAAGATAATACCGCTGCGGCTGAATTAATGGAAATCTTTTTCAAACGGAACGGAATCATGTCAGAAATCGCGGAAAATGGGCAGATTGGCCTACAAATGTATTTCAACGCTCCAAATCGATATGATATCATTTTCTTAGATTTACATATGCCGGTTATGGATGGATTTGAAGTGGTTAAAAAGATAAGGGAGAGCGGCGCTGCTTCCTCCTCTTTTTCCATACCAATCGTGGCTATGTCAGGTTCCAATACAGGCGATGTGGTCGGCAGGGGAAGATTTGATTATTTTCTCAAAAAGCCTTTTGAACTTCGGAAGCTCTTGACGGTAATCGAAGAAGTGCTGGAATAAATAGGAGGCGCCACATTTGATGTATTCAGAATTTGCATATAGCGGACAGATGCAGTTTATTCTTGGTATCGTCACTTTTACCGAGACGTTTTGCTCTATGTATTTACTTTCAGAAATAATCCTTGTTGCTTTTGGGCTGTCCGCTGAAAGAAAGCAACGTATGTTTTTCGCGTTTATAACAGGAACATTGCTGCAAAATGTTTTCACTTATGGAGTATATTTTCTGGGGGGAAAGGTATCGTTTAGTTTTACGCTGCTTTTATTGATCGTAACACCGAACCCTATTAATGGACTTATCTATTATTTTACCGCTCAAAAAGTATTCAAACTATCCCCGGTTCGTTCTGTAAAAATTGTGAGTTACGTTTATCTTTTCTGGATGGCCGCAAAAATATTAAACAGGTTAAACGGCGCAATTTTCTTTGTCCAAAATGAAGCCAGGTATAATTATTTGAAAGATGCTTGCCAACAGATTGTTTATTTCATAATCTTCTTCGCTATTTGTCACATAGTTAAAGGTATTTTAAAGAAAAACCGCTTCAGCTTAAAATTTGTAGATAATACGTTTGCCAATAAAAACAGAGAAATAATGATTTTCTTTTTAAATGCCTCGTTTGCCTACGCTATTAGGATTATTCTGCCCCTTGTCATGACCGAACAGGACTTAGCGTATGCTTTGTCTTTGGTTATACTAGTGCTTTTTATCGTTGTTAATGTCTGTGCGGATATTGTTAAATATAATAAGCAGACAATCAGTAATCATGAGGTTCATATCAGCGCTCTTTTTAAGGGGGCGGAAGAGCTTCGTGGAATTAAGCATGACTTCAACAATATTCTTCATACATACAGTGGCTTTCTCGAGCTAAAAGAATATGACAGACTGGAGCGGTATCACGCTAAATTGGTATCGGATACTTCACATGCCGGAACCATAATGGAATTAGGGCAAAAAATGGCAGAAAACCCGGCGGTCATCAAACTTCTGATTAATAAATTGGAATACGCGGAAAATATGAATGTAAAACTGGTATTGTCACTCAAATGCGAATTGGATAATTTGTATGTAGATAACATGGACGCATCCCGAATTTTAGCTTGCCTTTTAGACAATGCAATTGAAGCTGCCTGCGACTCTGAGCAGCGCAAAGTTCATTTCACAGTAGAATCAAAAGATTCCGGTTCCAAGCTTATTATCATAACAAACAGCACCTTGATTCCAATTGATGTCAGCTCTGTAATCAAGGATGGCATGACAGACAAAGCAGGGCATAGCGGGATTGGTTTATCTGTTGTACGCAATATATTAGAACAGTATGGAAACTGCTCGTTTCAAATGAAGTATTATGATTATGAGGTTTCAACGTATATCGAACTAAAGGATATTGTATAAGGTTAATCTCACGATCACTGCATCGAACGGCTAAGCTGCTTGGCCTATCCGGCCGGCAGAGATTTAAGATGGGAGGATGCGCATGTTTGATTTTGACTTTGCCTATACGAAAACAATGCAAGCTATCCTGTTTTTTGTTTCCTGCGGGACAACCATTGTTTTCTATACTTACGTTACAAACCTTATCCTGCTTATATATGGAGAAAAGGTGAGGTTCTGGCACAAAGCAACATATATCCTTTTAACCGGGACCTTAATGAATAACCTTTGGACATATGGGATTTACTTTTTTGGCGGTATGCTTGACTTCCCCCCAATTGTCTATAATTTGGTGACTGTTCCCAATCCCGTTTTTGCTCTTATATTCTTTTTCCTCGGAATAAAAATCTTGCATTTATCGCCCTACCGCTCAGTACGCCTTTTGACGAACGCATATCTTTTTGTCATGGTTATCAAGATGTTTCAGCGTATGATTGGATTCATATTTTTCCCGCAGCCGGGTGACCCGTGGAACTATTTAACTGATTGCGCCTCGCTGGTTGTGTGCACGTTTTTGTTTACCATAATTTATTTTGTTATGAGACAATTTGTGCTTAAATCGAACTTTTCAATAAGACTAGCCGAAAATATTCAGGCCAGACATTTTGGGAAAGAAGTTCTTCTTTTAATTATCAAGGCTTCTATTGTATATATATTTTCTGTTTTTTACCCGCTGTATGCCAATACAAACAAAAGCCTATACCTCTTTGTAACGTTAATTATTATGACTTTTATGCTCGTTGTAAGCTTCTTGCTTGACTATATAGGCAGTCAAGCAACAGAACTCAGCAATAAGGCTGTACATACGAAAAGGCAAAACGAAACAATTGATGGATACAGCAGCTTCAGGCATGACTTAAATAATATCCTTCAGTCGATTGGAGGATATATTGAGATTGGAGATATTGAAAAGCTCAGAGAATATCACAATTCATTATTCAACGCCACGGTTTCGCTCAACGAAAATGCTCTGCTTAATAAAAAAATGGTGGAAAACCCTACACTGATTTCATTACTAATTAGTAAACTGGAGTTTGCTGAGGCCGAACAAGTCAATTTGAGGATAGATATCGCTATAGATATTAACGATTTATATATCGATGAATTAGATTTGTGCCGTGCGATAGGGAATTTATTGGATAATGCAATTGAAGCCGCGAAGATTTCTTCAAAAAAACTGGTTAACTTCTCAATAAACGGGAAAAAAGATGGTAGCAAGCTGATTGTTATTTCAAACAGTACAAAGGATATTGTCGATATCTCGGCAATAAACCGCCCGGGAATTACATCTAAAAAAAATCATTCAGGAATGGGATTAAACCACACACGAAAAATATTAAGCAAATATTCCAATTGTATACTCCAACTCGCCTATTATGATCTTGAGTTTACCGCATACATAAGTATTACCTCGAGATAACTTTAAAAAGACTGGAGCTGCAGCGCGCATATTGTAAATTTATTAGTAGGTATCATTATATGGGGGCTGGACATTATCCCTCATTTGTGCAGCCCTTGAGGGCGTGACAGGTTGTTGCAATAAAAACCGCTGTAGAGATCCAATAACTCTACAGCGGCTTTCAGCATATCTGGGATAAATATCAGCTATTTTTATAGAACATACTTTCTGCAGTAGGATCAGCGACGCTAATTCTAACTGTGCCATAGCTGACCGTTACGACATACAGACGCTCGTCGAGCTTATATCCCTCAGGAGCAACAAGCTCTTTCAGATAGTAGCGGTGCCCGCTCGCAATATTTTCGAATAAGATTATCCCGTCATTGCCGCTTGTCGCTGTTTTTAAAGCATTAATTTCGACAAGACCGGCCGGATCTGCTCCTTCAGCAAGCCAAAGTCCGAATTTTGCGCCTTTCAGCACATCACCTTTAACGTTGACCTTTTCAAACTTCAATTTACCCGCAAAGCCTTTGACGACCGGGCTGGTGAACTGCGCGGTACGCTGGTGACCCGTCACGCCATTGGATTTGACGACGTATGTGAGCGTCGTAGATCCGTTGGTCGCGTTATCGGTGTTGGCTACATAGCCGTTCAGATTGTCAAGGATCACATGATATGAATACCTGTATGTGTAAAGTGTCGTATTCCCGCTTGTTGATGTGGATACCGGAGCGTCGGATAAGATATCCCAGGTGAGAGAATTCAGTTCGCTGCTCCAGCTTGCAAAGCCGGGAAGGGCAGTCTCATTAAAGATAATATTAGAACCCATTTTGTCGGTTACAACCCAGGGATGAGTGGCGATCGAGCCGTATATCGTAACGAAAGCGCTGTCCAGTTTCAGCGTGTCTGCCGCGTCAAATACGGAATCATTGCTGCTTACCTTTTTAAGGATGTTTGTCACCGAGAGACCGTCAGAGGCGCTTCTGTAAAACGCCCAATATTCTCTCTGAGTATTATTGAAATTCTGAGTTGTAAAACCGATTGAGTGGATGGTCGGCTTATTGGTCGCCCTGTTCTTGAGCAAATTGGCTTCGTTGACAGCTACGCTCACACATGCTTTGTAATGTGTGTCCGAGTCGGCCGCGTTGGCAACACCTTCTCCTCTGACGCTGGTGGAATTTGTCAGAGTGCTGTTGCCGGTGCTGACAACACCTGCAGTACCGGAAAGGAAGCTGTTCGATACGTTTCCAGATGTGGTTCTGCCCATCGTACCGGTTGTTATGTTGTAAGTCGAGTTTCCGCTTACTATCGCGCATGTCGGACCGCCGTCAGATACAAGAATAACATGAACATTTGTGATCGCGCGGTTTTTACTCACAGACGAGGGAATGGCGCCCAGCAGGTTATTCGCATATCTCAGACCTGCGGCCATGTTGGTTCCGGCATCGACTGTTGGCCAGGGAGTTGCATTTGCCGTGGTGCTTAATACATTCAGGGAATTATTTGCGTCGGCTGCATTCCCGGAAATATTTCTCCATGTGAGAAGCGGTGCGGCATTTGTTCCGAACCCCACGATTGCAAGACCGCGTACTACTTCATTGCTGGTGTATTCACCTACGTTAGCGTAGTTGGTAATAAATTTTTTACAGGCAGCAACAGCAGCGGCCATTCTGGTTTGATTTGCTTTCCCGTCAATAGTATATCTCTCATTGCGGTTCATGCTTCCGGAAACGTCAAGGACAAGTACGACAAGGGCATCGCCCGGTATTGTCGTCTCGGTAACTGTCTGCGATGTAACAACTTCCAATGTGATTTTAAACTTGTTTTCATCACCTGTAGCTTCGACGTATTTTTTTGTGCTGGCAACGATGCCGTCTGTTCCAACAGCTAATCCTGTGCCAACAGCCTCATTGTTGGTATCCGCGTCTTTCCAGTATCTTGCCGCGGCGCCAATGCCTCCG
>JAVBNY010000013.1:0-6698 GCA_031551205.1 Oscillospiraceae bacterium | reverse complement strand
TGCCGCCGCAGATGTATCGGTGTCCATGAAGGACTCATCCGATATCGCCCGGGAGGTGTCCGACATCACGATGTTATCCTCCAATTTGAGCCAGCTTGTGACAGTTCGGCTTTTGGGACAGTGTCTGATGCGTCGCATTGGGCAAAATTTCAGATTGATCGTTACATTCAATACGGCCCTGCTGGCATTGGGCATCGGGAATGTGCTGACACCGGCGACGACGGCGTTATTGCACAATGCGTCGACCATCGCCATTAGCGCGGCCGGCATGCGGCCGTGTCTGCCCAGGGCAAGCAGAGACTCCGGCTCGGCTTTGCCTCAGGGAACATTCGCTCAAACAGTATGATAAAAAAGGAACTGATTCGGCCATGAATCAGTTCCTTTTCAATTTTGTAGCAATGCCCGGTGTCCGCGCTCAATAGAATGGGTTGCCCCCACGTGTACGTCTTTGGCGGTATTAGTATTTGGCCATATCGAGATGGCAAGCTCTTGGGCAGGCTGTCTGCATCTCCATTTTTTCAGTTTCTAAGTAGATGAATTCGTATGAAAAAGTTTTCGCCACGCTATTGACACAATATCCTTATTGAGATATAATCTCATTAATATAACATTTAGTAAGGACTTATTATTATGAACAAGCGAAACACCGTTCAGCGCGCTTTAGTTCTTGAAACGGTAAAAGAGTTGCGGTGCCATGCCACCGCTGATGAGGTCCACAATGCAATCATGAAGAAACACCCTGATATCAGCAGAGGGACGGTATATCGGAACCTCAACCTGCTGTCCGAAATCGGCGAAATTCGCAAGCGGGAAATTCCGGGCGGAGCCGACCGCTATGATCACCTGTGCCACGATCATTATCATGCTAAATGCCTAAAATGCGGCCGGGTCTTTGACGTGGAAATGGAGTTTATTGCGGATTTGGAAAAACGCATTCAGGATACTCATGGGTTTGAGTTTACAGGCCATGATATTGTTTTTAAGGGTATCTGCCCTGAATGTAAAAACAAGGGATGAAACAGAGGGTCGTAATGGCATATCGGAAAGGGACGGAAGGACGGAAGCGGAACAGCTTTAGACGGGGGTGATGTCATGGATAGGGAATAAGAGCGCCCGCCTGTTTGCCAAATGCAAATTGTATTATGGGTACAGGCGGCGGCCGGTTCAAATACGCGCGCATGCGGGAGCGCGCACAAATCCCGTAAATATTTACTCAAAGGAGAAAAACCATGAGGAGCTTCACCACATTGGATTTGCAATATGCCCATCGGTTCTACGGGTTCAAAGGAGAGGCCCAGTATTTGCACGGGCATACGGGAATACTGACGCTTGAAGTGGAAGAAACCGTCAACGCCGGCGTCAACATGGTATTCCCCTGCAACGAAATCAAGAAAACCGCTTGGGAAGTGTTGCAGAACTTTGACCACGCGCTGGTTTTAAGGGAAGACGACCCGCTGCTGCCCGCGATTCTTGATGTTTATGAAAAGCAGGGCATTAAGAATGGAGCGCCGACCAACATGCAAAAAGGCCCTACCTTCAAGACGGAGCTTGCGACGGCGTATCCGGAATGCAGGCTGGTTGTCACAAAGGAGACCATGACCGTCGAAGGCATGATCAAGATGGTTTACGATCTGCTGAAGGACAAGCTGAATATTGTCAAAATCACGTTTACAAGCGGCGTCAATGGCGCGACGGAAGAATATGCGCCCCACAAAGAAACGGCCCGCTGCCCGCTGTGCGGCATTGCGCTGAATGAAAACGGCGTGTGCCCGAAATGTGGATACAAGAAATAGTTTAATTTGAGTTTTCCCACGGCCACGCCAGGATGGTGAGAAGTTTTACGGGCTGGCCGACTCGCAGGGCACGGCGACCAGGGCCGAGACGGCTGCCATCTTAATGAGATTTTTGGAGAAGTAAACGAACAGCGTTTTCAGGCACAAGGAGCACAGAACCCTCCTCCGCTCCTTTCTGCAATCTTGCTAATACTGAAGCTCGGATAGGTTTTCAGTGCTTCGTTTCAATAAGCACTTGGCAAGACCACGGGAAAAGTGAATGACAAGCGCCCCATCGGAGCATCATTCTCCAATGGGGCCGCTTGCTTTGAATTAATAGAAGCTGTTCTCCCAATCAGCTGGCCTCAATCCAAATTTTCGGGATACATCGTTATTACTATTAATCCAAGGGTTTGCTGGCTTTTCCTTTTCCACAAATCCCGTGAAAAATCAACTTTGACCTCGGATGTCTCCCCAAAACCGGGGTGTTTTTGACCAATTTTTTGCCCTATTCGAACCCTCTCAGCTTGAGTCCGTTTTCCAACGCCTTTGCGGACGAAACTTTTGAGTTATAATCCAGGTGGGCGTAGATATTTGCAGTGGTCGAAAAGTCGCTGTGTCCAAGCCAATCCTGAATTTGTTTCATAGGAACGCCGTTGGAAAGCAGAAGTGAGGCGCATGAATGCCGTCAGCGCCGAGAATATCGCCCATCGGTGTGATTTTGGTTGTGGTACTGATGAAATTACGCTCGCCCATGTGCATGACGCTGTATTCCACGCCGTTTTTATCGTAGCCGAGGATAGCGCCGCCCTCATATAAGGAAAGGTCAAGGTCATAGACGGCGTTTTTATCGGGTAGGAATATAGGCGATGGTGAGGTCATTTCCGGTTCGGGTTCAGTCACATCAGTAGCTTCCGGCACCGCAATCGGTTCGGGCACTTTCTCAGGTTCAGGAGCAACAAACCGCCCGGCTTCAATTATCTGGGCGATACCGCGCTGAACCTTATGCCACGGCATTGTAAGCGGCTCCGCTCCGTCTTTGGTGACGGTAAACTCCGCTTTGCCGTATTCATTTTGCAGAAAAGCCGCCGCTTCACGGGAACGGGCATTGACACCCATGTATTCTACGACACGCTGTACACTTGCCGGATCTCCGTTCCATGCGATTATGGCGTTATCCATGTCCTCCTGTGTAATAACAACAGGGATTGACAAAAGGGTAAACTGTTCAGCCTGCCGGATTGCCGTAACCTGTTCATGTTCGGTCGGGAACAATGATATTTGCTCAGATGACGCAGAAACGCCGCCCATATCGGACGGCGCTTCGGTCGTTTCATCGCTATTTAGCTGTAAATCAGCTCGTTCAGGATCGTTTCCTCCGCCTGTGCTTTCAGGCCATTCATATGCGCCGCCCAGCCCATCGGGTCGCTCGCTTTGTCCGGAGGTGGTGACTGCACTGTCAACTGACTCATCATCAACTCCAATCTCTCGTTCGCCGTATCCTCGACCTCCAGACAATACGGAAACAATTTTTCCGTCAACGCCAGCTGGTTGTAAATCGTCGGGCGGTGTTCCTTGAGATAGGATTTCCGCATCATGCCGTACTTGGTCAGCGGACGGCTCTCCTGAATCGCTATGTCGGGTATCAGATAACCCCCGTTCTGTGTGTATGTCAGTTCGTTCATGGCTTGCGCTCCTTTTGGCGGTTTTTGTCCGCTCATAGGTCTTTATCGTGACTTCGATTTCTCGCAAAACTTCCTGTGAGAGTATGCTTGTGGTTTTGCCCAGGGCATTGACGGTCGCGGGAGTGTTGAAGTCGAATATCGGCTGAAAATCTTCATCGTAAATGTAATCAGAAGGGTCAATCCCGCAGCGGGTCATAATGCAATAGGCTGTGCTGACCGTTAGAGCATCCCTGAAAGCGACAGAAATGTTGTATTCGTCGTAATCTTCAAGGAAACTGTCGGGGGTGGAATAGCCGATGTCGAGTTTATTATCCTCATAGTAGCGCGCCGCCAAGCTGTGCGCAAGGCTGAAAATAACATCTCCGACCTCATGCCCAATGAGCGCTGTGCCGTTAATTCCGTCCCAGCCCATAAAGCTGTCAATCTCATAGGATTTATCAATCGCTTCAATGACGGAACGTTCGTGTTCAGGCTTCATCTCCCACACGAACGGCTTTCGGGCATTGTATCTGCCGTCAATGGTGTCGGCGTAATCAAAAACATATTTCAGCCGAGGACGGTCGCCGGATTGGTCGATAAGGGCGATACCCTTTGAGCCTTTGCGGACAAAGCGGTGCATGGGCTTGTTCTACATTTCAAGCGGAGCGCAGGCGTTAGCATCCGGTCTTTGAGCGTAAATCATCAGCTGTTCGTCAAATGGGTATTTATACAGCCGGCCAGCCGTGGTCAGAAAATCAGTCCAGTTTTCACGGCTGCCGGAGACTTGCCGGGTTTGGTGGTCGGCAAGCTGAGAGTAAAATTGCAGTTTTGTCGGCAATGGCTAATCCCTCCATTTCAAGATTTGTATAGGCATGAAAAGGCGCCTGCATTATTTGTGATTTGCATAGAAGCGCATATATTTTCGTGGTATAATAACGAATGATAATCAAAATGCCACTGTGCAAATAAGAGCGGCATTTCGGCTATATCGTCAGGCAGAACAGGTGACAAAAATGGAAAATGAGCGCGGCGTAAATCCCGATATCCTGATGGTGTTTCATAAGCTGCCCGCCGCTTACCCAATATACGAAGCGACGGAGGCGAAAATCCTCTCGGCCTTCCCGGACATCCGCATCAAAGTGAGCAAAACACAGGTCAGCTTTTACAACAAGTATCTTTTTGCCGCGTTGTGGCCGCCTGTGAGAAAAATTAAAGGCAGACCGGGGCTTTATATCGTTCTGACTTTCGGCCTTGGATATCGCGTGGAGCATCCCCGCATCGTGGAGTCGGTGGAGCCTTATCCCAATCGCTGGACGCATCATGTTCTGATAGCAAAGCCGGAAGAAATGGATGATCAGATCATGAACTGGCTTCAAGAAGCGTACGATTTTTCCATGCACAAGTAAAATGAACATGATAACAAGAGAGTAACGAGGAGGAGCATCCCGTATGACGAATGAGGTTTTGCATGTCATTCACAAGCGCCGGAGCATTCGCGCCTTTACGCCGGAACAGATCGGCGGCGAAGAACTAAAAGCCATCGTAGAGGCCGGGCAGTACGCGCCCAACGGCGGCGGCGAGGCGTGGCACTTTACCGTAGTCCAAAAATCGGAAATACTTGAGAGGCTGAACCTGTTGGCAAAGCAGTATGCCGCGGCAAGCGGCCTGCCCTGGCTGGAGGATTTGGGACGCGACGAAAACTTCCACAGCACTTATCATGCGCCGACTGTGATACTCGTCTCGGGCGATGAACAGGGCATATGCTCCGAGTCCGACACAGCGGCGGCGACGCAGAATATCTTGTTGGCGGCCGAGAGTCTTGACATCGCTTCCTGTTGGGGATATTTTGTCACGCAGGCGTTCATGACAGACGAAGGCAAAGCCATGCGGAAGGAACTGAAAATCCCCGAGGGCTATCGCGTGTATACATCCGTCATGCTCGGCTACAATGCGGGGGAAGCGCTGCCGGCGCCGCAACGAAAGCCGGATACCGTAACCTATATTTTCTGATTACGCCGACACAAGGAGGTTAAGCAAAATGGCAAAACCAAGGGCATATACAATGACTTTCGCCAGCGTCTATCCCATGTATATTGAAAAGGCTGAAAAAAAGGGGCGCACCAAAGCGGAGGTTGACCAGATCATTTTCTGGCTGACGGGATACGATGAAGAAAGCCTGTCAGAACAGATTGCCAGTCAAACGGACTTTGAGACTTTTTTTGCACGCGCGCCGCTGATGAACCCCAACGCTTCCCTGATCACAGGGACTATTTGTGGATATCGCGTTGAGAAAATCGAGGACAAGCTCATACAGAAAATACGATGGCTGGATAAACTGATCGACGAGCTTGCCAAGGGCAAAAGCATGGACAAAATATTAAGAAAGCCATGAGATAATTGTAGCAGGCGGCAGAAAACTACTCTGCCGCCTGCAATATTTGTCAGACGTTCTGCTCATCCTCAAAATCATCGGCGATATAAAATCCGATTTCCGAAAACGCCTCGTCGGTAAGGCGCTCCAGCTTTTCGATTGCGTTGTCGAAAATATCGCACATTTCCGGTTCATACACATCATTAAGCCCGGTCCGCAAGTCGGCAAGCAGAGCGTCACGGCTTGAAGTGTCGTAAATACACATCAGGTTCATTTCCTCGACGGTGAATCTTTCCATTATATCTCCACTCCCATGTTTTTTTTGGTTTCGGGCTTCGGCGTTTCGTGCTGACGGGATTTTTCGGCGCCCTGTTTAAGCGCCTCCAGAATGGACGGCTTCTTCTCCGGCACGGCGGCCGCCTCGCGGAAACGGTCAGTAAAGCCGTCGAGCAAACAGGGATGCGTGTTACTGTAAACGTCCTTCATGCCGTGAGGGATTTCAAAGCCCTTTGCCCATTCCTTATTCTGGCGGGAATAACGGCCGTCCCAATCCGCGCCCTGGATGACTTTTGCCATAAGAAGCTCCACACGCTCAGCGCCGTATTTGTCAACGACATCTTTTACAGCGTCCTTCATGTGATAATGGTTCGTGTCATATCGTGCTTCGTTAATAGCCGTGTGGATAGCGTCCCGGCACTCGGTATTCAGATTTCGGCTTTCATTGTATTTATCAAGCTCGCCATGCTCGCGGGCATAGGCAAGTGTCTGAGCGTAGACAGTTTTTGAGATATTGGCTTTCTCGGGCGCTTTTTCGCTTACAGGCGGCTGCGATTTATTGTCCTCAAGGTTCAGCCCAAGCATTTCAGAAAGCCTCTTTTCGACGATGGGCTT
>JAVBNY010000012.1:0-41980 GCA_031551205.1 Oscillospiraceae bacterium | reverse complement strand
GAAATGGAACGCTATCGACTTCACTAACGATACGGTTATCATTCGGCACACGGTTACATCCTGCAATCTGGATGGCAAGCACGTTATCATCGCCACCGATGCCACGAAAACTAAATCCAGTATGCGGACGCTGCCGCTGGTGCCTGTTTTCAAAGAAAAGCTGCTGGCGTTCAAGACAGAACAAGATGGAAACCGAAAGCTGTGCGGGCGCTCCTACAACACGGAATACCTCGATTACATCTGTGTAAACGAGATGGGCGACCTAATAAAGCCCGCTTCTGTGTCGGCAGGTTTCCAGCTTCTTCTTGAAAGAAACGGGCTGCGGAAGATACGCTATCATGATTTGAGGCATAGCTGTGCGAGCTTGCTCTTGGCAAACGGTGTACCGATGAAGCAGATACAGGACTGGCGTGGTCATAGTGATTTCTCAACGACGGCCAACATTTACGCGCATTTGGACTACAACTCCAAAATTTCGTCGGCCAATGCGTTGATAAACGGACTCAAGCTCTGAAATGCTCGCGCATTTGCTGGTTTTTTCCGTTTCTGATGTCTCCCCTAACAATGGGGAGACATGGGCAAAAAACAGGTTTTTCAGTGTCAGGGCAAAAAAGAGAAAAGCCCCGAAACCCGCTTGTTTCAAGGCTTTTCTGCTTGGCGGAGAGGGTGGGATTCGAACCCACGTGAGATTGCTCTCAAACTGATTTCGAGTCAGCCCCGTTATGACCACTTCGATACCTCTCCGTGTATATGTTCACCTAAATGCCCTCAAAAATTTGGGGAGACATTTAGG
This sequence comes from Oscillospiraceae bacterium, assembly GCA_031551205.1. Taxonomy (GTDB): domain Bacteria; phylum Bacillota; class Clostridia; order Oscillospirales; family JAVBNY01; genus JAVBNY01. The sequence goes on along the minus strand of JAVBNY010000012.1, from coordinate 41,187 downwards.
GGAGACATCAAGAAATTTATTAAGTTGTTAACCCCGTAAACCCGCATAAATACAGGGTTTTCCGGTGCGGAGCTTCCGAAGTTCTCACATGATTTCGAGTCAGCCCCGTTAGGACCGCTTCGATATTTCTCCCTATATATTATCCCAGCAACAAAAAGCAGGAAAGACAATAATGCCGAAAGAAAGCAGAAACTCTATCTTTATGATGTTGTAAACGTCGCATAAAAGGATGGATTTTATGTGTAATATCAGACTTTGTACGCGGCAAGTCACCCGAATGCACATCCATCTTTAATGCTTGGTTCAAATATTCGTCGGGGTTAATTTCAGGCGCGTAGATAGGCATGAAAAACCCTTCTATTGGCTCCTTGTGCTGCGTAAGACATTGAACCACAATTTTTCCATGATGAACCCTTAAGTTGTCTAAGATCAAAAAAATCTTGCGTCAAGTCCCAGCGCTTCATGTAGTTTGACAAGCTGCGAACAGAAACTTTTTTACAATATTTTGCCCAGATATATGCCAATATCTTTGCCGGCGTCCACGGGTTTTTGGTTCCAATGCTGTTTTACCTTCGCGATTGGTACGCCGAACCATGCTGCGGATCCACCATATACGCCGAATTATGCGGTATTGCCCAAGAACAAATCAGCGTGATCCAAAAGCCGGATCAAACGTCGAGAAAGCGAGAAATCGTCGGTTCGGGCAAAAGCTGAGCATATTTTGGGTGTTGCGAAAGGACTGTTTGGCTATCGAAAAACACGATTCAAGAGCCGACGAAAGCAGACCGCCAAACTTCATATGATGTTCGCGCCGGCGAACCTGATTCTGGCTGACGGGCGCTGTTTGGTGATCTGATCAGGCTTACCCTTGTACCCAAAATAATGAGAAAACTCCGCTGTTGTTTCAATAAAACCTCAGAGGTCACAACGCTATGAGTAATAAGATACATCAAATCAATAATGTTGTCAACACTTATTTATACCGCCGCCTCAGGGAAACACCGACCTGTTTTTTTGTTAATCCATCATAGGAGAGTCATTTTTATCCTGCGTCAGATTTGTCAGCGGCGAGGTTCATGCGGCGGATGTGCTCCGCAGTTCTTAAAAACTCTCCCTGCTGTTTTCTGTCCGGTTGATATTTGAAATATGCGCATGAGCCTTCCCCTTCCTCTTGGAGCTTTTTCAGGGAATAGCTGTATCCGTATGCCCGGCTGCGCCGGCTAGGCACCGTGGCACCAACAGGCTCCCTCCCCTGTTTTCAAAGATGGATATACAGTTTATATCAGGGTCTGAGGATATGTCATTTCTCAGTTTCCGCCGTAACGCTGCCGGGCAAAATTCCACGCGTCCCTGCACATTTCATCGAGCGACCGCTCCGCTTTCCATGATAAGAGCCGCTCCGCCTTTGAGGCGTCTGCATAGCACACAGCTATGTCGCCGGGGCGCCGCGGCACAATTTTATACGGAATTTCTTTCTCGCAGGTCGTTTCAAACGCCCTGATTACCTCCATTACGCTTGAGCCCTTCCCTGTTCCAAGATTTATGACCTCAGCGCCCGCCTGCCCGCGTATAAGCTTCAGCGCCTTGAGATGGCCCAGCGCAAGGTCTGCCACGTGCAGATAGTCGCGGATCCCTGTGCCGTCAGGCGTATCGTAATCGTCGCCGAACACGCTGAGCGCATTCAGCCTCCCCGCCGCGACCTGAGCGACAAACGGCAGCAGGTTGTTGGGAATCCCGCTTGGATCCTCGCCCAAAAGGCCCGATGGGTGCGCGCCTATCGGGTTGAAATAACGCAGCAGCGCCACGCTCCAGTCCTTGTCGGCGGCGGCGATATCCTGAAGGATACGCTCGATAATAAGCTTTGTCATGCCATAAGGATTTGTTGCCGAAACCGGGGCGTCCTCCCTGAACGGAACGTCTTCGCTTGTTCCGTAAACTGTTGCCGACGATGAGAAGACCATACGCCTGCATCCGAAATCTGACATTACCCTGCACAGATTCAGCGTACCCGTGACGTTTGTATGGTAATAGTCAATCGGGATACACACCGACTCGCCGACGGCCTTCAGTCCCGCGAAATGGACGACCGATTCTATGTCCTCCCTTTCAAAAACCCTGCGGATTCCCGGCTCAAACAGGATGTCCGCGGCATATACGCGAAAATCCCTGCCGGTCAGCCGGCGGATAATGCCCGGCACCTCGGGGCTTGAATTACTGAAATTATCCAGAAGGACGATATCCTCCCCCGCCCGCAAAAGCTCCACACAGGTGTGGCTTCCAATATACCCGGCTCCTCCGGTGACCAAGACTGCCATAGCGCGCACCTCCCTAAAAACCATAGCCCGCAAGGCTACTGCTTGCGGGCTATGAATAGATGGTGGACGCTAACGGAGTCGAACCGCTGACCCTCTGCACGTCAAGCAGATGCTCTACCAGCTGAGCTAAGCGTCCTAACATGTGTTTTTGGCACATGTTTTATTATACATAAAAAACTGCGAATGTCAATACATCTTTTTTGAAATTTGCCGCCTCCGCTAATTCCCGGCCACCTTTATATTCGCGGTCTCAAGCCCGGTCTCTCCCTTTACAATGTCCTTGATCTTCGCAACGTCCTTAGCGTTTAACCCACCCTCCGGCTCGGACACAATGACGTTTATGCCGCTCTCGTTAATGAATGCAACACAATCGGTGAACCCCTTCGCGACAACGAGGCTTTCAATCTGCGTCTCTTTGATCGCATTGAGCGCCATCTCCGTGATCTCCTTTGACGCACTGTCCCTGATCTCCTGGCCCGCGCCTTCAGCGGCCGATGTGTCATTCAGAAGCTGCAGTGCCTGATCCCTCGCCTTCTGGCGCGAAAGCCGCGCTGCCGCGAAATAATCCCCGACGGCATCGGTTGCGGCGGCGCTGTCTGCCGGCAGCACGCTCATCGCCCCGGTATCCGGGTCGCGCGGCTGCCCGGCGGGAGTCTCGTCCTTGGTGACTACCTCAAGCTGCGTCGTTCCCATCGAAGCGCCTTCGGATATCTCCGGGCCTCCGCCCGTATTAATGCTCTCATCCTGAGAATACGACCAGTTCAGATACACCGCTACGCACACGAAAAGTACCACTGTGGCTACTACCGCGTTCCTTTTCCAAACCTTTAACATCTTTTCCGTCCTCCCAGACATAAAAAATCGCTTAATTCTCTCCATATGCCTTTCTCCCTTTAGAGCGTTTTCTTTAACCGCCGCTTTTCATTCTGATTACTGTGATTTTGTCGCTTGAGAGCCCTGTCGCCGACCGGACCGCGGAAACCACGGCCAGCTCGACCTTCGGATTGTCCGCGCCTTCGCAAACCACGACCGCGCCCATATATCGCGGCATTGTCCTCTTAATTACCACCGGCTCCTGGATACCGGATCCCTTTGAGACAATAACGGTTTTTGCGTTTTTGTCAAACTCCTCAAGCAAATCCCCCTGCGCTCCCGATTTTTTGCCGTTCTCCTGCACATCTTTTTCATATACTGCTTCTCCGCTCTCTCTGACCGCCAGCACAACGCGCACCCTGCCGACTCCTTCCGCCTCCCCCAGGGCCTCTTCAAGCCTCCGTTCCTCAGAAGAAACGTCCATTTCATGCGTTTTCCCGGCATCTTCAGTCGCCTTTTCGCCTCCCCCCGACGCCGGTATCAGCAGAAGCACGGCCCCGGCGGCTATTACAATCAGTATGTATTTGTACTTTCCAAGCATCGAAAAGAGCATCCTGACAGACTTCGTGCTTTTCACTTGCCCTCACCGTCCCTCAGCCGCCAGAGCTGCCTTTCAGGCGGGATCCCCAGTTCGATCGAGAGAAATTCAGACATCTCTTTTTTCTTATCCTCCTCCGGAAGACTCCCATTAAATATGAGCTCCACCGAATACGGATAGGGATATCCCTCCTCCCCTTCAGGTTTTTGCGCCGTTACGGCTACGTCGCAGTCAAGCCGTAACATATCCTTCTTTTGCAATATATATGTACGAGTCCTGTCTTCTATGATGAGTTTTATGTTGTTTTCGCTGATACCGCTCATTTCTTCCTCATACCCCTCAAACTCCGATCTGTACTGCTGCAAAAAAAACGAAAGGTCTGTATCACCGAGCCCTTTTACCGGCCTCAAAACCGCCACCAGCATAATTATCCCGCACGCGAGGCGGAGCACCCGTTTTGCCGGGCACTCAGGCGCTATCGCAAGGACCAGCGCGGAGATGACGGCCGCGGCGGTAATACCGGTGATCCAGCCCGTCAGGAACTCTATCATTTCGCACCCCCTAGCCGTGGGCGGCTGTCAGCGTTGAGATAATCGCGATGAACATCAAAAGAGCGCAGGCGCCTGTCATCCCGAGCATTATGCTGAACGCCCCACCCAGGCTGTCGACGAGCTTTACGAGCCCGGGACTTGCAATAGGAGAGGACACCGCCGAGGCCGCCTTAAACAGGAGGTACTGTATACCCATTCTCAGAAACGGGGCAAGGCATGTGGCGAGTATCACCAGCAGGCCGAATATGCCCACGGCATTTTTCACAATACCCGCCCCCGCAACGACAGCCTCCGCCGCGTCCGAGATTATCCCCCCCACGACCGGAACAAAAGAGGACATCGTAAGCTTTGCGGCCTTTGTCGCCAGGATGTCCGTCTGGCCGGATATTACGCCGGAGATCGTCAGGTATGCCGTGAAAATGAGCAGAATCCCCGCCAGCGCCGAGATGCACGCCCATTTTATAAACGTGGCGACCTTTAAAAGTGTGTCCCCCCCCAGCGCCGCGTTTGCAACGCACACCGCGATATAGGCGTACAGCATGGGGACGATGAACCCGGAGATCACTGAAAGCAGTACGTCTGAAAACAACATTGTGGCCATATGCCGCGCGCCCGAGGCGACCGGACTTCCCGCGAGGGCGGAGGCGGAGGCAAGCGTGATGAGCAGCGTTTTTGAGAAGCCCTCCATATCCGAGATGGCCTGCCTGCCGAGCTGCAGGACGCCGTTTATATCCGCAAGCATGACCGAGGCGACCGCGAAGACGCCGGTCAGATTTACATAAGATGGAATTCTGCTGCCGGGAGCCTCAAAAAAAGTGCCCAGTACCCCGCAGAGCAGGATTATTATAAGCACGAGCACAACGCTTTTTATTCCCTCTCTGAAGATTCCTCCTGCCTGACCGGATACCGACGTGAGAATGCTGCCCAGTCCGTCGTCAAGGCTTATGCCCGGCACAGGACTGATTCCCTGCAAAAGCCCGTCCGTATTTTGGGGAGCGCTGCGCCCGAGCGCGTCAAGGTCAAGCTGCGGAAGTATTGGCCCCTCCGCGTGCGCTGGAGTTGCCAAGGCGAGCAAAAAGATTGTCAGCGCGGCAAAAATAATGCTTTTTTTCATATTCTTTTCCTTTGAATCGGCGCTTCTCAGGCGAGAGAGGTTATCAGCCTGAACACAGACGACATGAGCGGCAACGCGACATATACCGCGGCGGCGGCCCCCGCCGTCTCGACGACTGTCGAGATTGCCCTCTCGCCCGCGTCGAGGCAGGCGTCGGAGCACAGTTTTGTGAGTATGGCTATACCGAGCCCTTTTATGACCGGGCCGAGCACCGCTGTTTCCAGCCCCGCCGCCCCTGTGAGCTCGAGGATAAACTCCTTCACGGGCTGAATCAGTGAAAGGGTTAGCGCGAGCGCGGCCCCTGCCGCCGCGAGTGCGACGAGCATGGAAAATTCCGGCGCCCTCTGTTTTATTGAAACGGCAAGAATTGCGCCTATAATCGCTATACCTGAAATCCTGAGTATGATGTCCATTGCCTACAGTCCGAAAAGCGACTTGACTAGATTAAAAAGATTGCTTATCTCCTGGAGCAATATCATAAGTACGACGACAAGGCCCGCCAGCGTCGTCATCATGGCCTGCTCCTCCCTGCCGGAGCGCTGAAGCAACTGGTTCAGCACCGCGACAAGTATCCCAATGGCGGCAATCTTGAATATCAGGTCAACCTGCATCTTTTTTCCTCATTTCTTTTCCGGCGGCTAAATAAGTATTATAACTGCGGCTATCCCGCCCGCGACGCCTAGTATCCCGTACATGCGGCTCTGCCTTTCCCGCTCTTTTTCCGCGCCGTCCAGCATTGTGCCGAGGCGCTGCCTCGTGTATCCGATGAGCTTTATCTGCTGCTCCGCCTCATATCTGCCCAGCACGCCGCCGAGCTCTTTTAAGAGCCTCATCTCCTCCGGCCTGAGCTCAAGCTCCGGGGACAGGTCAAGCGAATGCGCCCAGATCGCCGAAAAAGGGCTTTCTCCCTGCAGTGCGTTATACCTCCCAAGCATCTTCTTAAAAAAGTCTCCGAGCGGAGGCTGGGCCTCCTTCGAAAGAACACTGATAATCTCCGGCAGCGGCGTGAGCCGCGAGGTTATCTCCGCCTCCATGTATTCAAGCGAGCGCAGCAGCGCGGAGAGCACCCTGCAGCGGTATTTCAGTCTGTACGCCGCGAAAATCCCCGCCGCGGCCGAGCCCCCGAGTATCAAAATTGCTCCTATGGCCGACAGCACGGCCCTCACCCCGCTTTCTATTCGTCGTTGATAGGATAAACCCCGTATGCGCGCTTTCCGCCCCTGTTCGAGATTAGCACGGCGTTCTGAAAAAGCCTGAGCGAAACAAGCTTTCTGCTCAGCGGGCGCGCGCGAAGGTCGTCAAGGCTATCCGCGTGCAGGGTCGCCAGAAGCTTTACCCCGCAGTTTGCGGCGGTTTCAATGGCCGACAGATCCTCCGGGGCGGTTATCTCATCCAGGGCGATTACCTGTGGGGACATTGCCTTCAAGAGGATCAGCACTGCCTTTGCCTTCGGGCAGCACTCCAGAATGTCCGTCCTGCCGCCGACGTCGAATTGCGGCGACGCGTTCCACAGCGCGGCGATCTCACTGCGCTCATCCGCAACCGATATCCGCATTCCCCTACCCTCCGTGCGCGTGCCGTCGGAGAGCTGGCGCACAATGTCCCTAAGAAGCGTCGTCTTTCCGCAGCCCGGCGGCGAGATTATCAGCGTGTTGTTAAGCCTTCCCCGCGGCATGATCCTGTCGAGCACCTCGTCGCCCGAGCCGGTTATCTGCTTCGCAATGCGCAGGGACATTGAAGAGAGCTTCTTTATCGAAACGACCTCACCCTCTTTCACCACTGCTGTGCCGCATATGCCGACTCTGTGCCCGCCCCTTACAGTGACGTAGCCGCTTTTTGCGCTCTCCATCGCTGTGTGCGCCGAGGACTGCGTGGCGAGCTCAAAGGCCGTTACGATATCTGTCGAGGCCACTGTTATCGGGCTTCTGGCCGTTACGCTTCCATCTTTGGAGACGGCCTGCTCCCCGCCTGGAAACACGACTGAAAACGGCCTTCCAACCCTCAAGCGAAACTCTTCCGCCTCGCATTTTTCCCCCTGCTGCATGGAAAGCGCGGCCCTTCTCATCTCCGGCGGGAGAAACGCCGCCGCCGACTCAAAGCACTCTATCAGATACGCGCTCATCCGGTGCCCTCCTTCCTCTATTTCCGGTTACAGTTAATGATATTTAGAGTTGTCCAACTTTATGACTGCTTTTCCTGCGCGCGTGCAACCGAGTTTGTCCGGGCGAGAAAAATCGACCGTATTTGCCTATGCTTTAAACAGCAACAGGCCCCGGAGAGCCTTCTATGCTCTCCGGGGCCTGTTTTTTATTTATGTTCAGCCCTCCGGCTGTTCAGTTTTTTCAGACCTGAGTACGACAATCGGGACGTGCGGCCTGTTAAACACCCTGAAAGAGACGCCCGTGTTCCCTATACCGCGTGAAACAACCACGGCCCTGCCGTCTTTTTTATAAAGCCCGCTCGTGTATTTCGGCAGAAAGACCCTCCCCGGACCCAGGAGCCCGTCTGTGAACGGAAGCCTGATAATACCACCGTGAGCGTGCCCGCACAGCGTTAGGTCAACCCCGCACGAGATGTATTCGTCAAACCTGGTGTTTCTGTGCGAGAGCAGGATTGTGAAGGGATCATTATATGTACCGCGGATTTCATCCATCAGCCCGTCCAGAGGCTTCATGTCTCTCCTGCCGCTCGGGTCGTCGATCCCGGCGAGGACGATATACCCGCCGCCTCTGACCACCGGTTCAAACTCATTTTGCATGACCCTAGCTCCCGAAGCCGTGAGTATCGGGCGAAGCACGGAGAATCTGCCCGAGCCCCACTCATGGTTGCCCGTGACATAGTAAAGCGGAGCAAGCTTTGAAAGCCCACGGCAGAGGGGCCCGACCATCTTGAATTCTTTTTCCGTTTCGGCCAGGTCGCCCACAATCGCGATCATATCGGGCTCGCACCTGCCGATAAGCGAGATGAGCCGCTCGCTGCCGCTGCCGAATTCCTTGCCGTGTACGTCAGATATTACGGCAATCCTGTATCCGTCAAACTCAGCCGGAATCCTGTCGGAGCGAACCTCAATCCACTCAAAATCCAGCCTGTTGTTGTCCATGTACAGCCAGAGCGCAAGCATGGCGGCACAGATCAGCAGCATGGCCGCCTTAAGCAAAAAAGCACCATTTTTGCGCCTATCTCTTCTTGTTTCTGACATAAATGTGCTTTATATGCGGCGAGTTCGTCTCCCTGGCGTCAATCTCAAACTGGTCGATCGATTTGACGAGAGGCGTCAGGCTGCGAAATCCGTAGTTGCGCGGATCGAAGGCCGGCTGTTTCTTAATGAGCAGGTTGCCAAGCTCTCCGAGAAAGGCCCAGCCCTCCTCATCCTGAAGGTCGATGATTGAGGATGAGAGCAGGCCCAAAAGCTCCTGCGAAACACGGGATTGCTTCTCCGTCTTCTTTTTTACCGAATCGTTTTCCAGACCGGGCGCCTCGGGCTGCTCCTGCTCGCTCGATTTAGGCTGGGCCATGATAACCTCAATATAGAGGAATTTGTCGCACGCGACAATAAACGGGTTCGGCGTTTTCCTTTCGCCGAAGCCGAATACCTTCATGCCCGCCTCCCTGAGGCGCGTGGCGAGCCGCGTAAAGTCGGAGTCGCTCGACACGATGCAAAACCCGTCGGTCTTGCTGGCGTAAAGGATGTCCATCGCGTCGATTATCATCGCCGAGTCGGTCGAGTTCTTTCCCGAGGTATATCCGTACTGCTGAATGGGCGTGAGTGCGTTTTCGAGCAGTTCATTCTTCCAGCCGGCCAGCTCAGGCCTCGTCCAGTCTCCGTAAATGCGCTTGATCGTGGGTGTGCCGTAAAGCGCGATCTCCTCTAAGACCGCCTTTAGGCACTTCTTTGGAATATTGTCCGCGTCAATAAGAACCGCGAGACGCGCTTCTGTCTGTTGGATCATAATCTCTCCCCGCAATAAATGTATAAAACCCGGATAACGGCGCCCTTATCCCTCGTTTTTCTCAATGGCCGTAATCATATCAACCCTTGTCTCATGGCGGCCCCCGGATTCAAAGGCCGTGTCCAGCCACGCGGCGACGATAAGCTCCGCCAGACCCGGGCCGACGACGCGCCCCCCGAGCGCGAGCATATTCGCATTGTTATGCTGCCTTGACAGCGCGGCTGTGTAAACATCCGAGCAATTGACGCAGCGCGCGCCCTTTATCTTGTTCGCCGCGATTGAGATGCCGGCGCCCGTGCCGCAGAAGAGGATGCCTTTTTCATATTCGCCGGAGGTGACAGCCTTAGCGACCGCAGCGCCGTATTCAGGATAGTCGCAGCGCTCGTTTTTATGGCATCCAAAGTCTCTGTACTCAAGCCCCTGAGCGTCAAGATAGCCTTTGATGTGTTCTTTAAGCTCAAACCCTCCGTGGTCGGATCCAATCGCAATCATGTTTATATCTCCTTTAAAACCTCGATGAGAAGCGATGAAAACCTGTCCGACGCCGCCTTCCCGGCCTCCATGACCTCTTCCTCCGTGAGCCCCTTGTCAAGTATCCCCGCAGCCATGTTCGAGATAAGCGAAACGCCGAGCGTTTCCATCCCAGCGTGGGCGGCGGCTATTGCCTCGGGCACCGTCGACATGCCAACAGCGTCGCCCCCGAGCGCGCGGGCCGCGCGTATCTCCGCCGGGGTCTCATACTGCGGGCCGGGGAAATACACGTAAACGCCCTCACGCAGCGCTATTCCCAGCCGTCCGGCCGCTTCGCGCGCGACGGCCCTGAGGCGCGCCGAATAAACATACGTCATGTCCGGGAAGCGGACGCCCAGCTCCGGGATATTCTCCCCCCTGAGCGGCGATCCGTCAAAAAACTTGATATGGTCGCTTATGAGCATCAGGTCACCCGCTGAGAATGCGGTGTTCACCCCGCCGGCGGCGTTCGTAACGATGAGCTTTTCAGCGCCGCAAAGCCTAAGAAGCCGGACAAAATACGCCGCGTCCTCCATGTCGTACCCTTCGTAGAGGTGAACTCTGCCCTGCATAACCGCGACCTTTTTGCCGCAAAGCGAGCCGAAGACAAACCTTCCCTCGTGGCCGGGGGCGGTCGAGCTTCTGAGGTGCGGTATCTGCGAATAGGGAACCGTCAGCCTGTCCTCAGGCAGGGCGGCCATGTGCCCGAGCCCGGAGCCGAGTATCAGCAACGCCTCCGGCTGAAAGCCGGAGAGCCGCCCCTTGAGTGCGTTCAGGCTCTCAATATAATCCCCATAGCGGAATTTCATCATTCAAGCGGGGACCCGCAGTGGGCGCAGAACCTGTCTTCCTTGGCGCAGATCTTACCGCAATCGGGCGAAATGCACTTTTTGGTGCGCTTAAGATTCTCCATTCTGCCCTTCATAACGTCGATCTCAGAAAACTTCTCGTCAATTAGCGCGAGCTTTTCCTCAAGGCCGAGGCCGTCGGTGTCCTCACCCTTGTGCGCACGGTATACTATCTCGCCTATCTCCTTGTGCAGCATGCTGATCTCGGTGTTCAGGTCAAAAACCTGCAGATTGAGCTTTGTGACCTCCACCATCTCGCTTGCGCGCCTGGATGCAGCCTCCGCTGTCTTTCCCGCCGCGTATCCGGCGGCTGTCGCCGTTGATTTAACCTTCCTTATGATGTCCTTTACTTTATCGTCCATGTGAATCCCTCCTTATTAAATGCCGTCAATAAACGTATGATCCTCCCCCGATAAACTCCCTGATAAGAGAATCCGGGTGGACAAAGCTCTCGTCAATGGGAACAAACTGCCCGTAGGCCTTACCCATTTCAAGTATCTCAGGCCTGCGTCCAAGCCCCTGGTGAAGATCGGCGATAAGCGGGGCCGCAAAATCCCTCAGCACACACACCTCGTAAGGGAACGCGGAGTCGAAGATTATATCCGCCTTGTTTTTAAACGGAGAGATGTGCAGCTTTTCTCCGTTGCGGACGTTCTCCCACAGCCCGAATGTGAAGGCCGCGCTGGCGCCGCGGTACTTCATATCCCTGATAATCCGGCGCGTAAGCCGCATCCAGGTGCCTTTAAAAACGGTTTTTCCCGCGCTTTCCACATTTGATCTCGCGCTGATATACACCTTTGTGGCCTTCTGCCCGCCGTTCGCGGTCAAAAGATCGTTCAGCGCGTGGATACCCTCGAAAATGGCGATTTCGTTCTTCCTCAGACGCAGGGGAATCGCCCTTCCAAGGTCGCGCTTCTGGGTCATAAAGCTGAATTTGGGAACCATGACGCCGTCTCCCCTGTCGAGCAGACGGAAATGCTCAAGAAGCAGCTCAATATCGAGACAAAGCGGCGACTCGAAGTCATATTCGCCGTTTTCGTTTTTCGGCGAAAGCTCCGGGTCGACATCCCGAAAGTAGTTATCAAGAGAGATGGCATATGAGTTTATCCCCTGACGGCGGAGCTCTTCCTCAATCTTCTTTGCCGTGGTGGTTTTCCCCGAGCCCGACGGCCCCGAAAGCAGTACGATCCTGCTGACGCCGATATGCCCGGCAATCTTTTCAGCCGCGTTTTTAATCTTTTTGTCAAAGATTGCGTCGCATTCCTCAATAAAAGCCCTTGGATCGGATTTTGCTCGGATATTAATCTCTTCAAGGTTAAACGCCAAGCCAAAGCCCTCTCTTTCTGTTTACTATGTCCTCGATACCCGAAATATACTCATACGGATATTTGGGGTTGCATACACGCCTGATCCTGCCTCCCCCTAAAAGCTTCGATATGCCCCCAGCCCCTACCGCGAGCGTGGGGCAAAGCTCCTCCATCATGCAGATATTATACACACTGTGCCCTCCGGGCAGACTGTAGCCCGTATTTTCCAGATTCCCCACGGAGTATTTCTGTCTATACATATAATAAGGCCTGTGTCCGCTTTTGTAAAGCATATTATGTGCCCAGTCGGCGGTTTTAAGCGGCTTTGTGAAGCCGCCGTCAGCGCCTTCAAGCGATATATAAGAGCCTCTTTTTTTCGCCAGTGTGTGAATCGTAATGTTTTCAGGCGAAAGCGCCAAAACCTCCCTGAGCGAGGAGCGAAAGCCCTCCGGCGTATCCCCCTCAAGTCCGAGAATCAGATCCATGTTCACCTGCCTAAATCCCGCCTCCCGCGCAAGGAAATAGGCCCTGAGCAGGTCTGCGCGCGTGTGCGGCCTCCCCGCCGCCGCGAGGACGGCGTCATCCATGCTTTGCGGGTTGACGCTTACCCGCGTCACTCCGAGCTCCTTCATCACTCGCAGCTTCTCTGCGTCGATCGTATCCGGCCGCCCGGCCTCAACGGTGAACTCAAGGTCATCAGGCAGCGAAAACGACTGCCGCAGAAGCGAAATCAAGCTGTAAAGCTTTTCACTTGACAGCGTTGTCGGCGTACCTCCGCCGATGTAAACCGCCTTTACGCACCTTCTGGCCGCCGCTGCCGAGGCCGCCGCCGCCCTGATTTCCCTCTGCAGAGCGCTCAAATATGTGTCGAGAAGGCCCGAGGCTTTTTCAATGGAATGGCTCACAAACGAGCAGTACCGGCATCTTGTCGGGCAAAATGGGATCGAAACGTAGAGCAGAATATCACGCTCGGATAGGGATCTCACCGTCTTGATAGACAGCTCCGCCACGTCGATGCACATCTTTGCTCTGCGAGCGCCAACGCCGTAACGCAGGCGCAGCGTCCTCTGCGCGTCTTCGGGACTTATGCCCTGACTGAGGAGCTTTGCTCCCAGCTTCGCGGGACGGACGCCTGTCAGCGCCCCCCACGGAGGACGCTGGCCCGTCTTTCTGACAGCCCTGTAAAATGAGAGCTTCACCGTGAGGTTCTCGGCCTCCACAGCGTCATTGCCATCTCCGATCGCAGCGCTCGCGGCGGCTGAGACCTCACCACCGTCATGGCGCAGGCTTGTGACACAGCGAACTGTGCGGGCGGTGCGCCTGAGTGAGCTTTTTACGTCCCAATCATCGCCGACACTGTATTCTATGCTTTTCCCCGGGAAATAGACGACCACCGCCTGCTCAACGGCATATCGCCTGTCGTGACCCTCAATCTGTATCTTCATTTTTCAGCGACAGAAGCATGTATTCGTTCCCCTCCCGCTCTCGCGAAAGCTTCGAGAAAGATCCGTGCCCGGGGTACACGTCAAAATCTCCGGGCAATTCATAGATTCGCTTTAGCGAACGGAGCATGGCCCTGTAATCGCCTCCCTCCAGGTCACACCGGCCGCAGTCGCCGGCAAAAAGCGTGTCGCCCGTGAAGAGAGCGCCATCTGCGAGGATTGTCAGTCCACCACGCGAATGCCCGGGCGTGTGCAGAAACTGGAATGATATCCCTCCGCACTCGATAACATCGCCGTCCCTCGCGAAAACGTCGGCCTCTGTGCCGCTGGGCCTGAACAGCCTCGCGGGGATCGGCCCTCTCTCGGAAAGGCCCGCCCTGTCCTCCTCGTGCATAACGATTTTCGCCCCGGTTAGCCCTTTTAGCTCAGGCGCGGCGAGGACATGGTCAAAATGACCGTGCGTAAGAAAGATATACTGAAGCTCTGCCCCCTCGCCGCTCAACCACTTGTATATGCCCTTTGCGTCCTCGCCAGGGTCGATCAGGACTGCCCTGCCCCCTTCTCCGGTGACAAGATAGCAATTTGTCCCTATCATTCCTACCCTTTTGCGCATTATCTTCATCTCTGCCCTCCAAGCATATGGTCAGTGTCGAGAATAACCGTGACGGGCCCGTCGTTCACTGACGAAACCTTCATGTCGGCGCCAAATTCTCCCGATATAACCCGCGTAATCCCAACCCTTTTGCACTCTTCAATAAACGCCTCATACAGCACGCTTGCCTTTTTCGGCGCGGCGGCGCACGTAAAATCCGGCCTTCTTCCCTTCTTGCAGTCGGCCAGCAGCGTGAAATTTGAAATAATAAGCATCTCTCCGCCGGTATCAAGGACGCTCAGGTTCATTTTTCCGCCCTCGTCAGGGAAAATGCGGAGGGCTGCGGCCTTCGACGCCAAGTAGAGCGCCTCTTTTTCTGTATCGCCCTCGGACACGCCGAGAAGCGCGAGAAGCCCAGCCCCGATTCCCCGGCGCTCTTCCCCGTTTATTACCACAAAGGCTTCCGATACCCTCGTCAGCACGCAAACCATATCAAAGCCCCGTTCTTCTCATAATCTCAACAACGCCCTGTATCTGACTGAGCTTGTTTGTAACCGTTTTTAACTGCGTAACGTCCCTCACGTCGAAGATCAGGCTGACCGCCGCGTATCCGTCTCCCAGAGCGCGCGCGTTCATGCTCCTTATGCCGATCTTGATGTCCGACAATATCCGCGCTATGTCCATAACCAGGCCGTCGCGGTCTCTTGCGGAGATCTCAAGCGAGGCCTCAAACGCCGTCGTGATCTCATCGGCCCAGCTCACATTTACCCATCTGCCCTCACCGTCGTGATGACGCCTGGCTGCCACTACGTTCGTGCAGTCCTTCCGGTGGATTGAAACGCCGTAGCCCTTCGTGATAAAGCCTGTGATATCGTCGCCCGGCACCGGGCTGCAGCAGCGCGAAAACTTGACAAGACAGTTGTCAATTCCCTCAACTATGATGCCGGTAACCGAGGTGCGCGGCCTATGCGGCTTCGCGGCGTGCTTTTCAAGCACGTCTTTGTCGGTCTGGTCTTTTTCGCGCGTTTTAAGATACTCCTCACGCACCCTGTTGGCGGCGCGCGTCGCGGTCATGCCGCCAAAGCCGATCGTCGCGTAAAGATCGCTCAGCGAAAGGAACGACGTACGCTTCAGCACCCCGGCCAAAACCTCTTCATTTCCCAAAACGCCGTGCGGAATGCCGTGCTTTTTCATCTCGGCTTCAAGGTCCGCCTTGCCGCGCGCGACGTTTTCGTCCCGCCGCTCACGCTTGAACCACTGCTTGATCTTGTTGCGCGCCTCGGATGTCTTCGCCTGCATTACCCAGTCGCGCGAAGGGCCGTGGCTCGCGTTAGAGGTCATAATCTCCACTATGTCGCCGCTCTGCAGCTTATAGTCGTAGTTTGCGATCCTGCTGTTGACCTTTGCGCCAACCATGCGGTTGCCAACGGCGGAGTGAATAGCGTACGCGAAGTCGATGACCGTCGCGCCCGCGGGCAGGTTTATAACATCCCCCTTGGGCGTGAAGACAAAGACCTCATCGGCGAACATGTCGATCTTCAGGGCTCTTATAAAGTCCTCGGCCTCGGTGTCCTGCTGGGCCTCAAGCAGCCGCCTCACCCACTCAAGCTTTTCCTCAAGCCCGAGCGCTCCGGTTATGCCCTCCTTATACTTCCAGTGGGCGGCGATGCCGTATTCCGCCATGTGGTGCATATCCCAGGTGCGTATCTGCACCTCGAACGGCATCCCCTCGCGGCCTATGACGGTTGTGTGCAGCGACTGGTACATGTTCGGCTTCGGTGTTGAGATATAGTCCTTGAACCTGCCGGGAATCGGCTTGTACAGGTCGTGTATGAAGCCCATGACGTTATAGCAGTCTGCCATCTCTTTTACAATCACGCGCACGGCGTAGAGGTCGTATATCTCATACATGGCCTTGTGCTGGTTATACATCTTTCTGTAGATACTGTAGATATGTTTGACGCGCCCGTCTATGTGCGCCTCGATGCCCGCGTCTTTGAGGCGCACGCCTATGCGCTCTTTTATATGGATCAAAAAATTTTCATGCGTCTGCGCCCTGGCGATAAGCTCCTCCGTAATCTCGCGGTAGCCAACCGGGTCCAGGCACTGGAGCGCAAGATCTTCCAGCTCGCATTTTATGCGCGCCATTCCGAGCCTGTGCGCCAGAGGAGCGTAGATCTCCATCGTCTCAAAGGCCTTTTCTCGCTGCTTTTTTTCTGACTGGTAGTTGATCGTACGCATATTGTGAAGGCGATCCGCAATCTTTATAATAATGACGCGGATGTCCTTCGCCATCGCGAGGAACATCTTGCGCAGATTCTCAATCTGTTCCTCTTCCTTCGTCGTATACGGCACGCGCGTCAGCTTCGTGACAGCCTCGACAATATCCGCCACCGCCCTGCCGAAAAGCTTTTTTATCTCTTCAAACGTCGCGCCGGTGTCCTCAATACAGTCGTGCAAAAGCGCCGCCGCGATGGAGTCGGTGTCCATGCCAAGGTCGGCCACTATCTCCGCGGTGGCAAGCGGATGCGACACAAACGGGCTGCCATCCTTCCTGAGCTGCCCCTCGTGGTGGCCGCACGCGTAATCAAAGGCGCTGCGAATAATGTTTTCGTCCGCCAAAAGGTTGGCCTTTTTCACTTTTTCAAGAAGAAGCTCAAACCTGTCGTTAATTTCCTGCATATCTATCACATTCCAAAAAAAATTGTCGATTCCCGTAAAAACAGAGATCTAGCGTGCGCCGCAAAATTCACGGAGCCGCGAGAGAATCATGGAATCGTTCAGGTCTACCTTGCCGTCAAACCCGTTTTGATATACCGTAAGCCGGTTATCTGAAACAGTGTATTCAATAAGCCCGTGTTCCATGAACACGTCGAGGCAGATCAGCATCCTCGCGTAAACTGCGGTTACATCAGCTCCAAATACCTCTCTGCACATCCTTCCGAAAGGGTACTTAACCGTCCTGCTCTTTTCCAGCTGCCTGATAAACCGCCACACGGCAATAAAATCCACACGCCTTGGGTAGAGTTTTCCGGCGTCGGCCCGATCAATCCTTCCATCCCGAAAGTCTGCGTACAGCTTTTCCTGACGCTGTATTTCCTCGCGGTCTCTCTCGCACTGCCTGACGTCGCAGATGAGGAGCTGGACATTGCTCTCACCCCTAAAGTCGTTTATCTCAAGGCTGAACGCTATATCGCCGCTGTCGCCTTCGCAGAGCTCAAATTCGCTGACTGTCTGAGAAAAGAGCACACATTCAAACCGCCTGCCCATGACTTTCGCGCAAAAACGCAGGTGCCTCCCACCGCCGATGGCGGCAAGTGAGCCTATCTCGGCGTCTCTCAGTACAAATACCGGCTGCCTGTTGCCCGCGCCGAACGGCTCAAGTCCGTCGAGCTCAAAAACCGAGGACGCAGTTATGTCGGCGGGGAAAAGCTCCCCGTCCGTATAGAGCTCTTTATCCTCCCACATAGGCACAAAGTCTGACGCCAAGCCGCAAATCCGTTCCCTGAAAACATCGATATGCTCTTCCTTTATCACAAACCCGGCGGCGTATTTGTGTCCGCCGAAGCTTTCCAACAGGTCGCCGCAGGAGGAAAGCGCGTCAAAGATGTTAAATCCGCCAAAGCTCCTGGCGGAGCCCTTCCCAACGCCATCCTCAACGCAAATCAGAAAAACCGGACAGTAAAACCGCTCCGAAAGTCTTGAAGCCACGATGCCCACAACGCCCTGATGCCACTGCCTCGATTCAAACACAATCGCCCTGTGCCCTCCCGGAGGCTCAGACGCCATCGCCCTTTCAACAGTTTCCTCAATTATGCCGTTTTCAATTATCTGCCGCTTGCGGTTGAGGTCGCAAAGATCCGCCGCGAGCTCGCCCGCCTTTTTGAGATCGTCTGTCAGCAGGAGCTCAACAGCCTTGCGCGTTGTGCCCATTCGTCCTGCCGCGTTTATCCTCGGCGCAATCGTAAATCCGATCACAGAAGAAGGGATGCGCCGCACCTTAACACCGGCCTGCCTGAAAAGGCTCATTATCCCAGGACTTTGAGCAGCCTCGAGCGCGCGCATGCCGCAGGCGATAATAGCCCTGTTTTCGCCTAAAACATTCATAACGTCAGCGATGGTTCCAATCGCGCACAGCCCGCAGTACCTGTCAAAGATTTCACCGGAGATTTCCCCGGCGAGCGCGCACACCAGCTTTAAAACCACGCCGCATCCCGCCAAATGCTTAAACGGATATCCGCAGTCCGGCCTGAGTGGATTGACGACGGCCACCGCGCAGGGCAGGTCGGGCTTGCATTCATGGTGGTCGGTTATAATAATATCTACACCAAGCTCTTTGCAGAGCTCGGCCTCTTCGCACGCTGTTATGCCGAGATCCACGGTAATAATCAGTCTCGCTCCGCTCTCAGCAATTTTTCTTACAGCGCCTTCGTTCAGCCCATACCCTTCGGCCAGCCTGTCCGGGATATAATAGTCGCACGCCGCGCCTCTCGAGCCCAAATAATCCACCAGAATACTGACCGAGGTTATGCCGTCGACATCGTAATCGCCGTAAACGCAGATCTGTTCGCCGTTTTTTACCGCGCCCTCTATCCTGCTAACCGCCTTATCCATATCTTTCATAAGAAAAGGATCGTGCAGGCCGCTTTTGCCGCAGTTGAGCAGCTGTAACGCCTTTTCAGGGGTGTCATATCCCCTTGCGACAAGCGCCGAGGCCGCCACGCATCCGGATATGCCCTGCTGGGTAAGCAGCCTGACAGCCTCACTATTAACTTCCGGTACGTTCCAACTTGAATAGCGCACAGGCATCTGCTCCTATTTGAATTATTTATGTCCCCTTAATAAGACCTAATACAATACCGCACGCGGTGTTGCCCTAATAGCGTATTATATCAAATCAGGGAATAAAAAACAACAACCATCATCCCGAGGGATAATGGTTGCCTAAAATAAAGCTATGTACTTACTTGTGCTTGCGCGGACGCGCCGAACCGCGCTTTTCCGAAAAGTTTTTCATGTCGGACATCTTGTTCTTAGAATCCTGCATAAAGAGTTTGAGCTTATCCTCAAAATCGCCGCCCTCAGCCTGCCTCGGAGAGTATTGCGGAGGAGGGCGCTGCCCCCATTCCGGTCTTCTTTCCTGATATCCCCTTTTGTCACCGCGCTGATCCTGATAGGGCCTTCTCTCTACAGGCGGCGGGTCGACAGCCTTTTTGATTGAAAGGTTAATCTTACCTTCCTTGTCAATGCCAATCAGCTTGACCTTTACGTCCTGCCCGACCTCAATATGCTCGCGAATATCGCTGACAAATGTATGCGCTATCTCAGAAATGTGCACAAGGCCGGACTTGCCCCCCGTCAAAGAGACAAACGCGCCAAATTTAGTGATACCTGTAACCTTTCCATCAAGGACCATCCCTACGGAGAGCTCCATATTAACAGAAATATCCTCCTTTGTTGAAACCTGAGACACACTGTCTATAAAAGGCAGGGCGGAAGGTCCCCTCCGATCCCGCCGGCCGCGCGCCCTAGCTGGATATGTCGATGAATACCCTCTCCCCCGGTGCCGCCATGTCAAGCTTACTCCTCGCCGTAGACCTGACGAAATCATCGTCCTCATTGGCTCCGAGCGCGTCTCCATAAGCGGTGTTCGTCTTCCTTTGCTCGTCCACGGCCGCCTTAAGCTGGTCAAGCTGCCGCCGCTCATCATTGATCTTTATCTGGTTCGAAACAAGGTTAATGACGGCCGGAATGGCCAGCCCCAAAACCACTATTTTTGCGGCAAGACTTCCTTTTCGCCGTTTCATCCGAAGGTCTCCCCCTTTGTAAAGAAGTCGCGACCCTTTTGCGCGCCCTTTTTCCTATTGTATACCTTTTTGAAGATAAATAAAAGCTTTTTCGGGCGACTCCAAATATTTCTTTTACAGCTTCAGCCGCATAGACAACTGGGCGCGAAAGGAAAAACAGTGTTTTTGAGATCAGGTCGGCGGCAAGAAAGATGACGCTCAGGAAAAAATGGCTCAGAATCAGAAAATAGACAAGGCCGCCGATTGTCATGCCCGCCACGCTGTAAAGCCTGACGGTGCCGGATGTGACCGTCATAACAAAAGCGAAAAAGGCCAGCGCAACGGAAATCCAGAAGCAAAAATCCAAAAAAACCGGGATAAATCTGATCTTTATCCTCGCCCTGGCCACACGGAAGATGTCATACATTCCGCCAAGCAAAAGACCCAAAAATGCCGACATTAAAAACTCAACGGTCTGACTCGCGATGGAAATCTCCACAGCGGCTTACCCGAACAGGCGGGAAAAGAAACCGCCGGACGGCTTTTCCTGATCCTCATATGTAAGCGAATCAATATTCCCCTCAACCGAAAGCTCGCCGTTATCCAAGCTCAGCCTGCCGATGTGCAGATCCGACCCCTTGAGCACGAGCGAACCCTTTGTTGTGTAAAGCACGATTGTGCTCTCGTCAAAGCTCTCAACGTCCTCCACGCCGGAGACGCTGAGGCGCTCTCTGCCCTCAATGATTACATTGTGCGGCATTTCAAGTCCGCGCGTTCTATCCTCATATGCCATTTAACAGGCCCCCTTTTACTTTTGTACAAGTATATTGGAGCCGGGGGCATATTATTCGCAATTTTATGTGCCTAAATGGCGTTACGTAAGCTCGCGGTACAAAGCGCCGGCATCCGCCTTCTGTGCGCTTTCGCGAACCTCCAGCACCTCGACCTTCAAGGTTCTCTGTCCAAAGCGCATCTCAATCACGTCGCCCGTCTTAACCTCATAGGAAGCGCGTTGCGGCCTCCCGTTCACGATAACCCGCTCGTTGTCGCAGGCCTCGTTCGCAACAGTCCTTCGCTTTATAAGGCGGGACACCTTAAGATATTTGTCAAGTCTCATTTTACCTCTGAAAATTCAGGTATAATGGAAGCCGCGGAGCCGTCCGTCGGCCCCCATTATACAGTTATTCATCTCTAACCCTGCGCGACAGCGTCCTTCAAAGCCTTGCCCGGCTTAAAAACCGGAACCTTGGAAGCGGGGATGTTTATAGATTCTTTTGTCTTCGGGTTTCTGCCGATTCTTGCCTTTCTCTCCTTGACCTCAAAGGCGCCGAATCCAACCAGCTGAATCTTGTCACCCTCAATTAGAGCATCGTTAATAATTGCGATTGCGGCGTTAACAGCTTTTTCCGCGTCTTTTTTCGACAGCCCCGCTTTTTCCGCTGTCGCGTTAATAAGGTCAGCTTTGTTCACAACTTTTCCTCCTTAGTATGAATGTATGGTCTTATTATGCTAAAGGCCCAGATAAATATTCATCTCTGCCACTGTAGCCCAATTCAGTCAGATATGGCCTTCGCCCGCTCCCAAAGCGCGTCCAGCTCAGAGAGCGACATATCTTCCATGCTCTTGCCTTCTTCGAGGACACATTTTTCGACATATTCAAACCTGACCGAGAACTTGTCGCAGGCGTCGTGCAGTGCCTGCTCAGGGTCTGTCTTTAGAAACCGGGCGACATTTACGGCTGAAAACAGCAGATCGCCAAGCTCTTCCCCGGGGTTGCCCCCACCCTCCAGCGCCGCGCGAAGCTCTGCAATCTCTTCGGACAGCTTGTCCATAGCGCCGCGCCAGTCCTCCCAGTCAAATCCGGCCTTGCGGGCTTTTTGCTGGATTTTTTCCGCCCGCCACAGAGACGGCAGCGAACGCGCAACCGAGCTTATTGCCTCCGAGTGCGTCCCATGCCCCTTTTGCGCGCGCTTGATCTCGTCCCAGTTCTCCAGCACCTCGCCGCTGCCGGATACCTTAATGTCGCCAAACACATGCGGATGACGCTCGATAAACTTCATGCAAACGCCATTTGCAACATCATCAAGGTCAAACTCTCCCGCTTCCCTTTCGATCTGAGCGTGGAACACGACCTGTGCCAGCACGTCGCCGAGCTCCTCAAGAAGGAGCGCTCTGTCGCCCGTGTCGATCGCCTCCGCGGCCTCGTAGGCCTCCTCAAGCAGATTGCGCCTTGTCGACTCGTGCGTCTGCTCAATGTCCCACGGACAGCCGCCTGGGGACCTCAGGATTTCCACTATCCTGACAAGATCATAAACCCCGTACTTCGTTTTGTATACAAAATCTAACATATATTTTCCTTTATTTCAAGCATTTATTAAAATTTCTTGTCATAATTTTAGAAAATCCGCAATTTTTTCGCCTTTTGGGAGCAGGATCATGTCGTCACGCGTGACCGCCCTGAGAAAAACAGCCAAAATCATGTAAATCCCCCCGGCGACGAGTATCGCCGCAATAACCCCAAGCTTCGGACCCACGAACCTGCTCAGTATCCCGAACGAAGCCCATGCCGCGACGCCCATAAGAGCCGCGCATAGTGCAGGCTTCAGAAATATCTTTGCGAGGTTGAGCTTGACCCGCGCGTACTTTATCAGGAAGAACATATCCATCGTCATGATAATCAGATAACACGCAATGGTTCCGATCGGGGCGCCTTTTATGTTGATCGCGGGATTGCCCACGAGCACCCAGTTTAGCCCAATCTTGGCCGCGCTTCCCACAATCATGGCCAGCAGGGGGAGCCTCTCTTTGCCGAGTGCCTGAAGTGAAGCGTTTAAAATCAGCACCATGCACTGGAAAAACACGGCGATCCCCAGCATTGTCAGGGCGTGCGCCGCGACGGGAATGGAATCCGGCTTGGCGGGATAGAGAAGCCTCAAAATCGGCTCCGCAAGGACGGACAGCCCCACAGCGCACGGAAGGCTCAAAAGCGCGTCTATCCTCATCCCCGACTCAACATTTCTCTCAATGGCCCGATTGTTGTTTGCCGCGCGCGCGGCCGAGAGTGCCGGCACAATAGAAACGGAAAGCGCCATAATAAACGCGCCCGGGAATGAGAAAAGGCTTGTAGACAGGTTGTAGTCCCCAAAAACCGCGGTCGCCCTGTCGCCGAGAAATCCGGCGGAGAAGCGAAGCCGGTTGACAATCTGCATGGTGTCGATCATGTTTGTGATCGCCAGCACGGAGGAGCCGAGCGTGATCGGGATTGAGATGATAAAGAGCTTTCTGAATAAACGGCCTCTTGAGGCTCCTATCTTTATCTCCGCTGCGCGCGAGTTTTTTTCGCGGAGCTTGAGGAAGGCGAGATACAAAACCGCCAGAACCGCGCCGATCGTCACGCCGGCGATCGCTCCCGCAGAGGCGTATTCCTGAGAATAACCCCTGTCGGTAATAATCCTGACCAGCGTATATCCGAGCACAAGCTTGCAGATCGCCTCGATAACCTGGGATATCGCGGTGGGATACATGTTGGAAAATCCCTGGAAGTACCCTCTAAAGGCCGAGTTAAGCGATACAAGCACCACCGCCGGCGCGAGCACCTGGATCGACATTGTGCAGCCGACGTCGCCCATCGCCTGGGCAATCTGCCTGGCAAACACAAACATCGCGACCGAGAATATCACGCCTAAAACGGAAAATACCAAAAGCGCAATCTTGAAAATGCGCCTTATCTCGAACCTGCTGCCCTTTGCGGCAGCCTCTGAAACCATCTTTGAAACGGCAATCGGCAGGCCGGAGGTCGAGATGATGAGCAGCACGGTGAACGCGTTGTACGCCATATTGAAATAGGCAAACCCCGTGCTTTCCAGCATGTTCCCGAGCGGTATCTTAAACAGGGCGCCTATGACCTTTATCAAAGCGGTTGCCACAGCGAGGATAACCGCGCCGTGCAGAAAACTTTGTCCTTCTTTTTCTCGCAAAACTACACCTACTTTTTATTTTGCCGGCAAGGCCGTGTGAAAGGCCTCACCGTAACCTGCCGTATTGTAAGGCACTATTATAACATCATTCTGGGCAGTTGCTCAACTGTTTTTCTCAGCTCAAGCTCGGCTCGGCTTAAAACGGAAAATCTTTCAAAAAGCTCCACCGAGGCATCGGTTACGATCTGCGACAGGGCATCCTCAGCCGAGGCAATGTTCGGAAGACCTCTCTCAAACGCCTCCTTGACCCAAAGCTCAGTATAGGCATTGCCATTGAAGACTATCCTGCCATGCTCCCTGACGATGCCGCCGAGCGCCTCAAGCAGGGCGCACTCAGGATCCTCCGCGTCTATAAGCCTGGAGATGAGAAACTCCGCCGAGTCAGCAAGAATTGTGTTCATCACAAAACCGAGCCTCGCCGCAAGCCTCCCCGCCGGAAGCATACGAAACTCAAAACCGTTACCGGTGAACGCGATCGGTGACGTCAGACTCTCAAGCGACGGCCTGAATACCTCTGTGAACGAATCCAAAAGCTCGGATATTCTGCGTCTTCTCGCGCTTCTGGATTCCGGCAGCTCAGCGAGCCTTAAAAGAAGCTCTGTCAGCTCTGCGCCCAGATTCACGGATACAATTGCGGGGGGCTGCCCCTCCCCTCCGATGCCGCCGTTATACGCCGATGCGTAACGCAGCAGCGGGGCGTATATGTCGGCCGCGCGCAAAAACATGCAAACCATTGTGAGAAACCAGAGCCTCGACACCCTGTCGTCCGGCTGAGCAAGGGTGTTTATACTGCCTGCCATGAAGAAAAACTCAGACGGCATTGAGAGAACGCCTCCGGAGGCATTTGCTTCCGGTACGCAAACCTGAAGGCCGGCTGCCTCGGCCGAGCGGTACAATGTGTCAAAAAAATTCAGCAAAGCGTTGTGCGCGGAGAGGATATCCGCGCTTTCAAGCCCTATCTCAAACCTGAAGGCGTCGACCCTTCTGAGTGTTCTCATTACGACGCCCAGCGCGGACAGGCATTGCGCGAGCTCACTTACAAAAACGCGCCGCTGCAGCGCCCCCGCGGGCAGACCGCCGGCCAACGCAATCGAAAACCGCACGGTAATCCCGGCATGGAGCGAGAACCTGGGAACATCTCGCCGGGAGATGATGTGCAAAAGTCGAACCGCCGCCGTGTTGAGCGCGTCAACTGAGCGCAGGAGCGGCGTTCTGTCGTCGAGCGCGCCGTTATCCATGTCCAGCAGCTGAGCCGGGATAAAGAGAAGCCGATTGCCGAAGGCTTCCGAGATAAAGATCCTGGACCTAAAGTCCCAGAGCGACCGCCCGAACAAAAAACCCGAAGAACTGACGCCCGGCGAAGGATATCTTGGCGCCGGAGTGCGGCGCATAATAAGCGTCTCCCCTGTCAGTTCCATCAGGTCCGACGGCTCTCCCCTGACTGAAAAAAGCGCCGCTTCACGTATTTCCGCCGGATAAAGCGGCTGAACGTAGTGCAGAAATCCCACCGCGCGCTGGCTCCTTGCCCAGTCGCGCAGCACGGCGGCAAGCGCGTCCGCAACAGCCAGGCATGGCATCTGCCCGGCCTCAATCGACAAGCGAAGCCTTTCCCGGTTATCGGCCGAGAGCCTCCTCCCGATGAAGTCCTCCGAAAGCACGGCGCAGGCGAAAGAGATTGCCCCAACATTCTGCTCAGGCATAAAAAACACCCTTCAGGGAGCCCGATTTTACGCGTTACGTGCTACTTTTCAAAAACGCGCGGATGAACATACGACCTGAGCTCAAAGAGCACCCGCTCCCTGTCAATCGTAAGATACTCCCCATTTCTATATATTATTTTTCCGCGCACCATATTCATAATTACGTCGCTTCCGTGCGCCGAATAGACAATATTTGAGATGACGTTATGGCACGGCGCCAGATGCGGCCTGTCAAAATCCAGCATAATAAGGTCTGCGTCATAGCCCTCGGCTATCCTGCCGCACTCGCCCAGCCGCCCTTGCGCGGCCGCTCCGCCGACTGTAGCCATCCTGAGCGCGTCGAGCGCAACGACTGAAACAGGGTTCATCGCCTGGGCCTTGTGCAGTATACATGAGAGCTTCAGCTCTTCAAACATGTCGAGGCTGTTGTTCGAGGCGGCGCCGTCCGTACCCAGCGCGACGTTGATGCCCGCCTTCAGCATTTCGGGAACCCGAGCAACACCCGAGGCCAGCTTCAGATTTGACACGGGGCAGTGTACGGCGGAAACACCTCTTGAGGCGAGAAGCTCGATATCCCTATCCTCAAGCCAGACGCAGTGCGCCGCCAGCGCCGGCGTTCTGAACACACCCGCTCTGTCGAGCGCCTCTGTGGGCGTTATGCCATACTTCCTGATACATTCTATATGCTCGGATTTCGTCTCGGAGAGATGGAGGTGCATCAGCAGTCCGCGGTCAAGTGCAATGCCGCCGATGCTCTGCCAGACCTTGTCAAACGAGGTATACTCCGCGTGGATGCACGCGTCGATCCTGATGCGCCCGTCGTCAAAGCCGTGGTATTGGTCCGCCAGCTCATGCGTGTTTATCGTGGGCGCGTGGGTTTTGGGGTCGTATTCTCCACCAAAGCAGGTCACGCCACGGCAGATGTTCGCCTTCACACCCGCGTCAATGCAAGCCTGCGCTATCTCCTCACAGAAAAAATACATGTCGGAAACCGACGTCGTGCCCGAGGCGATGCTCTCGAGCAGCCCGAGCCTCGTCCCGACGGACACAGCCTCTCCGTCAAGCTTGTTTTCGATCGGAAATATGTACTCATTCAGCCAGACCTGAAGATCGCAGTCATCGCTGTATCCGCGCAGCAGCGTCATGGGAAGGTGTGTGTGCGCGTTGACAAAGCCCGGCATGAGCACCTTACCCGTGCCGTCTATTATCTCGCCTTCAAGCCCCTCCGGCGCCGTCTGCCCCACATACTTGATCTTCGAACCCTCTACGACGACGCAGGCGCCCTCAAGCACCGGGCTTTCGTCGTCCATTGTCACAGCGGTGATATTCTTAAAAATAACAGACATATCTCTATCCCTCCGAATAAAAGAGATTTGGAGTCACGTTAACTATTCTACCCAATACTCACCATGCGAGGGGTCATCGCCTCAAAAACCGTGAAATACCTGAATCCGGCCTCACTGAGCAGCTTCATGCCCTCTCTGACGCCTCTTCCGACCCCCGACGCCGTGTGTGCATCCGAGCCGACGGTTATTATCTCGCCCCCGCATTCGCGGTAAAGCCTTAGAAGCGCGGGCGGCGGCAATGTCTCTCCCAGATCGGAAAAAAGACCGGAACAGTTTACCTCAATTCCAATGCCCCTGTCAACAAGCAGGCGAAATATTCCACGCAGCTCAGCAAAAAAGGGCGAGAAGTCAACCGAAATGCCGCCCCGTCCGCGCATGTATCTGAGCGGGTAGGTCAGATGCCCCAAAACCGAGAAGCTCACGCGGGCACAGGTCTCCCTGACGTGCTCAAGATAGTCTTCCAGAATGGCGAGGCACTGTTCCGCACTTTCATAGCTTTTAAAGTAGTAGTCGTCGCCTTCTCTGTCCGCGTGAACGGAGCCGATGACAAAATCATATGGATTCGACAGCACCTTTTCAGTGAGCGCGGCGTCAAACAGCGGCTGTCCGAGCTCGACGCCCGCACGCAGCTTTATCCTTTTCCCCAGCTCCCTCCGCGCTTTTTCGAGCTCGCCGGCGTAGAGCGCATAGTCGTACGCGAGCTTTCCAAAGGAGATTGTGTCAATGTCGCAGTGATCCGTGACGCATATCTCGGAAAGGCCCGCCTCGGCAGCGCTTTTTGCGAGGGCCGTGATCGTGTCCTTTCCGTCAAATGATACAGTGCTGTGAATATGATAATCGCAAAGATACATGTCGTGCTCCTTAAAACGCCCTGTCCTACGGCCGGATTCCCGGACAGCGCCAAAACCATCTAACTGAAAAAAGGCCATGAGGGCAGCCAGTTAATGAAATTTTTAACATAAAACGAAGGCGTGGCAAGCCCCGAAAGCGCGGGATAGAACCAGATAAACAGCAGCACAGCAATCGCCGCGGGGGCATACGCCAGCCATTTTTTCCCCGTTTCGCGCCTTGATATCTGCCCCTGCACAAAGCAGAGCGCAAAAATGAGGAAAACCGACGAGGGAAAGTAATGGTAAGCAAAGGTCAGCCTCGGGATAAGCATCCACGGGACGAGCTGTGAAAGGTAGGCAATCAGGATAAAAAGCGCCCTGCCGTCGCGCCTCAGTCGGCTCCACACGCCCATGAAGGCCATTGCAACGAGGCCCGCCCAGTAAAGCAGCGGGTTCCCAAACGCGCCGAACGACGAATACAGCCCATGATCCGACTGTGCGTAGTACAGAATCGGCCTGATGTCAAATATCCACTGATACCAGCGCGACTCGTATGGATGTGTATCTACAATGCCGCTGTGGTATGAAAACATGCCCTCCTGATTCTCAAGCACGGTCTCAAGATGCGCCTTAATGCCGCGGAGCCACTGATCCCCGCTCGATTCTATTGGGCGCGCACCGTCAGCCCCTCCGCTTTTTGAAAGCTCAGCCTCCCGGCTCTCAAGCCCGATCTCGATCGGCGTCCTGTCGGAAGCCTGCGTGTAAGGCAGGTAGCTGAGCACATAGATTATCCCGGGGATGATGATAAACGCGGCAAGGCAGAGGCCCAGCGTTTTCAAAAGATATGCTGAAAACGCCCGTCCGGCGGCGGCGTCAATCGTTTTAGCGTCCCTTGCCCTGTGGGCGCGGATATAGACGGACATACAGAAGAGGATTAGAAGCCCGGCGCCCGCGTATATACTCGTCCATTTGCACGCCGCGCCGACGCCAAAGCTCAGCCCGCAGAGAAACAGGTCGGGCGCGCCTTCTTTAAACGTCGCATCCGGCCCCTTCGCGATATACCTGTACATGAAGAAGTACATCAGGATAATGAAAAACACACTGTATGTGTCAATCGTGGCGATGCGCGTCTGAGTAAAATGCATAAAATCTGAAGCGAGAAGTATTGCGCCGCATACGGCAACGGTGGTTTTCCCAAATACGTTTTTCAGCATGCAGTAAATAATCGGCAGCATCAGCACGCCGAAGAGCGTGCCCATAAAGCGCCAGCCGAACGGCACCAGCCCGAAAAGGTTGATGCCTATCATAATTATAAGCTTCCCGAGAGGCGGGTGCGTCGTCTCATACGGATAAACGCCGATCTTGTGCTCATATGCCGTGCGGGCGTGGTATATCTCGTCAAAATAAGCGCTGTTAAGATAGTTTGGGCTGTCGGGCACCGTATCTTGCTCGTCAAACAGGTTCTCAGCGGCGGCGTTGTCCGAGCTAAATCCGGATGCGTCCATTAGCTCTTCATTGCCCTCCGTGCCTTTCAGCACGGCTATCTCCCCAAGCTCGAGCGGGCCTTTTTCAGCGCTTATCCGGAGATAGCGCACGTTTTTCATGTCCTTGTCTTTTGAATACAGCCATTTGAATACATCGGAGTGAGGCTGCGCGAGGTTTGACCTCTGCGTAAACGTGAACCCGTCCTCCGAGGTCTCAAACGTATACTCCCCCTCCCAAATACCGGTGTAATACATAAGGCGGGATATATCCGTGTTTTCACCGAGGTCTATTGTCGCGGTTTTGCTCACGCCTTCCAGTCGCCAGAAGGTCTGCGGATTTGTGAAAATACCGAGGTTTAGAAACGCAATAACCGCGTATACCAGCGTGATTACCGCAATAGGCAGCGCGTCTTTTTTCTCAAGCGGGAACGCTTTCGGAAACGTGAAACGATCCAGAAGAGAGAATCCTGGCCTTTGCGGCTCCGCTTCGCCGTCACCCTCAGCGGCGTCCGTGCCGTCCCCGCACGCCTCGTCCAAATCTATGCCCTGAGCGTCCTGCGGCAGTATTTCCTCGGCCTCCGCCTCCGGCCGCGCGCCGCGGACAAAGCCGCGCCACTGCGCCTCCCTCTCGCGGCGCAGGAAGCGCGCCTCATCCCGAATCAGGCCATAATATCCATAAAAATACCATATTATCCCACACAGGAGAAGCATCGGGAAAATGTGCACCATATGTCTTGACCTCTCCTCGTAATATACCATAACATTAGATCGAAAAATTTCCCCAAAAACATTAGAAAATCACAGCTCTGTAAGGAGTTTCATCCGTCTCTCGAACAATACGCCCTCACGCACCGGCGCTCCGGCCTCAAAAGTTTCCCTCACGCATCCGGCCACAAACTCCGCCGCGGCGGAAACCGCATTGAAGAGCCGATTGCCGCGGAGCAGCGAGCAGAGCAGCACGCTTGAAAACAGGTCGCCC
Source organism: Oscillospiraceae bacterium (assembly GCA_031551205.1). GTDB lineage: Bacteria > Bacillota > Clostridia > Oscillospirales > JAVBNY01 > JAVBNY01. Next base: position 11,045 of record JAVBNY010000012.1, on the reverse strand, counting down.
GTACCGGGGTACATCACACCCTCAAATTTACAAGACACCGTCACCGCAGCGACGGCGGCCTTATCAAATACGCAGCAGGATATCTCCCCTTCTTCAAACAGCACGCCTGTGAGCACGACCGACCGCCTCCCGTTAAGGCTGAGGCGCCTGCACCAACTCTCCGCTTCATCCCTTGCAGGCATGCGGTATTCTTCTCCGAGAAGTAAGGCCGCCTCCGTCACATTCGGCGTGATAACATCCGCAAACTCAAGCAGTGACGGGAGCTTTCCGCACATCTCCGGCGTATAACCCTTGTATATCTTCCCATTATCGCCCATAACAGGGTCGATTAATACAAGCGTTTCCGGCGTCCTGAACTCTTTAATGAATCCGGCCGCGATTTCGATCTGCCGCGCACTGCCGAGATATCCGGCGTACACGGCGTCGAAGCTGAACCCCAGAGAGCGCCAGTGCGCAATAATGCGTAAAAGCTCGTCCGTCAGGTCAAGAAAAGAAATATCTCCGAACCCGTCCGTATGTGCCGACAAAAGCGCCGTAGGCATCGGGCAGCACTGCACGCCCATTGCCGACAGCACAGGAAGCGCGACCGACAGCGAGCATCTGCCCATCCCGCAAAGGTCATGGATACATGCGGCCCTTTTTATTCCCGCGCCGCCTTCCCTAAGGCCCCGGCTCACGGGACGATAATCCTTGTAATTTTGTAGAACCCGGAATTGCTTCGCCCGCTGAGGCGACGGGAATAAAAGAAAGGCGCCGCAAAACCGGCGAAAAAACACGCTCCCGCAAGGGATATCCGCGCCACCGCGCTGAGTGACGCCAGACAGAAGTAGGCAATAAAAAAAGTGAGCACGGGCGTGAGATACACCAGCGCGGCAATGCTGATAATGCGCCCCGAGCTGCTTTCAACGACAACAGTGTCGCCAACATCTGCGCGCGCCTCGTTTGACGCATCCACAGCGATAACCCTGGCCTCCGAAAAACATCCGGCGCATTGGGAGCATTGTTTCCCGCAGGCGGATTCCCGCTTTAAGGCGACCTCGGCAATATTCCCGGGCTTAAGCTCACGCACTTTAGCGATTTGTGTCATTTTTACGCTCCCAGTCCTTTATCTCTCCAGCCTTTTCGTAAAGACGGACATAGCTTTTATATCTCGATCCGCTGATATCCCCGCAATCTACCGCGTCGCGCACCGCGCAGTCCTTGTCGGAGATGTGCGCGCAGCCCTGAAAGCGGCATTTGCCGAGGTATGGCTGAAACTCAAAAAAGGCCCCTTCCAGCTCCTCTTTGGAGAAAAATCTGCCGGTGTCGGCATCAAAAGAGGAGAATCCCGGTGTGTCAATGGCCACCGCCCCTCCCCGCAGCCTGATAAGTTCTACTGTGCGCGTGGTGTGGCGCCCTCTTCCGAGCTTATGGCTGACCTCTCCGGTTTTCAATGAAAGCGCGGGCTCAAGCATGTTGAGAATGCTCGATTTTCCAACTCCTGAATTGCCTGTAAATGCGGAAACCTTGCCAGAAATCGCACTGAAGATCTCGTTCATTCCCTCGCCGGTGGCCGCGCTCATGAGGATCGTTTCAATTCCCGAGTTCCTGTACATCGCGGCAAGTTCGTCCCCTCTGGCAAGGTCACATTTATTGACGCAGATAATCGGAACAATGCCGCTGAAATGCGCGATAACGGCGATACGGTCAATCAAAAACGGGTCTGTCACAGGCACGGCGGCCGATGCGACTATCACCATCTGGTCGACATTCGCGACAGGAGGCCTGAAAAACTCGTTTTTTCTCTCACAGACACGCAGGATATATCCCTTTCCGTATTCAGCGGAGATATCCACCATGTCCCCGGCAAGAGGGGTGACCCCGTCCTTCCTGAACCTGCCGCGGGCGCGGCATTCCACAATCTCGCCGCCCAGATCGACATAGTAAAACCCGCCTATGCACTTCAGTATCCTTCCGGTAAAAGCACCTTCGGCCATATTCTAAAACTCTACGGTCGAATAGTAGGCAAAGCTGCCGTTGATATACACATCGACCTTCGCGTGCCCGCTGCCCTGAATGGGAATGTTGACCGTGCCCAGCCCGGCGTCATACTCCTTCTCGTGCGTGGTAACCCCGTTAATCTTGATTGTAACGTTGACCGCTCCGGTATAATCGGAAAGATTCACGCTCAGGATCTTCGTCGACGTCTCGGCGGGGCTCGGTGAAACCGGCTCTCCGGTCACCGGAGACGTGGGGATAACATCCGTCGGCGTTGTGGAAGGCGGAGTGGAGGGAGGCGCAAGCTTCCCATTGCTGTAGTTATAGTCAATTACGGTTTTTTCGTCGACCTGCGTCCCTTCAATATAGCTTTGGTATATAACCGTGTCCTCCGGTTCGGCGCTGTCGACCGGCGTAGCCGTACCCACAACAAGCTTCCTTGACTCAATCAGGCGCTCCGCGTCCTTGCGTGTTTTGCCAACTAGGCTCGGCACCCTGACCTGCTTCGCATCCTCTTTTTCGGCAACCACAATAGTGACTGTGTCGCCCTTTCTTGCCCTTTCCCCGCCCTCGGGAATAGTGCGGATGACATATCCGGCGACGACCTTGTCGGATTTTTCATAATCAACCCTGGAGAGAAAGCCCTGCCCGCTGAGCTCGTTTTGGACCTGTCTGTAATCCTTGTTGCTGTAGTTTTCCAGGATCACGGTCTCAACGCCCAAGCTCAGCGTTACCTCGATCTTGTTATCCTTAACCTGCGTCCCGGCCACCGGCTTCTGAAGCATTATCTCCCCGGCGGGATATTTTTCGCTGTATTTGCCCTCGGTCTCACTGAGCACAAACTGCACCTCGCCGTCCGTGCCGACAGTCTCCTTTTCCGCCTCGTCCATCGTCATGCCAATAAAATTCGGGACGGAAAGCGTCTCCTCCGGCTTCGGATTAATAATGGGTAACACCACCGCGACAAGAAACCAGCCGAGAAGAACCATGACGCCGATGATTACAAGCACGCCCGCGCCATAAGCCGCAATCCTGACGCCTGAGCGCCTGCGGCCGTAATCGTCGTAGTCAGCCTCGGAGGCGTATCTCTCTCTGCGGCTGTCCTTCCTCACGACAACATCCGCCCTGTCGCGCCTCGCAACGCCCTCAGCCTTCACGTTCACGGGCAGCATCTTCCTGGTAGGCTCGTTTTCCTCATCCTTGGACGGGTCGTATATCTCATACCCAAACTCTATATTAGGGTTCTTTCTGAATTCCTCAAGGTCATAGAGCATCTCCTCGGCCGAGTAATACCTGCGCGAAACGTCGGACGACATAGCCTTCATCGTAATGAGCTCAAGCGCCTCAGGGATCGACGGGTCGACCTCGCGCGGGCTGAGCGGCATTGAGTTAATATGCTGAATTGCAATTGAAACAGGCGAATCACCCTCGTAGGGAAGCCTGCTGGTGAGCATTTCGTATAAAACCACGCCGACGGAATATATATCCGACCTGGCGTCGATATGGCTGCCCCTCGCCTGCTCAGGCGAGATATAGTGCACGGATCCGAGCGCCTCTTGCGTGAGAGTGTTCTGCGTTGAGGCAAACCGGGCGATGCCGAAATCGGCCACCTTAACCGACCCGTCGCGAAGCACCATAATGTTGTGCGGCTTAATATCCCTGTGAATGATGCCCCTGGAATGAGCATGACTCAGCGCCTTGACAATCTGCGTGACAAAGTGGAGCGACTCTCGCCAGCTCAGCTTGCCTTTTCTCTGCATATACTGCTTCAGCGTTATGCCGTCGATGAGTTCCATGACGATATACTCGACAGTGCTGGAGCGGCTCACGTCATAGACGGCTACAATATTCGGATGCGACAGCATAGCTACCGCCTGCGACTCCGCGTGGAACCTTCTGCGGAAGTCTGCGTCCTGCGCGTAGTCGTCCTTGAGTATCTTTATGGCAACCATCCTGTTGAGACGGTGGCATTTAGCTTTATACACTATGGCCATGCCGCCGGTTCCGATCACCTCAAGAATCTCGTACCGGTTATCCAGCATCTTGCCTATGTATTTGTCCATTGGATGCACCCCCTATTGGCTTAGTCCGTCCGGGCTTTATATCTCCAGCAAAACCACTGAAATATTGTCGCTGCCCCCGCGCTCGTTCGCCATCTCGATAAGAGCGCGGCAGCAGGACGGAAGATCGGCCTTGTGCGCCACCTCGTAGAGAAGTTCGTCGTCCAGCACGAGGTTTGAAAGTCCGTCAGAACACAAAAGCACAAGGTCTCCCTGGCTGACCTCAAACGTGAAAATGTCGCAGGCCACCTCGTTTTCCGTGCCAAGAGCCCTTGTTATGAGGTTTTTGCTGGGATGCGCCCGGGCCTGATCGGCCGTGAGCTCTCCCCTGATAAAAAGATCCTCAACAACCGAATGGTCGCGCGTAATCCTTCGGATACCGCTGGCGCCGACAAGATAAGCCCTGCTGTCTCCCACGTTCACTGCGACCGCGTTCCCGTTTTGCACGAGCACGGCCACGAGCGTGGTTCCCATCCCGCTGTACTGCTCGTCTGAGGCGGATTCTTTGTATATCTCGTCGTTTGAAAGGCCCACTGCGCCGGTCAGCGCGGTGACCATATATTTTTCGTCCATGCCGGGTCGGACGGCCTCAAGTACGCTTCTCGAAAACACGTTTATAGCAAGAGCGGACGCTACATTGCCGGCGCGCGCTCCGCCCATGCCGTCACAGACGGCGCAGAGCGCAGTGTCGCCGGTCACATCGTGGAAATATGCGTCCTGATTCTGCGTTCGAACCAGGCCCTTGTCGGTCATCCCGCTAACCTTCATACATTACCACCTGTTAACAAAGCTGTGCGCCTAGCTCGTTTCCATCCGCTTTCTCCTGAGCTGGCCGCAAGAGGCGTTTATATCTCCGCCGAGCCTTCGTCTGAGCGTGACATTTATGCCCGACCCCTCCAGGGTATTCATAAATCTTTCTACGTCCTTGCGCCTGCTGGGTTGAAGAGGAGAGCCCTCTACGGCGTTCAGCTGGATGAGGTTCACATGGCCGCCCTTCCCGCGGAGGAGCCCCGCGAGAAGCTCCGCCTGGCGCACACTGTCGTTTACGCCGCGCATCAGCGCATACTCGTAAGAGACGCGCCTGCCGGTGATGCTGAAATACTCGTCGCACTCGGAAAGCAGGGCGCGGATATCCATCGCCCTGTTCGACGGCATCAGCTCCGAGCGCGTCGCGTCGTCCGGCGCGTGGAGGGAGACCGAGAGCGTAAGCTGCATGCGCAGCATCGCGAGCTTTCTTATCATGCCGCCTATGCCGCAGGTTGAAAGCGACACATGCCTCATGCCAATATTGAGGCCATGCCTCGAATTGATCAGCCTCAGAAACGCGGCGACGTTGTCAAAATTGTCAAGAGGTTCTCCGATGCCCATAAGCACCACATTGGAGATACGGTGACCGCTGTCCTCCTGCGACGAGAGCACCTCGTCGAGCATCTCCGAAGGCTCGAGACTCCGGGAGAAGCCAAGCTTTGACGACGCGCAGAAGGCGCAGCCCATCTTGCACCCCGCCTGCGTTGATATGCAGACAGTATTCCCATGCCGGTAGGACATTAATACGCTTTCAACGCAATTGCCGTCGTGCAGCCTCCAAAGGTATTTCACTGTCCCATCCGCCGGGGAGACCATTTTCGATTCAATTCCGGGCCTGAAGAGCCTGCACCGCTCCTCAAGCGCCTCGCGCAGAGCAGAGGGCAGATCCGTCATCTCGCTGAACGAACGGGCGCCCGTGTGCATCCATCTGAAAATCTGCGCCGCCCTGAAGCCGGGCTGGCCAAGTCCGCTCAAAAAGCCCCGTATCTGCTCCGGTTCCAATGATTTTATGTCAATCTTTTCATCAGGCATATAAAAAAACCGTCCGTATTATGAATATGCGGCCACAGGGTGATATGTCCCTCCGCCGCCTCCCCGATATCGGGGACGTTAAACGGCACAGCAGCGAAGGAGGAGTTGTTCTCAAGAAAGCGCCCGACAACCTCCTCGTTTTCCTCTTCAAAGACCGTGCAGGTGGTGTACATCAAATACCCGCCTATTTTAACATACTTAGATGAGTTTATCAATATATCGTATTGTACGCCCGGCAGCTTGGAAATGGTTTCCTTCAGCTTGTACCTCATGTCCGGTTTTTTCCTGATAACCCCGAAGCCGGAACAGGGCACGTCGCAGATAACCGCGTCCGCGAGCCCGGCGATCTCGGATATGTTAACACGCGCGTCTGCGTGCACTGTTTTTATGGAATCTATCCCTAAGCGTGAGGCCCCGGCCTCGATCAGCCCAAGTTTGTGCTCGTGGATGTCCATCGCCATTATCCTGCCTTCGCCGCAGAGCCGCATCGCACAGGAAAATGACTTCCCTCCCGGGGCGGCGCACACGTCAAGGACAAGCTCCCCCAACCGAGGGATACAGTTCACGGCGATGCGCGAGGCGGCGTCCTGCACGAAGAAAAGCCCCTCCTGAAAGGACGGCAGACGCTCAAGGTCGCCCGAGCCGGTGAAAACAACGCAGTTGTCCAGAAAAATGTGCCCCTCCGCGCGAAGGCCCTCCTCCTTCAGCCTTTCGAGCAGCGCGTCTCTGCTCGTCTTCAAAGTGTTTACCTGAGCGCAAATCGGCGGGGCCGCGTTGTTGGCGATGAGAAGCTCCTCCGCGCCGTGCAGCCCAAGCTTCTTGATCATGCTTTCAACAAACCATAACGGATGGCTGTAACGTACGGACATCAGCTTCGTTATGTCCCAGTCCTCCGGTTCGGGCGGGCTGTCCGCCCGCGACATCGCCCTCAGCACCGCGTTTACAAAACCGGACGAGCGCTTTGCGTGACGCTTTGAAAGCTCGACGCACTCGTTTATTGCTGCCGACGAGGGCACCTTGTCCAAAAAAAAGATCTGATACGCCCCGATACGCAGGATATCCAGCACCAGCGGCTCAATCCTGCTGTTTGGAAGCGTGGAAAAGCGGGATATGTAGAAATCCAGGAGATAGAGGTTCTGAAGCACGCCGTAGCATATGCGCGACGCTAAGGCCGCGTCCCTCGTGTCGAGGCCGGCCCTTCTGATCTCATGCTTTAAAAAACCGTCAGACCATGCGTTGTCGCGGCGAAACGCCTTCAGCGACATCAGCGCAGTCTCCCGAGCGTTGCTTTGCATACTTCCTCCATCTCTTTAAAAAGGGGCTGTCAGTCTCTCTTCCGGCCGCCAAACAGTAAAAAAAGGCGCAAAAGCTGCATCAGGGAGACCAGCAGCGCCGCGACATACGTCATGGCCGCCGCCCCGAGCACCTTTTTCGCCTGGGTGAGCTCCTCGTCGGAAAGCGTCCCGCTCTCCTCAAGCGAGCGGATCGCCCTTGAGGACGCGTTAAACTCAACGGGCAGCGTAACCAGCTGAAAGAAAACCATCGCGGAAAACAGAATGATCCCCGCAAAAACCAGCGAGGGAAACGAGAATATATACCCGAACAGTATCAGCGGCGTAGACAACATCGAGCCGAAGCGTGTCACCGGAATGACGGCGTTTCTGAACTTGATCGGAAAATATCCCTCGGCATACTGCACGGCGTGCCCCGCCTCGTGGGCGGCAACACCCACCGCCGCGACGGACGACGAGCCAAATACTCCGTCGGAAAGACGAATGGCGCCCGCCCCCGAGTCGTAGTGGTCGGAAAGCTGCCCTGCCACGCGCTCGACACGGATATCGGCAATTCCGTTTCTCCTCAAGATATCGGACGCTGCCGCGGCGCCGGTTATGCCTCTTCGGTTCCCGACGCGGGAATACTTCTTGAACGTGTTTTTTATATTTATCTGCGCGACGAGCGAGATAATAAGAGCCGGTATCAAGAACACAAGATACGAATAGTCCATCCGGTACATATAATAAGGCACAAATACACCTCCATTCCACTTTTATCTGCCTGCCCATGTGTCTTTCTTTTTATTTCTCCGGCCGCCCGGCGATCGTCCCCGCTTTCAGCGGGTATCCCATAAGATACTCCCGCGCGGTCATCACGCGCTTTCCCTGCGGCTGAACCTCAAGCAGCGTGACCGCTCCGCCTTCGCAGGCGACCCTAAGCCCGCGCGCCGCGTCCGCCACAAGCACCTCGCCGCACACGCCGCTTTCGTCTTTCCCCGCCTCCTCCGCACGGTATACCTTGAGCATCGCCCCGCCGAAGTCGGTATATGCGACCGGCCACGGGTTAAAGCCACGCACGAGGTTCACAATCTCTTCCGCCCGGAGCGAAAAATCTATCCTCGCGTCGCTTTTTTTTATTATCGGCGCAAAGCTCGCCCTGGTGCCGTCCTGAGGGACGGACGCGGCGCGACCGCTTTCAATCAGCCGTAGAGTTTCAACGATCAGCTGCGAGCCCATCCCGGATAATCTCGCATAAAGCTCGCCAGCTGTCTCATCCGGGCCGATCGGGGTTTTCTCCGCAAGGAGGATGTCCCCCTCGTCGAGCCCTTCCGACATGAGCATCGTCGTGACGCCGGTCTCCTTTTCACCTTTTACAATCGACCACTGTATCGGCGCGGCCCCCCTGTATTTCGGCAGGAGCGACGCGTGAATGTTCACGCAGCCGTGCTTCGGGATGTCCAAAATCTCGCGTGGCAGAAGTCTGCCATATGCCGCAACTACGATCACATCCGGAGCCATCGCGCGCAGCTCGTCATAAACCGCCTCGTTTTTAACTCTTTCGGGCTGCCTCACGTCTATGCCGCGCGACAGCGCGAACGCCTTAACCGGCGGCGGGGTGAGGGTGAGGCCCCTTCCCTTCGGCCTGTCAGGCTGCGAATAGGCGCAGAGCACTTCAAATCCGGCCTCGGCAAGCGCCTTAAGCGGGCCAACCGCGAAATCGGGCGTGCCCATATAAACGAGCCTCATTCTTTGGATTCCTCCGAAGGGTCGACATATCTGATAACCTTCTTCGTGAAAAGCTCCCCCTTCAGGTGCTCAAGCTCGTGGCAAAAGGCGCGAGCCGTCTGCCCCTCGCCCGTTCTTCTGAACCTGTCGCCGTACCTGTCGCTGGCCTCCACCGTAACCCAGGCCGGGCGCGAGACAATGCCGTATATTCCCGGGACGCTGAGGCAGCCCTCAATTCCCTCGGCCTCTTCGCCGAAGGCGATAATCTCGGGATTAATCAGCTCGATTATCACGCCTTCCTCATCCTCGACGATAACCGCCTGACGCAGGATACCCACCTGCGGCGCGGCAAGCCCGCAGCCGTTTGCCTCCTTCATTGTCTCCAGCATGTCGTCGAGCAGGGTGTGAAGCTTTTTGTCAAATCTGTCAACCCGGCGCGAGGTCTTGAGCAGCGTATCATCCCCCACGCACAGTATCTTTCTCAGCGCCATAAAAACCACCAATCCATGAAATCAGTCGACGGGGTCGAGGTCCGCGTACGCGGAAACGCCCCTGTTCTGCCTGTCTGAGGCAAAGTCCTTTAAAACCCCGGCAATGCCGGAACGCACCGCCCTGTCATAAGCGCATTTTATTATCAGATTAAACCTGTAAAGGCTCTTTATTTTCGCAACCGTCGCCGGCGCCGGCCCGAGTATCTCAAGCGCGCCCGCCCGCCTCTCGCGGGCAAACGTCCTCTCAAGCATACCTCTGAGCCTGATGATAGAACGCAGGGCCGCATGTTCGTCTCCGCTTTGCGTTGTCAGCCTGACGAGATCACAGAACGGAGGGAAATTAAGCGCTCTTCTAACTCTAATCTCCGCGTCAAAAAAATCCTTATAATCCTGCTGTGAAGCCGCGAGTAGCACGCTGTTTTTCGGCGAATACGTCTGGATAACCGCCCTGCCGGGCTTCTCTCCTCTTCCGGCCCGCCCCACGACTTGGCATATGAGCGAAAATGTCCTCTCCGCGGCGCGAAAATCATCAACGTACAGAGAAAGATCCGCCGCGAGCACTCCGACAAGCGTAACATTCTCAAAATCCAGGCCCTTTGTGACCATCTGAGTCCCCAAAAGTACCTGTGCGCACCCTTTTCGGAAGCGGTCAAGCATCTTTTCGTGAGAGTTTTTCGCCCCGGTCGTATCGGAATCCATGCGGATGACCTCAATTCCCGGGAAAATACCCAAAAGCTCCTCCTGCGCGCGCTGCGTGCCCGCACCCACAAACTTCATCCTGCCATCGCAGGAGCCGCAATAATCAAAAACGGGTACTGAATACCCACAGTAGTGGCACATAAGCCGCCTGTTTACGGAGTGATAAGAAAGCGAGACGCTGCAATTTTTGCATCTCGGCGTCTCTCCGCACTCAACGCAGACCGTTTGCCTCGCGCTTCCGCGCCTGTTAATAAAAAGTATGCTCTGTTCTCCGCGGTTTATGTTTTTTTCCAGCTCTATTTTAAGCGGCGCGCTGATAACGGAGCCGTTTTCGTTTTTAAGCTCATCCCGCATGTCCGCAAAGATGACCTCCGGCAGGTTTCTTTCGTTATACCGTCTATTAATCTCGAAAAGCCCGTATCTTCCCTCGCGGGCGCTGTGCATGCTCTCGATGGACGGCGTCGCGCTCCCCAGCAGCAAAAGCCCTGAATCGGCCATGCAGCGGAACTTGGCGACGTCAATCGCCCTGTAACGCGGCGTGTTCTCCGATTTATATGTATGCTCCTGCTCCTCGTCTATGACGATCAGCCCGATATTTTGGAGCGGCGCGAAAATTGCGGAGCGAGTGCCGATTACGACCTTAACGCCGCCTGAGTTTATGCGCTTCCACTCATCGTACCGCTCACCGATTGAGAGCGCCGAGTGCAAAACGGCGACATCGTCGTGGAAATGCGAGACGAATATGCTCATTAGCTGCGGCGTGAGCGATATCTCCGGTACGAGTACTATCGCCGTTTTTCCCGATTCTAACACATCGGCTATGAGTTTTATGTAAATCGTTGTCTTGCCGCTGCCCGTGACTCCGCAGAGCAGCGCTGCCGAAGCGCCGGAACCGAGCTTTGACCGGAGCCTCCGGTATGCCTTCTCCTGCTCTGACGTGAGCTGTAGCTCCGGTACGCTAAAAATATCGACGTCGGGAC
>JAVBNY010000007.1:0-114294 GCA_031551205.1 Oscillospiraceae bacterium | reverse complement strand
GCTCTCGCAGTCTGCCATCAGTAGGCTGACTAACTCCTTTTCCTGTTCTGTCAGAATGTTTTTACTCGTTTTCATGGTATAACCTCCAGCTTCTTTCTCTTGGAGATTATTGCTATTTACACGGAGCTTTAGTCAGGCTCTAAGCTTTACGCTCTGTTTACTCCCGTATAGCAGGTGGTTTGCAGGTAATCGGCCTTATTCTATAAAACGGTCTTGCTGACTTTTGATAGTCGGCAAGGCCGTTTTTGTTTGTTCATAGCATTTTAAAATACTGAAAGGCCTCTCTAATCGGTTCCATTTTTTCAGGCGGGCACGGCTTTTCACGTTTATCAAGAGAATAGCGATTGTGTGATACCTTAACAGACAAGCCACAGATTTCCTTCATATGGGCTATCCAACATGATTTAGGTACAAAGCCATATGCGGTTTTAACATAGGTTTGAATTTCTTTATAAGTTGCCATTACTGTTCCTCCTTATCTGTATAAAAAAGTGCCTATTTCTTGTCTCTTAGGGCTTCTACGAGGTAATCACTAAGCTCTTGCGAAGGAACCGGTGCCCACCGCTGCGTGGTATCAAATTTAGGGTAGTTATATCGCCATTGGTCGTATTCCTCTTTGGTGATTTTTCCAGCGTCAAGCTTCTTAGCCTGTTCAAGCCACGCAAAAAGCATCTGGGACATCTCGTGATAGTTTTTAGCGTTGCTCTTATCCAGCTTGATGCAGACCTCACCATCAATCTCTGTCACACGCAGGCCGCGCAAATCCTCAAGGGTGAATAAGGTGTGCATCAGGCCAATGTTACTGTCGATGTCAGGCACATCCAGTGCATGGGGAGATATCTCCAACGCATTGGCAAGAGCTTTTGTTAAATCGGCTTTCGGTGTCCGTGTGCCGGATTCGTATTGCGCCATACGTACATCGGCAGTCTTTTCATCAAAGCCAATGGTCATTCCCAAGTATTTCTGCGTCATACCGCGCAGATTGCGGATAAATCTGATTCTTTCACCTATTGCCATAATGCCATCTCCTATTCGTGCTCTGTTAAAATGAATATAGCATATAAGCTTAGGATATGTCAAGAACATACCAAACAAAAAAGTTTATCAATTCTCTTGCCAGCCACTTGACATAATCATAAATGCTTAGTAAATACCGTCGCACATCACGGTAACGATGTGTATCGCCCGGGCAAATCGGGTGGCGATTCAGAAAATACTCCCGACACTAAACAAGATAACTAGGCTGATTCATTAAACGCCACGCCCAAAACGCCAATAGGGGTTGCGCTCAACTACATGCTTGGACAGCGCAAATATCTGGAGCATTATCTACTGGACGGGCGGCTGGAACTCAGTAATAACAGGGCGGAAAGAAGTATTAAGCCCTTTGTTATCGGCAAGAAAAGCTTTTTATTCGCCAATACCCCGAGAGGGGCAGGAGCCAGCGCCATCATGTTCAGCATCATTGAAACTGCGAAAGAGAGTCAACTGAACCCTTACTCGTATTTAAGGTATATCTTTGAAAAGGCGCCTAACGGAAATATCCGTAATGATATCAACGCTTTGGCACAGCTTTTGCCTTATGCTGTGCCGGAGTTCTGGAAAGCTCAGGTGCAGAGCAGGTAGTGCGTTGTTTTATTTGACGCTTACGGATAATATCCAAAGCGTGACATTCCCAATTTGCCCATGAGGGTAGCGACAATACTGGCAATTTTCCACGCCACATACTTAAAGTGCTTTCGTAATTTCAATTCGTTGTTTTTTACCGCGGGAATATCCATGTCACTTTCACAATTGTCGTTTATGTCGTTGATAAGGTAATCAGCGGATACGCCAAACACTTTTTTGAAACAGATTGACGGGAAACCGTAAGTTGTGATGCAAGTTGACTTTACAAACATGCAACTATCAAAGAAATGGGCCCTCTATTTTTAATCAGCTTATTCACCCTGCGACAATGCTACTGTCTTGGTATAGCCATAATTCTGTTCAATATGGATATATATAGTTGGTGGAGCCAGTTAAATTAAAATAGTAATTCTTTCGTTTTCATCAAGCATAATTTTTTCTTTTTTTCTGATTGCTGCTTTGAGTGGAAGCAAGTAGGTATCTTGTTTGGTATCAAACCAAATAGAAGTTTGCCATTCACTGCTGCCGATTTTGGCTATTACTTTCAGTCCCCCTCAACCTTCTTCCAAGAACTTAAAATTGTCTCTTATTTCTGATGACAATTCTTTTGGTATAGTCATTTATATGATATCCTGGTCTATAAATCCAGATCCGCGTTATATAAACAACCAACATCAAAATGGCAGCTACCCGCCCAGGCGGGTAGCTGATCTGGTACAGGAATAATTTTGAGCCGTACAAGTTATTCCGGACTATCCAAAATGCCGGCCGCGATAAACAGCGGCTCGCCGTGTACTATGTACTATGCGCGCAGCCTGAAGGTCTTGGGAGCGATTCTATAGACGAGGACACACGCCACGATACTATAGAGAACGCAAAACACAATTGTCATGGCGCCAAACATGAGTGTGGGAAGGTTCAGCCGCATGATACCGAAACAAACCGCATAGGTCGCCACCATGACAATCTGATAAGTCGCGCTCTTAATCTCGGTCCCTGCATTGTAGGGCTGAAGCAGATAGTAAATCATCAGGTAATGCACCGAGAAAAACACGCTGGTCGCGGGAATAGATAGCGCCAGCACGGCATAATTCAGCGGATCGTCCGTGCCGCCGGAGGCATAGAGCAGCAGAGCGAGCCCCGGCCCGAGCACGCAGGCGGGCAGCAAATTGACTTTTATAATCTCCCGCAGGCGGATGCGAAAAAGCCTCAGCATAAACTTCGGCTGCTTGTAAAACGAGTATGTGAGCAGGCTGTGGTCGCAGTTCATAAACAGCACCCGTGTAAAGCCGGTGCCGCGGTTGAGGGAATACATAATGAATACGAACCAGGGCAGGCTGGTCATCAGGAATTTGTTTATTATTGTCATCAGATCCGGGTAAACATAAAAGCCAACCAATGACGCCGCGATCAGTCCCGTGCAAACCAGCGCGATTCTTTTGGAGGCTTTCCAGAGCAGCCTGTGGTGCCGCTTGATGAACAGCTCGTTGAGATACTCAAAGCCGCTGCGTTTGCTGGTGATGGAAACGTCCGCCGAAATCAGCTTGTTGGTCGAGGCGCGGGTCATCTCCCTGGCCAGCGCTTTTTGATTTATGACCGGCTTTAAAATCTGCTGGTAGTATTCCCTGTAATAAAGAAAAGTGAGAATCTTCCGTAAGGAGAGCAGGACTGTGAAAATCGGGATCATCATCAGAATCACAGTTACCCACCATGGCAGAACGATACCCACCACGGGCAGCCCGTATGCCGCCGCGAGCAGCGCGGCGGTTATCACCCAAACCACTTTGGGTTGATTGTTTTCGTGCTTGGCGTTGCCCGTTTTCTCATAATCAATCAGGTCGTGTGCGGCAACCGTCATTTTCAGTCCTGCCACGAAGAATGGAATCAATATACATACCCAGAGCGGCACTCCGGCCATCGTGCCAAACAGCGTCCCGAAAATCAGGAAACCGATCAGTAGCTTCAACATGGCGTAGCCGTAGTCAACCAGAGCACATTCCCGCGCGTTCATGCGCATGAGAATGACTGCATAATGCTTATCCTTGGTGGGGTTGAATAGGAAGGTGTTCATCAGCGCGCCGATCATGCTCATGCAAAGCAGAATGTGCAGAAACAAGCTGTCTTTTGAGATGCCGTCGTAGGCCGCCAACATTAAGTAGATAGGCAAAAGAAAATATAAAAACTTCGCTAGAAACGCTGAAATCAGCTCCCATATTGCGGCGATCACATTGGCGAATATTTTCAGTTCCCGGACGCTATACAGGCTGGCAGGAAGGAGCTTCTTCACGAGAGGTATCTGTTTGAGTGAAAAAAGGATGCTGTTGACCTTATAGGCGCTGCGCAAAGAAAAGAAAATGCGAAGAGTCTTAATCATGGCCTTCCTCCCGTAACGCGGCAAGGATTTTTCCCTTGAACTCCTGGCTGCCCAGATTCTCCTTATCGACAACCTCCAGCACGCCGCGGTTTAACAGCACGATCACATCGCAGAGGTCGAGCGCCAGGTCCATAATGTGGGTGGAGAAAATCGTGATGCGGCCGGCCTTCAAGGTGCGCAGCAGCTGTTTCATCTCCTCGGCCACCACCACGTCCAGGGAGGTCAGTGGCTCGTCGAGCAGCAGAAGCTTGGGCTCGGCGATGATATTGACCAGCATCTGCATCTTGTTTTTCATGCCGTGGGAGTAGTCCTTGAGGAGCTTGTCCCGGTCCCCGGGGTCGATGCTCATTATTTCAAACCACTCGTCCAGAGACTTTTGGACATGTATGGACTCCTCGTTGATTTCCAGAAAAAACTTTAAAAACTCCCGCCCGGTGAGAAACTCCGGCACCGAGGGCTCGGAGAGGACATAGCCGATATCCTCGGCTTTGACATCACGGCGCCGCCCGTCCTCCTCAAAATAGAAGGCGCCGCCGTCCGTTCGGATATCCCGGTTCAAGCAGTTAAAGAGCGTGGTTTTGCCCGCACCGTTTCGCCCCAGCAGACCATAGATTTTGCCCTCCTCAAAGGCAAAACTGATATCCCGCAGGACCTCTTTCTGCTCATAGTGCTTGGATAGGCGCTCTATAATAAATTTCATACTCATCTACCTTTATTTTTTCACATTCTGCCACACGGGTCAGCTCATCTCAACAGCAGCAGATAAACAAACGGCGTTTAATTTGAGTGCGCTTGTGTATGAACGATTTCCCGGCTCAGAAATAAAACAGCTCTTCGAACTTCTTATCCAGCGCAGTACATAAAATCAGTGCCAGTTTGGCAGTCGGATTGAACTGACCCGTTTCAATAGAGCTGATGGTATTCCGGGATACGCCAACCGTCTTTGCCAGCTGCGCTTGGGATAGGTTCATTTCTGCCCTCGCATCTTTTAGGTTGTTTTTGAGAACTAATTTATCTTCCATCGGCTCCTCCTATCGAAATGCCGATGCCGCCGCCAATTGGCAGATGTATATAACCGTTAATGCCAGGGTGGCAGCCGAATAGATTGCGGCAAACACAATGTCACGCTTGCGCTTCATATGGACGGCTCTCACGATGAAGTTGGTGGCGCCGAAAGAAACGACAATGGCGTACAGTCCCCAATGATATTCATGATTGATCACAGAATTGAGAACGAAAAAGACGGTGGTCAAAAACAGCGCTACAAAAGAGCTAATGACACCGGCGCTTGTGGAAACTGCTTCATTATATAGATCTCTGTCTTTGTTCTCTTTCCTGCTTTTTGCTAAGATGTCGTCTTTATTCATACGAACCCCACCCACAAATTACTTGCTGATCAGCGGCTTGCCCTCTCTGTCCACCAACACCGTAAGGCCGGACCCCAAATTCGGTGAAATCGCGAGCAAATATTGCACGCCGGTCTCTTTGTCGGTGATGATATGTGTCAGCACCGAGCCTTGTTGGGATAATTGCTCAGTTTGGAAACGAGTTTCCTTTGCCATAGATAAATACCTCCAGTCTTAATGTGTGCCAAGTTTTAATGGCAATCTCATTATACATTCGCCAAGTTTACTTGTCAACAGTCCAAATGTAAATATTTTAGCAAAAATCCGCCCTCGTCTGCTCTTACTGCCATCCGCCTTGCTTGTAGTATGTCTATGGTTTCATTGTTAACGAGGTTTATTTGACTATTGCGAAATCACATCTCCTTCTGATATTTATTCATGAAATATAGCTCCAGAATATTTTTCAACAAGAAAACGCCCACAACAGCCAACGTCACCCATAATGGTGCACTGATTAAAATGGTAACATAAGCAATGCCCATAACAAACCATTGGATAATGCCGCTCACTTTCGCTTTTGCCCTATTTCGTATCATTGTATTGCGCTCATCCAGAAATTCAATTTGATTCTGCTTCATCAGATCGGGCTGGGTGGTTTCCCAGTGTTTCATAATAAGATTTGATATGCCCAAAGCCAATAAACCGGCTCCAACACCAATGAATATCCCGTCTATGCTTTTTGGCATTTCGGGGAAAAATCTTAAACCGAGCAGGCAAGCCCCTGCAATTATCAGAGCGACATAAAACGATTTTTTCTTCAACATTATTTTTCCTCCTCATAAATGAAGATATCTTCAATCCTCATATCAAAGTAACGGGCAATTTTGAACGCAAGAATAATAGAGGGATTATATCGGCCGTTTTCCAAAGAACCAATGGTTTGCCGGGATACTTCTAAAACAGAAGCAAGTTCTTCTTGCTTTATGCCTCGTTTCTTGCGTATTTCCTCAAGCCTGTTTTCCAAATTGTCACCGCCCTTTCGTTCATATGGAAAGCAAGCTTTCCATATGAAAATAACACATAAAACAGAATATGTCAAGTTTACTTTCCAAAAAACGAGCCAATTTCTGGCTCGTTACCCTTCGTTCACAATATCCGCCCAATGATAACAACGTGATAAAGCCATACCTCTGCTCAATTATGGATACCAAGTTGTTTATATGGATTTACAGCAGCGCTCTTTGTGTCGTCTGTATAAATCCTTGACATTTTGCTTTTGCGCTAATAAAAAGCAAGGAGCTGAAAAATTGTATCGCGCCCGATACTCTTTCATCTTTGTTTTCAGCATCGTATTATCCTCTGCTCTCTTTCCCTTGAAAATAAAACAGGGCGAGGGTAAATGCAAATATCGAAGCGACAAATCCACAGGCAACCGGCACAACAGGGGTAGAAGAGAGTATTTACTAATAGATAGATTAGTAAATACTCTCTTCTCGATAAATACACTCCCGATTTGCAGCGCTGAAAAAGCTCTCCGAGGGAGAGTTGTCATAAGGACAGGACAGTCTTGACATGCTCCCGGTAATGTTGAATTTTCGCAGCATACTTTGTAGGCCTTGCTGCTATACTGGCAGCCACGGTCACTATATTAATTCTACCAGTGATATCGACTGGTTCAAAATAATATTCTCAAATGCGGGGGCGGCAAATTTCTGGATGGAGGGCATTCCAGGATTTAACTATGATTTACAGGTATATGTGGGATCCGAGTCAGGGAAAATATACACATCAAGAAATGGAACTGGCTCGAATGAACTCATCACATTCGATGTATCATCCGGAGTCGCATACTACATAAAAATATGCCGTGGTGCAGGCAATAGCGGAGCAAAATATCTTTTTAGAACCGTAGTCCTCTACGTGGACAATGTTTTCACTAATCTCAAAAAAAGTGATAAACGCCTCTTGAGTAAAACTGCTTCCCGAATTAAGGCTTATATGCGGTTTATCAGATATGTGCAGATCGTTCAAGTTTTCATCAAAGAGCCCAAGCTTTACATTTTTGTCATAAGAAAATAACGAGAATGAACAGTCCATGCTGGTCTCCGGAGTAAAAGTCATCCAAAGGGAGATTACTTACAGCATCAATGTTCCTATACACATGTCGACCTGGGGCAACGAGGACACTCCCCAGCTAATCGAAATTCTGGAGAAATACAACGTAAAGGCAACCTTTTTTGTGGTAGGAAGCTGGGCCGAGAAATACCCCGAGTCAGTCGGGCAGCTCAAGGACGCCGGCCATGAGGTGATGAATCACTCCAACAGGCACGACCATATGCCCGAACTTTCACGCGATCAGATTATCGCCGACATAAACGCGTGCAACGACAAAATCGAGAAGGTCACGGGCGTCCGCCCCACGCTTTTCCGTCCGCCCTACGGTGAATACGACGACAAACTTATTTCCGCGCTCAAATCCATCGGCATGTTTACCGTTCAGTGGGACGTCGACAGCCTTGACTGGAAGGATTTATCATCCGGCGAGATTTCAAAACGCGTACTGTCACGCGTAAAGCCGGGGTCAATCTGCCTGTTCCACAATGCCGCTAAGAATACCCCCGCGGCCCTCCCTTCAATTATTGAGGGCCTCCAAAAAGACGGATATCGGCTTGTGCCGATTTCAGAGCTCATTTTAAAGGATAACTATGAGATTGACCATGAAGGCAGACAGTGCCCGTTAAAAAACGGAACGCAGTGACCTTTTCCGAAAAGCCCGCACTGCATTTTTTGCGGCGCGGGCTTATTTCGCTTCTTCAAAATTCCGGCAAGTGAGCCCCCGTCCAATAATTTATTGACTTTTATTCCAAACGGATATATATTATCTATAATTGCTCTATTATTGCAGATTCCACAATCTGCTCCGAAACGGGGGATGATAAATGTCCAAAGAGCTCATTCGCCTTGAGAACTGCTCGATGGCGTTTGAAGATGAGATTGTTTTAAACTCAATCGATCTTACGATAAAAGACAAGGAATTCCTCACATTGTTAGGCCCTTCCGGCTGCGGAAAGACGACCACGCTGAGGATAATCGGCGGGTTCGAAACGCCTACCTCCGGCAGCGTTTATTTTGACAGTGTGAGGATTAATAATGTCCCGCCGTATAAGCGCAAAATCAACACTGTTTTTCAAAAATACGCGCTTTTCCCACATCTAAACGTGTTTGAAAACATCGCCTTCGGGCTCAGGATTGCGAGGCTGGGTGAGAACGCGATTAAAAAGCGCGTACTGGACATGCTCGCGCTTGTCGGTTTGCGCGGATTTGAGCGCAGAAGCGTCACGTCGCTTTCGGGGGGGCAACAGCAGCGCGTCGCGATCGCCCGCGCGCTGGTGAACCGGCCGCAGGTTTTGCTTTTGGACGAGCCCCTCGGCGCGCTCGACCTGAAGCTGAGAAAAGAGATGCAGACAGAGCTCAAGCGCATCCAGCAGCAGCTTGGGATTACGTTTATCTATGTCACGCACGACCAGGAGGAGGCCCTCACGATGAGCGACACCGTCGTCGTTATGGACGGGGGCAGCATCCTTCAGATAGGCACGCCGGTGGACATATACAATGAGCCGGCAAACGCATTTGTCGCCGATTTCATCGGAGAGAGCAACATCATTGACGGCGTCATGGTGCGGGACAGGCTCGTGTCGTTTCTCGGGCGGGACTTTGACTGCGTTGACTCCGGATTTGGTGAAAACGAGCGGGTCGACGTCGTCATCAGGCCTGAGGACCTCAAGATTGTGCCTGAACAGGCGGCTCAGCTCCGGGCGATTGTTGAGTCCGTTACGTTTAAGGGCGTTCACTATGAGATGATGCTGTCTTCCCCGGGGTGCTCGTGGATGGTCCATTCGACGATTTGTGAGCCGGTCGGCGCGGAGGTTGGGCTCAAGATCATCCCTGAGGACATCCATATCATGCGGAAGACTTCCGGCGGGAGGGCAGAGCATTGAATAACCGAAGCAAATTTTTAGCTTCGCCCTACGTGCTGTGGATGGCTGTTTTCACGGTGGCGCCGCTCATGCTCGTTGTCTTCTTCTCTGTTACAGGTGAGAGCGGCGGCTTCACCGCCGAAAACTTCTCAGCCCTTTCACAGTATGTTACTGTTTTCTGGCGTTCGATTTCTCTGGCGGCGGTGGCCACCGTAATCTGTCTGGCTATCGGCTATCCGCTCGCTTATATACTCGCGCGCGAGGTCCCCGGGATCAGAAACGTGTCGATGCTGCTTATCATGCTCCCGATGTGGATAAATTTCCTGCTAAGGACATACGCGTGGATGAGCATCCTTGAGGGCAACGGCCTCTTAAACAGGCTTCTCGGCTTTTTCGGCGTCCCCCCGCTCCAGATTATCAACACGCAGGGCGCCGTTGTGCTCGGCATGGTCTATAACTATCTGCCGTTTATGATTCTGCCGATCTTCACCGTCATACTGAAGATTGACAACTCGATGCTGGAAGCCGCGCAGGACTTGGGGTGCAACACCTTTTCGGCCTTTCGGCGCGTAATCTTTCCGCTCAGCCTGCCGGGTGTGCTTTCGGGCGTAACTATGGTCTTTGTGCCGTCAGTCAGCACGTTTATCATCTCCAAGCTGCTCGGCGGCGGGAGCACGCTCCTGCTCGGAGATCTGATTGAGATGCAGTTTCTCGGAGCATCTTACAACCCGAACCTCGGCTCGGCCATCTCGCTTGTGATGATGGTCATTGTAATCATCTGCATGACGGTTATGAACAGGTTCGGCGAGGGCGAGGAGGAGGTGGTCATGCTGTGAAAAGCAGGCTTCCGTCGCGCGCGTTTTCCCTTTTGATCTTCGCCTTTCTCTATGCGCCGATAGTTTTTCTGATCGTCTTCTCCTTTAACGACTCAAAAAGCCGCACGCACTGGCACGGCTTTACAACGCAGTGGTATCAGGCGCTTTTTAAGGACGAGCTGATCATCAACTCGCTGAACACAACGCTTATTGTGGCCGTTGTGTCCGCCATTGTCGCGACGCTTATAGGCACCGTGGCCGCGATCGGCATAAACAACATGAAAAAACGCCCGCGAAGGGCGCTCATGACCATCAACAACATCCCCGTCACAAATCCGGACATAATTACAGGCGTGTCGCTGATGCTGCTGTTTGTTTTCGCGGGCGGGATCTTCGGCATAGGCCTCGGGCTTGGAACGCTGATCCTCGCGCATATTACGTTTAACATCCCGTATGTTATACTCTCGGTTATGCCAAAGCTCAGGCAACTCAGCCGGCACACGTTTGAGGCCGCGCTCGACCTCGGCGCCACGCCCTTCCGGGCATACATGAAGGTGATCATCCCCGAAATAATGCCGGGGATTATTTCCGGGCTTATCATGGCGTTTACAATGTCGATCGACGACTTCGTAATAAGCTACTTCACGGCCGGGTCAAACGTGCAGACCCTTCCTATGACGATATACGCAATGACGAGAAAGCGCATCAGCCCGGAGATAAACGCGCTTTCAACCATAATGTTTGTCACGGTGCTGCTTCTTCTGATCCTGGTCAACGTATACCAGGCGAAAAGCTCAAAGGCGCGTGACGGCGAGCTCTACAGATATGAGGAGGTTGGTGAGAAATGAAAAGGACGGTATTAATGCTCGCTGCTTTGGCGCTGCTGTGCTCGGCGCTGTCGGGCTGCGCGAAAGCGCCTGCGGCGGGGAACGGCGGCAAGGTCGTGAACGTATACAACTGGGGTCTGTACATTGACGAGACTACGCTATCCGATTTTGAGGCGGAGACCGGGATAAAGGTGAACTATTCGACCTTTGAGTCCAATGAAACGCTCTATTCCAAGCTAAAGGGCGGAGGCGCGGACTACGACGTGATCATCCCCTCGGACTATATGCTCGCGCGGTTTATTGAGGAGGGAATGCTCCAAAAGATCGACCTCACGAACATCCCAAACTTCAAAAACATTGACTCGGAATTCCAAACCCCGGACTATGACCCCAAAAACGAGTATTCGGTGCCGTACACCTGGGGAACCGTGGGTCTTATCTACAACACGACGGTCGTCGAGGGAACGGTTGACAGCTGGGCCCCGCTTTTTGACGAAAAATATGCCGGCAAGATCCTGATGTTCAACAACCCGCGCGACGCCGTCGCGATCGCACTGAAATACCTGGGATATTCACTGAACACGACAAGCGAGCGCGAAATCATGGAGGCATACGGCCTGCTGCGGGAGAAGAAGCCGATCACGCAGGCATATGTAATGGACCAGATCTTCGACAAGCTCACGAGCGGGGAGGCGGCGCTCGGACCTTACTACGCGGGCGACGCGATCACAATGATTGAAGAAAACCCGGACCTCGCGTTCTGCATCCCCAAGGAGGGGGCAAACAAGTTTGTCGACGCGTTTTGCATCCCGAGGAGCGCCGAAAACAAGGCTGCCGCGGAAGCGTTTATCAACTTCATGTGCTCTCCGGAGATCTCCGCGCGAAACGTGCAGGCGATAGGCTATTCTACGCCGATCGCCGCCGCACGCGCCCTGCTTGACCCCGAGCTCAGCGAGAGCGAGATTGCCTATCCCCCGCAGGAAGTGCTGAAAAACTGCGAGGGCTTTATAAACCTACCGAAGGAGACACGCGACCTGTACGCAACGCAGTGGAGCGGGCTTCTGGCCTCCTGATTTCGGCAGATTCCTCCGTACGGAGGTGTTATGATCTTTTGCGGCGTCTGAATGGAGGATTTTTATGTCGGAAGGAATAAAGACAGCGGCACGAAACAAAAAGGCTTTTCACGACTACACGATAGAGGAGCGGTTTGAGGCCGGTATTGAGCTGCGCGGCACCGAGGTGAAGAGCATCCGGCTCGGTACGCTCAATCTCAAGGATTCTTACTGCACCGTTAAGGACGGCGAGCTTTTCGTCAGGGGGATGCACATCAGCCCCTACGAAAAGGGTAACATCTTCAATGTCGACCCTGTACGCACGCGCAGGCTTTTGATGCACCGGCGAGAGATTCTGCGGCTTTTCGCGAAGGTAAGGCAGGATGGGTATGCTCTCGTGCCTCTGTCCGTATACTTTAAGAATTCGCGCGTAAAGGTTGAGGTCGCGCTGGCAAAGGGCAAGCGCATGCACGACAAGCGCGAGGCCTCTGCCGAGAGGGACGCCGCGCGGGAGATGGACAGGGCTATGAAGGCAAGATGACAGCCTCTCTTTTTGATATTTACGCGGGGCGCTTTATTGAGGCGTCCCGTTTCTTTGTAATCTGAATAAAATATCCTTTACAAATGCGCCTCTTATGGGTATAATTTTGTTATGGGCTTCTGTCTGCGTAACGCGGCAAAAGCGGCCCACATTTGAGGAGGTTGTTTATGGCGAAGTATGTTTGCACACTTTGCGGGTATATCTATGACGAGGATACCGGCGCTACCGATCACGGAATTGCCCCCGGAACGAAATGGGCGGACGTCGACGAGGATTTTGTTTGCCCCATGTGCGGAGCGACGAAGGAAATGTTTGAGGAGACCTGAGTCTCTTTTCTCTGAGCCGCGCTATGCGGCTTTTCCGGGGCGGCACGGCCGCCGCTTCTAACTATGACCTGAACCGCCCTGCTTTGCAGGGCGGTAGATTTTTATAAAAAATATCGCATGATTTTGCCTTGGAGCAATATATACGGGGAGGTTTTGGTTACGTTTACTCTTATGTGCATTGGCCCGGAGGATACCCGGGCTCTTTACCGGCGCATGAAGCGCGACTTTCCTTCAAGTGAACGAGCGCCGTATTTTGCCGTCCGGCGCGGGGTTTCCTCCGGCCTTCTCGAGGGTTATTTTATGCTGCTCGGAGGCGATATCTGCGGTTATGCCGTCTGTACCCCGCTTGACAGCGAAGAAAGCACGCTTATTAACTACCTCGCGGTGGAGCCGGAGGCGCGCGGGCAGGGTGCGGGCACCGCGCTCCTGGGTCTGCTCGCGGAAAGATATCCCGGGCACAGGCTGGTGCTGGAGGTGGAAAACCCCGCATTTGAGAAAGACGCGGTGAAAAAAGACGTGATGCTAAGACGCATTTCGTTCTATGAACGCGCGGGCTATCATATAATAGACAATGTGCGATATCGCCTGTTCGGCGTAGAGATGCTTATTATGACAAGCTCCGGAGGGCCCGCCGGAGACGTTTCCGCGCTCATGCGCGCATTCTATCTTCCCGCCCTCAGGAATGGACGGCTGATGAAGTTCGTGGAGGTGATAGATGAAAGAGGCGCCGCCGAAAACGGTTAAGATCGTGTAAATTGGCAGGATTAATATATTCTTATAAAAATGTTTATATTGTCTTCACATTCTGTACATATTTGGGGATTATACTAAAGACACAAAGACGGACAGGATATTAATCTCCTGTACCGGGATGAAGGGATGTGGACGATATGTGACCGCGTGGCTGCTGCTTTGACTATTATCTGATGTTTTAGATATTTCCTATGAAATACTGAAGAGAGAGGGTGGACGAAATGTGACGGGCATACGGTTATCATATAAATATTAGAGGGGGGTCTGCCACAGCTTGATTAAGAACGTAATCCCGGAACATATTTGAAATGAAACTGAAAATGAGTAAAATGTGCCATTGGCAATTTATATACAGAGGGCCTGCCGGTTTAGTCCGGTAGGCCCTCAAATGCTTTCGGAAGGTAAAAACTCGTTTAAACGTTGACTATAGAAAGCCTCAGGCCTTTCTCGCGCGCGTAACGCAGCGTGCCGGCAGTGCCCCCGGAGGGAGACCCGTTCCACAGCGCGATCAGCAGGCCGCTGCGGTCGACCATCCAGCGGTTTCTCCTTTGCATGCAGCCGGCCGAGTATTCATCCTGCAAAACTTCAATCTCCGAACAGCGGGACAGGATATCCCAATACCGCGCCTTCTGTGGCTCGGTCCAGCGCGAGGCTTGCGTCCTGCAAGGGACGGCGGCTCGCAGTTCTATTTCCTCGCCGCCGTCGATCAGCTCAATAACAAGCGACGCGAACATCTGATCCGCGCCGACCGCCATGCCTGTGAGAAAGATTTTGTATCCCGAACCGACGGCGAGGCAAAGCTCGCGGCGCAGCCTCTCCCTGGCCGCCAAAAATGACGGCGCGAACTCGCTGTATCCCCAAGGCAGGCTCTGCGGCCGGTGCCCTGTAAACGCGCAGGTGACTTCCGCTCCTGAGTTCACAAAATCCTCTCCAATCGTGCGTTGCCGACCGCCAAAGGTTTTCGCGCCGACACTTACAGTATAACACATTCTTGGGGGAAATGGAAACATTTGTTTAGATTGAGGCTATTTTTTTATCCGCCTCCGTATGTCTAAGCTCAGAAAGCCACCTGAAGATAATAACCGCGAGGGGTATGGCTATCAGCACGGAGGCAAAATCGGCCACCGCCTGTGAACATGCAAGCCCCATAACTCCGAACGTATGGTCGAGGATAAATATCGCGGGGATCAGACAGATGCCCTGCCTGCTGAGGGAGAGAATCGCGGAGCCGCTCGCCCTTCCGAGGGCCTGATACAGCATGTTAAGCATGATGACAAATGCGTCAAGCGGCATGACGGCGCTCTGCGCTATCATCGCGACAACGCCTATGCGGACGACCTCGGGGTCATAGCTGTCCGGCTGCAGAAGCAGCATGATCTGCTTTGAAAACACAATCGTCGCGATGCTGAGCGCCAGCATGGCAAGGACGCTCGTGACCGTTGAGAACCAGAAGGCGCTCCACACCCTGCCGAATTTTCCCGCACTGTAGTTAAAACCGGCGACGGGCTGGAACCCCTGCCCGAAGCCGATGAGCAGAGCGACGAGAAAGCCCATCACTTTGATGACAATCGATATCGCGGTTATCGCCGAATCGCCGTACTCTCCGGCAATGTTATTCATCATAATCATCGCGGCCGTTGTCAGGGCGAGGCGGATAAATGTAGGCGAACCTATCTTCAGTATATCAAGCAGCAGGCGGGACTCAAGCGTGACAAACGAGGGGCGAAGATGTATAACACTCTTTTTGAGCCAAAAGTTTGAAAAAAGAATCAAGAATCCGACAATCTGAGAGATCATCGTAGCGATAGCCGCCCCGGCGACGCCCATTTTGAGCCCGTAAATGAAAATCGGGTCAAGTATAATGTTCAGCACCCCGCCCACGGTCATCCCGAACATCGACATGAACGCCGAGCCCTCAGACCTCAGCGTGTGGTTCAGCACAAACGAGGCCGACATGAATGGCGCCCCGAGCAGGATATAAAACGTATAGTCCATCGCAAACGGCATGATAGTCTCCGTTGCTCCGAGCGCGATTACGAGCGGCCTGATGAAAATAATACCGAAAATTGCCACAAACGTTCCCAGTATGAAGGAGATAAAAAGCGCGGTCGTGGCGGCGCGGCTCGCTCTCTCGTGGTTTTTTTCACCCAGCAGCCGTGAAATGCAGCTGGCCGCGCCGATGCCGAACGTGAGCCCCGCCGCCTGGATTATACTCATCAGCGAAAAAACTATGCCGACGGCGCCCGCCTCCGCGGTGCCCAGCTTCACGACAAACGCGGTGTCGGCGATATTGTAGATCGATGTAATCAGCATACCGATTATGGACGGCACGGCCATTTGCATGATGAGCGCCGGGATAGACTTACTCACCATGAGCGTATATCTTTTTTCGTTTCTCTCTTCAGTCACTGTTTTTCCTCCTGAACTTGTTCATATGCCGGTCGCAATAGTCCAAGTTGTAGAAAGGCATTATACCCCCGGAGGGGCCGGATGTCAAATAAAGCGAGCTCGGGTTATTGCGGATGTCGGCTCAGCGCGCTTTCAGGTGTTGACACGGACGGGCACAAAGGTATATAATAACAGTGAACAAAGGCGTTCATCAGCTGGATTCCGGCCCCTATTTTGGGTCGGTTTCGGTTGATGAGCGCCTTTGTTCCGGTTTGACGGTAAATGTTAGCTTCCATCCGTCTGCCTTTTAGATTGGAGAAGTGGTTATATGTGCGGTATTATCGGCTATGTTGGAATGGAAAACGCGGTTCCTATCATCCTGGATGGGCTCAAAAAACTGGAGTACCGCGGATATGATTCCGCCGGTATTGCCGTTTGGTCCGAGAACGGGTTTGATATCGTCAAGCAGAAGGGGCGCCTTGTCGCTTTGTCGTCACTCCTGGATAAATCTCCTATCCGCGGCTCTATCGGCATTGGGCACACCCGCTGGGCCACGCATGGAGAGCCTTCAGATGTGAACTCACATCCCCATCTCGGCAGTGGGAGGAAAATCGCCGTCGTCCACAATGGAATAATAGAGAATTACTGTCATCTTAGGAGCCGTCTTGAGAAAAAGGGAGTGCGCTTCGCCTCGCAGACCGACAGCGAGGTCATCGCACAGCTAGCCGAATACTATTATGACGGCGACATTATGGACACCGTCATCAGGGTTACAGGCGCGCTGGAGGGGTCGTACGCGCTGGGAATTATGTGCCTTGACGAACCCGGAAAGCTGATTGCTATAAGAAAAGACAATCCCCTTATTGTGGGAACGTCCGAGCGCGGGAATTTTATTGCGTCCGATGTGCCCGCCATACTACAATACACAAATTCTGTATATTATCTAAGCGACGGAGAGATCGCGGTGCTTGAAGAAAACTCGGTGAAGTTCTATAATACCGATAGGGAGCCGCTTGAAAAAACGCCCGAAACCGTGGTGTGGAGCCCGGACAGCACCGCGAAGGGAGGGTATCAGCATTTTATGCTCAAGGAGATAATGGAGCAGCCGCATGTTCTGCGCGACACCCTTCAGTCGGCCGTCTCGGCGGGCGGAAACAAGGACATTATCGACGCCGTCGATATCTCCCGATTTAACAAGCTCGTTATCACCGCCTGCGGCTCCGCCTACAACGCGGGTGTCGTGGCTAAATACGTGTTTGAGCGGCTCTGCAGGATCCCGGTGGAGGTCGAGCTGGCGAGCGAGTTCAGATATAAGGATCCAATTGTGGACAAAAATACGCTTGTTTTACTGATCAGCCAGTCCGGCGAGACCGCCGACACTATCGCCGCAATGCGTGAGGCGAAGGCCAGGGGCGCCGTCACGCTTTCGATTGTCAACGTCATGGGCAGCACCGTTGCTAAGGAGTCGGATTACACGCTCTTCACACTGGCGGGGCCGGAGATTGCCGTCGCCACAACCAAGGCGTTTTCCGCCCAGCTGGCCCTTCTTTATGTTATTGCCCTGAGCTTTGCCCGCAGGCTCGGCAGGATAACCGAAGCATACGAACGAGAGCTGCTGTGCCAGCTGGCTCTCCTGCCTGACAAGGCGGCCCTGCTTCTGGATCAGGTTGACCGGATCCAGAAGCACGCCGCAGAATGCGTCGGCTGCAAGAGCATTTTTTTCATAGGCAGGAATATAGATTATGCCATAGCGCTGGAGGGCTCTCTCAAGTTGAAAGAAATATCTTACATCCATTCAGAGGCATACGCAGGCGGAGAGCTAAAGCACGGTACAATCTCACTTATTGAGGAGGATACCCTCGTGGTGGCCATATCGTGCTGCAAAAGGCTTTTTGGCAAAATTCTCAGCAATGTCGAACAGGTTATCAGTCGGGGGGCAAAGGTGCTTATGATAGGCGTTCACCCGGAATCCCATATTTCGGGCATGCTCTCATATATTTGCCTGCCGAGTATTGACGAGCTGTTTTCACCCTCGCTGTCGGTTATTGCCCTTCAACTTTTCAGCTACTATGTCGCCGCTAACAAGGGTCTTGACATCGACAAGCCGCGCAATCTCGCCAAAAGCGTTACAGTGGAATAGGAGGATTAATATGAATAGCACCGCTGCCGAGGTTCTTGATTTTGTTAAAGAAAATGACGTGAAATTTATCCGCCTTGGTTTTTGCGACCTGTTTGGCATCCAGAAAAACATCTCGATCATGGCAGAGGAACTGCCGTCCGCATTTGAAAACGGGGTCTCATTTGACTCGTATGCCATAAAAGGCTTCACCGACGTGACAAAATCCGACCTTTTCCTGTTCCCTGACCCGACGACACTGATCGTGCTCCCCTGGCGGCCAGGCCCCGGGAGGGTCGCGCGCTTTTTCTGCGACATCAAAAACCCTGACGGCACGCCGTTTACGCACGACGGAAGATCTCTGCTTAAAAGAGTGGCGGCTCGCTGCGAAAAAATGGGCTACAGCTGCAAAATCGGGGCGGAGTGTGAATTTTATCTGTTCAAGGCAGGAGAAGACGGCGAGCCGACAGGCGTTACCCTGGACAGGGGAGGCTATCTTGACATCTCGCCGCTGGACAAAGGCGAAAACATACGCCGGGAGATCTGCCTGTGCCTTGAGGAGATGGGAATAAGACCGGAAACCTCGCATCACGAGCAGGGCCCCGGCCAGAATGAGATAGACTTCAAGTTTGACGACGCGCTGAGAAGTGCCGATAACCTCCTCACCTTCAAATCCGTGGTTAAGGCAATCGCCGCGCGCAACGGCCTTTTTGCCTCCTTTATGCCAAAACCTATTCCAAGCGCCGTCGGCAGCGGGATGCACGTTAACATCTCGCTCGCCAAGAACGGACAGAACATTTTCAAGATCTCTGGCGAGGCCCGATGCGCCGTGTCGGAGAGCTTTATCGCGGGAATACTCTCCAAAGCCCCTGAGATGACGCTTTTTTTGAACCCGACCGCAAATTCATACGAGCGCTTTGGCCGGTTTGAGGCCCCGAAATATGTCTCCTGGTCGCATCAAAACCGCTCTCAGCTGATCAGGATTCCCGCGGCCTCAAGCGAAAAAGCGCGTATGGAACTGCGTTCGCCCGACCCCGCGCTGAACCCCTATCTTTCTTTTGCCCTGATTATGGCCGCGGGCCTTGACGGGATTGAAAAGATGCTCGCCCTCGCGCCTCCTATAGACGCCGACCTCTTTCAGGCCGACAGCAGCCTGACGCGTGACCTCACAATGCTCCCCGACAGCCTTGAAAAGGCTATCTGCCTTACGCAGGACAGCGCCTTTGTAAAAAGCGTTGTCGGAGAGGAGCTTCTGGCAAGATATGTGTCGCTGATGAAAGAGGAGGCCGTGCTTTTCGCGGCAGCCGACGACAGGGCGGCGTTTTACCGGGAAAGGTATTTCAGCGCCGTATAGGCGACATGATTACGGCCTCATATGAAAGGTGGCGATTGTATGGAGAGCGCATTAATTGTATCGTTCGCGGAAAAAGGCGCCGCCTTTTTCCAGGAAATGCTGACCGCGGCATCCTTTTGTACGATTGTCACTCTGAGGTCTTGCGGCGAGGCGCGGCGGCTTATTCTGGACCGTGATTTCGACCTGGTGATCATAAACGCCCCACTTCAGGATGAATCCGGCGAAAGCCTCGCAAGGCACATATCGCTGAGGAGCGCGTCACAGGTCATCCTGGTCGTCAGGAGCGAATACTATGAAGAAGTTGCCGCCGCGATCGAGGACGACGGCGTTCTCACCGTCGCAAAGCCTGTAAGCAGGGCCGTCTTCTGGTCGGCGCTGAAACTTGCCCGGTCGATGCGGAGAAAACTGAGCCTTATGCGCGACGAAAACAACCGTCTCAGGCAAAGAATAGAGGATATCCGAATCGTCGACAGGGCAAAATGTATGCTGATCTCCCGCGAAGGCATAAGCGAGCAGGAGGCGCACAGGCGCATTGAAAAACAGGCCATGGATATGCGCGCTACAAAGAGAGCCGTAGCGGAAAAGATATTGACTGAATTTGGGGCCTGATGCGGTTCGCGACGCTATGATTGAATGTATTAAACAGGGGGGCAGTCATGCATATTGACGAAAAGCTTATCGCCTATCTCGAGGATCTGTCCTGCCTGACGCTCACGGAGTGCGAAAGGCTTCGCTTGAAGGGCGATCTGGCGGATATCCTTGGATATATGGCACGCCTTGAGGCGCTGGATTCAAAAGGAGTGCCCGAACGGAGCCATCCTTTTGACAATGTCAACGCTTTCAGAGACGACGAGATGATGCCTTCGCTCGCGCGGGAACTGATACTGAAAAACGCGCCCGACAGAAACGACGAATTTTTTCGCGCGCCGAAGACCGTTGAATAAGGAGGCTGCGACATGCGCGATATGACCGCTCTCCAGCTTTCCTCCGCCGTAAGGGGGAAAAAAATTGGCGCCGCCGAGGCCGTGATGGCTTATATAGAAAGAATAAAAGAGGCGGACGCGGACATTAACGCCTTTCTCTGCGTGACGGAGGTGGACGCTCTGTCGCGGGCGGAGGCCCTTCAGCACAGGATCGACGCCGGCGAAGAGCTTTCAAGGCTTGCAGGCGTTCCTATTGCGATAAAGGACAACATCTCGGCGAAGGGCTCTGAAACCTCGTGCGCGTCCAGGATGCTCGGGGGCTATACGCCCGTGTATGACGCCACCGTGGTCGAAAGGCTGATACAGGCGGGGATGATCGTCGTGGGCAAGCTGAATATGGACGAGTTCGCTATGGGCGGCTCCAGCGAGACGGGTGCATTCGGCCCCGTGAGAAATCCGTGGGATCTTTCGCGCGTTGCGGGGGGCTCCTCTGGCGGGAGCGCCGCCGCGGTGTCCGCGGGGGAAATTCCCCTTTCGCTGGGTTCGGACACGGGGGGGAGTATCCGCCAGCCCTGCTCGTTTTGCGGCGTCACCGGAATAAAGCCCACCTACGGCTCCGTCTCGCGGTACGGCCTGGTGGCCTACGCGTCGTCGCTCGACCAGATCGGCCCTATAGGACGCGATATCGATGACTGTGCGGCGCTGCTTTCAATAATCTCAGGGCCGGACGCCATGGACAGCACCTGTATTATCGAGGCTCCCTTCGATTTTGGAGACGGCGGTAAAGACGGGCTCGAGGGATTGAGAATCGGATTGCCGCGCAATTTTTTTGACGACGGCATAGATGCGGATGTGCGCGTCGCGGTATTGAAGGCGGCGGCGGAGTTTGAGGCGGCGGGGGCGAGCGTTGAGGATTTTGACATGCCGATGACGGATTACATGCTCCCCGCTTACTATACTATCGCGTGCGCCGAAGCCTCCTCGAATCTCTCCCGATATGACGGCCTGAAATACGGCCACCGCAGCACTGAAGCCAAATCCCTGTACGAGGTCTACAGGAAGTCTCGCAGTGAGGGCTTTGGCCTTGAGGTGAAACGGCGGATTATGCTCGGCTCGTTTGTACTGTCGTCAGGATACTACGACGCCTACTACAAAAAGGCGCTTCAGGCCCGTTTTCTTATAAAGGAGGCCTTCGCCGGTCTTTTTGAGCGCTTTGACATTATACTCTCGCCAGTCGCCCCCGGCACGGCATACAGGCTCGGTGAAAACACGGATGATCCGCTCAAAATGTATATGCAAGATATCTACACCGTCTCTGTCAACCTCGCCGGACTGCCTGCGGCCGCGCTGCCGTGCGGGTTCGGCAGCTCCGGAATGCCGGTCGGCCTTCAGCTGATCGGCGACGCGTTCTCCGAGAATAAGCTCATAAACGCCGCGAGAGTCTTCCAGCTCCGCACCGACCATCACACGAAAAAGCCGGGAGGTGGGTCTTGTTGAATTGGGAAACCGTAATAGGGCTCGAGGTTCACGCCGAGCTGTCGACAAAAACCAAGATATTTTGCGCCTGCTCCGCTTCGTTCGGCGCCCCTCCGAATACGCACGTCTGCCCTGTTTGCTCCGGGATGCCGGGCACACTTCCTAAACTTAACCGTACCGCTGTTGAATATGCTCTGCGTCTCGGTCTGGCTCTCGGATGCGAGATAACCCTAAAAAGCAGATTTGACCGCAAGAATTACTTTTACCCCGATCTCCCCAAGGCGTATCAGGTTTCACAGCTCTACGCCCCGATCTGCCGCGGCGGCTACGTGACGATTACTGCCGGCGGGCAGGAGAAAATGATCCGAATCCGCGAGATCCACCTTGAGGAGGACGCGGGAAAGCTGATACACGACACCGTGGAGGGTGGAACCCTTATGGATTTTAACCGCTGCGGCGTGCCGCTTGTAGAAATTGTCTCCGAGCCGGACCTGCGTACCGTGGAGGAGGCCTTCGCCTATCTGGAAAAGCTCAGGGAGACCCTGCTCTTCCTCGGCGTGTGCGACTGCAAGATGCAGGAGGGCTCGATTCGCGCCGACATCAACCTCTCCGTGCGTGAAAATGGCGGAGATATGGGCGTGCGAACCGAGATGAAGAACATGAATTCCTTTAAGGCGATCGGCCGGGCAATCGCGTCCGAGCGCGAGCGGCAGCTTGAAATACTTCGTAAGGGCGGAAAAATCACGCAGGAAACCCGCCGGTGGGACGATGCAATCGGCTCCTCGCAGGGTATGCGTTCAAAGGAAAACGCACAGGATTACCGCTATTTCCCCGAGCCGGACTTGCTGCCCGTTGAGATAGACGACGCATGGCTTGTGCGCGTGCGCGAGGGCCTCCCCGAGCTTGCTCACGAGAAGAGGTCGCGGTACCGCGAGGCCTTCGGTCTCGGCGAGCCCGAGGCCGCCGTCCTCACGTCGCACAAAAAAATCTCAGACCTGTTCGAGTCCGTCGCTGGCCTGAGCGGAGAGCCCCGTGAGGCGGCAAACCTTATCTGCGGCGAGGTCATGCGCCTGATTAATCAGACCGGCACGCTCCCTGAAAACCTTTCAATTGACCCGGCCAAGCTCTCCGTGCTCATCTCGCTCGTTTTAAGCGGCAGGATCAACCGAGGCGCTTACAAGGAGGCCTTAGAGGCTGTGTTTACGCTTGACGCGGAACCGGAGGCGTATATCTCCGAAAAAGGGCTGTTCACGATATCAAATGAGGCTGACGTGACAGCAGCCGTGAGGGCGGCGCTGGCTGAAAACCCAAAGTCTGTGTCCGACTATCGCGCGGGAAAGGAGAAGGCGCTTGGCTTTTTGATAGGCAGCGCTATGCGGCTGCTTTGCGGAGCTGGCGACCCGGACGCAGTGAGAAAAACTCTTTTGCGTGAGCTGGAGGGCGGCGAAAAGTGATCTTCCACAGGCACCCACGGCACAATCTGCATGTTTTTAAATAGTCTATAATCCACAAAATATATCATAATATGAGCGCCCATATTATTGACATCATAAAAAAACAGTGATAGTATCTTATACAGCGCCCGTATAAGTAAATAGGGTGCTGCCTTAAAGAAAAAAAGGAGGTCTGGCTTATGAAAAAAGCACTTTCCCTGTTCCTTTCGGTGCTGCTGGCGTTTTCACTGTTTGCCACGTCGTCGTCGGCTGTCGACAGAGTGATCACCGTCGACAGCGTGGATGTCAATCCCGGGTCCATCGTGGAAACCCTGGCTGCCAATGTTATCGTCAATGTCTCCTCAACGGGTGCCGAAGGAGAAGATATCTACGTTTATCTCTCCGCCGACGGCAATAAATTGGGCAAGACCCTGGTTCCCAAATCGGGCAGAGCTGTTATGAGGCTTTCGGCTGCTCCGGCCGCCGGTACATACGGTATTGTCGCCGAAGTCGGCAACGGGCTGGCTACTGCTTCGGCTCCTATTGAGATTGTGGCCTATGAGCCCGAAAAAGTGTGGGAAGTTGGCTTTAAAGCCGCCTCCGACGGCAGATTGGAAGCGAAATTTTATTCCGAAGTGACGCTGACGCCCGGCGCATCCGCTGCCGTGAGGGGCGAAGCTGTAGGCTTGCGGAAAAACGAATCTACCACGTCGAGCCTGATTCTGGACATCCCTGCCGTCTCGCTGACCGGCGGAGATGTGGTGAAGATCGCCGGCGTTAAGTTCCCGGCACTGTTCCCCAGCTACAACTTTACATTTACAAAGACCGTTCATGGCCCTGTAGCGCAGTGGGTCGGCACATGGGCCAGTGCGCAGTATTACGGCGACACCGGCAGCACCGACAGCGGCACACGCGACGCCGGGACCGTGGCGCTGACCTTGCCAAACTCCACACTCCGCCAGATGATCCGCACCTCCGTTGCCGGCAATCAGCTGCGCCTGACGTTCTCGAATGAATACGGAGCCACGCCGATGACCCTCAACTCGGTGAGTATCGCCAAGGCCAACGGGAGGAATAACACCTCAAATGTTGATGTTTCGACCAACACTCCCGTCACCTTTAACGGAGGCAACGCGGGCGTAACAATTCTGCCCGGACAATTTGTAACCTCCGACGTTATTGATTTTCCGGTGGCCGCACTGCAGAGAATCGCTGTGTCCACATACTTTGGAGACATGCCGACAAGGGTGAGCGCCCACATAGCCGCCAGGGGCAACAGCTATCTGCAGTTTAATACCAACTCTATTTTGAACGCGACTATAAGCGGCACCACCAAAACCAACTGGTTCTCTCTGTGCAGCATAGATGTTCTGGCTCCGGCGGAAAACAAGTCCATCGTGGCGCTCGGCGACTCGATAACAGACGGGTACGGCGTGAGCAATGAGTCGTATACTCGCTGGGTGGATGTGCTGATGAATAACCTTCAGGGCAACCCGGATACCAGCCACCTCTCCGTTATTAACATGGGCATCGGAACAAACGCCCTGCTCAGCGGGACAAACCCGCTGGCGGCGAGGAGCCGGTTTGAGCGCGATGTACTTAATCAGCCGGGGGTTGGCTATGTTGTGTTCCTGATCGGCGTCAACGACCTCCCGGGAGAGGAGCAGACAGCGGCCGATATGATTTTAGCCTTTGACGAGATGTTCAAGGCGGCGGCAGCGAAGGGAATCAAGGTATACGGCGGCACAATCTCTCCCCGCGGCTCAACAGCGGCGCAGGATGCCAACCGCCTGACCGTCAACAATTGGATGCGGCAGCAGTATGCGGAAGGCAATATAGACGGACTGGCCGATTTTGACGAACTGCTCAGAAACCCGGCCAGCCAGAATGTTTTGCTTCCTTCCCTTGCGGCGGACAGTATACATCCGAACGCGGCGGGGTACAGAGCAATGGGTGAATACGTGTATTCCCTGATACTTAGGGATTTGGCGCCCTGACCGAGTCCGATTAATTCGGCAGACCCCGCGCGGTGAGTCACCTATACGGCGAAACGGACTTTCCGAGACATGTCTCGGAAAGTCCGTTATATTTTTGTTTAAAGAGCAGCGCCCCGAGCGCCTATGCTGCCCGGATGAGTCTCAGGTGGCCGATTCGCTCTGCGAATGATCGTCTTCAAGGCTGTTAAACTTTCCGCTCAGGATTATTACATCGACGCGCCTGTTCTGCGCTCTGCCTTCGGCCGTTGCGTTATCGGCCACGGGCTTGTATTCCCCGTATCCCACGGCGACGAGTTTTTCAGGCACAATCCCCGAGGAGCGGATAAACAGCTTGACCACCGTGGTTGCGCGAACCGAAGAAAGTTCCCAGTTGGAATCAAATTTTTCAGTGTGGATCGGCACGCTGTCAGTGTGCCCCTCCACCCGGATATAGTTGTCAAGCTTATTAATTATGCTGCCCATCCTGACAAGCATATCGGTATACCCCGGTTTGATAATTGCCTTGCCCGGGTCAAAGAGGACGGAATCGTTGAGGCTGATAACCAGGCCACGCTCATCAATATGCATATTGATCTGTGCGATAAGGCCCTCGTCCGCAAAGTAATTTTCCAGGTCCTCCTGCAGCGCCTGGAGGCGTTCCATCTCATAGTTCTCAAAGCTTTCATCCGACGGCGTGGGCTCGGGGGATACCGGCGGCGGCGACGGAATATAAATATCGTCGGGAAGGCCCGACGTGTCCGCGCCTCCGTTTTGCGTTATAATGCGATTGCCGCCGAATTCGTTGAAAAAAGCCTTCGCTATAGCGCTGTACTTCTCTTTATCCACATTGCTTGACGCAAAAAGCACGATAAAGAGCGCGAGCAGCAACGTAAGCAGATCGGCGTAAGGAATGAGCCAGCTCTCATCCATGTGTTCTTCATGCTGTTGATGTCCTTTTTTAGCCATAACAGGCCCTTAATCTCTTGTAGGGCTGGCGGCCCTATCGGACTCGGCAAGAAATGCCACAAGCTTATCCTTGATCATGTTGGGGGACACCCCTTCCAGAATGAGCAGAATGCCTACGGTGATAATGCGTTTATTGAGCGCCTCTTCCTTTGACTTCCGCTTCAGTTTGTTCGCAAACGGATGCCACAGAACATATCCGGTGAATATACCGTAAACCGTCGCCATAAAAGCAGCCGAGATGGCGTGGCCCAGGGCCTCCTGGTCCGCCATGTTTGCGAGGGCCGCAATCAGGCCGATAACCGCTCCCAACACACCAAGGGTGGGTGCGTATGTACCCGCCTGTGAAAAGATACTCGCGCTCGCCTGATGACGGTTTTCCATCTCCTCTATTGCCTCCACAAGCGTATCCTGCAAGAGTTCACTGGCCATACCCACAGTGATCATTGTGAGGCCCCTCTGCAAAAAAGGATCCTTCAGATCTTTGATCTTTGCCTCCAGGGCGAGGATGCCGTCCTTTCTCGCGAGCTGGGCGAGATCGGTGATAAGGTCGGTAAGCTCCTCGTTGGAATAGGGCGGCTTTGTGTTCGTGAAGATTATCTTGAACAGCTTCGGCACTCTTTTTATATCACTAAGCGGGAACGCGTTTAGAACCGCGCCCACCGTTCCGATCAGTATGATAAAAATTGCCGCGGGATTGCCAAGCGCGGAAAAGGGCACCCCTTTAAAGTACATACCGCCCAAAAGTCCCGCAAGCGCTGCAATTAAACCAATTAAGGTGGTTAATTCCATAAAGAGACACTCCTTTTAGCCCGTCTTAATGCTTACGGGCGTATCACGCATCATTTTCTCCGGCCGCCTTGATCCTCGCGAGCGCGCGGGACATAGCAGCAAGCGTTTGAATATACTCCACTCGTCCGAGCTTCATTTTTAGCCTCATCTCGGCGCGTATAAGGGCCTCTTTCGCCCTGACTGCGTTAATCTCCTCAGCCCATTCGGCCGTGTCGACAAACATCTCTGTCTCTTTGCCAATCATCGCGAAGCCGAGGCCTATCGCGGCCGTGCGCTTGCTTCCATCAGTTTTGAAGACATCTATGGTTCCCGACGATACGGCGGCTACCATCGGCATATGGTTAGCCATAACCCCGATTGAGCCCTCGGGAGTGCTGAAAATAATCTCCTTAACCTCTCCCGAGTGAAATCGCTTTTCTGGAGTGAGGATACTCAACTGAAAGGTTTCAGCCATAAAATCTCCTTTCATGTCCGCGCGCGGAGGCTGCGGCGATCTTTATTACTTTGAAGCGGACTTGAGTTTTTCCGCGTGCTCATAAACCTCTTCGATGGCGCCCTTCATGAAGAAGCATTCCTCAGGCACCTCGTCAAGCTTGCCGTCGAGGATCTCGCGGAAGCTGCGTATAGTTTCCTTAAGCGGCACATATCTGCCCTGATAGGCGGTATATGTTTCAGCGACATGGAACGGCTGAGACATAAATCTCTGAAGCTTTCTGGCGCGTTTGACCGTCACCTTGTCCGACTCCGCCAGCTCCTCCATGCCCAGTATCGCAATTATATCCTGAAGTTCCTTATAGCGCTGGAGCGTCTCCTGGACGCGGCGCGCCGTGCGGTAATGGGTTTCACTGACTGTCTCGGGCTCAAGCAGCCTTGAGGAGCTTTCAAGCGGGTCGACTGCCGGGTATATGCCCATTTCAACTATAGATCTGCTGAGAACTGTCGTGGCGTCAAGATGCGCGAACGTGGTCGCCGGCGCGGGGTCCGTCAGGTCGTCGGCGGGCACGTAGACAGCCTGTACAGAGGTTATCGAGCCCTTGCGCGTCGAGGTGATGCGCTCCTGAAGGGCGCCCATCTCGTTTGCCAGCGTCGGCTGATATCCGACCGCCGAAGGAATGCGTCCAAGCAGCGCGGAAACCTCGCTGCCCGCCTGGGTGAACCTGAATATATTGTCTATAAACAGCAAAACATCCTGTGAAAGCTCATCCCTGAAATACTCCGCCATTGTCAGCCCGCTGAGCGCGGCGCGCATACGCGATCCCGGCGGCTCGTTCATCTGGCCGAATACCATCGCGGTCTTGGCGATGACGCCCGACTCCTGCATCTCGAGCCAGAGGTCATTTCCTTCACGCGTGCGCTCGCCGACGCCTGTAAACACCGAATAGCCTCCGTGAACCGTGGCGACGTTGCGTATAAGCTCCATTATAAGAACTGTCTTCCCCACGCCCGCTCCGCCAAAGAGCCCGATCTTGCCTCCCTTTGCGTAAGGGGCCATAAGATCGATGACCTTTATTCCCGTTTCGAGCACCTCAAGGCCGCCCCGCTGCTCGGTGAACGGCGGCGCGGAACGATGTATCGGGAGCCTTGGGCAATCTTCGGGCTGCCCTTTTCCGTCCACCGGCTCCCCAAGGACATTGAAAACCCTTCCCAGCACTTTTTCGCCCACAGGCATGCTGATCGGCGCTCCTGTGTCTCTCACGGCCGCGCCGCGCGTCAGCGCGTCAGTGGCATTCATGGCAACGCACCTGGCCGTCTCGTTCCCGATGTGCTGGAGCACCTCAGCGGTGACCTTGCCTCCCGCCATGTCGATC
Organism: Oscillospiraceae bacterium; assembly: GCA_031551205.1. Lineage (GTDB taxonomy): Bacteria > Bacillota > Clostridia > Oscillospirales > JAVBNY01 > JAVBNY01. The sequence goes on along the minus strand of JAVBNY010000007.1, from coordinate 85,425 downwards.
TCCAGCGCGTTGTAAAGCTTAGGGAGGTTCCCCCCCTCAAAACAGACATCCAGCACAGGGCCAATTATCTGTGAAACGCGTCCAATGTTTTCAGCCACTTCTCTATCCCGCCTTTCAGTCTTTCATGGCGGCCGCGCCCGCCACAATCTCGGTAATCTCCTGTGTGATCAAAGCCTGTCTGGCCCTGTTATAGACAAGGTTAAGCTTGTCTAATATTTCGTTGCCGTTTCGTATCGCGCTGTCCATCGCGGTGAGGCGCGAGGCCAGCTCGGATGTCCACGCGTGAACGAAGCATCCGTAGAGAAAGCCCTTGAGGTATTTCGATATCAACATGGAGAGAACCGACTCGGGGCTCGGCTCAAAAGAGCGTCCCTGCAAATTTTCTCCGGCATTAAGGTCAAACATGTCGGGCGAAAGCGGCAGTAGTTTGGCCGTTATTGGCTTAAGTTTAACGGAAGATGTATAGTGCGTGTAGATTATATCGATCGCGTCAATTATCCCGTCATCATACAGGCCGAATATCCCCTCGGCATACTCGCGCGCCGCGAACATGGACGGAGGATCAATTGATATCTCGGGCGGCTGATCCAGGATAAGCCCGGATCGGGACATCTGGGTTATCCCCACCTGGCCCTGAACACAGAGATACTTGACCTCGTTCTCGGCGAGATATGCCTCGGCGTGCCTGATAAGGTTTGAGTTATACCCGCCGGCCAGACCCTTATCCGAGGAAACAACCAGAAGTCCCCGCTTTTTTGGGGCATTGCCGGAGCTGCTCAGATATGGGCTTGCTACCTCCGGGCAGCTGGACAGTACACCGGCGATTGTCGCGCGGATACGCTCGTGGTAGGGCGCCGCTTCATCGAGCATCCTCCTGGCTTTGCCAATACGTGAGGCGGCGATCAGCTTCTGCGCATTCATAATCTGCACGGTCTGCCGGATGCTTTTCATACGGGTTCTTATTGCAGAAGTGTTATTCATGGAATCATTTCCTTATAACAATTGTGTCCTGACGCGTTTATTTCAGGCCGGATGGTTTGAAGTCCTTTTTATAGATTTCCATGACTTCTCGAAGCTTTTTCTCGGTCTCCTGCGAAAAATCTCCGCTTTTTCTGATATCTTCCAGAATATCGGGGGCTTTCTCCTTCACATATGCCAGAAGTCCGGCATTAAAACGGGAGACATCGAAGAACTGAACCTCTTCAAGCGCATCGTTCTTTGCGCAGAAGAGAATGACAACCTGTTCTTCCATTGCAAGCGGAGAATACTGCTGCTGTTTTAGGGTGTCCATAAGCCGCGCGCCTTTGTCCAGCCGCATCTTGGTGACAGGATCAAGGTCTGAGCCGAGCTGGGCAAAAACCTGAAGCTCCCTGTACTGCGCCAGCTCGATGCGGAGCGAGGCCGACGCCTTTTTTATGGCTTTTGTCTGGGCGGCCCCTCCCACGCGGGAAACGGAAAGCCCGACATTGACCGCCGGACGGAACCCGGAAAAAAACAGCTCACTCTCAAGGAAGATCTGCCCATCGGTAATGGATATGACATTTGTCGGAATATAGGCGGAAATATCTCCGGCGAGCGTCTCAATAATCGGCAGCGCGGTGATCGACCCGCCGCCAAGAGCGTTCGAGAGCCTTGACGCGCGCTCCAGAAGCCTGGAGTGCAGGTAAAACACGTCGCCGGGATAGGCCTCGCGCCCGGGCGGACGCCCCAGAAGAAGGGACATTGCGCGGTATGCCACGGCGTGTTTACTTAAATCGTCATAGACAACCAGCACGTCCTTGTGGCCGCCGTACATAAACTCTTCAGCCATAGCACATGCGGCATAGGGCGCCAGGAATTGAAGCGGAGCCGGATCTGAGGCGGTGGAGGCCACAACAATTGTGTTTTTCATCGCATCGTGGCGCGTAAGCGTGCTCACAATTGACGAAATGACCGATGCCTTCTGCCCGATCGCAACATAAATGCAAAGCACGTCCTTGTCCTTTTGATTAATGATCGCATCTACCGCAAGGGCCGTTTTTCCGGTCTGCCTGTCTCCGATGATAAGCTGGCGCTGGCCCCTTCCGATCGGAATAAGCGCGTCAATCGACATTATCCCCGTCTGGAGAGGCACCCCTACCGGCTGGCGCTCGGTAACACCCGAAGCCAGCACCTCCGCCGGACGCGTTTTCCCGGTCGCAATCTCCGGGCCGCCGTCAAGCGGACGTCCCAAAGGATTCACCACCCGGCCCAAAAGCTCATTGCCGACAGGCACCTGCGTGGTCTTGCCGGTGCGTGTGACGCGCGTGCCTTCATGGACGTTCTCCCCCGATGAGAAAAGCACGCAGCCGACATTATCTTCCTCGAGATTGAGCGCCATGCCGATATCTCCGCTTTCAAACTCCAAAAGCTCGCCGCTCATGCAGGATTCAAGACCGTACACTCGGGCCACGCCGTCGCCTATGCGAATAACATGTCCTATTTCAGAAAGATTTTCCCCGCTCTTGCGCTGTTCAAGCCGCTCCAGCAGGATGCGGCTAATTTCTCCGGTGTTCATTGCCATAATTAATGACCATCCCTCTCCAGGTATAAAACTTCATGCTTTACGGCGTATGGCTCTTTTCCTATGTTTTGCATAGCAAAATCCTTAATACGCGGCAAAATCCACGCGAAGGGCGGCATGCACTGCGTCACAGAGAATTTTTTCCTGCCTCCGCTATACGCGTCCGAAGCGACTGATCTATCAGCCTGCCGTTGTATTCCGCCGTGAACCCTCCCAGCAGGGAGCTGTCGAGCACGATCTCAAACTCTACGTTTTTCTTTTTGCTTTCGGGGAACATGCCTAAAGAGGCAAGCTTGTCGGACAGCTTTTGTAGAAGCTGCTCGTCCGGCTGGAACGGGATCCTGAGAATAATCTTCACAACGTCGAGCTCCTGCTCCGCAAGCTGCGCGAACCGCTCCGCAACCGCGGGCAAAAGTCTTACCGCGCGTCTCCGGATCATTAGGCAGATAAACTCCAAAACAAGCTTGCTGACCTCTTCCCCAAATATCTCCGTCAGAAGACTCGTTTTTTCCTCTGTCTGAACGACGGGGCTGAAAAAGAAGGACTTATAGCCCGCTACAATCTTGGAAACCGACTCAAGCTCTGAGGCTGTGCGCTCAAGCTCGCCGGTTTCCCTTGCCACCCTTATCAGCGCATGCGCCCAGGACGATTCCACGGCACTCATACGCGTTCCCCGCTTCTGGCCAAAAATGCCTCAATCAGTTTTTCGTTTCGCTTGTCGTCCATATTGGCCCCAATGAGCGCCCCCGCGGCGGCAAGTGCGGCGGCGACAATCTCCGCTTTGGCCCCGCGAAGCATAGCGCCTTTTTCCTGAACGGCCTGCACCTGCGCGGAGGTAACAATGGCCCGCGCCTTCTCTTCCGCTTCCGATATAATGCGGTCATATTCCTGTCCGGCACGCATACGGGCCTCTTTCATCTGCTCCGCGGTTCGCCTGTCAAGCTCTCTCTCAAACTCAAGGCGCCGCTCTTCCATGCCGCGCATCCCGGCTTCGATTTCTTCCGCGTCCCTGAGGGACTTTGAGATCTTTTCCTGACGCTCGTCAAGGATTTTGTTGACCGGCTTCCAGAGAAGCTTTGTAAGCGCGAATACCAGAATGAGCAGGCTCAGCGCCACAAAAAACCACTCGGGAATATAAAATTCCAGCAGATTCATATCTCACCCACACCGTTCTATTCTAGATTTTGGAAAACAGCATAAGTGCAACCAGCAGACCGTAGATAGCGCACGCCTCGGCGAGCACCATTCCAAGAAAAGCCAGGCTTCGGATTGAGCCCTCCTTCTCGGGCTGACGGGCGATTGCCTCTGCACCCTTGCCTGCCGCAAGGCCAACACCGATTGCTGCGCCAAAGCTGGCGAGAACCGCGATTCCAGCGCCAATAGCAGCCATTGCCATGATAAATTCCTCCTAAATCACATTTATTCTACCGCTTCTCCAATATATAAAGTTGTAAGGTAGACAAAGATAAACGCCTGAAGCACTCCGTCGAAAAGATCAAAATAGGCTGAGAACGGGGCCGCGACATACGGCATGAAGGCAAATATGATCTCCATAATCAGAAAGCTGGCTAAGATGTTTCCGAAAAGGCGGAGGCAGAGCGAAAGCGGCTTGGTGACATACTCCATCAGCTTAAACGGAAGCATGATCGGCATCGGATCTATAAGACTCTTAGCCCATCCCTTAAAGCCCTTAAACCTAAAAGAGGAGTATATGACGATGATCAGGCTCATAATGGCAAGAGCGCCGGTCACGTTAATGTCTTTCGCGGGCGGATACATGTGTATGCCGGGAATGAAGTTGAACACCGCGATGATATTCGCAAGCCCCAGATAGAGTAGCAGCGAGCCGATATATGGCACAAACCGCCTGCCATGATGGCCAATTGAACCCTCGCAGAGATTGTTTACCGTCTGAACCAGCCATTCCACAATTACCTGAAGCCTGCCGGGCCGGTCGGAACTGAGCTTTCGCGTGACGGCAAATGCCAAGGCAATTAAAGCGGCAATGATGATCCAGGTAATAAACACCGTATTGCCGATCTCGACCTCGTGCCCAAAAAGCCTCAAACGAAAGATTACGATCCGCTCAAGCTTTTCAAAAACATGGTCAAGCATGCCTTTCCCTCCTTTTATCCGGTACCTTTTTATTGTGCGTGTCCTATTAAGGTTTACTAATTTCGTATAAATAATTCACAGAAATGAACCCAGCCGTGACGAAAAATATCTGGACGGCAGCGCAGAAAAGGCGTGTTGCCCGACGGCTGCAAATATTTTCTGCATGACCGGGGATTTTTGCCTTTGGGATTCTGCTGCCATTAATTTCTTTAACTGCCTATGATTATTTTATCGCACATACCCGCTTCGGCTTTAGCCATTCCTCCGATTTTCTAATAAATGTTGCCCGGGCGTCGCTCGCAAAGCGACTTGATTTCCTCCGCAATCACTGTATCGGCAGGGTTTTGATCCATGACGCTATCTTGTCAGAAGTTTGGGGCCATTATGCATACGATACGCAGATACAGAAAAAACCTGTTGACAATCTTGTACTATCGTGATAGTCTGCTTTTATAAACTATTCCGATAGTCCGAGGTGAACTATGGATAAAATTAAGCTGTTTGATGGAGAACTCAAGCTGATGGAGCTCTTATGGGAGCATGAAGGCGCCACGGCAAAGGAATTGTCCCTGTTGGCCGCCGAAAAGGTAGGCTGGAACAAGAACACAACCTATACCGTGATAAAAAAACTTGTTGCGAAGGGCGCGGTGAAGCGTACCGAGCCGAACTTTGTCTGCCGCAGCCTGATAACCCGCGAGGAAGCGGGATGTGTGGAGGTACGCGAGGCACTGCACTCTTTTTTTGGCGGCTCTGTGGGGGCGCTGTTCTCGTCCTTTATGTCCGACGCTACGCTCTCGGCCGAGGAAGCTGACGAGCTAAAGCGGCTGATTGACAGCAAAAAGGGGTGATGACAAGTGCTGGACGATGTTTTTTACTTTATCCTGAACATGAGCCTGGCGGGCAGCTTTGTCATCGCCGCTCTGCTGCTCATCCGTATGATCCGGCCTCTGCCGAGGCGGTTTGTATATCCTCTGTGGGCGCTCGCTTTTTTCAGGCTGGTGATGCCCTTCACACTGCCGTCGGGCTTCAGCCTGTTCGGCCTCACCGGCTCGCTGATAAGGCGTCTCATCACCGTGGAAACAGTGACGCGCGCCGTCGTGCCACTCCCCATTCTAAGGGATAGTTTAATGATGAATTTCATCGGGGCCGCCGAAAGCTATGGCCCGATCGAATACAGGACGGAATCTCTGCGCCGTGTGTTCACTGTCGGCGCGGCGGTTTGGGCGGTCGTGGCCGCGGCGGCGCTGATCGCGGCCTGTATTCTCTACGCTCTGACCCATGCGGAGCTCAAAAAGGCGGTGTGCGTTCACGATAACCTGTACCGCTCGGATATGCTGCTCTCGCCGGTTCTCGTGGGAGTAATACATCCCAGGATCATTCTCCCTCCCGGCCTTGGGCCGGACAGCCCCGAGGGCAAGATGGTGCTTGCTCACGAAAACGTGCACAGACAGCGGCTTGACAACCTGTGGCGCGTTCTTGCCGCTTGCATTGCCTGCATCCATTGGTTTAATCCGCTGGTATGGGTCATGCTGAAGGCCTTTTTTACAGACATGGAGCTATCCTGCGACGAGGCGGTGTTCAGAAAAGGCGGCTATGGGCCTGACGAGCGCCGCGCCTATGCCGGGGCGCTGCTGCGCTTCGCGGAGGACAGGCGCTTTCTGATCTCCACCGCGTTTGGGCGCTCGGGTGTCAAGGTTCGAATAGTAAATGTGCTTCATTACAGACGGCTGACCGTCATCGGCGCGGCCGCGTCGGCCATTTTCCTGCTGGCCGTGACGCTCGTGCTGGTTACGAATCCATCACTCAGGGGGTGAATTTATGTCAAATACCCAATATAGGCGCTTTTACCTCATTTCGCTTGGCTCACTTCTGCTTTTATCAGCTTATCCTGTTATAAACGGCGCGCGTATGCTGGCGCTCAGCCTGGCAAACGGCGCGCTCCAGCCCGGACAGCTTACGAGGTATGTCGTGCCATACGCCGCTATTTGTGTGGCGCTCCTGCTGTTTGCGGCGGTGCAGCCGCTTGTCCTACGCCTGCGCGGAAGATTAGCGCTGCCCGTGTGCACAGCGCTTGTGTACGGCGTGTTTTTTGCCGTTGAGCAGGTATTGGAGAACATACAGATAAGGTCAAACGGCCTTTCCTCCATCGACGGTTTCCATCCCGCGCCGCGTCTGGATATGTGGCAGGCGCTCTCCTGTTACATATCGCCAGATGCCGTGAAGGCCGCGCAGCTGCGGGAGCAGGCCTTTATCGGGCCGGGCGGCTTTTATTATGTCGTTGGCAACAGCGCATATAAGGTGCATTACTACCTGATTTCACTGATCTTGATAGTCATGGCCTGCGGGTTCGTATACGGCCTCGGCAAGATGTTCAGAGATAAAGACTTTTCCAAAAAGAAGTCTCTTGCGCTGCAGGGCGTATCGCTGGGCGCGCTCGCGGTCATCTGCGCCTTCGCCAATCTGACCGGCTTTTTCCGCACCACAGCGCCCATTCAGACGCCGCTGGCATCCGTATTGACCTGCCTGTTTTTTATCGTTCTGGGCATGGCGGCGGGTGTTTACGCGGGCAGCTTGCTGCTCGGCAGGGGCCGTCGTCTTGGCCTGTGGCTGCCGGCTGCTGTCGCCGCTCTGACAAGCCTGCTTATGTACATAGGCGAGTCCGTTATGATGGACGGCGGACTATACCGCTTCGGCAAAGGCTGGTTTTTCGAGGGACTGCCCGGCATTCCGCTCGCACCGGTTGATGCCCTGGTCATTCTGCTGTCGGGTGCGGCTGTCTGGCTGACGCTGCGGTTTGTCAGAGATGGGCACAAAAAGGCCGGCATTATCACAGGCGCCGCCGTCTCGCTCATCACCGCTGTTTTCGTCATAATTTGCGCGGGGGCGACAGCGCCTTTGCAGCTTGCTCCGGAGGCCGACCCCGCCGCCTCCCAAAACAGCGGACTCTATGGCTGTTACGCGTTTGAGGAAAACCTGTACACCGTCGTGTACAGCTCCTTTATTGCCCACAAGGACAGTATGCCCGTGGTTTACGGTCTGGACGAAAATTCTCTGATCATCGCAAATACCGACACCGGCGACGTCACGGTATACGGGATAGTCTATGAAAACACCGATATAGATGAGAGCGAGTTTAGCTCCGTCACAGGCCTCTCACTCGGCTTCTTTCCCGACCTCAGCCGCTTCAAATCCCGGGTGCGCGTCGCGTCCTGCACAAATGGAAGCGGCGGACAATACCGCCTGTATCAGATGGACGATAACCTCTGGCTCGCTCAGTTTGGCGGAAAGGGTGAAGTGGGGAGCGTTTATCGCCTGGAGCGCACCGGCGGCACATCGCTAAGCGACCTTTACCGCGCGCTTGATACTCAAGGCGCGTTTCCGTCGCCGCCGCCTTCACCCGCCACCGACGAGCGCAGGATGACGCTAAGGGACATCTACGCGCTGGCCCGCAAGGGAGAGGCGCTGACATTTGACGATTTTGCGCCGTTCCGGAGCAGGGCGGTAGGGCGTGATTTCTCTCTTCTGCGCTATGACGCCGAGGGCGTGCTGACGGTGCTGTGCGATCCGTCCGTCCCGTCATTTTCACTGACCAAGCAGGGCTATGATCCGTTTGACAGCGCCCACAGTATAGACCTGACCGCCGGTTACGACGCGACCACCGCCTATCTTGACCCGCTGCACTCGCTGATGACCCTCACTATCGACGACCCTTACGGCGGCGCCGAGAGGCGCGAGCTGATCTATGAATTTGACGGATATCGGTATTTTCTCAACACAACACGTGCGGATCGGGTGTTCGTTACCTTTGAAAACGGCGAACGCCTGCCGATCAGGCAGGCGCTTGAGGATCGTAGGATCATAATTGAGGACGCCGTCGCGAACGGGCTTTACAATGTGTTTATGGAGCCGTCGGATAACCCTCTTGGCGGCGGTTTTAGCATACTGCACCACCTGCACAGGTTTTTCTTTGACAGTGAACTGTTTTACCCCTCAAAATCCTTTATGTACACAATGCCCGGCGGCAGCCTCGCCACATATTTTGATATTTCCGAGCTTGCGGACATACTCGAGGTAACAGGGCGGGGCGAATATGCCCAAAAACTGCGGCAGATGGACACATCCGGCCTTCCGGTAATAGGCGGCAGGGCCTACGCCGACGGCGCGGCGCTGGCGGGCGCGGACATAACGTTTGAGATTGGCTGGAAATTCAGCTCACACACCCCGGTGTACTTTTCGGCCGGGATTGCCCAGGGTCTGTTAACATAAATGGAAGACGCAAAGCGGCGGCGTAACATATTTGGGCGTTTTTCCGCTTCACCGAAAAGAAAAGTTTTGCATGAAAAAGGCGCCTCCATAAACCGGAGGCGCCTAAAATACTTTTTTTACTCGGTGACGTATGGGAGCAGTGCGATATGCCTTGCTCTTTTAATGGCCTCGGTGAGCTGACGCTGATGCGCGGCACAGGTGCCGGTCATCCTGCGCGGCAGGATCTTTGAACGCTCGGAGATAAACCTCCTGACCTTCGCGGTATCCTTGTAATCTATCTGCTCCACCTTATCGACGCAAAACGAGCATACCTTCCTGCGTTTGCGGCCGCGCTGGTTTCTATCCATTGCCATGATTTTTCCTCCAATCTGCAAGTAGGGTGTGGCTTTAAAAGCCTAAAAAGGAAGCTCCTCATCGTCGCCGATGTCCGCAAAGCCGGAAACGGCCCTCTGCGGCGGAGCGTCGTGATCGGTATACTGCGAGGGGCTGGGCGCGCGCGGGCCTTCATCGCCTCTTTTGGGCTCTCCAAAGAACACTTCCTCTGCGAGCACCTCATAGGAACGGCGTTTCCCGCCCTCCTTGTCCGTCCAGTTTCGAACCTGAAGCCTGCCGGATACGACAGCCATCCTGCCCTTTTGGAACCATTTTGAGACAAATTCGGCTGTGTTTCTCCACGCGACAATGTCGATGAAATCCGTGACCCTTTCCTCTTTGCCATAGGACCTGTCGACAGCCAGCGTAAACGATGCGACCGGTATACTGGTCTGCGTATACCTGAGTTCCGGGTCGGCCGTCAGCCTTCCCATAAGAATAACTTTGTTAAGCATGGCGGCCTCCCTTATTCGTCCTTGCAGATAATGAGGGAACGCATGATACCGTCCGTAATCTTATAGATACGGTCGAGCTCGGCGGGGAAACTGGGAGCCGACGTGAAGTTCACAAGAACATAGTAGCCCTCGGGCATGTCGTTGATCTGATAGGCCAGCCTGCGCTTGCCCCACTCCTCAATGCTGTCGATCGTGCCGTTTGTCTCGATAAGCGTCTTGAACTTCTCGACAACAGCGGCCACGGCCTCCTCGCCGGGTGTGACGTCAACGATGAATATGGTCTCATACTTTGAGCTGATCTTTGCCATTTATATGCACCTCCTTCTGGACATATGGCCTTCAATGTTATGAAGGCAAGGATGTTGGAGCTTTTGCCCCCGTGCCTTGGCGGCACATCTACTAATTATATGTAAACTGAGCCGTTTGTCAATAGTTTTTGTGCTTTTTTCCGCATTTGACCCGCAATCAGGACAAGTGCCATCCTTACTTTTACAGCGGCAGGTCGCCTGGAAGGACAAGCGCGCCCCTCGGCGAGATGGAAAGCCCCGTCACGCAGGCGCCCTCAGGCATGCACGAGCGCTTAAACTGGCTCCTATAAAACCTTGAATAATATTCCCCGACGGCCTTCAAAACGTCCTCCTCGGAATAGATGCCCTCAAAGGCGGAAAGAGCGAGCTCGCCAGTCTTTTCCTGCGAAAACGCGTACCTCAGATGAAAATAGAGCGCAAAATCTATAATCTCATACCGACCGACTATGCTCTCGGTGGCATGGCCGGGCTCGCCATCCACAGATGGCAGCAGCTCCGGCGAAACCGCGGCCTCCAGCACGGAGACGAGCGCCTGTGCAACCGCTCCGTCACTGTCGAGCGCGATAGTCCTGATGACCCCGCGCACAACGCTCTTAGGAAGCGAGGCGTTTACGTTGTACATCGACATGTGGTCGCCGCTGTAGGTTGTAAAACCGATTGCCAGCTCGGAAAGATCCCCTGTACCGACCACGATCCCGCCTGCCTTGTTCGCGAAATCCATCAGCAGCTGCGTCCGGTATCTCGCCTGGGCGTTTTCAAAGGTCGTGTCCTGCTCGCCCGCATGGCCTATCGCCATCAGAGATTCGCGGACGTTTTCCCTTATGTCGGTCTCGGTGAAATCGCAGCCGAGGCCCGCCGCCAGCGTCCTGGCACAGGATCGCGACCCCTCGCTCGTGCCAAAGCACGGCAGAGACATCGCGTGCACGCACTCAGGCCCCATCCCCAGCTTTTTCGCCGCGTCGAGGCACACAAACAGCGCGAGCGAGGAATCGAGCCCGCCCGACAGGCCCAGCACAAGATGCCCGCAGGAAATCGCCTTCATCCTGCGCGCGAGCGCGCCGGACTGCATATCCAGAACGCGGCGGAAATACTCGCCGGATTCACATCCCATCGGAATATACGGCGCGATGGGGTATTTCGGCGGCGCGGCGTCCGCGGACGGCGGCGCGGCGTACACAAGCTCAGCCCGCGCGTCTGCCCTTTGGCGCAGACGGAGCTCGCGCGCGCTCATCTCCGCATCTACGGTTAGGACGGCTGTCTCCCCCTCCTTTGAAAGAAACAGCTCCCTCCCCTGCGCAATCGCTTTAAGGCCTGTGTAATAATCCTCGGATGACGACTCAAAGCCGTCCGCTCCGCTGAGGATATGCGCACAGCCATGCCTCTCGGCCCCCGCGCGCAGATCCGCCAGCACAGACACGCAGTCATAGGACGGTACGGCGGCAAGCGACGCGATAACCGTCGCGCCGAGAGCCGAAAGCTCCGCCGATACGGAAAGCGGCGCCGTGAGGTCATACCCGACCCCGACGCCGATACGAAGTTCGTCAAAGTTCTCGCAGCCTATCAGGATATCCCCGCCGAACGGCGCCTCCTGCCCACAGAGGCGCACTGTACCGATGCCATGCGCATGGGAAAACCAGCGCTGCCCCGCGCGCGGAAGGCCTGGGACCACGGCAAGCAGCCTGCCGCCCTGTATCGCGGCCGCACAGTTATACAAAAAGTTGTCGTTCATAACCGGCAGGCCGATGAGCATCAGCATTTCACACTGCTTTGTGCTCTCGAGAAGCCCGCCAAGCGCCTTTTCTGCGCGCTTTATAAACTCCGCCGAAAAAAACAGATCCCCGCACGTGGCCCCGGTGAGGCAAAGTTCAGGGAAAACAGCAAGAAAAACCCCTTTTCGCGAAAGGTCTTCCGCCTCTTTGGCAATCATTGCGGCGTTATGCTCCGGGTCGCCGAGCCTGCCGTCAAAAAATGCGGCGGCGCACAGCAAATGTCCGAATCCCATAGGCTTCCTCCAATCGTATTATAGGCGCGCACGTATGTCAAAATGCCCTTCCAATGTCGTTTCTCCTGAACATATTGTCGAAATGTATCAGATCGGCAGCCCTGTAGGCTGATTCTATCGCCTCGTCCAATGTTTCACCCGTGGAGGTGACGCAGAGCACCCGCCCGCCGCAGGTGTAGTATCCGTCGGGCTCCCTGCGCGTCCCGGAGTGGAAGACAAATGTGTCGTTCAAGCGGTTCGCATCCTCAATGCCGTCAATCCTCTTTCCGGTCTCATAGCCGCCCGGGTATCCCCCGCTGGCGAGAACCACCCCACAGGCGGCGCCTGGTTTCCATTTTATCTCCAGCTCCGCGAGGCTGCCCCCGCAAACCGCCTCAAATACGGTAAGCAGGTCGCTCTCAAGCAGGGACAGCACGGCCTGTGCCTCGGGGTCGCCGAATCTGGCGTTATATTCGATGACCTTCGGGCCGTCTTTCGTCAGCATAAGCCCAAAGTAGATCACGCCGCGAAACGGCCTGCCCTCTGCCTTCATCGCGCGGATCGTCGGGATAAATATCCTGTCCATGCAAGCCTTTGCTATATCGTCTGTATAGGCCGCTACAGGCGATACGGCGCCCATTCCGCCGGTGTTTGGGCCCCGGTTTTTGTCAAACGCTCGCTTATGATCCTGCGACGCCGGCATTGGTACAATTGTCTCTCCGTCCGTGAAGCAGAGCACGGTTACCTCCGGCCCCTCGAGCATCTCTTCAATCACCACTCGCCTTCCCGAAGCGCCAAATACGCCGCCCTCCATCATGTCGCGCGCGGCCTTTTCGGCGGATTCAATATCGAAGCAAACACTGACGCCCTTTCCAAGAGCGAGCCCGTCCGCCTTTACGACGATCGGCGCGCCCTTCGCGCGGATATAGCTCACAGCCTCGTCAATCCCCGAAAAAACGCCGTATTCAGCCGTGGGAATCCCATAGTCGCTCATGAGCTTTTTGGAAAACGCCTTGCTGCTTTCAATCTCGGCGGCGGCCTTCGTCGGGCCGAACGCTAAAATACCGGCCTCCCCAAGCCTGTCGACCATCCCAAGCGCGAGCGGGTCGTCCGGCGCGACAACGACCATACCTACGCGCTTTTCTCTCGCAAAGGCAATGATCCCTTCAATATCCGTCGCCTTTATGGCGGCACACTCGCAAAGCTCCGCGATCCCGCCGTTGCCTGGCGCGCAATAAAGCCTCTCGACTCTGCCGCTTTCAGAAAGTTTTTTTGCAATCGCGTGCTCGCGCCCGCCGCTTCCTATAATCAGTACGTCCATATTTTTCCCCAATCAGTGCCTGAAATGCCTGATGCCCGTGAACACCATGGCTATGCCAGCCTCATCGGCGGCCTTTATCGAGTCGTCGTCGCGGATGGAACCGCCGGGCTGGATCACTGCCGTAATGCCGGCGGCCCTGGCGGCCTCTACATTATCCGGGAACGGGAAATATGCGTCGGACGCGAGCACCGCGCCTTTTGCCCTCTCGCCGGCGTATTCCACGGCGAGCTCAATGGCCGTCACGCGGTTTGTCTGACCCGGGCCGATGCCCACGGTTTTCCCCCCTTTGGCAAGGACAATGCCGTTGGATTTGACATATTTTGAAACCTTCCACGCAAAAAGAAGATCCTCCATCTCCCCGTCCGTAGGAGCGCGGGAGGTCACAACCCTGAGTTCGCCGGCAGGATCCAGAAGCTCACAGTCGAGCGACTGCACCAAAAGCCCTCCGCCGACCTTCTTAACGTCCAGCATCCGCCTGTCGTTCGGCTCCGAGATGCCTTCCAACGTCAGTAGACGGATATTTTTTTTCTCTGTCAGGATCTCAAGCGCCTCGTCCGTATAGGACGGAGCGATAATAATCTCAAGAAAAATCTTTGAAAGCTCGGCGGCCGTATCAGCGCCGCACTGCCTGTTCAGCGCGACTATCCCGCCGTAAATCGAGATGCTGTCCGCCTCATAGGCGTTGATATACGCATCAAAGATCGTGTCCCCCGTGCCTACGCCGCAGGGATTCGCGTGCTTGACGGCAACGGCGCAAGGCCCGTCGAACTCCTTTACAAGGTCGATCGCGGCGTTCGCGTCGTTGATGTTGTTAAACGAGAGCTCCTTGCCGTGGATCTGCTCCGCGGCGGCAATCGTACCCTCTCCGCAGCAAACCTCCCTGTAAAACGCGGCCTTCTGATGAGAGTTTTCGCCGTATCTCAGGTCCTGCGCCTTCTCAAACGTCATGGTCAGAAGCTCAGGATAGTCCTCGGTGCGCTCCTCCCTGAGATACTGCGCGATCATCGCGTCGTAGTGAGCCGTGTGCTCAAACACCTTCGCGGCGAGCCGGAATTTAGTCTCGCGCGATATCCCGCCCTCCTCAAGCTCATCCAAAACATCCTCATAGTCGCTTGGATCAATGAGCACGGCCACGTCCTGCCAGTTTTTCGCGGCTGCCCGAATCATCGTCGGCCCGCCGATGTCGATATTCTCGATGGCCTCCTCAAGCTCTACCCCGCCCTCTTTGAGGATGGTCTGCTTAAACGGGTAGAGGTTGATCGCGACGATATCTATGGGCGTAATGCCGAGTTTTTCAAGCTGCGACATATGCTCGGGATTTGAGCGCATAGCCAGAATCCCGCCGTGCACCTTCGGGTGCAGCGTCTTCAGCCGCCCGTCGAGGCACTCGGGAAAGCCGGTTACGTCGGAGATGTTCACGACCCGCACACCGGCCGCCGCGAGCTTTGACGCCGTCCCGCCCGTTGAGACAATCTCATACCCGAGCCTTTCAAGCCTGACGGCAAGCTCAATTACTCCGGTTTTGTCGGAAACACTTATCAGCGCACGTCTTTTCATTGAAATCCCTCCCGCATTTTCGCTCATGTCATTCAGTAAGGTCCCTGTATTACCGTCCGGCGTCCTGCGCTCCGCCCTCCGGCAGAATCAGCGCCTTTCTTCCCTCAACCCTCAGCCTTCCCTCGCAGAAAAGCGACACCGCCCGCGGCAGAATATCCTGCTCAGCCTCAAGCATAACCCTTTCCTGAAGCGTTTTCGGCGTGTCATCCTCTCTGACCTCAACGGCCTTCTGAAGTATCACCGGCCCGCCGTCGGCGTCGCCCGAAACGAAGATAACCGTAGCTCCGGAAAGCTTGACACCATATTGGAGCGCGCGCTCGTGCACATGTATGCCATAAAACCCCTCGCCGCAGAACGAGGGGATAAGCGACGGGTGAACATTGATGGCGCAGTTTTTATACTCCCGGCAGAACCTGTCCGTAAGTATGTACATAAACCCGGCAAGCACCACAAGGCCTATATCAAGGCCAGCCAGCATATCGCAGACGGCGTCTGTAAAACTCTCGCGCGAATCGTATTGCGAGCGCGCGACAACATAGGAAGCTATACCCGCCTTTTCCGCACGCGCCAGCGCGAAAGCGCCCGGCGAGGACGACACGACGGCGGTGATTTCCCCGTTTTTTATCCTGCCTCCGGCCTGCGCGTCGATCAGCGCCTGAAGATTAGTGCCCCCTCCGGAGACTAGCACGGCGATCCTCACCATTGTATGACGGCCCCTTCGCCGCCCTTGCGGCACGACCCGATGATATACGGACGCTCGCCCGATTCGATCAGCGAGGCGATCGCCACACCGGTGTCCGCCCTGGAAACGGCGAAGATCATGCCTATGCCCATATTAAAGGTGTTGAACATGTCCCGCGGCGAGATGTTGCCTTCGCGCTGGAGAAGCTCGAAGATCGGAGGCGTAGGAAACGAGTGAGGGTCTATAACAGCCTCGATCCCCTCAGGCAGCATCCTCGGCACGTTTTCTATAAAGCCTCCGCCGGTGATATGGCAGATCGCCTTGACGTTTACCTTTTCGATAAGCCTTAGAGCGGACGAAACATATATCCTGGTCGGCTTCAAAAGCTCATCGCCCAGGGTCGTTTCCAGTTCCTTGACCTTTTTCCGGAGGCTCTTTTCATTAACGCCAAAAACTTTTCGCACAAGGGAAAATCCGTTCGAATGCACTCCTGAGGAGGAGATGCCGATGAGCGCGTCGCCGTCCTGCACCGTGCTCCCGTCAATAATCTTCTTTTTGTCCACAATGCCGACCGAGAAGCCGGCGATGTCATACTCATTCTTGTCATAGAATCCGGGCATCTCGGCCGTTTCGCCGCCTATAAGCGCACAGCCCGCCTGACGGCAGCCCTCCGCCACGCCGGATACGATCTTCTCAATTTTTTCAGGATAGTTTTTCCCTGTGGCGATGTAGTCGAGGAAAAAAAGCGGCTTTGCCCCGCCGCACACAATGTCGTTCACGCACATGGCGACACAGTCAATTCCGATGGTGTCGTGCCTGTCCATAATAAACGCGAGCTTGAGCTTTGTGCCTACGCCGTCCGTACCCGTCACAAAGACGGGGGCGTCGTATCCGGAGAGGTCAGGCTGAAACATGCCGCCAAAGCCCCCGATGCTCCCGACAACCCCTTTCACAAATGTGCTCTCCACATGTGAACGTATCCGCCTGACCGATTCGTACCCGGCCTCAACGTCGACGCCCGCGGCGGCGTATGATTTGCCCTTGCCTATGATCATCATTCCGCCCTCCTGCCTTCATTCTTGTCCTGCGGTTCCTCCCCCGCCACCGGTATTGGGTATCTCCCGGTGAAGCAGGCCTCGCAGTATCCGTTGTCCAGATCCCTGACGATATATGGGACGTCCTCAAGGTCGAGATACTGTAGCGAATCGACGCCGATTATCGCGCGTATCTCCTCAAGGTTGTGGTTGTGCGCTATCAGCACGTCGCGCTCTCCTATGTCCGTGCCGAAATAACACGGATGCAGAAACGGCGGCGACGACACCTTCATGTGCACCTCGGTCGCGCCGGCCTCTCGCAGCAGCGAGACAATGCGCGCGCAGGTCGTGCCTCTGACAATCGAATCGTCAACCATGATAACCCTCTTGCCCGTAATCGCGGCCGCGAGCGTATTCAGCTTGATCTTTACCGCCGTCTCCCTCTGTCGCTGAGTCGGCTGGATAAAGGTCCTCCCAATATATCTGTTCTTGATCAGCCCGGTTGCGTACGGAATACCGGATTCAATCGCAAAGCCCAGCGCGGCGGAAAGGCCGGAATCGGGCACGCCGATAACGACGTCCGCGTCTGTACCGCTCTTCCTTGCGAGGCACCTGCCCGCCTCCTGCCTTGCCTTCTCAACCGAAACGCCGTCAATTACGGAGTCCGGCCTCGCAAAGTAGATAAACTCGAACACACAAAGTGAGCCATCCTCGCCTTTTTCGTTATAAACCGTCGTCGCTTCGCCGTTTTCCGCGACGATAATCTCCCCGGGGCGCACATCTCGCACAAACTCGGCGCCGATGGCGTCAAATGCGCATGACTCGGAAGCGAAAACGACCGATCCGCCCAGCCTCCCCATGCACAGCGGGCGAAATCCGTGGGGATCGCGAGCGGCAATTAGCTTTCTGCCGGAAAGCACCAGCATCGAATATGCACCGGAAAGACACTGCATCGCGTTTTTCAGCGCCTCCTCCATCTTTCCTGTCGTAAGCCTTTCACGCACCAGTTCATATGAGATGATCTCCGCGATTGACATCGACTGGAAGATACCTCCGCGCATCTCAGTCTTTTTCCTTAGCTCCTCTGCGTTGACAAGCGTGCCGTTGCACACTACAGAGAGGTTCCCGTTAATATGCCGCGTGGTTATCGGCTGCGCGTTTGAAGAGCTGAGCTCCTTTTTAGTGGAATACCTCACATGCCCTATAGACATGCTGCCCTTCAGCGTATCAAGTATCTCCTCGCTGAACACGTCGGACACTAAGCCCGTGCGCTTATAAGTCGTAATGCTGCCGTTTTCCGAGGTCGCTATCCCGCAGGACTGCTGACCCCTATGCTGCAGTGAAAAGAGAGCGAGATACGTCTCGACGGCCGGTGTAATTTCGTCTCCCTCGCGCGTACTGATGCCGAATATACCGCATTCCTCGCCCGGCTTGTCGCAGGCCGGGCTTTCAATTAACTCGGGCAAGCTCTTTTTCATAAATTTCCTCCGTCAGAACCGGGCGCCGGATACCTTTAGGCCCCGGATTGGTGGGTGGCTTTT
The DNA here is from genome assembly GCA_031551205.1 of Oscillospiraceae bacterium. GTDB lineage: Bacteria > Bacillota > Clostridia > Oscillospirales > JAVBNY01 > JAVBNY01. The sequence goes on along the minus strand of JAVBNY010000007.1, from coordinate 67,251 downwards.
GTCAGGCGTTCTCCCCGAGAAGTCTCCTCAGTATCTCCCTGTAGGCGTCTTCTGTGCCTCCGAGGTCGCGCCTGAAACGGTCCTTGTCGAGTTTTTCACCAGTCTTGGAATCCCAAAACCGGCATGTGTCAGGCGAAATCTCGTCGGCCAGCACGATGGTACCGTCGGAGAGCCTGCCGAACTCAAGCTTGAAGTCGATCAGCTCGATGCCAAGATCTTTGAGATACTCTGTGAGTATGCCGTTTATCTTAAACGAATATGAATCGATCAGCCTGAGCTCCTCCGTTGTCGCCAGCTCAAGCGCAAGCGCGTGATAGTCGTTTATCATCGGGTCGCCAAGCTCGTCGTCCTTATAGCAGTATTCAAGCACCGTCGTTTTAAGCTTTGTCCCCTCCGGCAGGCCGAGACGCTTGGAAAGCGAGCCGGCGGCAATATTGCGGACGATGACCTCAATCGCGACAATCTTCACCTTTTTCACAACAGTCTCCCTGTCGGAAAGCTGCTCGATAAAATGCGTGGGAATGCCCTTCTTTTCAAGCATCTTCATCAGGTGGTTCGTAACGCGGTTGTTGATGGCGCCCTTTCCCTCGATCGTGCCCTTCTTGAGGCCGTTAAAGGCCGTCGCGTCGTCTTTATAGGAGACGATGAGCTTTTCCGGGTCTTCTGTCAAAAAGACCTTCTTTGCTTTTCCTTCGTATAGTTGCTCTTTCTTTTCCATCTTTTCCGCTCCTTATCTGATTAATTCGAACCGTGAATCACAGCCCAAAGGCGTGCGTCAAAAACGCGCTGAAATATCCCTGTCCTTCTGTCTTACCTTCTCCGCCATCTCCAGCTTGAAGGCCTCAAGCTTTTCGCGCAGCGCCCCGTCGCCGACAGCGAGTATCTGCACCGCGAGCAGCGCCGCGTTCTCCGCGCCGTCTATGGCGACCGTCGCGACCGGGATGCCCGACGGCATCTGCACCGTTGAAAGCAGGCTGTCGAGCCCGTCCAGCGTGGAAGATTTAATCGGCACCCCAATAACGGGGAGCGTGGTGCCCGCGGCGAGAACCCCCGCCAGATGAGCGGCCTTGCCCGCCGCCGCGATGATGACGCCGAACCCGCGCTCGGCCGCCGTTGCGGAAAATGCCTCCGCCTCCCGCGGTGTCCTATGAGCGGAAATCACCCGCACTTCAAACAAGACGCCAAACTCGGAAAGCACGTTCACAGCCTTTTCCATAACCTTCAGGTCGGAATCTGATCCCATTACTATCGCTGCTTTAAGCATATGCCCCCTCCTTATTCCTTTAAAAATGCAAATGTGCAGACCTCGTTTTACGGGCATGCACATTGAAGTTATCAATAATCTGTCTCGCCCGGCTGACCGCAAAACGCGAAAAACTCCGGCGACACCTATATTTTATATTTAATCTTATGACATTTCAAGAGAAAACGAAAAAAAACGACAATTTTGTTATCTTCGCCAACGGCGCCCTCATATGCACATCTTTTTTCAACAGTTTACATGCGTTCTCAGAACACCCCGGCCTCAATAAGCAGCCTTTCCATAACCTCGGCGCGCGCGTCCCAGGAACACGATCTGCCATACTCAACGCGCTTTTCGGAAACGGATGCATCCTCCCCCGAGATCGCCTGGATACACTGAGCCTCAAACTCGCGTTCATTGTGCGCCAAAAGTATAACATCTTTGTAATCCAGCACCTGGTCCGGCTGCGGCGTCGAAATGATCGGCTTGCCTGTCGCGAGGTATTCGTAGAATTTCAGAGGACTCACATCCTTGGCAAGGCCGCCGGATCTGAACAGGTTCAGGCAAACGTCGAAGCGAGCCAGATAGCTCGGCAGCTCTTTATATGGCTTCAGCCCGAGAAAATGCACGTTCTTCAAGTCTTTCAAACCGCCTGTGTTCACGCCGGGAAGCGGCTTGCCCACAAAGACAAACGACCAGTCCATGTGTCTTCTCGCGGCAAACTCGACAAAGGAATACTCTATGCATTCCTGAAGCGCCCCTGCAAAACCGAAAACCGGCTCCCTGATATTGAACATGTCCTTTGGAAAAGGCAAATCCTTTCGTGAGGCCTTGTTAAACAGCTCAAAATTAGCGCCGTTAGGAACCAGGGCCGTGCGCACATTCATCGGCTGAAGCCTGTCATAAAGCCCTTGAGCCGTGGTAAAAACAAAATCGGCGTTTTTAACAAGATCAGCCTCCATGACGTCGACGATAAAAGGATTTATCTGCCCCGGATACGCCGAGTGCCTGTCCACGCAATCGTAAACAACCGCCTTTTTGGGCAGAAGATCGACAATATCGGCGTACATCGGGGAATATACCCACAAGATTGGGTCTGAAAAGCCGTTTTGTTCCATAATCCGCCTGATGTAAATCGCAAGTCTGCGCTGGTTCAGCCTGTTTATGGCCCTGTGACGGTTATACAGCGGGAAAACCGGGGGCGTGGCATACACGGTGACGCTGTCAGTCACCTTTTCACCCCTGCCCTTATATTCGGATATGCGGCTGCGCGCGCCCTTATCCTTCAGCGGCGCCGCAAAAGTCACAGGCGGGTCAAAGTACAATATCTGCGCGTCCTTCAGCCTGCCCATTATCTGCTGCTTGCGCGTAGGATACGGATGCCAGTTGCTGGTAGAAAGACAAACTATCTGCTTCACGCGTCTCCCCCTCTCTTTTGGATGGCCGGAACGGAGGCGATATCCCTCCCCGAGAGCGCCCCTCGGCAGGTGAAGCATATCACATTTTTATTTTTCGCGCAATATTCCGGCGGCAACAAAACCGATTCCTCCCGCGCCTGCCGCGCTCCAGCCATTAACTGGATTTAACCCCATAAAACGCCGGTCATACATTGGATATTACTGCATAAGCTTCAAATGAAAGCCTGTCCGCCCGGCTGTATTAATAAAATATTAAATGTGCTTTCTGACATTGAATAATGCCGAATTATATGATATTATGTAAACGATTGTTTAAGTCAGTGTTTTTTTGTTTATTACTGCCGATTGTTCTATGCTTTCGGCGCAAATATTCGTCAAATTTGTTTATAATGCTGGAGTGGGGAAAAATGAAAAAAATACTTACATTGCTCATCGTCGCAGTGATGATTGCGGCCTACATCTCGCCCGTAGGTGCTTATGATATCTACACTAACCAGAAAATTGGCGACGTCGGCCCGCATGCCCCCGGAGTGATCTACCCCGGGTCGGATTCTCTGAAGGTTTTGCAGGACAAAACCTCCGTTCTCGGCCTTGAAGGCGTCGACTCGTGGGACAGCGTCCGCACCGCGATACCCGACCCCGCGGGCAGCGGGCAGAGCCCCACAGGCATAACGGCCGGCGGCTTTCGCGGGATGTGGGTGGCCACGGTGCTTAACCTTGACTATCCTTCAAAGCCGGGTATCTCTGTAGATTCTCTTAAAAAAGAGGCGGTGTCAATCCTAGACGACTGCGTGGACATGGGCTTTAACGCGGTTGTGCTTCAGGTCCGCCCCAGCGGAGACGCGATTTACAAGTCCGACATATTCCCATACAGCGCGTATTTGACCGGCAATCAGGGACAGGCCCCGGAAGGCGGGTTTGACCCGCTTGAATTCTGGATAACCGAGGCGCACTCGCGCGGCCTTGAGCTGCACGCCTGGATAAACCCCTACCGTATCACGCGCGGTTCCGAATCCGCCCCGAAGACCGACCCGCTGCAGCTTGCCGCGACTAACCCGGCAAGGCAGCACCCCGACTGGACTGTGGCCTATAAAAAAGACGGAAGCCTCTACTACAACCCCGGCATTCCGGAAGCCAGGCAGCTCATTGTGAGCGGCGTCTCGGAGATCGTGCGGGGCTATAATGTGGACGGCATACATTTTGACGATTATTTTTACCCCGGCACGGACTTTGACGACGCCGACACCTTCTCGAAGTATGGAAAATCCTACGATAACATCGGCGACTGGCGCCGCGACAACATAAACGCCCTGATCCGTGAGACGCAGGAATCCATAAAGAACATTAAAAGCTCCGTCCGCTTTGGCGTGAGCCCGTTTGCGATATGGGCCAATAAAGCAAGCCTCGCCCAGGGCAGCGACACAAATGGGAACCAGTCGTACTTTGCGATGTACGCCGACACGAGGAAATGGGTTCTCTCCGGTTGGGTTGATTATATCTGCCCGCAAATCTACTGGCAGATCGGCCACGCGACCGCCGACTATGAAAAGGTGCTCAAATGGTGGGCCGATACCGTGCGGGGCACAAACGTCGACCTCTATGTCGGCCACGCGTCGTACCGCAGCGGCGAATCTTCCTCGCCATCAAACCCCTGGTACGGCACCAATGAGCTCGAACGCCAGCTCCGGATGAACGACACCGTCCCGGAGGTCAAGGGCTCGCTGCATTTCAGATATTCCTTCTTCAAATCTTACCCGCCTCTGCGAACGTTTATAAAAAAGGTGTATAATCCCTCGTCCGCCGACGCCGGCGACGACGCGACCGTCACCCCCGTCCCGGTCTACACCCTGTCGACCGGCCGCCCGTTTAAAGACGACTCCACGACCTTTGATAAGATATACGTACTCGGCTCCTCCGACCCGAAAAAGCCGCTTTACCTCAACGGTGATCCGGTTGAAAACCGCTCGGAACAGGGCTTTTTTGGTGTGCTCGTCAATCTCAGCAAGGGGGAAAACGTGCTGACCTTCACGCAGGAGGGCAGTACCCTTGAGCGAAGGATTACGCGCAAAACCACATCCGGCGCGGAACCCACAAAGCTCTCGAAGGCGGAAATCGTGGCCGATTCCGCGTATCCGAATCTCTACGACGAATACCTTATGCCCGGCGAAAAGCTTACGCTGAGCTGCGTTGCCCCTATCGGATCTACCGTGACCTGCAAGCTCGGCGGAGGGACGTACACCCTCACGCCCGGGACAAAAACCGCACCCAGCTCCGGCATATACGGCACAACCTTCACATATGGCTACACGCTGCCTGTCACGTCCGAAAAGGGCAAAATCCTGACCGTGGGCACGCCGGAATACACAATGAGCTACAACGGTAAAATTTACACCGTAAAGTCCAGCGGAGACGTGAAGTGCATCACGTCCGGCGCGCCCTACTACGCCACGGTAAAGTCGGCAACCGCGTTTTTGTATGCGCAGAACGGGACCTCGGGCGGCCCTGTCGGCGAGCTTTCAAGGGGAATGGTCGACTATATCACGGCTGTCCGCAACGAGGGCAAGTGGGTGAGGCTCGGCCTGGGCGCGTGGATACTCAGGACGGATGTAGAGCGCGAGACCGGCGACAAGGCGCTCGGCGCTAAAATATCAGCGCCGAAGTATGAAAACGGGGATAAGTGGGATGTTTTCTCGGTCAGCCTCTCTACGGGAACGTCGTCAAAGGCCGAGCTCAAGGACAAATCTCTCGTATACACTGTCTACAACGCCGCCTCAGACCAAACCCCCATCCTGCCGTCCGGCTCGCTGTTCAGCTCCGTCACGGCGGTCAAGTCGGGCTCAAATGTGACCTATACATTTAATATCGCCTCGGGGCAAACCGTAAACGGCTACTATACACAGCTGAGCGGCGGCGTTCTGGAACTCTATATTAAGCGCAAGCCCCGCGCGGCGGCGGTCGGCCTCCCTCTTAAAGGGATCAGCGTCATGGTCGACCCCGGGCACGGCGGAACCGCCCCCGGCGCCTACGGCCCGCTCGGCATGACAAAATGCGAGAAATACAATACGCTTGAGCTTTCGCTTAAGCTGAAACAGGAGCTTGAATCACTCGGCGCAACGGTGCTGATGACGCGTACAACGGATGTCGACATCTCGCTTGAGGATAGGCTTGAGATGAACCGCTCCGCAAGGCCCGACCTCTTCATCTCGATACACAACAACAGCATGGAGCTGAACGTGGACTGCACAAATATCAAGGGAATAAGCACCTGGTATAAGGAGGCTCCGTCGAAGGACTTCTCCGCCTTCCTCTTCAGCCACCTGAAATCTGACCTTGGCCGCCCCGACAAGGGGGATCACCAGCAGAACCTGTATGTATGCCGCAGCACCTGGAACCCGTCTGTCCTTATTGAGTGCGGATTCATCTCAAATCCTTCGGAATTCGAGTGGCTGATCTCGGAAAAATCGCAGACAACGCTTGCCCGCTCGATAGCGGACGGCGTCCTTGCCTACTTCAGTTAACTTTAAAAGGGCGGAAATAAAATCCGCCCTTTTATTTCGTAACATTATATGTTATAATACATCCCAATTGGATGAATTTCATGCAATTTTGCCGTTCCTCAGACTATTAATGGCAAAAGGGAAAGGATATATGGAAAGTAATGTAAATCGCAACCGCGGGCGCGGTCAATTTTCCCGTGCCCCGCGTCACGATCCCAATCTTCGTGACCGACCGCACGGCGGCGCCGACCGGGAGCGAAGCAGGGATACGGAGGATACATTGGGCGGCAGCGCGGTCGAGGGCCGCGGCCCGGTTCTTGAGGCCATAAAGGGCGGCCGTCAGATAGACAAGCTCTTCATCGTCCGAGGAGAAACTGACAGGGCGATTCTGCGTATTGTTTCGCTGGCAAGGCAGGCCGGGGCGGCAGTTTCCGAGGTCGACCGCCGAAAACTGGACAAGATGTCGGTCACACATTCACATCAGGGCGTCATCGCGGTTATTCCCGCCAGGGAATACGTCTCGCTTCAGGAGCTTATCTCTGAGGCGCAGAGGCGTGAAACACCGCCCTTTCTCATCGTCTGCGACGGCATTGAGGATCCGCACAACCTCGGCGCGATAATCCGCACGGCGGAGGTTACCGGCGCCTGCGGCGTTATCATCCCCAAGCACAGAAGTGTCGGACTCACTGCATCTGTTTCCCGCGCCTCAGCAGGTGCCCTCGAACATATGCCCGTCTCGCGAGTGGGAAGTATGGCCTCCGCGCTCAGAGAGCTCAAAGACGGCGGATTCTGGCTTTTTGCCGCCGATATGGAGGGCGGCACCCCGCTCTACTCGGCCGATTTTCAGCGTGCGTGCGCGATTGTAATCGGCTCCGAGGGCGAAGGCGTGTCGCGCCTTGTCAAAGAGGCCTGCGATTATGTCGTCAGCTTGCCTATGTTTGGAAAAACCGGCTCTCTCAACGCGTCAAACGCCGCGGCAGTCATAATGTACGAGCTCATCCGCCAGAGGATCAGCTCCACGAAAGTCCAATGATTGTTAAACGCGGCACCTCAGCTTTTTGGCCTATAAAAATATTTAAGCAGTAAAAAAACGGGGCGGAATGCGCCCTTGCCCGGAGGGGTAAGATGTCTGAAAACAAAGATGATTTTAGCGATATCTATGACCTGATAGGCGATACGGAGGGCTCCGAGCAGGACTATTCGCTTGATGACATTCTGGCCGAGTTCGGCCAGTCGAATATAAAGTCCGCTCCGCCCACCCCAAAAAAATCGCCGCCTTCAATGACAGAAAGGTCTCCGCTTCAATCGCAGAGGCCGGCGCCCGCCGTCCGCCCTAAACAACCGCCGCAGGAGAGGCAGATCGAGAATGAGGCGTTCGAGCCGCACGAGCATGTCTCAGTCTCGCGGCGTTCCGGTCCCCGCGGCGCGCGGCCGGCTGCCGCACCACGCCCTGCCTCCCCATATATCAGCGACCCCGGATTTCAGCCGCCAGGGGCCGCGCGTCAGCCTCAAAAAAAGGACTCCGGGCCGCAGGCGAACGACCTCCCAATGCAAAAAACACGCGGCTATCCCGGCGGTACGGGAGACGTGAAAGGCGTGCGCCTGAAGTCCGGCTCCGATTTCGTGCAGGACAGGCAGCAGGCAGAGCCGCCCCATAAGGCTGTTCAGCACGACATGGCTTTTGAGATCGACCAGTCGGTATTTGACATGAAGGACAAGGACTCCGAGGTTGACGATCTGAATGCAAGAGCGCGTTCCAGACGCAAAAAGCCGTCCGCACAAAAGCAGGATGGTTTTGAGGCGTTTGAGTCTCAGTCGTCAAAGGATGATTTCCACAGATATTTTGGCAAAAAACGCATTGAGTCGGACCTTGAGATGACCCGCAGAATGGATCAACTTGAGTTCGACGACGAGGCCAAAAAGCCGTTTTATTCCGCGCTGCTTGACAGATTCAGGCCGAAGGAAAAGGGTTTTACCTCCGACAGTGTGCCTCTTGATAAGGCAGAGCGGTCCGCCTTTTCATTCCTGAGGGTTTACAGGCTGCGTTCTCTTTGCCTGTCGGCCCTGAGCGTTTTAATGCTGTACATACTGCTTATACCGAAGCTCGACCTCCCCGCCCCCGCTATTTTAGTCTACTTCAGACAGCCATACTGGTATCTGATGATCAACGCTCTTATCCAGGTTGCGGCCATGCTTATGAGCCTCGACGTAATGATAGTCGGCGCAAAAGGCTTCCTGTGTCTGCGCCCCCGGCTTGAAAGCGCCGCATTCGCCTCGTCGGTTGTCACGCTGCTGCACCTTCTGAGCAAGATCTTTTTCCCTGGCTGGTCGTTCTTCCTGCCGTACAGCTCGATTGCCGTGATCAGCCTTGCCTTCACGTCGTGGGGCATATACCTCAGGCAGCGGGCCCGCCAGCGCACATATAAGGTCGCGTCGATGATCACCGAGCCACTCGCAGTCAACTGTGATGACGATGTATACGGCGGAAAGCCGTGCTTTGTCAGGCGGCGAGTGGACGAGGTGCGATACTTCGTGAACAAAACCGAGCAGGAAGACGTGTGCGACCGTGTGCTTGACTACCTTGTCCCGCTGGTTCTTGTCGCGTCGTTTATTCTGGCAGTGCTGTCTTCGTTTGGAAAGGGACATCCGGAGAGGTTTTTATGGTCCTTTGCCGCGATAATCTCCGGGGGCACGTCATTTTCCGCGGCGATGGCGTTTAACCTGCCTTTTGCGAGGATAGCGAAAAAGCTTTCGCACTCCGGCATAGCGCTCGCCGGCGGCAGCGCGGCGGACGAGCTTTCAAAGCAGGCCTCGATAATTGTGAAGGACACGGATCTTTTCCCCGCTGGGACGATTACGCGCAACGGCTTCAAAATCCTGAACGGCCACGCGCTGGAGAGTGTAATCTCGTGCACCGCAAGCCTCATTAAGGCGTCCGGCAGCGGGCTGACAAGCCTGTTTGAGGAGCTCGCAAGCGAGCAGAACTCGCGGCTTCTGCCTGTTTCAAACCTTGAGCATTTTGACACGGGCGGCATCGGCGGCGATATCGGAGACAGGCGCGTGCTCGTCGGTAACGCGGGCTTTATGCTCAAAAACGGGATCAGCACGCCAAAGGGCGTGAATATCAAAAACGCCGTATTCACCGCGATCAACCAGAACCTTGCCGCGGTTTTCGCGGTTAATTACACCGCCTCGCCCGCGATCAAGCACGCGCTGGCGACGATCGTCAGCCAGAAGATTATGCCGGTTTTTGCCGTGCGCGACTTTAATATCAGTCGCCCCGTGCTTGATTCCAGGTTTCGGATGTCGTCCGATATTTCGGAGTATCCGTCTATCGGGGAGCGGCTCCGCCTCTCTGATCTTGATGATGAAAAGCTTGTCGTCCCAGCCGCCGTCTTTTCGCGCGAGGGCCTCCAGCCATACTTCGAGAGTATTGTCGCCTCGCGCAAGCTCAGGAAGATCTCCTCTCTCAATCTCATTTTCAGCATTTTAGGGAGTCTAATCGGCATACTTATTGTTTTTTTCATGGTTTTTTCGTACTCTGCCCACTCTCCCGCGCACGCCTCACCGGCAAATCTTATGATTTTCCTATCGATGTGGACGCTTCCGGTTCTGCTGATATCGAACTGGGTTTCATACTATTGAGGCGCCGACAGACTTATTCAATACGATTCGGCCGCGGCAAATCCGCGGCCGCGTGTTTTTTCTGATATTTGTGGCATAATTCTCTTGCCGGCACATAAGTAGGTACCCGGTGATTAAATCCTTGCACACCGGCTTGATCATTGATTGCCCGGGATCCATATGAGGTTTTACAGTGAAAAAAGTTACAACCCCGCAGGCAGAAGAATATCCCTTCCCGCGCCTCTTTCCCGGCGTGCGGGAAGGACTTTCAAGCGAGCAGGCGGAGCTCAGGAAAATAGGCGGCGCTGTCAACACCCCCCCTCCCCGCCTCACCAGAACGATCCCGCAGATTGTACGCGACAACGCTCTAACCCTGTTTAACGTCCTGAATCTGGTGCTCGCGGCGCTTATAATCATGGTCGGAAGCTATAAGGACGTCATCTTTCTCGGCGTTGCGATCTGCAATACGGCAATAGGCATATTTCAGGAGGTCAGGGCCAAGCTGTATGTCGACAGGCTCGCCATTATCACGCAGTCGCGCGTAACTGTCGTGCGCGACGGTGTAAAAGCCGCGCTTATGCAGGAAGAGCTGGTGCTTGACGACATAATGTACATTGCCGCAGGAGGCCAGGTCTGCGCCGACGCGGAGGTGATCTCAACAGACGGCCTGGAGGCGGACGAGTCCTCGCTTACAGGAGAGTCGACGCCGGTCTGCAAGGCAGAGGGAGACAGGGTCATGTCCGGCAGCTTCATCGTCTCCGGCGAGGGCTTTGCCCGCGTGATATCCGTAGGAGGCTCAAGCTACGCGTCCAGGATTACCGGCGAGGCGGGGCGCGAAAAACGCCATTCCTCAGAGCTCATCACATCGCTGAACAGGATAATAAAAACGCTGGCTATAGTGATAATCCCACTCGGGGCGGCGCTGTTCTGCTCACAGTTTTTCAGACACAGCCTTCTTGAAGCCGCGGTGCTCGGTACGGCAGCGGCGATGATCGGCCTTGTGCCCGAGGGTCTTGTGTTGCTTACAGGCATAGCGCTCGCCGTCGGAATTGTTAACCTCTCAAAGCGCGGGACGCTTGTGCAGAACATGCACTGTATGGAAACGCTCGCGCGCGCGGATATACTGTGCCTTGACAAAACAGGCACAATAACCGACGGCGGGCTCGTCGTTACGAAAACGCTTCCTCAAAACGGCTTCTCGGAGCAGGATATCTATGCGGCAGTCTCCGCTGTCGTTTCCGCTCTTCCGGACGACAATCCCACGGCGCGCGCGCTGAGGGCCTTTTTTTCGGAGAGCTCTCGAAAAGCCGTCACAAAGTCTCCGTTTTCTTCTGCGCGGCGCTGGAGCGGATGCTTTTTTGAGGACGGCGGCGGTGTTATCATCGGCGCTCCCGAGGCCATTCTTGCAGACGCTTTTCCGCCCGAGCTGGATTTGTATGTCTCATCCGGCCACAGAATTCTCGCCGTGGGGCGCACTTTTACAGATTTTAAGCGCGGAGAGCTGCCTTCAGTCCTTGAGCCTATGGGCTTTATCCTGATTCAAGACAGCATCCGCCCGGAGGCGCGCGCGACATTTGAATTTTTCCGGAGCCAGGGCGTCACGATCAAGGTAATCTCCGGCGACAATGCGAAAACCGCGTCGTACATTGCGCTGAGCGCGGACATACACGGCGCAGGCGATTACATTGACATGAGCGCGGTGCCTGAGGGCGCGCCGCTCGGAGAGATATCCGAAAGGCACACCGTTTTCGGTCGCGTATCACCTCAGCAAAAAAAAGAGCTCATCCGCGCGATGAAGCTGGAGGGCCATACGGTGGCGATGACGGGCGACGGCGTCAACGATGTGCTTGCGCTGCGCGAGGCCGACTGTGGCGTGTCGATGGCTTCCGGCAGCGATGCCGCACGTGCGGTTTCCGATTTTGTTCTTCTTTCTTCGAACTTTGACTCGATGATAGGCGTCGTCAGAGAGGGGCGCAGGGTCGTCAACAATATTGAGCGCGTCGCCCCGCTGTATCTAGTGAAGAATATCTATACGGCGGTTCTGACGCTTGCCTTTATCTTTCTCCCTCTTGTATATCCCTTCCAGCCCATACAACTCACACCGATAACGTCGCTCACCGTGGGCATCCCCTCGTTTTTCCTCGCGCTCAGCCCGAGCTACCAGCGGATACGCGGCCATTTTATGAAAAAAGTCTTCAGAAACTCTGTTCCCGCAGCGGCTCTGGTGGTTTTCAACGTGGCGGCGGTGCAGATTATATCTCATTTTCTGGGGCTCGACCCGGGCGCCTCGCCCAGCCTCCCGTCTACGATGTGTGTCCTGCTCACCGGCGTCACTGGGTTCACGCTTTTATGGCGGGTATCAAGGCCGGTCACGCCTCTTAGAAACGCGTTACTCTCACTGCTCTGCGTCGTTTTCGTGCTGGTTTCCTTCTTTTTTGGTGGCTTTTTCTCGCTCGCGCCGCTGACGTTGCCGTCTGCCGCCGCCACCGTTTTTCTCGGAGTTTTTACAGTTTTTTCATTTGACTTTACCGGCAGGCTGATACGACGCATCGCCATCTCGGCGCGTATGGCACGGCGGCGGATTCAAGGCAGATTTTCTTCGTAAATATCTTTTTCAGGCCCCCCGGACAAGGATGTCCGGGGGCCTTTGACGTATCACGGCGCACCCTGGACGCCCGCGGCAAATATAATGAGACGGCGGCATAGGGCGCGCCTCATTATATTTGCCACCTTTACATATATGCCTGCGCTCACCGGGCCACACGCATTAAGCGCAGCCCTGCTATCGCAAAACCTGCCTGTATTGCTCCGGCACTCTAACCCTGCGCCTATGGCCGGGGATATTAAATGTGCCGGAGTAATATAAGCGGGCCATTCGCACCTCGGTATGATATCGCGCTCACAAGTCGGGCCAGAAACACATAGGATAGATAAACTCCAGCGCCACCAAGGCACCTCCACCGGGTTCCTCGCAAGCCATTCTGGTGTCGCCCTAACAAATTCCTCCCATGCGAAAGGGGTGTTCCATAAAGATGTACGGCTGTCTTCTCTTATGCAGAACGTTGACATACGCCCAAAAAACAGAAAGAATCCTTGGACAAAACGGAATTTCGGCCGGAATAGTCAGGCCGCCGGCCGTGCTTGGGGGAAGCTCATGCAGCTACGCCGTGCGGATTTCTCCCGCTTTGCTGAGCGAAGCACTGATGGTGCTCAGACGATATAATCTTCTGCCCGCAAAAGTGTTTGTGACCGATAAAAATGGCGAATACAGGGAGGAACGTCTGTGATCTATCTTGACAATGCCGCGACAACGCTTATAAAGCCTCAATCCGTTTTTCTCGCCCACGACGCCGCACTCAGGCGCTGCGGCGGGGCGGGGCGCGGAGGGCACTCCGCCTCTATGCTTGCGGCAGAGGCGATATTTTCCTGCCGTTCGGAGGCTGCGGAGCTTTTCGGTATGGATGATCCCGAGCGCGTCATCCTGACGATGAACGCGACTCACGCTCTGAACATCGCTATACGCGCCGTGCTGGGCAAAAAACCTGGTACGGCGCTAATCTCGGGATATGAACACAATTCGGTTGTGCGCCCTTTAAGGGCGCTCGGGGCAAGCGGCATAAGCACGAGGATCTTTTCCTCCCCCCTCTTTAATCAGGACGCGCTGCTCGAGTCTTTCTTTGAGAATATAAGAGAAGATGTGGCCTGCGTAATCTGTACGCATGTGTCCAACGTGTTCGGATATATACTTCCGATCGCGGAGATCGACGCTGCCTGCCTGAAAAGAGGCATTCCGCTGATCATTGACGCATCACAGTCTGCCGGATGCCTTCCTCTCAACATGAGAGAACTGAAGTCGGCGGTTTTTATCTGTATGCCCGGCCACAAGGGGCTCTACGGCCCTCAGGGCACCGGGCTCCTGCTCTGTGGCGGAGATGCGCCGGTCATCCCGCTGCTCAGCGGCGGCACAGGAAGCAACTCGTCTGACCCTGACATGCCAGTCTTTTTGCCCGACGCGCTGGAAAGCGGAACGCAGAACGCCCCCGGCGCGGCAGCCCTGGCCGAGGGAATCAGGTTTGTGCGCAGAAAAACCGCGGGCGCGATACTGAGACACGAAACTGAGCTCATATCCACCGCCGCTGAAAGGCTCCGTGACCTCCCCGGCCTTGACCTCTTCTTTGATACGTCGCGCAACTGTCAGACAGGCGTACTCTCCTTCCGCGTCCAAGGTCAGGATTGCGAGCATGTCGCCGGCGCCCTGGCCGATTTGGGACTATGCCTGCGCGCGGGGCAGCACTGCTCTCCCGCAGCGCACAAAAGCGCAGGAACCGAGCACGGCGGAACGGTCAGGCTCAGCGTTTCGGCCTTTACAACCAAAAGCGAGATATCCGCTTTCTGCAGAAACATAGAAAAAATCTTAAAATAACATCAAACACTATTCCCATACATATTGGTTTTGTGTTAGAATAAATAAAAAGGTAAAAATCGTTCGTTTTCCGATCCGTTTCGGAAACGGACCCGTCAGGAAGTATTACATGGAGCTTTTTTGGGAAATTCTTGATAACCTCCAGGGATACCTTAAACTGGCCTCGATAACGGATATCATCGATATCCTTATCGTGGCCTTCCTGATATACAAAGTTCTCACTCTTGTCCGGCAGACAAACGCGATCCAGATTATAAAGGCCATACTGATCCTGCTTGTCCTTCTCTGGGTTTCACAGCTCCTGAGCCTGCACGTTTTAAACTTCCTGCTTATGAACACGATGCAGATCGGGTTTCTTGCACTTATTATCGTCTTTCAGCCTGAGCTGCGCCGCCTGCTGGAGCAGGTTGGTAGAAGCCGGTTCCCAAGCCTGCTTGGGCGGAGCCAGGCCTACCCGACGGAGATGGATCAGGCGATTATCCAGACGGTTGAGGCCTGCGCCTCGCTCTCCTGGTCGCGCACTGGCGCTCTGATAGTCTTTGAGCGCAATGTCCCGCTTACCGACGTCATTAAAACCGGCACGGTTATGGACGCGCAGGTCAACAGCATGGTTCTGAAAAACATTTTCTTTCCGAAAGCCCCGCTGCACGACGGCGCGGTCATAATCAGCGGCGCGCGCATCTCCGGCGCCGGATGTATGCTCCCCATGTCGGCGAACACAAGCCTCAGCCGTGATCTCGGAATGAGGCACCGCGCGGGCGTCGGCGTCAGTGAAAACTCGGACGCTGTCTCCGTCATTGTCTCAGAGGAAACCGGTTCGATCTCAGTTGCCACAGGCGGGATGCTCAAGCGGCATCTTGCTTCCGAGACGCTTGAGATACTGCTGAGAAATGAGCTTCTCCCCCAGAAAAACGAAGAAAATAAGGGGCAGATTAAAAACTTTCTTGGTTTTATGAAGGGTAAAAAGCATGGAAAAGACACTAAAAAATAACAAACCCCTGCTTGTGCTTGTATGCCTGCTTATTTCCTCCGTGCTCTGGCTTTATGTTGTGGCCGTGCAGAATCCGGAAGGGGAGAGGACAATCAGCGGCGTCAAGGTCACATTCGTTGGGGAGGACGCGCTCTCCGGCCGCTCGCTCGCGATGACGCAGGGCAATAACGCCACCGTCACGCTGACCTTCCGCGGGATGAAGATGGATCTCGCCAAGCTCGACAAGGACAAGATAGAGGTAAAGGCCGACATGTCAAACATCATGTCGCCGGGAGAGGCCTTGCTGGCCTATGAGGTCACGCCGGTAAGCGGCGTCACGCTCTCCTCCCGCTCACCGGACTATATCGGCATTAAAACCGAGCAAACCTCAATGCACAGCGTGGAGATAAAGCTGCGGCTCGAGGGCAAGATCGCGGACGGATATGTCGCCGGGGAGGCGATTTTTGAGCCCGCGTCAATCCAGGTGCACGGCGTGCAGTCGCTCACCGATACTATCTCATACGCTGAGATCGTGATAAAAAACACAAATATTGACAAGACCATCTCCCGCAAGTTTGATTATGTACTGCTGGACGAAAACGGGAATCAGATTGACCGCTCCGCCCTCACAACGGATGATGAGCTCGTCAACGTGACACTGCCTGTTTTCAAGACGAAGGACCTGCCGCTCAGCGTGGATATTCTGCCTGGCGGCGGAGCCGACGTGAAGAACGCCACTTTCAGCATAACCCCTCAAAGCATTAGGATCAGCGGGGATTCGGCCACCGTCGACAGCCTGAACGCGATAACTATCGGCTCGATCGACCTCTCGCAGATCATCAGCAGCAGCAAGCTGACCTTTCCCATCCTTCTGCCGAACGATGTTACAAACCTCAGCGGAGAAACGGGCGCGACGGTCACGGTCGAGGTTAAAGGGCTGGAAACCAGGGTGCTCGACTGCGAAAATATTGAGATCGTCAATATACCAAAGGATTATTCCGTTGTCAGCATGACAAATTCGCTGCCTGTAACCCTTCGTGGGCCGGAGGCTTCCCTTGACCAGGTCTATCCGCACAACCTCAGAGCCGTGGCGGATATGGAAGGCGTGAACCTGATGGAAGGGCAGCAGCTTGTCCCCGTCAGGATGTATGTTGACGGCTTTGCCGACGTTGGCGCCGTCAGCGAATATAAAATAACAATACAGGTTGAAAGGGTGTCGTAGTTTGAGAAAACTGGCTGTTTTCGCCGCTTTTTTCCTTCTCTGCACAGTGTTTGCCTCCTGCGGTGGGCGAGATAACGAGCCACCGGGCCCCACCCCCTCCACGCCGCACACCCCAAAGGTCGAGTTCGGAGAGGGCAAGACTATCCCGGATTTCCACTATACCCTCCTTGACGGCTCTGAGGGCTATATCTCCGAAAACGACGGTAAGCCCGTTTTCCTCTATTTCTGGTCCACTCAGTGCACGCCCTGCGCCTCAGATCTGCCTGAGCTTCAAAGCGCCTATGAAAAATACTCGGACAAGGTTCTCTTTTTCGCTGTCACTTCCGGCGAAACGAGCGACACTGTCGACGATTATCTACTGCAGAACAGCCTCACGTTTCCTGTAATACTAGATGAGGACAAGAAGATACAAAAGCTGCTTGGAATTACCTCGCTTCCAAAGTCCGCTGTGGTCGGGAGCGACGGCGTGGTGACAAAGCTCACCGATGGAACAATGGGTGAAGAAGAGCTTGACAAGCTTATATCCAATGTGCTGAAATAGCGCCCTGAATCCGGCTTGTAATAAAAAGAAATCCGCCCCGAACGGGCGGATTTCTTTTTATCGTTAAAATTATTTCCCCGCAACAATCTCCTTGACGGACGACGCGAGCCCCGCGATGCCCTGGATCTCAGAGGGAATGATGATCTTGGTCGCGTTGCCGTCTGCCGCTTTCGCAAACGCCTCAAGCGATTTTATCCTGAGCACCGACTCCGACGCGTTAGCCGCGTTCAGCAGCTTGATACTGTCCGCAAGCGCCTCCTGCACCTTCAGGATAGCCGACGCCTCGCCCTCAGCCTCAAGGATCTTCGCCTGCTTCGCCGCGTCCGCCCTGAGGATCAGCGATTCCTTCTCTCCCTCGGCAACAAGGATCTTCGAGGCTTTTTCACCCTCGGCCTTGAGGATTGTCTGGCGCCTGTCGCGTTCTGCCTTCATCTGCTTTTCCATCGAATCCTGGATCTCGTGCGGCGGCATGATATTTTTCAGCTCGACGCGGTTGACCTTGATGCCCCAAGGATCGGTCGCCTCGTCGAGGATAATGCGCATCTTTGAGTTGATCAGGTCGCGCGATGTCAGCGTATGATCAAGCTCAAGGTCGCCGATAATGTTACGCAGCGTCGTTGTTGTCAGATTCTCAATCGCGAGGATGGGGTTTTCAACGCCGTAAGCAAACAGCTTCGGGTCGGTAA
This sequence comes from Oscillospiraceae bacterium, assembly GCA_031551205.1. Taxonomy (GTDB): domain Bacteria; phylum Bacillota; class Clostridia; order Oscillospirales; family JAVBNY01; genus JAVBNY01. Next base: position 49,627 of record JAVBNY010000007.1, on the reverse strand, counting down.
TCTGATAGAATATGACGGAATCGATCTGCATCGTGACGTTATCGCGCGTAATAACGGGCTTGGGCGGAAAATCCACAACCTGCTCCTTGAGCGATACGTTCTTTGCCACCCTCTCGACGAACGGAATCTTAAAATGCAGCCCGACGTTCCACACTGTGTGGAACGCGCCGAGGCGCTCAATAACTGACGCCCTCGCCTGCCTGACGACAACAATATTCGACACAACAATAATGAGGACAATCGCCGCAATCGACAAACCTATAATGTATGGCATGACATCTCTCCCTTTCCTTCACTTCAAACTGTTTCGAGCGACTTTTCCGGCATGGTCATCAGCGCCGGCTCGTCTTCCGCAAGCTCTCTGACAATCAGCTTGACGCCCTCTATCCGGATTACGTGCACATACGCGTCCTTCCTGATTTGCCTGCCATTTTCACTGCGAGCCGTCCAATACTGTCCCCCGGCCTTGACCTGCCCCACGCCCTCGATGTTATCGATTTTCTCGACAACAATCGCGGTGCTTCCGACAACGGCGTCCGCGTTTGTGGCCTGTTTTTTAAAATTGATCTTCTTCCTGACCAAGGGCCGTGTGATAAGCAGCAACGCCCCGGAAACGATGATAAACGCCGCAAATTGCACCTCAAGGCCGAACCCCACCGCGGCAAATATGAGCGCGGCCAGAGCCCCGCCCGCAAACCAGATGCACACGAGCGCAACTGTCGCGCCTTCGAGAACTACGAGAAGCACAATCGCCGCAATCCAGACAGCGACCATTGTCCACTGACCTACCTCAGGCATGGATACACCTCCAGACGGCCGGAACCCCGGCGTTTTATGATACCCTTTCCGCGTTTAAAAGCCTCAGCCCCATAGCCACCGACTGTTCAATTGTCGTGTTGTCCAGCGGGGCAAATTTTCCGGCCCCAACGCCGTTTACAACCCCAATCGAGCTAATAAAATTGACGGAGCCTGCCGCCCAGGCGGAAACCTTGGCCTTATCCGCAAACTCAACGGGGCTTTTCTCTTTCAGCTTGAGCCCTGTCTTCGAGACAACACGCTCAAGCATCACGCAGATCTCTTCCCTCGTTATGAGCGCGTCCGGCACGAACTTGTCCGGCGCGCGCCCGTTGACAATCCCCGCCTCAACCGCTTTCAAAACCTCAGGGTTCCTCGTGTCTCCAAACGGGTTTTTCTCCACCGGAACGGACATCTCCCCTGTAATGTCCTCGTAAACGCGCACTACAACCTCACAAAACTTCTCACGCGTCACGGGCTTTGTAAGATCCATATTCATAACCGGGCCGCAGAGATTGTGCTCAAACGCCTCCCTGAGCTCCGGCAGTGCCCACGTGCTCAGGGCAAGAAAATCCGAGCCCACAGCCGTGATCTTCTCGGGGGCCTTCACCGAGATAAAGCCGCTTTTCGTGCCTTTCTTAACATACGCGTAGCCGTTTACAAATATGCCCGCGTCGTTATACTGCGGCGAGACGGCAAAGGCGCCTTTTTTGTCGATGTATCCCCAGAGGTTATCCTTTATGGCCGGAGCGAGCCCCTCCGAAAAGCTCCCCGCAAAGTCGAGCGTGATCGGGATAACGGTTTTTCCCGCCTCGTCCACAAAGCCGTACTTCCCGTTCAGCTTGATGGAGGCGAGGCCCTCGTTGAACATCGAGACATACTCATAAAAAGGCGTCAGCAGATAGTTTCCGTCTTTTTTAAGGACTCCATACTTCCTGTTTTCGGCAACTACCGCGAGCCCGTCCTTAAACGAGGTCACGCTGTCGTATTTTATCTTCCCCCCAAGAATATTTCCCGAGGTGCTTATGTATCCCCACAGCTCCGTGTCCCCTGATTTTTGCATCACCGGCGCGTATCCCTCGGAGAAGGAGACCGCGTCGTCCCACACGGGCTCAATGGCCACGCTTCCGGTTTTGTCAATAAATCCCACCTTGCGGTTTTCCAGCACCATCGCGTACCCGTCAAAAAATGAATAGGCATAATCCCAGCGCGGCGCGATGACCTCTTTCCCTGTCTTGTCCACAAAACCATATTTGCCGTTTGCCACGACCACGGCCATCCCATCTTTAAAAACGCCTGAGCCTTCATACTTAGGCGCGACAATCACCTTGCCCATATTGTCAATAAAGCCCGTTTTGCCGCCTTTTACAACCGCGGATATCCCTTCCGAAAAGCCCGACATGTCGGACCATTCAATCGGTATTTCAATCTTTCCTGTCTTGTTGATCGCGCCGTACTTCCCGTCCTTCTTCACCTTTGCAAGTCCCTCGGAAAAACCGGATGCCTCATCATACTGGCACGGGATTAGCAGTCTGCCGAGGCTGTCGATATACCCCCACTTCCCGTTTTTGCACACAGCCGCCAGTCCTTCGGAAAAGAAGCCGGGTCCGGGGCTGTCCCACTCGGACATCGCCAGCTCCCTCACGGCCTCAGCCGCAAGCGCCTGCTGGGGAAAGACGGAAAGAAGGGCCGCGAATAACAAGATCCCTCCCAACGTTCGTTTTATCATACTCTTGTTCTCCCTTTGTTTCCGGGATCGCCCGGCCTGATTTTTCTTCCCGGAGTCAGGCCCAAAAAGCTCCCCAGAAGATTTCAAGATATTATATCACAGGTGCCTGCCTTAGTCAATTTTCACGCAATGCGCGGAGTATCGGCGGCGGCGGCAAACAGATAATGTGTAAAGTCAACCATGGCGGCAGCGTATGCGCACTATTTTCTTGCGTTCATGACCATTTTTTTATTGACACCGCCTGTTTGCTTATATATAATACAGGGTAGCGCAATGGCGCAGGCACTTAGTTTTAGTATATTGCTCATTTGGAGGTGTTATATATGCTTCGTACCTATCAGCCCAAAAAAAGGCAGCGTTCCAAGGAACACGGCTTTCGCAAGAGGATGGCTACAAAAAACGGCAGGAAGGTCCTCGCGAGAAGGCGTGCGAAGGGCCGCAAAAGGCTGACTCACTGATTTGATTTTCGTGCCGGAAATTATCGGAGGTCAGAGCCGGAGGGGCATCCGCCCTGCGGCCTTGTCCTCTGATTCTATTTTCCATGTTTTATCCGGCGGACAGACCCCCGGCACGCGGAGGACTCCATGCTTCACACTGTATCTTTGAATAAAAACTACCTGTTCAGAAGACTGTATAAATCCGGGAAAAGTAAAGCGTCCGACTCAATGGCGGTTTACTGCCGGCGCAACAGCCTCGGCGTCACAAGGCTCGGCATCACCGTCAGCACCAAGCTTGGAGGCGCGGTTGTTCGCAACAGGGCAAGGCGCAGGCTGAAAGAGGCGTACCGAATTCAGGAGGCGGCCTTCAAAAAAGGTTTCGACGTTGTGGTTGTCGCCCGAAGCAGAGCCTCGGCCGTCCCGTTTGAGCAACTTTGCCGTTCCATGAAGGGGCTTTTTTCTGCCCTGATGATGCATGTATGAAAAAGCTGATTCTCTCGCTTATTAACTTTTACCGCAAAAAAATCTCGCCGCTTTCGCCGCCCTCCTGCCGCTTTACCCCTACCTGTTCGGAATACGCGCTTGAGGCGGTTGAGAAGTACGGTGCGCTTAAAGGCTCTTTTCTGGCTATTTTGCGGATACTGAAGTGTCACCCCTTCCACAGGGGGGGGTATGACCCTCTCCGCTGAACCTTTCACATGATGCTGGAGGACTAAATGGATCTTTGGAATAGTTTTATTGTCAGGCCGCTCGGCTGGGTACTGCTGCAGATCTACTCGGCGGTTGGCAATTACGGCGTGGCGATTATTCTTTTTGCCATTCTCGCCAAGGCGGCGCTTCTTTATTTTACCTTCCGCGGGAAGTACGGCATGATGCAGACCCAGAGGCTTCAGCCGAGGATGAAGGAACTGGAAAAACAGTGTGCCGGGGACAAGCAGAAGTATCAGCAAGAGGTGCAGAAGCTTTACACAACTGAAGGTGTCAGCCCCATGTCCGGCTGCCTGTGGACGTTTATTCAGTTTCCCATCCTGATCGCGCTTTTCGGTATTGTGCGCGAGCCGCTCACAAACCTTATGCTGATGACCAAGGAACAGATCACACAGGTCGCGCAGATCTTCAATATCGACACTGTGAAGGACTCGTTTCATCAGCTCACGCTCGCAAACCTGATCCATCAAAACTATTCGCCAGAGCTCGCCGCTCTCGGCGCCAAGAATATCGACTTTAATTTTCTCGGTGTCAGCCTGACATCGATCCCGAAGGATAACCTTTTGTCTCTTGCGATCATACTTCCGATTCTGTCTGTCGCTTCCTCTGTAATGGTTACGTTCGTCTCTCAGAAGATGTCCGGGGTGAAGCTTGAGGGGCAAATGAAAATGATGAACTACACGATGCCGCTGATTACGGTGTGGTTCACCTTTACCATGCCCAACGCGATGGGCCTCTACTGGACTATCAGCAACGTGCTTACGATGATCCAGGAATACTTTATGACAAAATACTACCGCAAGGTGTTTGATCAGAAGGACGAAGAGCGTAGGCAATTCGAGGAGAGGCGCCGCGCCGCTGAGGAAGCTCAACGGCTTGAGGCTGCGAAGGAGCGCGCGGAGCGCCTTGCAAGCCAGAGAAAAGGCTCAGGCAAAAAAAACGTCAAGTACTATAAGAAAAACGGCGGGCTCAAAAAAAGCGATGACGGAGAAAATAAGTGACATTTCACTGTGTTTCCCGCAGCCTCCCGGCCTTTTTGCGCGGCCTTCGGAGATGCGTGGGGGCGCTGTTCATAAACTGGAGGTGGCGGCATGCAAAAAACGGTGGAAACTACCGGAAAAACAATAGACGACGCAATCTCGGCTGCACTTTTGGAGCTTAAAGCCGAGCGCGAGGATGTTTCGGTTGAGGTAATTGAAAAGCCGAAAACAGGCTTTTTAGGACTGGGAGGCACGCTTGCCAAGGTAAGAGTTGTTTATAATCTCACCAAAGAATCCGAGGCGCAGCGCTTTCTTGAGGGCCTGTTTGAGCATATGGACATTATGGCCCGCCCGGAGGTTTCTGTACGTGAGGACGGCTCTTTAAAGGCCGATCTCAAAGGCGAGAACCTTGGTATACTGATCGGCCGTAGAGGCGACACGCTCGACGCGATTCAGCACATAACGGCCAATGTTATAAACCGCGGCGGCGAATCCGGAGAGTGGACCCGCATTGTGGTCGACATTGAAAACTACCGTCAGAAGCGCGAGGAATCGCTCGCGAGGCTTGCGAGGTCGACCGCTACAAAGGTCGCCAAGACGAGGCGGAATATCACACTTGAACCCATGAACGCATATGAGCGCCATGTCATCCACTCCTCGCTTCAGGAATGGCGTGATGTCACAACATTCTCATCCGGCACGGAGCCGCGCCGCTGTGTTGTGATTGCGTATGGCAAGCAGCGTCCGGGTGAAACCGGGGCCAGGCCTTTTACTAGCGGCGCTCCGCGCCCCAGCGGCCAGCGAAGCGGAGGATATCAAAGATCCGGAGGGCAGTCTTCCGGAGGGTATAGCAATTCCCGCCCGAGCGGAGGCTATCAGCGACATAATAATAGCTCCGACGCGCCGAAGTACGCGGGCAAAAGCAACTTTTCTGGCGGTGTACAGCGATATGGATACTCCAAAAATGACGCTCCCGCCGCAGATTCCGCTGCAAAGCAAAGCCCCATATCACCCGGCATAACGAAATCTGAGGACGACAGTCTTTGATGATAATAAAGCCTCAAAACATTCAATTTGTTTTGAGGCTCTATTTTTGCCATGAAAATATGAATTTGTGCTTTGATTACGGAGGGGGATTCCTTGAATATTCTTGCGATCGGCGACGTTGTCTCAAACCCCGGCCTTGAGATGCTCGAGCGGCACCTCAGGCCGCTGAAAAAGCTGAAAGATGCGCAGTTTGTCATAGTGAACGGCGAAAACGCCTCCGGCATGGGTCTGACGCCGGAACAGGCCTCCCGCATCTATGACGCCGGAGCAGACGTGATAACGCTTGGGAACCACGCTTGGAACCGCCGCGAGATCCTGCGCGTCATTGACGACGACAGGTATCTCCTGCGCCCGGCAAACCTTGCCCCTCAGCAACCGGGCAGGGGGTATGAGATCTACGACGCGCCGCAGGGCAAAAGGCTGTGCGTCGTCAACCTGATCGGCCGCTGCACGCTCGAGTGGAACGCCGACAGCCCTTTTTACACCGTCAACCGCATTTTCAAAGAGATCGAAGGCAAGGCGGACGCCGTGATAATCGATTTCCACGCCGAGGCCACCTCCGAAAAACTCGCGTTGGCCTACCATCTGGACGGTCGCGCCCTCGCCCTTTTCGGAACGCACACGCATGTGCAGACAGCTGATAACCGCGTACTGCCAAAGGGGCTGGGTTATATCACCGACCTCGGCATGACCGGGCCTCTGGAGTCTGTTCTCGGCGTGAGGCCGGAGCAGTCGGTTTCCTTCTTCCTCGGCAACCTGCCCGAGCGGTATGAGCCCGCTCCGGGCCCCAGGCAACTCTGCGGCGCTGTCTTTGAGCTGGATTTTGAGCGTAGGGTTTGCGTTTCAGTTGAAAGGATCTCCATAACGGATTAAATCAAAAGAGGGCCGCGTCACTTAAGTGACCGGCCCTTTTCTTTGGAAGCAATCGCCCGGAAATACCGCGGCTTTTAAACCAGTTCTATAATCGCCATCTCTGCGCCGTCGCCCCTGCGGGCGCCGATGCGAATAATCCTCGTGTACCCACCATTCCTGGATGAATACTTCGGGGCAGTCTCATCAAAAAGCTTCTTGACAACGTCCTCTTTTGTCATGTAGGACATCGCCTGACGCCTGGCGAATAGCGTATTCGCCTTGCCGAGCGTAATCATCTTCTCAGCCAGTGGAGCAACCTCCTTCGCGCGTGTGACGGTCGTCTCAATCCTGCCCTTTTCAAGCAGGAACGTCGTCATCGCGCGCAGCATTGCGCGCCTCTGGTCGGTACGTCTTCCCAGTTTCCTGACAGCCATAATAAAAACACCTACCTTTTCCCATCCGCCGCGCGGCGGACACATTAAAGCGCGCAGGTTTGGCCCCGGCGCGGATCAGTTTTCCTCTGTGGCGAGGGAGAGCCCCATTGTGGCAAGTTTTCCGATAACCTCTTCAAGCGATTTGCGGCCGAGGTTTCGAACCTTCATCATGTCGTCCTCGGTTCTGTTTGTGAGATCCTCAACCGTGTTTATCCCGGCGCGCTTCAGGCAGTTAAACGAGCGCACGGAGAGGTCGAGCTCCTCAATCGTCATCTCGAGCACCTTGTCACGCTGGGTTTCGGCTTTTTCAACAACTGTCGAGCGGCTGCCGACAAAGTCGGACAGATCTGTAAACAGGGCGAGGTGATCGCTCATGATCTTCGCCCCCAGGCTCACGGCGTCGCGGGCGGTGATCGTACCGTCAGTCCACACCTCGAGCGAAAGCTTGTCATAGTCGGTCACATTGCCGACGCGCGTGTTCTCAACCGCGTAGTTAACCTTTACAACAGGCGTGTAAACCGAGTCAATCGGGATCGTACCGATAACACTCTGCGTGAGCTTGTTGCGCTCAGCGGGCACATAGCCTCTGCCGTGATTAAACGTGAGCTCCATGTTGAGCGTCGCGTCCGGGTCCAGCTTAGCGATGTGGTGGTCAGGATTAAGAATCTCGACCTCGGCGTCGGCCTTGATGTCGCCCGCATAGATGTCCCTTGCTCCGGTGGCCTCAATATAGACCGTCTTGCTGCCCTGACAGTGTAGCTTCGCGATTATCCCTTTTATATTGAGAACGATCTCCGTAACGTCCTGCTTGACGCCCGGAATTGTTGAAAACTCGTGCTGTACACCATTTATCTTGATTGAAGTCACGGCAGTGCCGGGAAGTGAGGACAGAAGAATTCGCCTGAGCGAGTTGCCAAGCGTCGTTCCATAGCCGCGCTCAAGCGGTTCTACGATGAACTTTCCGTAGCTCTGGTCCTCTCCCATCTCAAGACATTCAATACGCGGTCTTTCGATTTCTACCATCTATTGTTTACCCTCCTTGTCATAGCGGCGAATTCCTGGATGCGCGCCGCAGTTTTAACAGCTTATGCCAATATCGAGGGTATTTTCTATTACTTAGAATACAACTCGACAATCAGATGCTCCTCAATTGGCAGATCGATGTCGCCTCTCTCAGGAAGTGACGCAATCTTCGCTTCAAAGGTCTGAGGATTGTAGTCGAGCCACTTCGGAACCGGCCGGCCTGAGTTCGCTTCGATGATTGCCTTAAATTTCTCACTCTGACGGCTTTTTTCCCTCAGCGTAATAACATCGCCCGGCTTGACAAGGAACGATGGAATGTTGACCTTTCTGCCGTTAACGGTAAAATGCGCGTGAAGGACGAGCTGTCTCGCCTCGGCGCGCGACATTGCCAGACCAAGACGATAGACAACATTGTCAAGCCTTGATTCAAGGATAAAGAGCAGGTTCTCACCCGTAACTCCCTTTTTCGTTGTTGCCATCTGAAAATACTTGCGGAATTGGCTCTCTAAAACGCCGTAGTAGCGGCGCGTCTTCTGCTTTTCGCGCGACTGGAGGCCATACTCCGAAAGCTTTTTACGGCCCTGTCCGTGCTGCCCCGGCGGGAACGGCCTGCGCGAAACCGAGCACTTGTCGGTATAGCACCTGTCGCCCTTCAAAAAGAGCTTTCCGCCTTCGCGGCGGCAGAGCCTGCAAACGGCGTCTGTATATCTTGCCATGATTACACCTCCATTTCTTAAACGCGCCTGCGCTTGGGCGGGCGGCATCCGTTGTGCGGGATAGGCGTGACGTCTTTGATCATGTTGACCTCAAGGCCCGCCGCCTGAAGCGCGCGAATCGCGGCCTCTCTGCCGGACCCCGGACCCTTGACAAAAACCTCAACCGTCTTAAGCCCGTGCTCCATCGCGGCCTTCGCCGCCGTCTCGGCGGCGGACTGCGCAGCAAACGGAGTCGACTTTCTCGACCCTCTGAAGCCGAGCCCTCCCGAAGAGGCCCATGAAAGCGCATTGCCCTGCAAATCGGTTATCGTAACCATGGTGTTGTTAAAAGAGGAGCTGATATGCGCCGCGCCCTTCTCGATATTTTTGCGCTCGCGGCGTTTTTTCGTTGCCTGCCTTCTTCCTTTGGGAGCTGCCATTTAATAAACCCCTCCTTTACTTCTTCTTGTTAGCAATCGTCCTCTTCGGACCCTTGCGAGTGCGTGCATTCGTCTTAGTGCGCTGTCCACGCACGGGGAGGCCTCTTCTGTGGCGTATCCCGCGGTAGCAGCCGATCTCAATCAGTCGCTTGATGTCCATCGCCGTGTCGCGGCGCAGATCACCCTCAACGTGGCAGCTCTTCTCGATATACTCGCGGAGCTTCGACACATCGTCCTCAGTGAGATCCTTGACGCGGGTGTCGGGATTTACGCCCGTGTCTTTTAATATCTTATTAGAGAGCGTTCTTCCAACGCCAAAGATATAGGTGAGTCCGATCTCAACCCGTTTCTCTCTCGGCAGGTCAACGCCGGCAATACGTGCCATATATTTACCCTCCTATTCAGCCCTGTTTCTGCTTGTGCTTCGGGTTCTCGCAGATTATCATGACGCGACCGTGGCGGCGGATAATCTTACATTTTTCGCACATAGCCTTAACTGACGGTCTAACTTTCATGTTGGTACCTCCTGAACACAGCCGCGCTTAGCCCGGCTTTACTTGCTTCTCCATGTAATCCTTCCGCGCGTCAGGTCATAAGGAGACATCTGCACCGTGACCCTGTCGCCCGGCAGGATACGTATAAAATTCATTCGCAGTTTGCCCGAGATGTGCGCGAGTATCCTGTGTCCGTTGCCTATATCCACCGTAAACATGGCATTGGGCAACGACTCGACAACCACGCCTTCAAGCTCAATAACATCGTCTTTTGCCAAACTGTTACCTCCCATGCTCTTCGCCGACGGACTTAAAATACTCGTGTAAAGCCCTTCTTATTTCACTGTTCGAAACTCTGCCTCCGCCCTTTAGCTTCACGGCCGAGGGATGCTCGCACTTTGCCGCGAGCTTCAGATGTGAACGCTTCTTGCGCTTTGGCTTCTCAACCATTCTGGACCTGCCGTCAGCGATGTAAATAAACGCCTCATCGGCGGCGGTCACCAGAAAGAATCCGTCCTTATCGCGCCCGGCGACAGCCATAACAATATCGGATATTTCCATCAGTTTTCCTCCGCTATTGTCAGTATCTCGGGCTCGGCTGAGGTTATCAGAACAGTGTTTTCATAATGCGCAGACAGGCTGCCGTCGGCCGTAACGACCGTCCAGCCGTCGCCCAGAACGCTGACCTCAAAAGCGCCCTCGTTGACCATTGGCTCCACGGCGATTGTCATCCCCGGAATAAGCCTCGCCCCCCTGCCCGGAGGGCCAAAATTCGGCACCTCAGGGTCCTCATGGAGTTTCATGCCAACCCCGTGTCCGACAAAGGTCCTGACAACAGAGAACCCTCCGCTCTCGCAGTGCCTCTGCACCGCGCAGGAGATATCAGTCACCCTGAATCCCGGCTTCGCAACCTTCATCGCCTCAAAGAAACTCTCCCTGGTGTATCGGACAAGTCTCGATGCTTTTTCCGATGCCGAGGGGGTGAGAAACGTCTCCGCGCAGTCTCCGTGATAGCCCTGAAAGAAGGCCCCTACATCGACGCTGACAATGTCTCCGTCCCGGATGACCGTGTCCCTGGAGGGGATGCCGTGAATGACCTGACTGTTGATTGAGATGCAAGCTGAGGCGGGAAAACCATTATACCCAAGGAACGAAGGCTCCGCGCCGTGCGACCTGATGTAGTCGCTCACGGCCTCGTCGATCGACAGCGTCGTAGCACCCGGCCTGACCATCTGTCCGGCCAGCTTCAGCGCACACGCCGCAATCCTCCCCGCCTTTCGCATCAGTTCTATCTCGCGCGCCGACTTCAGCTTAATCATGCTGCTCCAGCGCCTTAAACACGCTCACCGTGGTTTCCGCGACACTCCCGCTGCCATCGACCCTGATGAGCGTTCCCTTTGCGTCATAAAAGCCGCAAAGGGGCTCGGTCTGTTCATGGTAGGTCGCGAGCCTTTTTTTGACGGTGTCCTCCCTATCGTCCTCGCGGATGACAAGCTTTGCCTCACATCTGTCGCAGACTCCGTCATTTTTGGGCGGATTGTGCTGAGTATGGAAGGTTTCGCCGCAGCCGGGGCAGAACCGCCTGCCGGACATACGCCTCTCGATCATGCCGTCAGGCACGTCGATAGACAACGCAACGTCGACCTCCACAATCTTTGCAAGCGCCTCCGCCTGCGGGATTGTCCTCGGGAATCCGTCCAGCAAAAACCCTGTTTTGCAGTCGTCCTGACGCAGCCGCTCGTCAATAATTCCAATGACAACCTCATCCGGGACAAGCTTTCCGGCGTTTGTATATTCCTTCGCCCTGAGGCCTGTCTCCGTGCCGTTTTTTATCGCTTCACGCAGGATATTCCCTGTCGAAATATGCGGAATACCATACTTTTTGCAGATCTCGGCGGCCTGCGTCCCCTTGCCGGAGCCGGGCGCGCCCAAAAGAATAATCTTCATGGTCTCCGCCTCTCTATTCAAGGAAGCCCTTATAGTTGCGCATCATCATCTGAGCCTCGAGCTGCTTAACTGTCTCAAGCGCGACACCGACAACGATCAGAAGCGAGGTTCCACCGATTGAAAGATTGCTCAGATCGTTAATGTTGCTCATCGCGAGCGGCAACAGCGCGATGACACCGAGGAAGATCGCGCCGAAGAACGTGATCTTGTTCAGAACCTTTTTGATAAAGTCGGAGGTCGGCTTTCCTGGGCGGAAGCCCGGGATAAATCCCCCGTTCTGTTTCAGATTGTTCGCAACCTCAATGGGATTAAACTGGATCGTCGAGTAGAAGTACGAGAACCCGATGATCAGCAGCAGATAGATCGCCATATAGATCAGGCCGTTCATTTGGAACAGTCTCCACATTGAGGTGGTGTCATGCGTGTTCACACCGAAGAAAGCGGCGATTGTCGCAGGGAACGACGCGATCGACTGCGCGAAGATGATGGGCATAACGCCCGACATATTGACCTTAATGGGCAAGAATGTCGACTGTCCGCCGTACATCTTGCGCCCAACCACCCGCTTGGCGTATTGCACGGGTATCCTTCTCTCTGCGTTCGTAATAAACACGACAAACGCGACAAGCAGGATAGCGCCGGCAAGGATAATGCCCACGAGCCACCATCTCTCAAGACCCAGCGACTGCAGCATGGCAATCATATGCGGGCCGCGCGAAACGATAGACGCGAAGAGGATGATCGAGATGCCGTTTCCGATTCCGAATTCCGTGATCTGCTCGCCCAGCCACATGATAAAAGCCGAGCCGGCGGTAAAGGTCAGCACTATAATGGCGCCGTGCAGGAAATCGGTCTCGGTTACAAGCTTATTGGCTCTGAGCATCGAGTAATACCCGAAGCCGAGCAACAGGCCGAGTGCGACGGTGACGTAACGCGTGACGGCCGCGATTTTCTTCCGGCCCTCTTCGCCCTCGTCCTTCTGCAGGCGCTCAAGAGCGGGAATCGCGATAGTGAGCAGCTGCATGATGATCGAGGCGTTGATATAGGGCTGAATTGAGAGCGCGAAGATCGTGGCGTGCGAAAGCGCGCCGCCGGACATCGCGTTTAAGAGTCCCAGTGCCGTGGTTTCAAACTGCTTAAAAACCTCCTGAAGCGCGTCAGCGTTGATGAACGGCACCGGAATGTTAGCGCCGAAGCGGTATACAAGCAGAACGAAAACCGTGAACAGGATTTTTCTGCGCAGCTCCGGAATGCGCCAGGCGTTTCTGATGGTTTGAAGCACTTACACCACCTCAGCCTTTCCTCCGGCAGCCTCAATCTTCTGTTTTGCCGACTCCGAGAAGGCGCTGGCGCGAACCGTAAGTTTTTTTGTCAGCTTCCCGTTGCCCAGAATCTTGACGCCATATACACATTTGGAGAGGATGCCTTTTTCAAGCATCTCGGCCGCGCCGACTGTCGCGCCGCTTTCAAGCTTTTCGAGTGACGAAAGGTTCACAAATTCGAGCGGCTTGGCGAAGATATTGTTAAATCCCCTTTTGGGAACCCTTCGCGCAAGCGGCATCTGTCCGCCTTCAAAGCCTCGCCTGATACTCGCGCCCGAGCGGGCATACTGGCCCTTGTGCCCGCGGCCGGCAGTCTTGCCGTTGCCCGAGCCGTGGCCGCGGCCCTTGCGGTATCTCGATTTTACCGCGCCAGGGGCGGGGGAAAGTTCATTCAGATTCATTTTCCGGCGCCTCCTTCTTTAATCTCGACGAGGTAGCAGATATGGCTGAGCTTTCCGCGCGTCGCCTCGTTGTCCGGCTGAACGGTCTCGTCGTCAATCTTTCTGAGTCCAAGAGAATGAGCCGTGGCGATATGCTTCTTCAGGCGTCCCGAAAGGCTCTTTCTCAGCTTAATCTTAATGCTGGCCATCTGAGGACCTCCTATCCAATAATATCGCCGGCTGCCTTGCCACGAATCCTTGCGACTTCGCTGAGGCTCTTGAGCGACTTAAGTCCTTCCATCGTGGCCGTAACCACGTTTTGCGGGTTGTTGGAACGCAGGCATTTTGTACGCACGTCACGGATTCCGCACGCCTCCATAACCGCGCGCACGGGGCCGCCCGCGATAACGCCCGTTCCTGGAGCGGCGGGCTTGATGAGCACCTTGCCCGCGCCGAATATTCCGATAACCTCATGTGGCACTGTGGTGCCGAACAGGTTGATCTTTACAAGATTTTTCTTGGCGTCCTCAATACCCTTGCGGATTGCATCGGGAACCTCGGAGGCCTTTCCGAGACCGAAACCGACAGTCCCGTTCTCATCGCCCACGACGACGAGCGCCGCAAACTTGAAGATACGCCCGCCCTTAACAGTCTTGGCGACGCGGTTGAGTGAAACTACAGTTTCCTTCATCTCCACGCCGTTTGGATCAAATTTCTGACCAATGGCCATTTGCTTTCCTCCTCCCGCTAAAACTTGAGTCCGCCCTCACGGGCGCCGTCGGCAAGCTCTTTAACGCGTCCGTGGTAAAGATATCCGCCACGGTCAAAAACCACTTCGGTTATGCCCTTTTCCTTCGCCTTTTTAGCAATCAGAAGGCCGACCTTCTTGGCCCCCTCCTTATTGCCGGAGGCGCCCTCAAGCTCAGTGTCGAGCGTCGAGGCTGAAATGAGCGTCGTGGCGGTGGTGTCGTCGATAATCTGAGCGTATATTCCCTTGAGGCTGCGGAACACGTTGAGCCTCGGGCAGGCGGCTGTGCCCGAAATCTTGCCGCGCACTCTGCGGTGGCGTCTCTTACGCTGCTTGTTTGTGTCCGGTCTTTTAACCATGTTTTAGGCACACCCCTTTCTTACTTTTTCTTTCCCCCGGCTTTGCCTTCCTTACGGCGGACCTTTTCGCCTGCATAACGAATACCCTTGCCCTTATATGGCTCAGGCGGGCGCTTGCCCCTGACGTTCGCGGCAAACTGACCGACCTTCTGCCTGTCGGGGCCGGAGATTGTAACCTTGTTAGGCCCGGGAACCTCAATGGAGATATCCTCATTCTCCTCCATAATTACCTGGTGCGAATATCCAAGGTTCATAATGAGCTGTTTGCCCTGCTTTTGTGCCCTGTATCCGACGCCTACGATCTCGAGGTCTTTTACAAAGCCCTTATCAGCGCCGACGACCATGTTGGAAAGCAGCGTCCTTGTCAGCCCGTGCAGGGATCTGTGCTGCTTCTCATCCGTAGGACGGACGACCCTGATGACGTTCCCGTCCCGCTCAAAGGACATCTCGGGATGAAGATTCTGGACTAGCGTGCCCTTGGGGCCCTTGACCGTAACAACATTCCCCGCGTCGATTTTAACGTCTACCCCGGCGGGAATATCAATGGGCTTTCTGCCTATTCGTGACATCTCTCAAGCCCCCCTTACCAAACGAACGCAAGGACTTCGCCGCCGACATTCTGGAGCCTTGCCTTCTTGTCGGTCATAATGCCCTTGGATGTTGAGATTATGGCTATGCCAAGCCCGCGAAGCACCTTCGGGAGCTTCTCGCAGCTGACATACACGCGCAGGCCGGGTTTTGAAACCCTCCTGAGGCCCGTAATGGCCTTTTCCTTGCCGCCGACGTACTTCAGCGTGACGCGGATGATCCCCTGTCCGCCGCAGCCGTCAATTATCTGGTAGTTTTTAATATAGCCCTCTTCCTGAAGTATCTGGGCTACTGATTTTTTGAGATTGGACGCCGGAACGTCAACCGTATCGTGCTTTGCGGAATTAGCGTTACGGATGCGTGTCAGCATATCCGCTATCGGATCGGTAATTTGCATTATGCTACCTCCTTCGCCCCCGGTTTACCAGCTGGCCTTCTTAACGCCCGGAATCTGGCCTTTATAAGCCAGTTCTCTGAAACAGATTCGGCATACGCCGAAATCCCTCAGGTAGGCGTGCGGTCTTCCACAAAGCTTGCATCTGTTGTAGAACCGGGTCGAGTATTTAGGCTCGCGCTTTTGCTTCAGCACCATTGCCTTTTTTGCCATACGTTTCTCCTCCCTAACCGCGCTTGAAGGGCGCTCCCAACAGTGAAAGCAGCTCTCTGGCTTCTTCGTCGGTCCTGGCGGTCGTGCATATGATAATATCCATGCCGCGGATCTTGTCAATCTTGTCATAGTCAATTTCAGGGAAGATAAGCTGTTCGGTGAGGCCGAAAGCGTAGTTCCCCCTGCCGTCAAAGGCCGTGGGGCTTATGCCGCGGAAGTCGCGCACGCGCGGCAAAGCGACGTTGAAAAGCCTGTCTATAAACTCCCACATGCGAGCTCCCCTGAGCGTGACCTTAACGCCGACCGGCATACCCTCTCTGACCTTGAAGTTCGCGACAGACTTGCGCGCCTTGGTGACAACCGCTTTCTGTCCCGTGATCTTGGAGATATCCCCGACAACCGCGTCGAGTATCTTGGCGTTGTCTCTGGCATCGCCGCAGCCGACGTTCACCACAATCTTATCAAGCCTGGGGATCTGCATTACGTTCGTATACTCGAATTTTTTCATCATGACGGGGGCGATTTCCTTAAGATATCTGTCCTTAATTCTTGGCATCTTTCTATCGTCTCCTTCCCGTCAAATTTCTCTTTTGCAGCGCGTGCAGAGGCGGGTTTTCTTTCCGTCCTCAAATGTGTGGGCAAGCCTTGTGGGCTTGTCGCACTTTGGGCACACGCGCATGACCTTGCAGGCGTAGATCGGGGCTTCCTTCTCAATAATTCCGCTCGGATCGGTCTGCTTCCTGGCCTTTTTGTGACGCTTGACCTTGTTTATACCCGAAATGATTACCTTACCCTCGGAAGGGATGGTGGCAATAACCTTGCCCTTTTTTCCTTTGCTCTTACCGGAGATGACCACGACCTGATCGTCTCTCCTTATATGCAGACTATTCATCACAGCACCCCCATCAAAGCACTTCGGGGGCGAGAGAAAGGATCTTCATATAATCCTTATCACGAAGCTCCCTCGCCACGGGGCCGAATATGCGCGTTCCCCTTGGATTTTTGTCATCCTTGATAATAACCGCGGCGTTGTCGTCAAACCTGAGATATGACCCGTCCGCGCGCCTGACTCCGTGCGCGCTCCTGACGATAACGGCCTTTATGACGTCGCCCTTCTTAACAACCCCGCCGGGATTGCACTTCCTGACAGAAGCGACAATGACATCGCCGATATTGCCGTATTTCCGGCCGGAGCCGCCGAGAACACGGATACACTTAATCTCCTTCGCGCCGGTGTTATCGGCGACCCTGAGACGAGATTCCTGCTGTATCATTTAGCGGACCTCCCTAATCAGCCTTTTGAATTATCTCGACAAGACGCCATCTCTTGTCCTTTGAAAGCGGCCTTGTCTCCATAACCAGGACGCGGTCGCCCACGCCGCACTCGTTTCTCTCATCGTGAGCCTTGAGCTTGTATGTCCTCTTGACAATCTTCTTGTAAAGCGGGTGCTTAACCCTGTACGCAATAGCCACAACCACGGTTTTGTCCATCTTGTCAGAGACAACCATGCCTGTAAGCGTCTTGCGGAAAGCCCTGTTATTTTCACTCATCTAAACGACCCTCCCCTTCTAAGCGTTCTGCCGGTTCTGATTCTCGCGCAGAACTGTCTTTACCCTGGCAATATCATGCTTAACGTGGGCTATTCTGAGAGGATTGTCAAGCTGGTTAGTCGCATGCTGAAGCCTGAGGTTAAAAAGATCCTTTTTGAGCTCAGACAGCTTCGCGTCCAGCTCGGCAAGCGACAATTCACGTATCTCCTTCGCCTTCATCACACTTCACCACCCGTATCCTGCTTAATAACAAACTTGCACTTGATGGGCAGCTTGTGTGTCGCAAGCCTGAGCGCCTCGCGCGCAACAGACTCCTCAACCCCGGCGATCTCGAACATAACCCTGCCGGGCTTCACAACTGCCACCCAGTATTCAGGAGAGCCCTTACCGGATCCCATTCGGGTTTCAGCCGGTTTCTCGGTGACGGGCTTGTCGGGAAAAATCTTGATCCAAACCTGCCCGCCGCGCTTTATATACCTAGTCATAGCAATACGCGCCGCCTCGATCTGGTTGCTTTTGATCCAGCCGGGCTCGGCCGCCATAAGGCCGTAATCGCCGTATGTCACGGTGTTGCCGCGCGTCGCCTTGCCCTTCATGCGTCCGCGGTGAACCCTGCGGTACTTTACTCTTTTAGGCAGAAGCATTATTTACTTCCTCCTTCCGGTGTTGCCGGGTTCGGCTGAGCCGGCGCAGCGCCGGACTGCGGGCGTCCCCCTCCAATCGGAGGCCTGCCGCCTCCCTGATTCGCGCCAAACGGGGGCCTGCCGCCCTGATTGCCGCCAAACGGAGGCCTTCCGCCGCCCTGACCGCCGCCGTAGCCGCCCGGCCTTCCGCCGCCCTGACCGCCGCCGTAGCCACCCGGTCTGCCTCCGCCCTGACCGCCGCCGAAGCCGCCCGGTCTGCCTCCGCCCTGACCGCCGCCGAAGCCGCCCGGTCTGTTGCCGCCCTGACCGCCGCCGAAGCCGCCCGGCCTTCCGCCGCCCTGACCGCCGCCATAGCCGCCCGGCCTTCCGCCGCGATTGTCACGCCTGTCTCCGCCCGGCCTGTCACGGCGCTCCGTCTTCGGACGCGGCGCCTCAAGCGAACGGGAGAGTTTTTTGCCGGAGGACGAAAGAACTTCGCCTTTGTATATCCAGACCTTGACGCCAATACGTCCATAGGTCGTGTGAGCCTCCGCAAAGCCGTAATCAATGTCCGCTCTAAGCGTTTGGAGCGGAATTGTGCCTTCGTGATAATGCTCTGTACGCGCAATTTCAGCGCCGCCGAGACGGCCGGAAACGCATGTCTTAATGCCTCTCGCGCCGGCGCGCATGGTCCTTCCCATGCTCTGCTTCATCGCACGGCGGAACGAGGCGCGTTTTTCGAGCTGACCCGCGATATTCTCCGCGACAAGCTGCGCGTTCATATCGGGGTTTCTAACCTCCATTATGTTCAGAGCGACCGGCTTCCCGATCATAGCCTCGATCTTAGCCCTGAGCTTTTCAATATCCTGCCCGGCCTTGCCTATGACCATGCCGGGGCGGGCACAGTGCAGAAAAACCCTGACCTTCGCATTGTCTCTCTCGATCTCAACGCGAGGCACGCCTGCCTGAAACAGCGTTTTCTTCAGATAGCTGCGGATCTTAAAATCTTCCACAAGGAGGTCTCCGACCTTCTCGTTGCGAGCAAACCAGCGGGAATCCCAGTCTTTAATTACGCCGACCCTAAGACCGTGGGGATTAACTTTCTGACCCATAAGCCTCCTCCTACTCCTTTTCCTTCAGCGTGATGGTGACGTGCGACGTCTTCTTTTGAATACGGGACGCGCGCCCGTGCGAATTCGCCCTTATCCTTTTGAGGATCGGCCCGGGGCACACAAACACCTCAGAGACAAAAAGCGCGTCGGGGTCCATCTCGTGATTATTTTCGGCGTTGGCTGCCGCGCTGTTGAGAAGCTTCAAAAGCAGCTCGGAGGCGGCCTTCGGAGTGTACAAAAGAGCGGCTTTCGCGGTCCTAATGTCCTTGCCGCGGATCAGGTCACATACAATCTTAACTTTGCGGGGCGCTATACGCGCGTATCTCAGATGCGCTTTCGCTTCCATCAAAACTCCTCCTTACTTGCCGGAGGTCTTGCTGCCCGCGTGACCTCTGTAAGTGCGCGTTGGGGCGAACTCCCCAAGCTTGTGGCCGACCATATCCTCGGTAACATAGACCGGGACATGCTTTCTGCCGTCGTGCACAGCGATTGTGTGTCCGACAAACTGAGGGAATATGGTCGAGGCTCTGGACCAGGTCTTAAGCACCTTTTTGTCGCCCTTTTCATTGAGCTGCTCAACCCTCTTGAGAAGCTTCGTCGCGACAAACGGCCCCTTTTTTACGCTTCTGCTCATACTTGCCCTCCTTACTTCGCGCCGCGGCGCTTGACGATAAACTTGTTCGACTTAGCGCGCGAGGAGCGTGTCTTATACCCGAGGGCTGGCTTGCCCCACGGGGTAACCGGGCCGGGGCGTCCGATCGGGCTCTTGCCCTCGCCGCCGCCGTGCGGATGGTCGCATGGGTTCATAACCGAGCCGCGGACAGTGGGCCTGAAGCCCATATGGCGCTTACGGCCGGCCTTGCCTATCTGGATGTTTTCATGGTCGATATTGCCGACCTGGCCGATGCTGGCCTTGCATAAAAGCCGCACAATCCTGACCTCTCCGGAAGGGAGCCTTATCTGCGCGAGCCCGTTCTCCTTGGCCATAAGCTGCGCCGAAACGCCGGCCGACCTGGCGAGCTGCCCGCCCTTTCCGGGATAGAGTTCAATGTTGTGGATAACGGTTCCGAGCGGGATGTTCGCTATAGGCAGACAGTTTCCCGGCTTTATGTCCGCCGCCGCGCTTGAAATGACCGTATCGCCGACACTGAGCCCCACAGGAGCCAGGATATACCTTTTCTCGCCGTCCTGATACTGAACCAGCGCGATATTCGCCGAGCGGTTCGGGTCATACTCAATGGTCATGACCTTCGCGGGGGCGTCTATCCTGCCCCGCTTAAAATCAATGATCCTGTATTTCCTTTTCTCGCCGCCTCCGCGGTGGCGAACCGTGATCCTGCCGTAGCTGTTACGGCCGGCCTTCTTTGTCAACACTTCGCAAAGGCTTTTTTCCGGCCCGACATGGGTGATCTGGTCAAAGGCGGAGACGGTCATATGCCTTCTGGACGCGGTATATGGCTTAAAAGATTTTATAGCCAATTTCTGACACTCCTTCCGTCTTAAACCATGCCCTCAAAGAACTCTATCGTCTTTGAGTTTGGTTTCAGTGTGATAATCGCCTTTTTCCACTGGGGCCTGCGGCCGATATTCGTACCCTGCCTTTTTTCCTTGCCGTAGTAGTTCATCGTGTTAACGCTCGAGACCTGCACGCCGAATATCTTCTCTATGGCGCCGCCGATCTCTATCTTGTTCGCGTCCCGCGCCACCTCAAACGTGTAGCACTTGCGCTCCGCCCCGCTCATCGACTTCTCGGTGATGATCGGACGTTTTATGATATCGTAAGGTGATTTCATGCGTACACCTCCTGGATGCGCTCCGCAGCCGCCCTGTCGAGGATCAGCTTTCCGCTGCCCACAATGTCATACACATTGAGGATGCTTGCGATAGTTGTCTTGACGCCCTCAATGTTCCTGGCCGACTTGTAAACATTCTCGCGAACCTCGGGCGTTATTACCAGCGCCTTGCCGCTAACATCGACCGCCTTCATAAATGTCAGAAAGGTCTTGGTCTTGATTTCGTCCATCTTAAGATCGTCTATAATCACGACATTGCCGGAAAGTACCTTATCGGACAGCGCCGACTTGATCGCAAGCCTGCGCAGCTTCTTGTTGACTGTATACCTGTAGGATCGCGGCTTCGGACCGAAGGCTATTCCGCCGTGCTTCCAGTGCGGGGCCCTTGTCGAGCCCTGCCTCGCGCGGCCGGTCCCCTTCTGGCGCCAGGGTTTGATGCCACCGCCGGAAACCTCGGCGCGCGTCAGAGTCGACTGCGTGCCCTGCCTGCGGTTGGCCAGGTGGTTTTTAACGACCGCGTGAACAGCGTCCATGTTCGGCGCGATGCCGAAAACGGCGTCGGAAAGCTCGATATCGCCGACCTTCTTGCCGCTCATATTATAAACTGCAATATTAGGCATATGTTCTCTCTCCTTTCGCTCACGCGTTCTTCGTCGTGTTCTTGAGGAACACGATGCCGCCGCGAGCTCCCGGGATAGCGCCGCGCACAGCTATGAGATTGAGCTCCGTGTCAACCTTCACGACATCGAGGTTCTGAACCGTGACCTGCTCGTCACCCATATGGCCCGGCATCATCTTTCCTTTAAGAATGCGGCTCGGGTCGGTGCCGGAGCCCATCGAGCCCTGATGCCTGTGCATCGGGCCGCCGCCGTGGCT
This sequence comes from Oscillospiraceae bacterium, assembly GCA_031551205.1. Classification (GTDB taxonomy): domain Bacteria; phylum Bacillota; class Clostridia; order Oscillospirales; family JAVBNY01; genus JAVBNY01. The sequence continues at coordinate 28,087 of JAVBNY010000007.1, read as the reverse complement.
CATCCTGCCGCGCGACGCGCCAAAGCGTTTGATAACGCCGGCGTAGCCCTTTCCGCGCGAGATGCCCGTAACGTCAATCTTGTCACCCTCAGCGAAGACGTCCGCCTTCAGAATATCGCCGACATTCAGCGAGGCGCAGTCCTCAAGTCTGAATTCCTTGAGATGCTTTTTCAGCGGGAGGGCATTCTTCTTGAGATGACCCTTCTCGGGCTTCGTGAGCTTGCGGTCTTCTATATCCTCAAACCCAAGCTGAACCGAATCATAGCCCTCTTTCTCGCCCTTCTTCTGAACGACGACGCAAGGCCCCGCTTCGATAACGGTAACGGGAATAATCTTTCCGTTCTCGTCAAAAATCTGCGTCATGCCGATTTTTTTGCCAATTAAAGCCTTTTTCAATCTTTTCACTCCTTATATAGGTTATTGGTTGGTTTCCCAACATGACCCCCGCCTTTACAAGCTGAAAAGCGGGAAAAGAACAAAGGAAAAACCGGTGTTTGTCTTTAGAGCTTTATCTCAATCTCCACACCCGCAGGAAGATCAAGCGACATGAGCGCCTCAACGGTCTTCTGCGAGGGCTTGAGGATATCAATGAGCCTTTTGTGCGTGCGGCGCTCAAACTGCTCGCGGCTGTCCTTATATTTGTGGACGGCGCGCAGAACCGTAATAATCTCGCGCTTGGTGGGCAGCGGGATAGGGCCCGAAACCCTTGCGCCCGTGCGCTTCGCGGTCTCCACAATCTTCTCGCAGCTCTGATCGATGAGCTGATGGTCATAGGCCTTGAGCCTGATGCGGATCATTTCCTTTTGCTGTGCCATTGCGTTACCTCCTGAAATTTTTTCGCGGCACACAGAGAATCTTACAACGCCTCCGCGTGTATCATAGTGTAACATAAAAATAGCCGGACGCAAATGGCTCCGGCGAAACACAAAAATACACCGGGAATTACAGGTAAATACCCGCATTGTCCCAACGGCGAATATGCATTTTCCTCCAGCCGCCCGATTAACGGACATACTCCACGAAAGTTACCCGTGACGCCACGGCAATCTCCCGCTTCATCGCTTTTCCCGCGGAAAAGTTACCCTTCCCGCAGACACTTGATTATAATAATACAACACACACAGGATGTCAAGGGTTTTCGTAGCATTTTTGAAAAAAATACGGCACTTCGGCCCGTGGGCAAAAAGCCGTATTCTATCAAAATCCGTTTACACCTAAAATTATTTTTCCAAAAGGAGCTTGTTCAGCTCCGCCATAAAGGTGTTTATGTCTTTAAACTGCCTATAAACGGAAGCGAATCGGACGTATGCCACCTCGTCGAGTTTTTTCAGGCGGTTCATAACATGCTCTCCGATCTCATGGGTTGAAACCTCGCGCTCAAGCGAATTTTGAAGCACCTGCTCAATGTCGAGGCAGATGCTTTCTATCTCCGCGAGCGTAACCGGCCGTTTTTCGCAGGCCCTTAGCAGCCCGTTTACAATCTTATTGTGGTCGAAGGTCTCACGAGAGCCGTCCTTCTTGATGACAACAAGCGGAAGTCTTTCCATAATTTCATATGTTGTAAAGCGCTTCTGGCAGGAGAGGCACTCTCTTCGCCTGCGAATGCTCTCGCCCTCGTCCGTAGGGCGCGAATCAATAACCTTGCTTTCTCTGTACCCGCAAAAGGGACATTTCATTTAGGCACCTCCGGCGCGTCTTATGCGCAAAAGCTCTTGAGCGCCGTAAGTTTATCACAATTACGGCACAAAAGCAAGGAGTTGTCCCCTTATTCAGGGGACAACTCCCGCCGCGCATATACTATCGCTTTAAGTTTTCACTTTTGCAATATTTTTGCACTTGACACAATAGTCATTTTTTCAGCCATTATTATACGCTGTCTGTAAAAGACGTTGTTTTTTGACTGTTTGACCGCCGCTTGTTCTTTAGCCTTTCGCTGTACATGCCGCATAGCATCAGCACCGGCCTGAAAGAAATCCGCTTTCAGTGTCCGGTTATATTGTGGCCCTTGTCCGGGCTTTTTATTCCCCGATAATTAAAAATAAAAATGAAATAAATCCATAAAATGGATTAAACGCATGCATACCTGCCCAAAATACAAATATACATTTAATGGGCACACACTCTAAGGAGGATTGCAATGGGCATTTTCAGAAAAAAGGAGACAAGCGAGGACATCGAACGCCGCACGCTGATGGAAGAGCTCTTTGAAACCCAGGAAGAGCTGCGCCGCGCGCGGATGGATTTCAACTACGCGGAGGAACCGGAGCTTGTCGAGTCATATGTGTACGAGCTAAATTCAATCGAAGCCAGATACGCCTATCTGCTTCGCCGCGCACGCGAAAGCGGGACGGAAAACCTTGAGCTTTTCCGCCCCCCAAAGGAAAAGGTTTAGGGCAGAACCGTGCCCCACGTGCAAAGCATGGGCATCTGTCAGTTTCAGTCACATACATTAACTGCGGGCGGACAGACATAGGGCAACCCCTCACAAAGAGCGTCTGACGACTTTGCGTGCGGTATTGCCATAGACAAAATTTTTGACAGCAAGAGGGTGGCGGCATGGATGGCGGACAAGCGGCGATGATAATATTCGGAGTGGTTTTAGTGGTGGCGGCGGCAAAACTCTTCACGGCCCCGATGAAATTAGCCCTGAAGCTTGGGCTGAACACAGCGCTGGGCTTTCTCTCGCTCTGCGCACTTAACATGCTGGGCCCTCTGACAGGCATCACACTGGGGGTAAATCTGCTGAATTCGCTGGTCATCGCGTTTTTGGGCATTCCGGGCTTTGCTCTGCTCCTGATAATCAGATGGCTTTTCGCTCTTTAAGAGAGAAATAGTGTCCCTGCCGGTCTTATCCACTCCGAACAGCTTCTCCCGCAACTCACGCGCGATTAGCAGCGCGGCTAGATGATCCTCGTCCACCTGCCCTTTTTCATTTTTGTCCTCCTAACAACATAAATGTCTATAGGTGGTAATTGATACTGTAATTTACCACAAAACCATAAACCACCCGTTTTACGGGTGGTTTATGGTTTTCACAGACGCTGCATATGCGTTTCTTCAAATTCATCCGATACTCCCCACGCGGCGGCATCCGCTTTCCGGGAGTGTGCCGCGCGCGGAGCGGGCAAAAGCCGATCAAACTCCCTGCTTTTGTTTCTCAAGATTATCCTTTAGCGACTTAATATTAAGTTCAATATGCCGGCGCATATAGATGGACGCAAGCTCTTTGTCGCGCTTTTTGATATGCTCCAGTATGCGCCCGTGCCACTCTACGCCGAGCTGCGGCCCGAGGCTGTTGTACAGCCCAAGCTGGCTCTGCTCCATGACCTCGAAAAACGTGTTGGACACCTTAATGGCGTAAGCATTTTCCGTGCCCTTGGCAATCATATTGTGAAATTCATTGTCGAAGTAATAGAACCTATCCTGGTTGGCGGCATTTTCGCACATGCGTATGTAGTTATCTTCAAGCGCGGCAATCTCTTCATCAGAGGCCCGGTCAATGAACATCTGCACATTACCCACCTCAAAAAACAGACGGAACTCCAGCAGCATGAGTATGTCCCCAACCTCCATCTGAAAAAAAGGAAGCCCCGACAGGGAAGACTGCTGAAAGCTCTGCACATATGTGCCGGATCCGTGAACCTTGGAAAGAACAGACAGCGCCGCCAGTTTTTCAATAGCCTGCCGGACGGCGGTCCTGCTCACGCCGATCTGCCGGCAAAGTTCAATTTCCGACCAGATTTTGCTGCCGGAGGCCCATTCCCGCGAGCGGATCTTATCCACAATAAAGTCATATACCAAATCAGTTGCGTTTAAATTGTAAGCCATTGCGCACCTTCTTTCGTACTTAATGTCATTTTAATACTAAACACGGAGCTTGTAAAGAGATAATACTGAATTAACCTCAAGGTCTTAAAAGTGATGTGATGACTTTATTTTATCGATTGTGTATTATGCATAATTTTTGTGCTTAAATTTTTACGTTACTTATGTTGACAGTTCAATAAAGTGAAAGTATAATGTTGTTATGAATTAAAAAGATACTATATATATAAGTTACTTTTTTTGATTCTGGCCACCTCACTGTGAAAACATCGGACAACATGGCATGTTTTGTACGATGGGCGCATATATGGTATGGCAGATAAAAAAACAATGTGGCGCGTTTCATATCGGATTTAGGAGGAATCATTCGATGCCGATGCTCGAAAGATTAAAGCAAATAGGGCTTGTACCTGTGGCGGTGATTGAAGATGCCGGCCATGCCGCGCCTGCCGCCAAGGCGCTTATGGCGGGCGGAATTGGCGCTATGGAAATCACGCTGCGTACCGCGGCTGGGCTTGATTGCATCCGTGAGGCGTGCCATGCGTGCCCCGATATGATCGTCGGCGCGGGTACTGTGCTGAGCGTGGAGCAGGCGCGGGAAAGCGCCGAGGCCGGCGCACAATTTATTGTATCGCCCGGATTTGACGCCGACATCGTTGGGTGGTGCCTTGCAAATGACATAGCCGTTATCCCCGGCTGCGTAACGCCTTCGGAGATTATGGCCGCGCGCAATATGGGCCTTCGTACAGTAAAATTTTTTCCCGCCAATATCTATGGCGGGGTTGCGGCGCTGTCCGCGTTGGCGGCGCCTTTCGCGGATATGAGCTTTGTTCCGACCGGCGGCATAGGCCCCAAAGATATCGCCGATTATGCCGACAAGCAGTTTGTCGCCGCCATTGGGGGCGGATGGCTGTGCGGCAAAGCGGATGTGTCGGCGGGGCGGTTCGATAAAATACAGGAGCTTGCCCGAGAGGCTGTGGGACTGCTGCTCAGTTTTGAGATCGCTCATCTCGGAATCAATGCCGAATCGGAGGAGGAAGCCTCGAAGATCGTGGGTCTGTTCGGCAGCGCGCTCGGACTGCCTCTGAAAAACGGGAACACCTCGCTCTTCGCGGGTACGGCGGTTGAAGTGAATAAATCTCCCGGCCGCGGGGCGATGGGGCATGTGGGCATTTGGACAAACAGTGTGGAACGGGCAATATACTACATAGAAAAACGCGGATACCGCGTTGACGGCTCCTGCCTGAAAAACGGCCGGAAAACGGCTGTATACCTTAACGATGAATTCGGCGGGTTTGCCGTACATCTTTTGCAAAAGTGAGGGCCTCACAATGAATCAAGTGGTTTGCTTTGGAGAAATTATGCTGCGGCTCAAATCTCCGGGCTATGAGCGTCTGTTTCAGTCCCCTGTGCTGGAGGCCACCTTTGGCGGCGGAGAGGCCAATGTGGCCGTTTCGCTGGCAAACTACGGCGTGTCGTCGCGCTTTGTGAGCGTGCTGCCCGGCAACGCGATTGGAGACGCATGTGAAAGGTCGCTGCGCGGCTTTGGTGTTGACACCCGCTTTATCGCGCGCGGCACCGGCCGTTTGGGCGTGTATTATTTGGAGGCGGGTTCCAACCAGCGGCCGTCCAAAGTGGTGTATGACAGGGCGGATTCCGCAATCGCCTGCGCGGCGAGGGGCAGCATCGACTGGAATGCGGCCTTTGAAGGATGCAACTGGTTTCATATAACCGGCATTACGCCGGCGCTGTCGGAAAACGCCGCCGAGCTCTCCGTTGAGGCCGCTCAGACGGCCAAGATGATGGGGCTCACCGTTTCCTGCGACCTGAATTACCGAAAGAACCTGTGGAAATACGGAAAATCGGCGCCGGAGGTTATGGGGGCTCTTGTCAAGTATGTTGACGTATGCATTGCCAACGAGGAGGACATACAAAAATCCCTTGGTATTGAGGCGGACGTGGACGTGGACAGCGGCGCTCTCAACACCGAGGCCTATCCCGAGCTCTGCCGCACGCTTATGGAGACGTATCCGGGCGTTAACTGCGTGGCCGTTACACTTAGGGAGAGCAGGTCTGCCGATCACAACAACTGGTCCGCCTGCCTGTTTGACGGTCATGAATTCAGCCGCTCCCGCCGGTATGAGATAAAAAACATTGTTGACCGCGTCGGCGGAGGGGACAGCTTTTCCGCCGGACTGATCTACGGACTTACTCATTATGATAAAAAATCTGACGCGCTGGAGTTTGCCGTGGCGGCAAGCTGCCTCAAGCACACAGTGCCGGGCGATTTTAATCGCGTTACACTGGCGGAGGTTGAGGCTCTTATGGGCGGGAACGCGTCCGGGCGCGTCCAGCGATAGAAAGCGATGCCAATCGTCCCGAAACTTAAATCTTGACCGTGAGGGAGGTGCGCTGTGGAATACCGTATTCAAATGCAGGACGTACAAAAAAGCTTTGGCGGCATTCACGCGCTCAAGGGCGTGACGTTTAACGTGCGGCCCGGTGAGATCCATGCGCTTGTGGGAGAAAACGGCGCCGGAAAATCGACGCTGATGAAGATTTTGGCGGGCGCTTATCAAATGGACAAAGGCTCCGTCGTGATTGACGGCCAGGGTGTGCGGATTGATTCGCCCAAGCGGGGCAAAGAGCTGGGCATCGGCATTGTGTATCAAGAGTTTGAGCTCGCGCCCCATCTGACAGTGGCGGAGAACATCTTTCTCGACCGTCTGTCCGGCCCCGGCGGCATTGTGCGCTGGAAGTATATAATAAATGAATCCCGCAGGATTATTGAAAGCCTTGGCTTTGACATCCGCCCTGAGGCAACTGTCGAGGATCTGACCGTGGCGTCCCAGCAGATTGTGGAGATCGCCAAGGCGCTGGCGTTTAACGCGCACATCCTCATCCTGGATGAGCCTACGGCGGTGCTCACTGACAACGAATCGGAGAAGCTGTTTGACACGCTGTACAGACTCAAGGAGCAGGGCGTCAGCATCATATATATCTCCCACCGCATGGAGGAAATCTTTCGCATATCCGATACGATTACAACGCTCAGAGACGGCATGATTACGGGTTCTATGCCGCGTGAGGAGGCAAGCCTCGACCAGGTCATCGAGTTGATGATCGGCGGCAAACTCGCCGCGATGTTCCCGGAGCGGGAGTCGACGATTGGCGGCGAGGTGCTCAGGGTTGAGGGTCTGTCCGGCCCGCCTAACTTCCACGACATCTCCTTTTCCGTCCGGCGCGGCGAGGTAGTGGGTATTGCGGGGCTTGTCGGCAGCGGGCGGACCGAGGTGCTCAGGGCCATCTTCGGCGGAGACGGCAGAAAAAAGGGCCGGGTGTTTTTAAACGACAGTCTGATTCATGTGAAGTCTCCCCGTGACGGCGTCAAATGCGGCATCAGCCTCGTGCCGGAAAACCGCAAGGAGCAGGGGCTTGTTATAGACAAGATGGTCAAGGAAAACGCGACAATGGCCAATCTGAAAACTATTTTGGGCCCGCTGAACTGGATTTTGCAGCCCAAGGAGGACGCGCTGGCCGGGGAGCTCTGTGAAAAGCTCACAGTCAAAACAAAGAGCATAAACTCCCCTGTGGGCAGCCTTTCCGGCGGAAACCAGCAGAAGGTGGTGCTTGCAAAGTGGTTTAACACCGACAGTGACGTTATTCTTCTCGACGAGCCCACGCGCGGGGTCGACGTGGGCGCCAAGGTGGAGATATACAAGCTCATTAACGAGTTTTCTCAAAAGGGGATGGGCGTCGTCTTTGTCTCATCTGAGACACCGGAGCTCATCGGCATGTGCGACCGTGTTCTGGTCATGGCGAAGGGGCGCATTCAGGGAGAGCTTTTGCGTGAAGAGCTGAGCGAAGCCAATATTTTAAAACTGGCAGTAGGAGGCGGTGAGGCATGAATAAGGTGAAAGCGGGCGTGCCTGCGCAAAAAAAATACCATAAGCCTATTCGGATTCAGGATATCGTACCCCCGGTTACCTTTGTTCTGATGTTTGCCGTATCGGCCGTGCTGTCCGGCATTTTAAATCTCAACTTTCTGACTGCAGAGAATCTGCTCAACATTTTGCGGCAGCAGTCAAGCCTTCTTATTGTCTCAATGGGCATGCTTCTCGTTATCCTCACCGGCGGAATCGATTTGTCGGTGGGTTCCATGTGGGGGCTTGGCGCCGTTGTGGTTGCCCTTCTTTCACGCGCCTTTGGCTCAACCGTCGCCGTGCTTATCACCATAGTTATCCTGACTCTGGTCGGCGCTGTTTCAGGCGCACTGGTCTCATACCGGAGGCTGGCTCCCTTTGTGGTAACGCTGGCCATGCTCACTATGGCGCGCGGGGTTGCCTATATAGTCACAAACAGCGGCAAGCAGATCTTTCTTCCCGACAACAGTTGGCTGCGCATCTTTGATTCCAGCACGATTGCGGGTTTCCCCGTATCGGTCATCTTTGCGCTCGTGATTTTTGCCCTTGCCATGCTGCTGCTGAGGTACACCGGGTTCGGGCGGCTCACAAAGGCCATCGGCTCCAACGAATCGGCCGTGCGCCTGTCCGGCATCCGAGTAAATGTTTTAAAGATGTCCGTCTATGCCATTTCCGGCGGACTCTGCGCGATTGCGGGTATTGTCGCCGCGGCGCGCAACAGTGGGGCCAAATTTGACTTTGGCAGCGGCATGGAGCTTCAGGCCATTGCGGCCGTAGTCATCGGAGGGGCAAGCCTCTCAGGCGGAAAGGGCACCGCGCTCAACACGCTCATGGGCGTGCTCATCCTCGGCCTCCTGCGCAACATGATGAACATGCTGCATGTATCCACCGCTTACCAGGATGTGTTCACAGGCGTCATTATTATCTTCGCCGTGCTGCTGCAGAGCTTTCAGTCTAAGAAAAACGTGTGACCGAGACCTTTGCCGGCTGGAATAACAATAAATAGGAGGAGAACAATGAGAAGACTTAAATACGTATTTTCCCTCGCAATGGTTGTCCTGATGCTCGTTTCCCTGTTCACTGCATGCGACACCGGTGTAAGCACCAAAACAGTTTCCGGCGGCAAGGTCGAAGCGTATACCGGCAAGGTCAAGGTGGGCCTCTCCATGCAAACCCTCGGCGCGCCGTACTTTGTGGCGCAGAAAGACGCGTTTGAAAAGAAATGCCAGGAACTCGGTTATGACTACGTCTCGCTCGATGCGGGCGGAGACGTATCCAAGCAGCAGTCCGATGTCGAAGATCTTATCGCTCAGAAGTGCACCGCCATCATCCTTAACCCCGCCGATGCCCAGGGCTGCGTGGCTATCGCCAACAATGCCATGGACAAGGGCATCCCCGTGTTTATCATGGATAACTCAATTGCGCCCGAGGCCAAGTATGTCTCCATGATCCAGTCCAACAACCGCGCAATCGGCGCTCTGGTCGGCCAGTGGGTGGCCAAGCAGATGGGCTCTAATGAGATCAGGATCGGCATGCTCTCCGGAAACGCCGGCAACCTCCTCGGGCTCGACCGCCGCATGGGCGTTATGCAGGGCATCATCGAGGCGCAGCTTGAGGCAAGCGGCGTGACAAACGTAAAGATCGTGGCTCAGGGCTGGGGCGGTTGGGGGCAGGACAGCGGCCTGACAGCGGCGGAAGACATGATCCAGTCTGCGCCGAGCCTTAACGTCATCGTGGCCGAGAACGACTCCATGGGCCTCGGCGCGCAGATCGCGCTCCAGAACGCTGGCAGGAACGACGTCATCGTAGTCGGCATTGACGGCCAGAAGGAAGCTCTCGCCCTTGTCCAGGACGGCAAATACGGCGCCTCCGGCCTCAACGACCCCGTGAAGGTCGCTCACACAACCCTCGAGGCCATCCAGAAGTATCTGGGCGGTGACCGCGACATCTTGAAGCTCATCAATACTGAGCCCGCTGTCATCACAAAGGATAACGTGTCGCAGTATTACAATGCTGATTCCGTATTTTAAACCTTGATTGCGTGTCGGCGGGATTCCCTGCGTATGCCGGGGATCCCGCCAAAGATACAGTTCTTTGGCCGTTATGTCAGCTGAATTTTTTGCGCCGCGACAAGCTGCAAGCTATGAATAACAGTCCTGGAAATTGCGCTGTGCTAAGTCATCTGTTGTTCGTAGCTTATCGCTTGTAACTATTTTCTAGAGGTGATTAAACATGAAAATGTATATTGGGGGAAAGGCGGCCGATGCCGCGGACGGAAAAACAATTCAGGTGCTCAATTCAGCGACGCAGGAAGCTCTGGACACTGTTCCCGCCGCTACGCCGGGAGATGTGGAACGCGCTGTAGAGATTGCGCAGTCAGGCAAGCGCGAATGGGCTGAAACGCCGCAGCTTGAACGTTCCCGCATCCTGCAAAAATGCGCCGAGGCGATTGCCTCACATCAGGACGAACTGGCGCAAATCCTCTCTACCGACATGGGCAAGATAATTAGGGAAGCAACGCCGGAGATCGCGGTGTCGGCGCAGATCTTCCAGGGTTTTGCCGAAATGGCGAACCACCTCTATGGACATACGATGTCGGACTATCAGAAGGGTGCGGACAAGGATATCATCTTCACGCGCCGCGAACCGCTTGGTGTTGTGGCGTGCGTTTCGCCGTTTAATTACCCTGTGGAGTTGTGCTCACAGAAGGTTGCCGCCGCACTGGCCGCGGGCAACGCGGTTATCGTCAAGCCCGCTACGGATAACCCGCTCGCAATCCTGCGACTTGTCGAGCTTTGCCTGGAAGCGGGATTGCCGGGCAATGTGCTGCAGGTGCTCACAGGCAGCGGCGCCGTTATAGGCGACGTCCTCACAAAGAGCCGCGGTATCCAGGCGGTCAGCCTCACGGGCAGTACCGAGGTGGGTATTCACATTGCGAAAGCCGCCGCCGACACTCTCAAGCGCGTATTTCTGGAACTCGGGGGCAATGACCCCTTTATCGTATTCGACGACGCCGACATGGAGCTCGCTGTTGAAGAGGCTGTGCGCGGGCGTGTGCAGAACGCGGGGCAGACCTGCTGCGCGCCGAAACGCTTTATCGTGCAGAACAGCGTGAAGAAGGCGTTTGTCGATCGTTGTGAGGCTCGGATCGCCCAGGTCAAGTGGGGCAGCCCGCTGGATTGGGATACCGATCTCGGTTCTCTCATCAGCGCCAAGGCGTTGGCTGAGGTCGCCCGTCAGGTGGACTACACCGTGGGACAGGGCGCGCGGATTGTATGCGGCGGAAAGGCACGCTCGGCCACCTACTATGAGCCGACGCTGCTGGACGGCGTAACCACGGATATGGACATTGCGACAAATATGGAGGTCTTCGGGCCTGTTATCCCTGTAATCGGCTTTGACACGGACGATGAGGCCGTGGCCATCGCGAACGCCACCTGCTATGGTCTCCAGGGCGGCGTCATGACAACCAGCATGAAGCGCGCACTGAAAACGGCGGCCTCGCTGGAGTGCGGCGGCGTATGCATCAACGCCTCCGGCAATTTTCGCAACTGCGACCAGCCGTTTGGCGGCTGGAAGATGAGCGGCCTTGGCCGCGAGGGCATCAGCGTGACGCTGGAAGAGATGAGCCAGGAGAAGTCGTACATCTTTAAGGGTATCCTGGGATAGAATCTTGCTGTCTTACCCCACCAATAGTCCTGAAGATATGCAGGGACTAAATAATCCTGCTATATTCCCCAAAATGGAGACAGTAATATGGAAAATCAGCGGACAAATAAAAAACAGGCTACCGGGAAGCGCCGAATTCTTATAACGGCGCTCCTCATTGCTGTCGTAGCGTTACTTCTCTTTTTTGCGGTCCGTCTGTTTATCCTAAACAACCCTGCCGAAAAAACCGGGGCTGACAAAGCGGGCGCATCGCCCATAAATCAGCCGGTCATTGCGCAAAACGAGGTCGGCCCCGATGAGATCCTCTTTAAGATCGACGGAGAACCTGTCCCCATGTCGGTGTACTGCTACTATCTGTACGACAGCTTTCTCCGTCTGGAAAAGATGTTTATGACAAACGAGCTCAGTTTCAGTACAGACATGGGCGAAGGAATGACACTGGGCCAGTACGTTATAAAAAATTCAGTGGACGGCGTAAAATTCAGCATTGCGCTGAAAAAACTCGCCGCGGAGTTAAAGCTCGACACATCCCAATCCGCAGCCGAGGTGGACAAGTATCTGGCCTCTACGATTAAGGACGCCTTCAACGGGGATGAAAAGTCTTTTCGTGACCAGCTCGCGCTGATGGGGACTACCTTGGAGTCCTTCCGCACTATATTGATCTCCCAAAGGCTTGGAGACCAGGTTTTTGAGCATTATTACGGTGAATCGGGAACCTTGCCGGTCAATCCCTCAGATTATTACGATCAGTTCATAACCGCTTCCGATATTCTTCTGTTTACCGTTAAGGACGAGATTGACAGCCTGACCGGCGAAAGGAAACAGACGCCGCTCAGCGATGAGGTTATCGCGCAAAAACGCCTACTTGCCGAGGCAATCCTGGAGCGGCTGAAGGCCGGAGAGGATTTTTACGCGCTGCTGGGCGAATATGGCGAGGATCCCGGCATTATGAAGGAGAACAACCCCCAGCAGCAGTATACCTTTCAAAGAAACGAAAAGGTTTACGATTTTTCATCCGCCGCTTCCTCAATTGAGGTCGGGAAATACAGTGACATTGTCGAGACGCCGCACGGATACTATATCATCCTCAGGCTCCCTCTGGACACCGCGAGAGTGGCCGAGGTTGTGGAAACAAAAGCTTTCCGCAGCGGTCTGTTTAATATGATGCTCGACGATACTTCCAAAAACTATACGTTTGAATCCTACCCGCTGTTTACAACCGCCTCGCTTGAAACCTGGTACAAAGAATACAAGGCGAAAAACTACTAAGATAATACCGCACAGTGGGTGACGAGGGGTACCGCAAAACTGCAAATACACATTGGGGAGGTGAAAATCTGCGCGCCCCGGGCACTGAGCAGCAAAGTTGGGAACTAGTTTTCCGGACATTTTTTAGCTGTGGATCAGGTGTTTCCTTAAGTGCATGGCGTGTCCGGAGCATCCGGTGTCTTTGGTGTACGCGCCGGTTCCGGCGTTTATGCAAGCGTAAAATAAGAGAAGAAAGGACTGATAGTTATGAAAAGAGTAAGATCTATTTTCAAAAAGAGGTTATCCCTGGTACTTGTCGTTATCATGCTTATTGGCTTCTTGCCTTTAATAACGGCAGAAGCCGCAGAGGCCGCTCCGATCGCAAGCATCGCCGCTGTGAAAGATTCCACGGGCGTGAGCGCCACCCTGAATAACTTCACACCTACGGGTATCAACGCAAGCCTCATCTTCGCGGTGTACGAACCAAGCGGCAAACTTAGCTATATCAAAGAATATCCGGTAACAGCGGGGGCGGGATCGTCCGCCACTCAGCGGTTTAATTATGATGTCGCCACTCATCCGGACAATATTATTAAGCTGTTTGCCTGGGATCGCCTTACCTTTATACCGCTGTGCAGCGAGATCTCATCGTCACTGTGCATTACCGTTGACGGCAGCGGCGCCGCGTATAATGGCATTTCCGTCACTGCCGCCTCAGACGTGAAAGAGTTCACGTATGTCAGGATAGACCAGCTGACAAAACGCGGAAAGGCTTTCACCGCGACAAAGACCGGCAATACCTGGACGCACGCCAAAGCGGAAGGCGTGGACGTTGTAATCGCTTTCAGGCCGCTCCAGAACATCGGCGGGGCTCTTCCGGATGTGGCAATGACAGAACTCAGCATGATAAACGGCGTCAACAAAATCAGAGTCGTCGTAACCCTGTAATTTACACGACTTCCGCTGCGTTTTGCAGCCGATGTGTACAAGCCACACTGAAATTCCGCAAATAAATTTTCGACTTGACGCCTGATAGGTGCATTAATGAGAGATTGCCCGGAAATTATATAATTGGAGTATTCTGGAAGGAGCGAAAATCTAATGAAGCAGAAAAGCATGTTAATCAGCCTGCTGCTGGCAGTGGCGATGATATTGTCTTTCATCCCGGCAGCGCCTTTGAACACTGCGGCGGCGGAAAGCGATTTCAAAATTGTTGGCGTCCAGGTTCTCAGCGACAGGGTCGCCGTCGTGCAGCTTAGCAATGAAATAAGCACTCATTTTGAGCAGTATGCGCTTGCCCGATCGAATTATCTGACAAACTACCTGAAGCTTGATGGTGAATATCTTAACAACGACAAGGAAATTACTGTTGGTACAGGCAGCCGTATCTATATCCGCGACGACAAGAAATCCTTTGAGCTGGTTCTCGGCAACTCGACGGGCAATTTGGAGGAGTACAACGGTCCGAAGTTTAAAAATGCCGGCGGCACCCTCCAGTTTGACTTTGCCCACAAGAAGTTCAAGCCTTACTATCATATCCATGAGGAAGACCAGCAGGAACAGAGCGGCGACGTCTGGGTAAGGGACGTTAACGACAGCCCGATGACTGAAGACGTGGTTACATACGGCGCCGGCAGCTACGGCGAAGCGCCTGTTCTCGCGGTAGAAAATATTAAAATCCTGGACAGCAGGGCTGTCTATGTCAGATTTAATCAGAGAATAGTCCTCAGCGAAAATGCCGCCGGACAAAACATGACCGGAACCGTCAGCCTGCTTAACCGCGCTTATGCCGGAGGCAGCGCAATAGGCAACACGTACAGGATTATTGCCGGCGAGACTAACCTGGATGCCTCTTACTCCTACAGGCTCAGCGCTGGCCATCCCCTCTGCACTGCAGGAAACGGCCGCGAATTCATAATCTATTATAACGGCGACATCCAGCCGAACACGGAGTATACATATAGCTGGAGCAATGCCAACATAAAGGGCCTTATAAACGCGGCAGGACAGAACGGCACTCCCGCCGTCGCGGGTACGATCGCGATGTCGGCCAGCGTCCCCACGAGCGATTTCAAACTGCTGAATGCCAAACTCACCGAATCTCAGAGCGGCAAATTTGAGATTGAGCTCACGTTCGACAGGCCTTTCGCCTACACGAGGATCGCTGACAACTCCAGGTTCCGCACGGTTAACCAGGCCGCCAACGTGGGCGCTTGGGCAAATAAGCTCTACGACGTAATAGATCCAAACAGCCCCGACGCGGACGGAAACAGGATATACTACCAGGCGCTTTTTGAAACCGCCACGGGCATGTGCGGCACCGTGCTGACGACAGACGACCTGAAAGAAATCCTGACTTTCAGCGGAGTAAATGCCGGAGGCAAGGCCTTCCTTTCCGCTTTCCCGGGCGATGCCATAATCGGCTATTTTAAAAACAGCAACACTATTGTCATTAACAATAACAATAGGCTGGCCGTCACCCTCGACGCGGGCGCCGCCGTCTCCGTAAAAGCCGGAGCGCTGGTTGCCTATGGCTCAAGGGGAAGCTGGAAGACTCAGACCGTTACCAACCCCGGCCTTGCAAACGGCAGCGTAGGCGTTATCGACGCGAGGACAAACGGCCCGCGCAACACGGCGATAAGCAATGTCCCCATCACAAAGGACGCCAAAGTGATCCCTTTCCCGGACGACTATGACGCAAGCTGGAATAAGGGCGTAACAGTAACGGAAAGCACGGTTAAATTCGGCCATAACGACGTCTATTACTACCAGTATGACGGCAAAAAAGATCCGCTGGTCGGCGGCTTTGACGGAAGGCTGCGCCACTCGACAAACCCACAGAACACGACGGTGTACGCGCCTGACGGCAGAGGGTTTACGGGCGGCAGCGGCGGCACCGGCGGCATGGAGCTGAAATACGTGGCTCAGTCCACTTATCCCTCCATTATACTTGAAAACAAGTATGTCAAAGCCACAATAGTGCCTGATCAGGCGGCGCGTTTTCTGCATTTTATCTTTAAGCCCACGGGGCACGACACGTTCTATACCAACCCCGCGGCCACAAACTACAATATCGCGAACACCAGCTACAGCTACCCGGCAGAGACCATAGGCGGTGGAACATTCGTGCTCGGCTGGCTCTTCGTTTGGGGCGGCACCTTCCCGGTCTTTGACGGCTGCGAACACGGGCAGATATGGACGAGCGGCTTTGACTGGGAGGTCAAAGACTATCCTGACGGTTCAAAATCTGTCGTGTGCAAGCTGAAGAACGACCAGAACGCCCAGGTTGCCAGCGGCGGGTATGTCCCTTCTTCGAATAACGTCGCCATTGGCGAAAACTTCGTTCCCTTTGGGCCCGGCGTCGAGTATACGATTGAATACAAGCTCGCAAACGACAGCCCCGTTGTGGATATGTCGATTACGGTACATAATCCGGCCCAGGTGGCCAAGACCTATGAGTATTACACCTGTAACACATTTGCTCCCGGCGAAGACAGCGAGTGGGGCAGCGGAACCATGAAGCACATCGACGCGGTTCAACTGCTGCAGCATCAGGGCTACGGCCAGATGGTCACGGTTAACACCGGAGAGCCCTCAAACGACAGGTCGACCACGGATGTTATGCCGTACGGCCCGCAGAACGTATCGGACGCGGACGCCGCAACCCTGCTTCCACAATCCGTGAGGGACAGGATATTCGGCAACAACATTAACGCAGGCAGAAGCAACGTCCAGGGCTCTGTAACCAGGGCAGACTTCTACAAGTATGACACCATGCGCTATATGGTTAACCACAGCAACTCAACCAACTTTGCGAACGACCTGAACAGGCTTCCCCAGGCGGACTGGTCCGGCTCCGTTAATCTGAGCAACCTGGAAGGCGTTGTGCGCACAGGAAAGGACCTCATGAAGTCCACCCCGGGCGTCAAATACTGGATCTGGAACTACAGGCAGCAGTTCGACAACATCCCGTTCGAGTGGGAATCGGGCAACTCGGCAAGGCCTTACCTTGAGCCTTGGCCGGCCGCCGGCAACCAGTATTTCCAGAACAGGCCGATAAACGCGGGAGAAACACATCACTGGACGGAGTCCTACTACCATACGTTTGGTCTTGATATGGCCACGAACGCCACCCCGGATGCGTCCGCTTACCTCAAGTTCTATAAAGAGTCCTCGGACGGATACCGACCGGCGGCTGAGTTCTACGCCACAAAACTCGAGAAGCCTCTGACAGCCGTGCTCAGGCGAAACGACACGGGCGCTGTTATTAAAACCCATAGCTACATCTCGAAGATAATGGCAAACGAGGTCATTGAGGCCGACGCTCTGGTTCCCGCGGGCACAAAAGTCACGCTCGAGCTCTATGATGGAAACACCGTGGCGGGAAGCCCGTTCTTCACCGCGTGGGTTATCCAGGGCCAGGCGTTTGAGGCTGACAGGACGTCTCCTGTCACCAACGTGGTCATCTCCCATAAGGGATCTATTGACATCCCGGGCCGCGTTGCTCCTACCGGCAATGAGCAGTACAGATTCAGAGAGGTGTTTGCGTACTGCACGCCGTTCTCAGCTGACGGATTTAACAAGGCCATCTGGTCAAAGGTCTCGGGAGCAGTTGATGAGGTGACTATCGAGAGCGGAGCTACCGCCTCAGCCCCCAGCCCGACAAACAACTGGTGGCACTCTTATGACTATATCACCCTTCGCGGGCACACTCCGGGCAGCACGGTTGTACTGCGCGCCACCGCAAAGGATGAGAACATCGCGAACGCGGCCGATAAGCCCTACGCCGAGTTGACGGTGAACGTGAAGAAGCCGCTGTACCTCAAGATCCCGTATAACCCCGGCAATGCCTCCGGCTCCACGAACGCATACGGCCGCAACATGTTCTCACCTTACAACTTTAACCTTAACATGACCGTGAACCTGACAATAACGAAACATGAAGACGACACAGTGAACGGGCCGATAAATATTGAGATCTGGGACAGGGCCAACGAGCGTTCCACGCCGTTTATCTCGTTCCAGGTTGCGGGCCTCGGAACATATCCCCTGAACATCCCCGCATACACACTACCCCGCGAGGAATACTACAAGATTGTGGCGAGAACCGCAAACGGCGACTCCCTTGGTTACGAATTCTTCAGGGTTGACGGATACAGCGCGATTGACTGGTCCAAGGACGTATCCGCAGACGGCAATAATATCAATATCAGATACTCCAAGAAAAACAGCAATGTTTCGGATACCATTATTCTGGCGGATGACGCCGCCGCCTATGTGAACGGGGTGCCGTGCCCGGTGAGCATCGGAACTGCGGCTACCGGCGCCAACTCCAACAAGAATACGCTCATTATCGCGGGCGGCAATGACATAGCTGTCGCCGGTGAAAATGAGATTGAGGTTGTAGGCGTTAAGTTCGCGCAATACCCGGATTATACCTTCACAGTAAGCGATACGTTCGTTAAATAGCTTTATCTGTCCGATTCTCCCATATTAGAATCGCGTTCTATCCGCAAACGGATGGAACGCGATTCCTTTTTTCCTTTAGCATAACAAAGAGGCCGTTCTCCTAAAATTAAGGAAGCCGGCCTCCTGTTATGCTAAACGACAATGCTATTTTACAGTTATGGTAAATTTAAAGCTGTAGCTGGGGAAGATCCCGGGATACTTGACCTCAGAAACAACAATTTTGTCGCCCTGTTTCAAGTTTTCAAAATCAAACGGTATAATAATGGAGTTCCCAACAATTGATGTGCCCGTTTGAATTGTTACGCTTTTTACAGTAACGCGGCCGTCAAATGTGCCGTTCTTCGCGACAGGTGTCTCTCCAAAGGTAATCATTGTGCTCTTTCCATCCTGTGCAAGTGATACAATTGTATCCCACATGCCCAAATCGTACGGCACGACGTCCAGATTGAGGGTGCCGGAATAGTCTCCGGATGTAGCGGTGAAGGTATATATCCCCGCAGACGGGAATGCGGAAGCCCTTATCAGCGCTATGCCGTCTACAACGTTTGCCGTTCCATAAATCACGCCGTTTGAACCCTTTAATTCCACTTTAATGGGGAGATCAGGAGTAAATCCAACCGGATTAACCTTGACTTTGAGTGTTGCGGCGCACTTTTCCAGAATCTTTGATTGCACAAGCAGCTCCATATCAAAGGCGCTCGGAGGATTAAACTGCAGCCAATCGAGCTCCACGCGGCCGGCACTCGGAGCGCCCGCGAGCATCGCATAGACGGTCTTGACGCCGGTGTCGCGGCTGGCCTCGTCTATGGGTACGTTTACTTCCTGCCATACGCCCTCTGTATTTGGCGCCTCAAATTCAGCCAGCATCTTGGTGCCTTCTGCTCCGGGTTTGCCGCTGTAGAGCTGAAGCTTTGCGCCCGCACCGGTCGTGCGGATATTGATATTCGCGGAGGCCGCGCCGACCGCCTTGAAATCGACATAGCGCAGGCCCACATACTGCCCGACCGTGCCCATAAAGAGGAACATATCCGAGTATCCGCCAATTGTTTGCAGAGCGAACGGAGAGGCGGCCCATCTGCCGTTTGAAAAATCGACGACGCTCGAGAACGGTATATGCTCTCGCATATCAAACGCTGGCCTTACGCCGGACGAAGTCATAAGCACCGGCGTGATTATGCCTGTTTGCGGATTAATCTCAATGCGCTCAATCCTGGTGCG
This sequence comes from Oscillospiraceae bacterium, assembly GCA_031551205.1. GTDB lineage: Bacteria > Bacillota > Clostridia > Oscillospirales > JAVBNY01 > JAVBNY01. The sequence goes on along the minus strand of JAVBNY010000007.1, from coordinate 8,735 downwards.
CCTCTGGCCTGCTGACGTCATCGGGGTGTGATAGACAACATAATAGCTGTCGCCGAGGCGCTCGATCGAGCCGTGTGTATTGACGGCTGTAGGAAAGTCGTTGGTGCTCAGAATAGTCCCTCCATACTTCCAGCTGCCTGCATCACGGATATCTTTAGTGTACAGATAGTCCAGCATAGCGGGCTGAACGTCCTGCCTGTATGTCGGAGGTTTGGGATTTACCAGATCCGAAACGTAGATGTAGTAATAGTAGTCGCCAAATTTGCGGATCGACGGCCCCTCGAACGGAAGCGTTTTGCCGTTGGCCGTCATAATGTCTTGCACATCAATCATAGTATTGGAATCCACGGTCGCCGTGGCGACGTCAAACACCCCGTAGCGGAAGTGGCTTGACCCATATAGCGTTGAGTAGTTGCGCTGCTGCCCGTCAACGCCCGCAATTCCGAGCCAAAGGGTTCCGTCGGTATCCACAAAAACGCCCGGGTCAATGTTGCCGAGGCGCTGGCCGGCCAGCGGGCCGTTCTTATATGTAATCTGCCTGGCATTCGTGAACGGGCCCTTCGGGGAGCTGCTCTCCGCCACGAAGTACTCGGCGTCGGTATCCGTGCCGCAGAGGAAGAGGTAATACTTGCCTGTCTGCGGATAGTAGACACAGTCGGGCGCCCAAAGGCTATTCGTCATGGTGTTAAACGGCACAGGCAGATCCGCTGAGGTAAACGAGTATCCGGCGTCCGTCCAGTGCACACCGTCTTCCGTGTAAATAACATGATAATCGCTGTAACACGAGCCGCCCGTTACGTCATGCGAGCCATAGACGTACATCACGCCGTCAAACACGTGCGGCTCACCGTCCGGAATATAGAGCTGCCATGACTGCGGGAGCATCGGGTTCCTGGCCTTATAGCCCACAGTTACGACGCAGGTCAAAGCCTTTTCGCCCACAGTGGCCGTAATCGTGGCATCGCCGTTGCCCGTCGCCACAACCTGCCCGGATGCGCTGACCGTCGCGACAAGCGGATTGTTGGTGCTCCATTCGGCGCTTTCCGCGTTGACAAGACCGATCTGGGTTTTTTGCCCTATCTCGGTCATGAAGGCGACGCGGTCAAGACGCGGGGCGCTCCAATCCACAACCGTACGCGAGGACGTTACAAGCGACCACCATGCGTAAAGCGTAGTATTCGCAGTAATTGTTATCGGCGCGCCCGGCACGACATACCGGCCGCCGGTGGTCCCAAGGCGCCAGCCCCTAAAATGATAGTTCGGGCGCGTCAGGCCTTCTCCGCCAAGCACAATCGCCGTATCGCCCGCGATGTATGTCTTGCCGTCAACAGGAACTTCGCCGGTGGCGTTGGCTCCGTTTATATTGTATGTCACTTTGAAAGTTACGGGCTCCTCATCGGCGCCGAAGGTAAATGCCGTACTTGAAAGCAGTCCCACGCACAGGGCCAGAACCAGCAGCATGGAAAAAATTTTTCTGTTTTTTTTCATGGCTCAATTACTCCTTTTTTTATTAAGAATAAACTCTACACGCTCAGGATACGGGGGATAATTAATAAATCTCCTTCGCCTCCCTTCCCGGATAAATTTTTCATTCGCGGAGGCATCTCCCCATAAGGGAGGCGAGGAAATAAAATGGCGATCCCGTGCTCGGGCACATGTTTTCGTGTTCTCTTCTGTTGTTTGCAATAAACTTACCACCATGTTTGCAATAAACTTACCACCATTAGGATATTTTGTCAATTATAATTTTAGTAGCTATACAGTGGCGATGAAGCTTAATATTCCCACGTCATATGGCGGTAAAATCGAGACGCGCGCAAGGTCGTCAGACGCTCTTTGTGCGGTCGTGCCTTGGAGAACTGGTCCGTTAGAGACCTGAGTTACACCCTGCCCGAGCTCCCAAACAGGCGCATCTTGCCTGCGACCGTGTCTCTCACGGCGTCCGTCGCTGCGGTGATCATATCCTCGTATCTTTCGAGCCCTCTTGATGTCCCCGCTGCGGCGAGCAGCATGTCCGTGCATATGTTCACCTTTCGCACGCCGTTTTGTATCGTCCTTCCGAAGTCCTCGTCACTGAGGCCGGAGCCCCCATGCAGCACGAGCGGAACAGAGGAAATCAGGTTAATCTCTCTTAAAAGCTCAAAATCCAGCCTCGGAACGCTTTGATACGGCCCGTGCACGGTGCCGATTGACACCGCAAGCGCGTCCGCCTGCGAAAGACGCACGAAGTCCGCAACCTGCTTCGGGTCGGTATACAGAGCCTCCCCGCCGCTTCCCTCGCTGTCCGAGCCTCCCACATGGCCTAGCTCTGCCTCAAGCGAAGCGCCTGTCCGAGCGGCGTATTCAGCTACCTCGCGGCAGTTATCGCTGTTTTCCTCAAAGCTGAGACTAGACCCGTCGTACATAACGGAGGTAAATCCGGCGTCCAGCGCGCGGAATATCGCTTTTTTATCCGTTCCGTGGTCAAAATGCAGGCATACGGGGACGCTTGCCATTTCGGCAAGCCCCCTCATGACTAGAGATGCGTACTGAAACGGAACAATGCTCAAATGAACCTCGGCCACCCCCAGGATCACCGGCGAGCGCTCGGCCTCCGCCGCCTCAATTATTGCCCTGGCCATCTCCAGGTTCAGCATGTTGAACATGCCTACGGCATATCCCCCTTTGGAAGCTCCCCCCAGTATCTCTTTCAGTGTTACAACCGGCATATTTTCTACCTCAATCTACGTTTTCTTCAATAAACTTTTTTATCTCTCCGTAGCTCTTCATACCGCCCGTCGCACCGAAGGCCATCGTGGCGTGCGCCCCGACCGCGTTCGCGAGAATCGCACATTCCCTTAGGCTCATGCTTTTTGAAAGCCCATAGAGAAATCCGGAGCAAAACGCGTCGCCGGCGCCGGTCGTATCCACCACGCGCACGCCTTTAAACGCGTCCACATAAAAACCGTCTGCATCTTTCCTGTCCCGCACATAGCATCCCCTCGAGCCGAGCTTAATCACCGCGCATCCCGCGCCCCTTGAGAGCAGATTCTCGGCGATTTCCTCAGGCGTTTCCTTTCCGGTGATCGCGCGCGCCTCCTCATAGCTAGGGAGGAAATAGTCGAGCTGGGGCAGGCTGCCGCGAAGAACCGCATCCCAGTCGCCGCTTTCATCCAGCGCTGTATCGAGCACCGTTGTCTTCTCCATCTCGCGGCACCTTTTCAGGAACCGGGCGCACGGATCTCCGTCAAAGGCGCGCATTATCATCGCGCCGGAGACAAAGATTATGCCCGATCTCTCCACTAGCTCCCAGCTTATGTCGTCAATGCTGAGCGTGTCGTTTGCGCCCTTGTGGTGCAAAAACGAGCGCTCTCCCGCCGAGTCGATCAGCACAATCGAGGCGGACGTACCCTCCTCGCCGTCAATCGCGATACCTTCCGTCGGCACATCCCCTCGCCTGAGCACGTCGAGCAGTATCCTTCCAAAATCGTCGTTCCCGACCTTGCCTATCAGCGCGGAGGTTATGCCGAGCTTTCTGAGGTTTATCGAGGCGCTCATCGCCCCTCCGCCGGAGAACACCTCGATCCTGCCTACCATGTTCAGCCCGCCCTTATCGGGCAGCGCGTCCACCGGCTTTACCACGGCGTCCGCCACCATTATGCCGACGCACAGCACGTCAAAAAAAGTGTCCATATCTCTCTCCTTATAAGGCCGCCGCGCCATGCCCCGCAAGCCGGCCTATTTGTTGAACGAGCCCTTCAGCTTGTCAAAAAAGCTTTTGTGTTCAGAATTATTTGTATCCCCCAGCGACTCGCCAAACTCGCGAAGCTTCGCCTTCTGCGCCTCGGAGAGGTCTCTCGGAACCTCTACGACAAAGCGCACATATTCGTCGCCCCTGCCCCTGCCTCTCAGGCTCGGAATGCCCTTGCCCTTGAAACGCACGGTCGTGCCGCTCTGCGTCCCTTCAGGGACGGCATATCGCTGCTTTGTCTCCAGTGTGGGAATATCGATCTCCGCTCCGAGCGCAGCCTGGACAAACGTCAGCGGGATGTCGCAGTATATATTCTCGCCCTCGCGCGTAAAAATCGGGTGCGGCCTGACCTGCACGCGCACGAGCACGTCGCCCGGCGGGCCGCCGTTTTTCCCCACGCCGCCCTGCCCCTTGACGGAGACGACCTGCCCCTCGTCGATCCCAGCGGGCAGTTTGACGGCGATCTTTCTGCTTTTTCTGACATTTCCGCTCCCCTTGCACGTCTGACACGGGGTTTTTATGATCTTTCCACTCCCGCCGCAGGCCGAGCACACCGCCGTTGTTGAAACCATACCCAGCACAGTGCGCTGCGTCTGCCTGATCTGCCCTGTGCCGCCGCAGGTTTGGCATGTGTCGGCCGAGGTACCCGGCGCGGCGCCCGACCCGGCGCAGACCGCACAGCCTTCAACGCGGTTGACGCTTATCTCTTTTTCGCATCCGAAGGCTGCCTCCTCAAACGACAAAACGACTGAAACACGCAGACTTTCGCCCTTTTGGGGCGCGTTCTGCCGCTGTCCCTGCCCGCCGAAGCCGCCGCCGAAGAACGACTCAAAAATCGACCCGAGGTCAAAGTCTTCCGAAAAACCGCCGCCGAAGCCGCCGCCATACTGCCCCGCGCCGTAGCTCGGGTCGACGCCCGCGTGACCAAACTGGTCGTACCGCTGGCGTTTGGAGGCGTCCGACAGCGTTTCATAAGCCTCGCTGACCTCCTTGAACCTCGTCTCCGACGCTTTGTCGCCGGGATTCATGTCCGGATGGTTCTGCTTGGCAAGCTTGCGGTAGGCCTTTTTTATCTCATCGTCGCTCGCGCCCTTTTTCAGGCCGAGCACCTCGTAATAGTCCCGCTTTTGCTCGGGCACCATGAATCAACCCCGTTCCATCAAACGGCTATTGTGCCGCTTTCGCGGCACAATAGCCTGCATATTATTTGTTGTCGTCAACGACCTCTCCCTCAAAGGTACCGTCCTGTGCGGCGCCGTCCTGTGCCGGACCACCGGGACCCTGGGGGCCGCCCTGCGCCGCGTTCTGCTCCGCCGCCTGGGCATAAAGCTTTTCGGAAAGCTTATAGAAAAGCTGCGTAAGCTCCTCGGTGCGCTTCTTAATCTCCTCAGAATCCGTACCCTTCAGCGCCTCGCGGAGTTTCTCGATCGCCTCCTGCACGGGCTTTTTCTCGTCGTCCGGCATCTTGTCACCGATGTCCGAGAGCGCCTTTTCCGACTGATACACCATCTGGTCGGCGTGATTTCTCATCTCCGCCTCGTCGCGGCGCTTCTTGTCCTCCTCGGCATACTGCTCGGCCTCTTTGACCGCGTTGCTTATATCATCCTTCGACATGTTCGTCGAAGCGGTTATCGTGACTTTCTGCTCCTTGCCCGTGCCGAGGTCCTTCGCGCTGACGTTTACTATGCCGTTGGCGTCGATATCGAACGTGACCTCAATCTGCGGAATTCCGCGCGGCGCAGGGGCGATACCGTCGAGATGGAACCTTCCGAGCGTCTTGTTGCCGGCAGCCATGTCGCGCTCGCCCTGAAGCACATGCACCTCAACGGAAGTCTGACCGTCGGCCGCGGTCGAGAATGTCTGGCTCTTTTTTGTCGGAATCGTCGTGTTCCTGTCGATTAGCCTTGTGAAAACGCCGCCCATAGTTTCAATCCCGAGCGAAAGAGGCGTGACGTCGAGCAGCAGAAGGTCCTTCACGTCGCCGCCTAAAACGCCGGCCTGAATGGCCGCGCCCATCGCGACGCACTCGTCGGGGTTTATGCCCTTAAACGGCTCTTTGCCGGTAAAACTCTTGATGGCGTCCTGCACGGCCGGAATGCGCGACGAGCCGCCTACTAGCAGAACCCTTCCGAGGTCGTTTACGGATATGCCCGAGTCCTTCATGGCCTGGCGCACGGGGCCCATCGTGTTTTCAACCAGATGCGCCGTAAGCTCGTTGAACTTCGCCCTTGTGAGCGTGAGGTCGAGGTGCTTCGGCCCGCCCGCGTCCGCCGTGATATACGGCAGGTTTATGTTCGTCGATGTCACGCCGGAGAGTTCGACCTTTGCCTTCTCGGCGCCTTCCTTGAGGCGCTGCATCGCCACCTTGTCATTCGACAGATCAACGCCCTGATCCTTTTTAAACTCGGCCACCATCCACTTCATGACGCACTCGTCAAAGTCGTCGCCGCCGAGGCGGTTGTTGCCCGCGGTGGACAAGACCTCCAGAACGCCGTCGCCAATCTCAAGGATGGAGACGTCGAACGTGCCGCCGCCGAGGTCATACACCATGATCTTCTGCTCATGCTCCTTGTCAAGACCGTAGGCCAGCGCGGCGGCCGTGGGCTCGTTAATGATTCGCATGACCTCAAGCCCGGCAATCCTTCCGGCGTCCTTTGTGGCCTGTCGCTGCGCGTCCGTGAAATATGCCGGCACGGTGATAACGGCCTGCGTAATCTTCCCTCCGAGAAAGCTCTCGGCGTCGGACTTGAGCTTCTGAAGAATCATCGCGGATATCTCCTGCGGGGTGTGGCTCTTGCCGTCAATCTTCACCTTAAACGAAGATCCCATCTCACGCTTTATGGAGCTGATCGTACGGTCGGTGTTCGTGATCGCCTGGCGCTTGGCTACCTGCCCTACAAGCCTCTCCCCATCCTTTGTAAATGCCACGACAGACGGCGTAGTGCGCGCGCCCTCGGGGTTTGGGATAACGACCGGCTCTCCGCCCTCCATGACGGCGACGCACGAGTTTGTTGTTCCAAGATCTATACCAATAATTTTAGACATTTTAGTCCCTCCGTATTTTTAATGTATTTTTCAGGCCGGAAAAGCTCCGGCAGAGTCCGCTTCTCAGTTGGCCACCTTGCACATCGCGTGCCTTAAAACCCTGTCGCCCATGACAAACCCTTTTTGAAAGACCTCGGCTATCTCCCCTTCGCCCAGTGTCTCGTCCTCATAATGCATCACGGCGTCATGCAGCTCAGGGTCGAAGACCTCCGTCGGAATCTCGCTTATACCGAGCTTCTGGAACACGTCGAGCAGCTGCCTCATTATCATCTCAACGCCCTTTTTATATGCATCGTCCGCTGTCTCCTGCCTGAGCGCCCGCTCGAGGTTATCAAAAACCGGCAGGAACGCCGACGCAACGCTTGCCTTCGCGTCTGTAAAAACGACCTCACGCTCCTTCTGAGAGCGCTTCCTGAAGTTGTCATACTCGGCAGCGAGCCTCAGGTGCCTCTGCATGAGCTCCTCAAGCTCGCCCTGATTCCCTGACGCGTCCGTCCCCTGCTCCTCTGGAAGCGCGGCATCCTCCTGCAATATAACCGGCTCCTCCGCCGGGTGTTCTTTCTTTTTCGACATCGGTTATCTCCCTTTCATCATATGTCATCCTCTTCGGAAAAGCCCTGCTGCATAAGCTTTGAAAGTTTTTCCGAGAAATAATTCAGCTTAGCCGCCATACGCGAATAATTCATCCTCGTCGGCCCGACAATGCCAATAAGCCCCTGCATACCGTCTCCCAGCGAATACCCCGCCATAATTACGGACGAGTCTTTCAGCGTTTCGGCTATGTTTTCAGGCCCGATAATGATCTTGACCTTACCTCCCGGCCTCGGGATCGGCAGGCGCGACATCTCCCTTTTGTCGGAAACGTATTCAAGCAGCCTCCTGGCCTTCAAAATATCGTGGTACTCAGGCTGTTCAAGGATATACGCCGTGCCGCCGAGGTGAAAGTCCCTTTCTTCCAGGTCTTCCGCGGCCTCAACGGCAAAATCCAGCACAATCCTGCAAAGAGGGGCCGCCGGACCGGACTGAGCTTCGATGCGTAAAAGCAGCTCATCCGAAATATCGTCCTTCGTCAGGCCCGCGAGGTTCGTCGTAAGAACGCAGGAGAAGGTGTGAATCTCGTCCTCAAGGAGCCTCAGCGAGGATTTTATAAGCTTGTTCCTGACTGTTGAAATACCCAGCACCAGAACCGCGACATATGTGTTCGATTCTACTATGAGCAGTTCCACGCGCCTTATAACCGCCCTCTCTGAGTGCGCCGCCATCGCATAGGCCGTGTAGTTTGTCAGCCTCGACACGAGCGTCCCAAGATCAGACAGTGTCCTGTCAATCTCGCCCAGGCGCTTGTCAAGCATCGAGTCGATCACCGCCATCTCGGATTTTGAGAGCCTGTGGCGCTTCATCAGTTCGTCGACATAAAGCCTGTATCCCAGATGTGACGGCACGCGGCCCGCCGACGTATGCGGCTGCTCAAGATATCCGAGCGCCTCAAGTTCGGCCATTTCGTTTCGCACCGTGGCCGACGAAATGTCCATATCAAGGGCTTCGATCAGCGCCTTTGAGGCCACAGGCTCGGCGTTCAAGATATATCCGTCCACGATCGCGCGGAGAATTTTTTTCTTTCTTTCGCTGATATCCATAGCATCTTCCTCCGGGAAGTTAGCACTCATGCTGTCTGAGTGCTAACAATAATGTACCATCAGCAATCTCTCATGTCAATAGTTAACTCTCAAAATACATACTCGCTTTATAGATTATTTATATTTTTTACCTTTTGTCAATCTATTATGGCAGACGGGGCCGAATGAGGGCCCATCCGCCGTAGTCAAGACCACCAGCTTAGCTGGTGGCTTGCACAAACCCTATAAGGGTCCGTTACCAGCCGCGCCTGATGGCGCATTGAATAGTCAGCCAACTGCATCTACTTCTCAGGCAGCCCCCTAAAGGGGCTGTCACTTTCTGC
>JAVBNY010000029.1:0-22181 GCA_031551205.1 Oscillospiraceae bacterium | reverse complement strand
GAGGTGCCGGATACGCTTAAGCTTCCGGAGCCGGAGGTTTTGCTGCAAACGAGAAAAGGAGTAGCGTTGAGCTACTCCGCGTCGTGACATGAAAACAGGGTGTTCCTACAACATAAATGCTGTAAGAACACCCCGACTGGTGGAGTGGCGATACAGCACTTTTTAAAAAGCTTAGTAATATCAATGGGTTACGGCATCCAGCAGGCGGCATTTCCGACTTAATGAAAGTAATAATTATGGAAGAAGCACAGCTCCGGCATTGGCATACGCTTAAATGCAATATGGCGAGGTCCACTCCAATACGTTGGGGTACAAATACACCGAGGATCAGATAACATAACATATCCAGCCCTCACAATTAATTCTGATTCAGTAAAGGCACGATCCTAATAAAATCTAAATTGTACAGCTGACATCCAAGGAACTAAAGTGCATATCACTCAGATGATACTTGTCCTATCTCATCACGGCAGAGCATAGTGCGTCTGCTCAGCCGTGATTGCAGATGGTCTGTTTATTTGCTGCAAATCTAAGGCTATAGCCAGGTAAAAGGTCGACGTACCTTTTGCGCTTCTATGGCCGGTCACAGCCTCCGGCTATACCGAAGGCTGTGACTCCGCCGAAAAGCGCAGTTGCCAGCCGTTTAGAGAAGCATGTCACTTTACAAGTACGGTTACGACGTCTTTCCCGTTAAAAGAGATGTCTGTCTTCGAGATCGCTACGACCACAAAGCTGGCGGCGATCTCATCCGGCGCGATGGTCAGAAGACCGGCTTGTGTGATTGCCGTGCCGGCTTTGACTGTGCCATGGATGTTCCAGATGTCCCTTTTTATCCCTTTTACAATTTGCGTATCTTATTCTTCCTTATCTTCCATTATCATTTACTTTGATAATTCATTCATTGTTCTCGACATCAAAAAATCTCCTTTCCGGCTCGAATTAATTATTTTAATTCGAGCCTTCTTGGAGATTTTTTAGTCTATTAGCGCAGATCTTTTTACACAGCCTTTTGTTTTGCCGCATCCGATATATAATCGTTTTCTGTTTCTGGCTGATTCATCCTATCCACTGTACATATTCAGTTATTCGCAGGGGATTATGATTTCCAGATGGGAACACCCTCACTTGCTACTCGTTATAATTGATCGATTTTGTCAGCGGGATATATGTTCCTTCTTCCCAGAAAAACAACTTATACACATTTTGGGTATTGTCCGGGATGTTCGGAATCTCAATTGAGAGTGCTTTTCCCTCGGACAGCACAACAGGTTGCACACTAGCTGATACCAGCATGTTTGCGCTGCTATACTCCGCCAAAATCATGTTGACCGTCATATTCTCTCTGGGAACTAGGATGAATTTGTCTTGCTGATATATATCTATCTTCTCACTCACGGAAATATTGCTCACCGGCTCCAATGTGGCTCCCGCAAACGAGATGAGACCCCAGAAGTTGTCAAAAGCCAGAGCCGGCGTGTTGCGTACGATCACTTTCCCGGCGCGCAACGTCGTATAGACAAGGTCGATGCGCCTGTATTCCGTGCCGGCAGGTCCGTTTTGTGGGACTAGACTTTCATATACGGTCGTGCCCAGAATGCTTCCCGCCTCGTCTATAAAGTCGACATAACCCTTCGCACGCCAAACGGATGTGTATACGCTGATCTTCCATACTCCGGGCCTAGGGATATTGACGTCAAATTCCATGCCTCTCGCATTGTAATTGTTGCTTCCGGTTCCCGTCCGGCCATGCACAAAAGCAGTAACGTTTGAGGCGCTCGCTGTCGGCGTGCCGTTGCTCCAGTTGAAGTTGAACGTTAAGTCGTTACCCCGTACAAAGTCGAACGTACCTCCCATAACGCCAATCGTAACGCCGCTGGATTCGTTCGAATGCTGCGTTCCCATCATGCTTCTGGCGGCCGAGATTATCATCGGCGAGACTCCCTCCATACGGCTCATATCGCTTGTAGTGCTGGTACCATAATGCGTCCAATCCGTTATATTATCCTGCGTCAGGTTCACTGTCGCGCCGTTGATGTCCGTCATGCTTACGGCTGCTTCGCCCGTCGGCTCATCAATATCATAGACGGCGTAAGCCCCAAGTGCGACATATCCTGCGGCGTTTGCCTGCGCTTCTCTTGTGATTCTGACTCTTATGGGCGAGCTGGCGTCTGATCGATATACAACGCTCAACCGCTGATTCTCAATATTTGCAGTGTCGTTGTTGGACGAAAGGAAGACATGTGAAGCCAGTGCTTTTTCTGTCACGGCGTCGAAGACCTCGAGGCGGCATGTGGCTCGAAATGCGGACGCGTAAACATCAAGCCTTCGCCATGTAGGCGAGGATTGCGCCGTGAATTCTACCCATTGGCTCGCCGTCACGGTGGACAGCCCGTTTCGGTTCCCTGTGACCGACACAGGATCAGTCCCGTTGCTATAAGTTATGCCATTTACCTCGGAGACAAAATCGGATCTTTGGGATACCACCGCCGTCGGGCTAAAGGAATGGCCGCTTAAAAGCCTCTCAGGCTCTGCCACCCCCGCTTTGCGGTTCGCACTGTTTGCATCCTTTGCACCCGGGTGCACCCAGTCGGCGGCGCCGTTTAGATCTATTGCCGACGTTACCGGGCTCAAGTGGCTTCTCACATCACCTTCCAGATCATAAAGTGCATAGCCTGCCAGACAGACATTGGCGCCCGTTGTCTTATACAGCTTCACATAGAGAATCGTGTCCTTTTCGGAACGGAAATTGATGGATATGCACCGTATCAGATTACCGGTTCCAGACGGCATATTCAGTTGGTATTTCGACAATTCAACGCCGGCCTCGTCAAAAACCTCAAGCATGGCGGTGGATTCCCATAAACCGGCGTATATCCTGAGTTGCCGCCAGGTTGCCGTTGACGGAGCGGTAATAACTATTGATCCGCTCAAGCTGTCGGCGCTTCCGTTTGCGGTAGAGGTGAGACCCTGTCCGCCCCGTTCGAATTTTTCCGGGTTTATTCCGTCGGTATAACTGAGTCCCGCTCCACCTACTCTTCCCGCGGAGGCCTGGTTGTACCTGTTGCCGCCGTAATTAAAGTCTGAGAATCCCACGCCAGAGGTATTGGCAAAGAGCTGCGACGTATCCAGCAGCTGCGGGACGTTGGCTTTTCGGTTGTAGTAGCCGTGGACACCGTCTCCGGAATATGGATTGCCGGGCACAACGCCCGCATGCACCCAGTCTATGGAACCGGCAGTCAGATCCACGGTACCACGGATCGGTTCGATCGACACAAACCGCTCAATCGGCACAGGCGTAGAATCCATCGGCGCTCCTACGGCAACACCGTATAGGGTTATGCTTCCGGTATCCGTGTAGAATCTGATATGAAGCGAAGCAGCTTTTTCCGCAGTGGCTTGTATTCGGACACGATTAGAAAAAACTCCGGATAAATCGATGAATTGTGCACTTAATCCGTCGGTAACCACAATCCTGCCTCCGGCGTTCGTTCCGCCAACAAAAAGCGTTATTTCGGATTCCCTTTTATCGACTTTCACGTCAAACTCGAAGCTGCCGCCAGCCGGAACGCTGATGCCGCTTGCTACATCGTTTCTTTGCGCAGGTGCCCCGTTCCCGTCGTCCCAGCCGCACTTTACGGTTTCAGAACTCGCGCGCGAGGGGATTCCGGTCGCTGTCAATTCACTGATCAGGCGATCATTTTGCGCGATACCGAGTTTTTTGGTGTTTTCGTTCAATGCATCCGTGCTGTAATGAACCCAATCCCATTGACCGAACTCGGTAAAGTTGGCTGTGCCGCCCAAGATCTTCTTGTCTATGCTGTAGTCAATCTTCTCGCCGCTAAATTCTGAAATGGTTTCTTTCACGTAGCTGGCAAACTTCAATCGTATTTCATGAGATACCGACAATGCCGCGTTGGGAATCACCAGTTCAATGACGTCGCCGTCACAGGCGGCGCCTTTGTATGCAAAAGGCATCGTTCTCGTATTTTGCGGGATCACGGAATAGCCGGTGACAGGCGCGCCGCCCACCGTTACGCCCGTCAGGCCGCCCCAATCTTTAGGGACATGAACACGGACGTTCCATGTGCGCGCATTGAATTTTGTTTGATTGTCGAAGAAAGGCTCGTAATCGCCTTTTGCCGCGCCAATTCTTACCACGACTTCGTCGGTGGCTTTGTCAAAGCTTGTTGACAGATTCGTTGTGCGGACTCCGCCGCTTTCTTTCTTATACGCATTAGACACGCCATCGTCTTCGTAGAGGGTTTGCGTGGCGGATAACACGGCACTGGGATAAACATCAACAGATAATTCGGTCCATGGGCTGTCCTCGCTGGAAGCGATGGTTTCGCCGTTGTCTTTCAGGTTGGTCATCAAGGGGATAATCGTTCCTGCGCGGACGAATAAGGGCGAAGTTTCCATGCCATGAGTCACAGATATGGTTTTCGGCCCTTCGACGATATCGCCGTTCCAGACATTGATCCATCTGCCATCCGGGATAAAGACGTTTCTTGTGTCATTCATCTGCTCTTTTCGTACATATTGGAATGCCTGAGCCCAGGTGTTGGTGCCGCTGTTGCGCATATTTTGGGTTGGCAGAACGACTCTGACGTGTTTCGTCTCGCCGGGCTTAATGAACCCAAGGTAACTCGCTATCCTATGACCATATGCCAAACCATTGCCTGAACCCATTTTTTCCTCAGCAGGGCGTTCCAAAACAAGATCCTTTTTCGGATAAGCGTCAGGGAAATACGCGGTAGGCACATTGGAGACAGGCGCATAATTGACCGGGTATGTTCCGTCCATCTGGGTACCCGATATTGGCTCGTATGCGCCAAAATTACCGTCGTCGTTCATCCAGGCCAAGGCTGCTCTGTCGTTGTAAAATATAATGCAGATTTCCTCTGTGCCGGTGTTTGTGAAAGTTCCTTCCCATCTGCGGCCGGTTGCCGTCACACTATTCGTATTGTTCATGGTGACCGGAGTCGTCATAGTCGAGGTTATGGTTGTCGGGGCCTTAGATGAGACAAATGATTCCTGGCCACTTTGCATCGCCTCATAAATCGGAGCCACAAGTATACCGTCACCCAATGTGTACTGGGTGTCACTCTGAGCCTCCGGATATGCGGGATAATTGTAGTCGAGCCTTCTGGCCAACGGCATACCTGTTTCGTTATTTTCATGAGAAAGAGAATAAAGAAGCGGAATCAGGCGGTATCGCATGCTTACATATTCCCGGGACACATCTGCTGCCAATGTCCCCTGTTTGAACGGCTCTCTGTAAACAGGAGAGTAGCTGTGGAAGCGCATAATCGGCGTAAAAGCGCCAAACTGCATCCACCTTACGAATTGCGGCGAAGCCGCGTGGAAGTTGTGACCCGTAAGATCGGAACTGATGTAGGGATTCGAGGTCAACGCGCCGCTGCGCACCAACGCTTCAATATCTTCCCGCAGATCTCCGTTAGTGCAATCGGTGTCGCCTGTCCACTGAAAAGCTGTACGGTGAGAGGAAACGTTGGGCGGTCTTACCCACGCGCTGTTATCAACGCCGTCAATATTACCCATCATAAACGGACGTTTGCCGCCTCTGTCAATATAATCCGGATGGGTTTTAAAGAAGCGATCCGCAATGTCTGTGTATAAATACATGCCGAAGCTTTCTTTATTGATACCGGGCATTGGCGCCGATATAGATCCATTCCAGTTTCTGTCGTACCACCAGGCATCCAGTCCCAAGCCAAGATATTGCGTAAGATTGCTTGTCCTGAAAGCAACCTCAACGGGATTAAGTGAAAGGCGGTTGTTTCCCGAAGTTACAGGATGGTCGTTGAATATGGTTTGGATATTCCTGGCCGGAAGCGTTTCAGTAAGGAATTCCTTCAGCCCGGAGTAGTCATCACCAGGAACAGTCGGCGGGAAAACGTCGGTAGCCAAAGCGTATCCCGTACCGTTGCTGCCCGAGCGCCAGTCAGTGTCGACAACCATGTAGTCAAGAGGAAAGCCCTTTTCACGATACTCGTCGATCAGCGCCAGAAAACCGTTGCGAAGGTATTTATTGAATCTGCTGTGCCACAAGCCCAGAGCCTTAAAAGGGATCAGCTGGGTTTCTCCGGTCAGCGTGGTGAAATCCTTGCGGAGCTGCTTTGCGTCGCCCATAGGAACAAACACGTACATATCCGCAGAATTGTTCGTATTGTCCCAGCCGTTCAGGTCAAAGGGGCCGGCATCGTCCGGAAGCGGATCCGGCGCCTTGCTATATCCCCACGGCGGCATGTAGACCCTCGGGTTATCGGACAACGCCCAAGCGCTCGGCGTATTGCCAGGGTCAGGGAGGAAAACTTCAGAGGTTGGTACACTTTTATAGTTGTATTCCCATAATTTTCTGCCGCTCGGGTCGGTGACGGTCACGCCAGATAAAGTAGTCGCACCATCGGGTATCTCAACCCTGTACCTGGATGTTTCAATCCTTGTGTTGCCGTCGATTTTTGTACTGGTTGCCGACAGGCCGTCATATTTTTCTCGGCCGATTATGTGATATGTAGATCTGTCTTCGAAGCCTTTAGGACCTTTTAACTCAATGCGGACGAGCGTTTCCGACAGAGTCTGTACTCTGATGTCGCCAACAATGAATTCATTACCGAGCTCTTCCGCCAATGTCTGCGCACTGATTGTTACGGAATCTTCCGGCGCTGCCAAAACCGCACCGCCCGGCAATCCGGCAGGCACCGGCGCCAGCGGCAATACCAAAACAAACGCCAGAATAAAACAGATTAGCTTTTTCTTCACACAAAACCCTCCTTAATAATTTATGAGATATAAGATAATATATATAATTAAAAATTACAGATAAACACCCAATCGCTTCGCCGTTCACACCTTGCCAATCTAGGCTGTAACATGAAGCACTGGAACTTGCTTTACCCTCGGGATTGCCTGAAAACTCCATAACTTTTATCTGGCAAGGCGGCGATGCAATTGTTGTTTATCTGAATTATTTTTGTCGCGATTCGCTTTCAGGCAAGTGCTGTAAAATTGCGCTCATGATGTTTTTTAGCAAAAAAATAGCCCATGTTTCAAACAAAACGTGCACGTGCACTTTTCGTCATCAAGTGAACTAAATGTTCTCTTTCGCTTTGACAACGACTTGAGTGTAGAAATCCGAAGGGCGGCCATTTTATTGCTTAAAAAGTAGTTCAATATTTCCGAAACAGCTTGATATCCCTGGAGCTGCGGTTCCTGACAAATCGTAAAGTCAATATCTCCGCTTAGAATCATAGCCTTCGTGGATTCCACATCATCAAATGAAATAATACTTAGAGCATGGCGCTCGCGAATGCCCGAATCCCGGATAGCCATACATGTACCCGCCGCCCCGCCCCCGGCAATGAAAACGCAGTTGATTTCAGGATGCTCAGCAAGGGCGGTTTTCGCAACATGATAGGCATATTCATTTTCATCAAGCGATTCGTGAACCGCTTCGACATTGAAACGAACACCTTTCGCGCGAAGCGTTTGTTCAAAGCCTTCAATCCGTTCATTATGTCCCTTGATTGTAATTGAACCCGTGACAATCAAAACGCGCAGCAATTTTCCAAACCCGGACCATTTGGCCAGCAACGCAGCCGCGACCTGACCACCCTGAAGATAGTTGCTGCCGATGCAACAAAGACGGTTTGTATCTGAAACATCGGTATTAACCGCAATAACCGGAATACCTCTTGAAATAATGTCATTAATTTTTTCGCGTATTGGGGGAACATCTATCGTCGTCAGACAAAGCGTCATGCAACCTGCCTCAAGAAGTCTGTCAATAGTTTCCAAATGGACATTAACATTGTATCCCCGATTGATTATGAGATGAACCGATACGCCAAAGTCCGATAATTCAGCCTCGGCTTTATGATATCCTTCGACAACGCCTTCAAAAAAAATCATTGCCTATCCCAGGCATAAAACAACCGATTTTGAGCAGTTGACGACGCGTTACAAGAATCTTTCCAGCTTTGTTCGGAATATAATTGGTTTCGGACAGCGTTGCGCGAATCAAATGCTCGACATCGGGCTTCACTCCCCCACGATTATGCACGACCCGGTCAACCGTACCGCGCGAAAAGCCTGTCATCTGGGCAATTTTCTTGAGGGTGACCGATATAAGAACTCCCCCTTTAGTGCACGTGCACGATTCATTTTCACAAAGATTCCTGATATTCATTTTTTATGTTAATATTACTATTTTTTACGACCAGTGTCAAGCTCAGTTTTGTTGCTTTCTTCTGCAAAAAGCAACCAGGAGTATTCCCGTTTCTCCAGATTAAGCGTACATGCTATGCAAAGGACATTTTGCTGGGGACGTATTTTGCGAGGCATACAGGTGTCCTGCGTTGAAAAAAGTGTACCGTTTTTGTGGATAAGATTGTCTGTACTGCGTCGAAGAAACGTAAGTGTAAGTGTGTATGTGATAGCATATGCACAGAAAAGAAGTGGATCTGATGCCAAGTAATAACAGCAAATATTCAGAAGATTTTCTGTCGCAAACTGCGATGCATACCATTGAAAGCGGGAAATCAGCAACGAGTACGGCAGAAGAATTGGGAATTTATACAAATGCCGTATGCCGGTGAGGACGAGATCACTGGAAGGCACATCGTTCACCTAGCTACGCAGAATCAAAAGGAATAACTAAAGAGGCGCCGAATAGAGGTCACTATTTTCAAAGAATTATTTGAGCCTCGGGAGCGATGACCGGGGGATCTGTATGTACCTATAAAAGTGACAATTTTACGCCGAGCTATCACGAGACAGGACATGATTGTGATTCTGGAGAGGTGTGGAATAATCTGAAATCTTCAAAAAATTTGTCACGCTTTTTGTCACATCAAATATACTCAAAATGCGCCAAATCGACGCATTTAAGAGAGATGTAAAAAGATTTTCGGGCATAAATAAAGTCCTTGAACCATTGAGACTCTGGGACTTTATTTATGGTCGAGGCGACCCGGAGCAAATGACGTTTGCGGCAAATAAGGCCCCTGACAATGTTTTAGTAGCCGCCCCAGTTACGTTGCGTTACCAGATAATGTTATCTCTGTTGTCAGTATAGCACATCACTCCTATATGACGGTTTTAAAGTGGATCTGAATGATGGCTGTTCAGAATATTTACAACAACTCCTTGATACAGAAATCAATGGTTACACTCATATGGATAAGATATCTTTTGTTGCGACTCAAAATGAACCGCGCTCATTCTCGAAGACGTTATAGACGGAGTGGGAAGATCCGCCCCAGTCACGGGGGCGGTTATTCAGTCTCAAATCATCCCTGCATTGTGATAGGTACTTTCCCGCCACAATAGGTATACCAGTTCAACCCCGAACGTATCGGATCCTCTGTAAGGAAACGGCCTGTTATAGGCTCATAATTTCTCGACCTTAAGTAGTAGGTCTTCGTCTCGCTGTCGTAATATTCCGCACAATACCTCCACGGGTTCGTGTCCGTGTCAACCGGAGCCGTCTCCACGCCGAACGCGTCGTAGGCGTAGCTTTTCGTCACCGTGCCGCTGCTATTGGCTAATTGTACCACATCGCCGTGCAGGGACAGCCGCCAAGGTGTTGAATCCCTGGCGGCTATCGAAAATTACAGATGACTTGTTCCAGTTAATGTATGTATATCCCGGCGCGCATTCTGTCCTGCCACGACTCCAAATCTACATTACCATAGTCTTTTATCAATTCCAGCATATAAAGTCCTTGATTATCTGGATTTATAGTATCCGTGTTGCAGTCAATTATGAAAAAGTCATATTCATCTACATCTGTTACAACTTTAAAACCAAAGCGAATCATTAAGGATTTTTTTCCATGGTCTATTGATTCGTCAGAAGCCCATCCATCTCTTTCCCAAGAATCGATGTCACCTTGTAAATATTCGAACAAATAATCAACATCGTTCTCAAAATCATTGGCTTCATCTAATGATTTTTTGGAAAACAATGATTTCAACGATTCTTTGTCTTTGTCTTTAATCGCTGATACTATTTGTTCCATTCGAGCATCTGCTCTTTTTTCTTCGCTCATCATTATTCCTCCATTATTTTTGCCGCATGAACTTAACAACAATAGGCCAATAAGAAGAAATAAGAATGTAATGAATTTCTTACTCATGAAAATCACCTTTCTCCTCAAAAGTTCAACACAACTGAATATGTTTTGGCATTCCAATCTGTCCATCTTGAATCGTAATCTTTACTTTTTTGATTGCCAAACTTATCATAAAAATCAGTGTACATGCCTTTGTCGTTAAAGTTAACAGTAAAAGTTGCCGTTAAGTCACCAGGCTGATACCCTTGACTATATGGGTCAAACCCAGTAACCCACCATTGTTTTTCACTTGGTTTGTGGGGGACTTCCCCAAGTAGACTGCCCAGCATAAATCTAGGTAATCGATGATTAAAGCGGCTTCTGGCAGCGTGAGAGCCCTCGGCGGTCTAAGCGCGGGAAGAGGGCGCGGAAAGTCCGTCATGAAGTATAGCGGTCGGGTCACCGGGCATATACCCTTGGGTTTTATTCGGGAAGGATAGTACTCAACTTAAAAAGTATCGCGAACGGGATGACAGCCGCCTTCCCGCAAGGCGGCTGTCAAATTTACAAATACGATTATTTCTCCGGCATATAGATTCCGGCATTAGAGAATATAGGTTCTTCACCATCTACATTGATTATTTTTAGGCAGTATACCCCAATATTCTTAGAGTTTTGATCATCTTTAGTATACTCCAATATAGAGAATAAATATTGTCCCTTGTCTGTGTATACATTAAAGCGATATCTGGATTTTTTTATTGTGTGGCCATCGTTGGTTGATTCGTCAACAGAACCGCCTATTCTATCCCAAGACTTAATATTTCCTTCAATAAGTGCAAACAAATAATCAATTCCTTCATCAAGATCTTTGGCTTCATTTTGGGCCTGTATAGAAAACATATTTTTTATTGTATCTTTCTCTTGGCCTTTTATTGCTTCAATAATTTGTTCAAGACGGGCGGCAGCTATTTCACCGTCATCGACTTTATTGAGCATCTCAATTCTTGACTCTCCTAACGAATCAATTTTTTCTCCATTTTCGCTTTTTGCTTCCAAAGAACATGAGCATAAAAGCATTATCATTAATACCAGTGTTAAGCACAATATCCATTTACTCACAAATAGACACCCCCATTTATTAAAAAGTAAATGTTGCCATATAGTTAGTTGAATTAAAACTCCATCTTGTTTCATCGGGATCCAAAGAACTTTTAAAGTCATTGTACATAGTTTTGTTATTAAAAGTTACATTAAACGTAGCCGTTAAGTCACCAGGCTTATACCCTTGACTATATGGATTAAACCCAGTAATCCACCACTGTTTTTCACTTGGATTATATGATACGTCCCTAAGGCGACTGTTTAGCATATGCTAGTCCGCAAAATTAATCTATTGGAATATAAATTCCGGCATGTTGTAGTTCCACTAACTTCGCTTCTCCGTTTTCTATAATTTTATCGTATATTATTTTATTGTTTTCATCATATATTTTGTCATGATCCTCTGCTCTTACCACCAGCAACATATAAATCCCCACGTTATCAGGATTGTCTGTATCGATCGGATAATTAACCAGCAAAAAGAAATATTTTTGTTTATTGGTAGTTACATAGTAATATGAGCTTACTTCTTTCTTCTTGCTGCCTCTTTCATTTGATTCAAAGACAGTGGGCCCGCTTGGCTTCTCCCATGATTCAATAGTCCCTTCAATAAAATCTAATAAATAATCAGTATTCACATCAAAATCGTCCGCTTCATCCAATGCTTTTTTAGAAAACAGTGCCTTTATGGCTTCCTTTTCTTTGTTGTTTATTGCCTCAATAACATGTTCCAAACGATCCGCTGCGTCTTTTTCATCATTACTCGCATTCAGAATATCTATTCTTGAGCCTCCTAATGAGCATGAAGTTAAAAAACAAGTTGCTGCAATTAATAACACGAGTATTTTCATTTTATGCATTGTTTTCTCCTCCAATTAACACAATTACATCCGGGGGTGCATAAGTGCACCCCCAACGTTTGTTTTTACAGACAATATTTCCTTTCCGGCTAATTAAAATATAAGTTGCATTTTATAAGTTGAGCTATCTAATATAAACCATTTACTTTTATTCTTCAGATAGTCATCCGAATTTAGAAAATCAGTATACATAGTTTTGCTATTAAAAGTTACATCAAACGTAGTTGTCAGGTCACCGGTCATATATCCTTGGAGTTTCATTTGGGAAGGGTTGCTCACCCTAAAAAGTATCGCGAACAGGCGGACAGCCGCCTCCCGCAAGGCGGCTGTCGAATTTACAAATGCGATTATTTTTCCGGCATATAGATTCCGGCGATAGCCATATCTTGCCAGAATGTAAACTGCGTCTTTTCATCTTCGGCTTTTATTGCGCGTAGTGTATATAAACCCGCATTGTCTGGATTTATGGTGTCTACCGAATAATCAAGAAGAAAAAACTTGTATTCATAAGTATCAGTAGTGACTGTGTACCAAGATTGGATTGATTCGGATCTTTTTCCTCCACCTATTGATTCGTAGGAAGACAACGCATCGCGTTCCCATATTTCAACCTCCCCCTGAATGAGAGTAAACAGATACTCTATACGGCTGTCAATATCCTCCGCTTCTTCCAACGCTTTTTTAGAAAACAAGCTCTTTAATGCCTTTTTATCTTCTTTTTTAATAGCTTCAAGAACCTGCTCCAAGCGAGCATCTGCCTGTTTGTCTTCACTACTTTTATTTAACATTTCTAGCCGTCCACCTCCTAATGAGCATGAACTTAATAACATTATGGAAATAATTATACCAAATATTTGTTTATTCATAAATCGTTATCCCTCTCCGCTAAAATATAAATGTAGCCTTGTAATTATTTGAATCAAATGTCCAGCCTATATTTTTACCATGCCATGTATTGTAAAAATCAGTATACATAGTCTTATTGTCAAAAGTTACATCAAAAGTGGCCGTCAGGTCACCGGGCATATACCCTTGTTTATATGGATTAAACCCAGTAATCCACCATTGCTCTTCACTGGGATTATATGAGAAAATCTGATTGCCTTTTTTGTCGCTTAATGTCATAGTCATTGGCATCGCAATACTTGTATCAACCAGCCAGTGGCCGTCAATCGGGCTGGTGACATCGACCCTTCCAAGTATACCTGATTTATTTGAATATATGCCCAGTTCCGCGCCCGCGCCTAAGTTCAGATAATCTCCTTTCCACGCCCAGAAAATATATTCCCTGTTGCCACTGGTAAATTGAAATTTTGCGTTTTCCATATACGTTGTATAATCGAATACGATATCATAAAAATCGTTGAAGCCGCCCACCTGCTGCCAAGCGTCTGGCCTCGTATGATATATGCCAGTGTCGGGTTCTCTGGAAAATCCAAATGTGTAAAACAGGTCTGAAAACCATCCTTGTTGCGTGGCGTATACGCATACCGGATTCGCGAACAGCCAATCCGCAAGCGTTCTTGTTACATCATCTAGTTTGGGCCAGTTGCCAGTCGGATCCCAATACATCACCGGATTTCCACCGCAATAGGTATACCAGTTGAGCCCATCCATTGCAGGATCCTGCTGGGTAAACCTGCCAATCACCGGATCGTAATTTCTAGCCCTGAGGTACACCGTACCCGTCTCCCTGTCCCAGTACTCCCCAGAGTATATCTTTTTGAGCAGTTGAGCAGTATAGCGTAATAATCTATCTTGCGAACCCGGCGCTGTTAGGTTAAAGATTTCCTAATCGCGCCGACAAATTTGTTAACTTTTACTCGCTTGTTTCCAAATCGGAAATCTCGTCCTCGAAAATCTCGTGCAATTTCTCCTGAAGAAGCCCTTTGTCAATCAGCTTGGTCTGATAATCCGCAATTAGCGTGGGTGACAGATTGCGGCTCAATGTGTACTCAACAACATCTCTGTCTTTGCTTTTGCACAGGATAATCCCAACGCTTGGGTTTTCGTGCGGCTTTTTTACATCACGGTCGAGCGCCTCAAGATAAAAATTCATTTTGCCGAGATATTCTGGCTTGAAATCATCAATCTTAAGCTCTATTGCCACGAGACAAGACAACTCACGGTGAAAAAAGAGTAGGTCAATGAAGTAATCGTTATTGCCGACCTCTACTCTGTATTCATCCCCGACAAAAATGAAGTCTTTGCCAAATTCCAATATGAATTTTTTCATGTTGGTGATAATCGCGGCGTGCAAATCCTTTTCGCGGTGGCTGTCAGGCAGATTTAGAAACTCAAGCATATAGGAGTCTCTGATTGTGTTCCCGATTTTTGAATCCACGTTCGGCAATGCTATCTTGTTCTCTGCTGAAAGCATCACACGCTCAAAAAACGCGCTGTCCAACTGACGTTCAAGCTCTCTTTTTGAATATCTTTCTTTAATTGACAGCATCAGATAGAACTCTTTTTCTTCATCGGACTTGGTTTTAGAAAGAATCAGCAGATTATGACTCCACGACAATTCTCTCACCAGCGGTGAGAGTTTTTCATTGCCGATGTATTTTTCATAAAACTGCTTCATCCGCCAAATATTTTGCGTTGAAAAGCCTCTCAAATCAGGATATTCGCGGGAAATAAAGTCAGAAAGGCTTTTGACTGTGCTTTTGCCCCAACCATCTGATTTCGATTTCAGCGTCACATACTCACCAATATCCCAGTAAAGAGAAATAAGCTCCCTGTTCACGCTCGCAATCGCCTTTTCGCGGGCTTTCTCAATTAAACTGACAATTGGTGTAAATTCTATTTGAAGTTCCATGTTTTCACCTCCGTTCGGATATTTTCAGGCTATCGCGCCGACAAACCTGTAATAAATGGTCACATCAATGACCTTTTCGCCGTCCATCATCCGGGCTTCACCCACCGTAATCTTGTCGATAAGCTCGGAGAGCACAATCCTGTCAAGCTCCCGAAGATCGGCATATTCCTTGATGACTTCCAGCCACGCGGACAAATCGCGTCTGTTTTGCTGAACCGTGTCAAGCTCGTTTTGGATTTCCTCAATCCGTTTTTCAAGGCCGGATTGCTCCGCTTCATATTCGGCGTTGAGCTTCTGGAAACGGCTGTCGGTAATGATACCGCTGACAGATTGCTCGAAGAGCCGCTTGATAATCCTGTCAAGGTCGAAAT
Organism: Oscillospiraceae bacterium; assembly: GCA_031551205.1. Taxonomy (GTDB): domain Bacteria; phylum Bacillota; class Clostridia; order Oscillospirales; family JAVBNY01; genus JAVBNY01. Next base: position 6,953 of record JAVBNY010000029.1, on the reverse strand, counting down.
ACCGGGCTTTGGCAGTGCTTAACTCAGCGTTTAGCGCCTGTATCTGCCGTTCTTCCTTATCGTCATTCACCGAAAGAAGCCTCTTAACCAGTCCGGCCTCATCGTCCGCCGTCAGTCTCGCGTGCTTGCGGATGTCATTCAAAACGACCTCGGTCAAAGTGCTTTTCCGGATATAATGACAGGTGCAGCCTTCTTTACCGTATCTGCGGTTTCTGCCGCAGGTGTATTGAGGAATGCCCTGAGAACTGGAATACGACATTGCGCTCCCGCAGTCCTCGCATTTCACAAATCCGGCAAATAATTGCAGCTCGCCGCTGCTCGTTACCCTTTTCCTTGAACTGATACGGATTTGAGCCTGTTCCCAAATTTCGGCGCTGACAACCGGCTCGTGCATATTCGGAGTAATAACCCAATCTTCTTTCGCTCTGCGTTTATGCGGCGTCCGCTTGAACTTCGAACACTCATAAACGCCCTGCACCATATCGCCTAAGTAAATCCTGCTTCTGAATATGTTGTTGACGGTCTCGGCGTGCCAGCGGTTGTTCGCCATGTTCACATCCTTGTGCAGCAACTTATTCCTGTGATTGCTCGGACAGAGCACACCTTCGCTGTTCAGCGCTTTGGCAATGATTTTGCTTCCCTTTCCCTCGGCGCACATCTCGAAAATACGCCTGACAACCGCCGCACCGCTGTCCTCAATGACCAGCTTGTTTTTGTCCGCCGGATCTTTTTGATACCCATATGGCGCATAGTTGCTGAGAAATTGGCCTTTTTGCTTCTTCATCCTGACCGCAGACCGAACCTTTTTAGAGATGTCGGTTGAATAAATCTGATTCAGGATATTGCGAAACGGGGCGATGTCGTTGTCTGAGTTTTTGGAATCAATCCCATCATTTAAGGCGACAAACCTCACGCCACGGTCTGGAAAATAGATGTCTGTGTACTGGCCTGTCATGATATAATTCCGGCCCAGCCGAGATAAATCTTTCACCGCGACCATATTGACTTTTCCGGCTTCAATGTCGTCAATCATCCGGTGAAAATCGGGGCGGTTGTAGTTCATTCCGGTGTAACCATCGTCAACATAACAGTCGTAGACCGTCCATCCGTTGTCGTTCACATACTTTTCAAGCATATATCTCTGCGATATGATACTGGAGCTGTCGCCCGCGCCAATATCGTCTTTGGACAGGCGGCAATAAATTCCTACGCTATACTGCTCGTGTTTCTCCATACTTTACCTCCTTAGAGAAGAAACAACAAGCCGCTCCTTACCGATTGTATATATTATAGCGCGAAAGGCTACTTTCTGCAACGGCGGCTTGTTGTCCAAGACGAAAATTTACATATTTTGACTATGTGCGTCGGAAAGCTTTCGAGCCACAATGTTTTTCAAAGCGGTGTCTAAGCTCGTTTTGCCACTGAAAATGCTTTTAACGTGAATTTTGGTATTGTTGACGGTGATTTTACGTTCAACAATCCGTTGGGGCGGTGACTCGAATGTAGCGATGGACACTGCATTTTCATATTCAGTTGTCAAGGTGCAGTTGATATCTATAACGATACTCCTTTCGATGTGGCGCGAAAAACTCGCCTGTAGATTGCATTTATCCGTTTTCGGAGATAGTAGTATAAAACCCTTAGCCCCTCAGATTCGATGTTTAAAATCCTTGATATTGCGGGCTTTTCAGACCTCTAAATGTCTACATTCCGTTGTGACGATTTGGTGTTCTTTTCTGCTTTGATTTGCTTCACACGGGCTTGCAAATCTTCGTTAAAGTCTTTACCCTGCGGAAACTCAATCCGCGTTTGATAGCCCTTTGCGGCGTATTTCTGCGCCATCGCCGCCGATGTTTCGCGTCCTGCCAGATCGTTGTCCAAACAGAAAACCAGTTCTTTTACCAAAGAATGCTGATTCAGAAAGAACGATCGCGCCGTGTCCGATGTGCCAGCCAATGACAGGCGGTTGTCCGACCGCCATTGCCCGGAAAGGCTGGCGTGGCTCATAGCATCAATAGGGCTTTCAAAGATATACAGACGTTCAGACTGTGGACACGGTCCCGCACCATATTGAACCCGTACCGCTTATCGCTCCCGGCACAGTCCATACGGAAACGGCAGTCGCCATATGTACCGCGCAGGCTTGCGAATCTTGGTTTGTTGTCCTCATCAAAGCCGACAAATACGATGTTGCCGCGCCTATCCTCAAAAAGCTTCCCTTCTTGAAACAGCGCATTTACGATTTCGCTGTTGATGCCACGCTTGTTGCAAAGGTAATCATACAAGTGCAATGGAATACCAGATTTTTCAGGAAGAATCAGCGTTTTGTGCTGCTCTGCCGTCTGTCTTGGCTGTGTTGCTGTCGGTGTAGTGTCAGAGGCAGCCTCCAACCGCCTTACGGAATGGCATATTTTCGACCTTCATCAGAAATCCAGTATGCCAAACCCGCCGATGCCTTTGCTGTGCCAGTACCACGAGAGGCGATTATCCCTAACGGCAAGGCTCTGATGCTGTCGGCAGCGATATGCGCCGCCCCGATGGGCGAACGTAAAACCGTAGCGTTTTTCGAAAAACGCCACAACATCGGTATTTCTTACCTGTTCTATTGTTTTTTCATCAATCATCCGCTAAATCTTCAATCCTGCATTGCGTTTCTTTTCCGGCGCTGAACGTTCCGGCTCCTGTTTTTCGGGCGGTTGGCGCAGAATGTCGGCGATAACATCCCACAAACGGTGCGGTGCTTTCTGCCGGGCTTGATAATACTTTATATCTTCGGTGATGCTCTGACTCTGATAACCCTCCAGCTTCTTTTCAAGTCCGGCGATTTTTTGCAGCAGTTCCGTGATTTTTGCCTTTAATGTTGCAATGATTCCGCGCGTCTTTACGCCCTCTTTGGCGAGGCCGGACACTGTTTTCCAATCGGACGGCGTGAGCTGAATATTGCCGCCAAGAGTTTTCTTTGCCATAGCGTCAATCTCCGCAAAAGTGGTGGCGGTTTCTTTGGTGATGGCAATCTTCTCATTAAGCCCGTCAAGCCGCTCCTGTTTTTTCTCCATCGACGTGTCCAGCTTCACTGACTGCGTCTTTTTATCAGAAATATCGCTTTCCAGAAGGTCAAGCCGCTTTTCATCCTGTTGAATTTTGTAATCCAATACATCAAGGTGCTCGGTAGTGCTGCCGCGTTCTCCGCGCTCAAAACCCAGAAATCTGGCATTTTTCATATGCTCGAAATATCGGTCTTGCAGCAGGGAGTAGGAATAAGCCAGATGCTCCTTTCCATCATCACCCATAACCTTCTGCGATGCCCATTTTTTGCTATTGCTGACCTGCTTAATGACTTCCTTAACCGTACCGACCAATGCCGGGTCTTTGCATTTCTTCGTCCAGAGAACATCCTTATCAACAACAGGAATATATACAACGTGCAAGTGATAATGAAAAGTATCATGACCGTATTTTTCTGAGCGCACTTTGTTTCGCTCGTCCGCGTGCATCACAGCCGAAAGTATGTATTCCTCGCCTCCGGCCTCGTTTACAGCCATACGGTACGCTTCTTCAAAGAAGGATTTCGCGTATTCGTACCCACCGTTTTTCTCAAAATACTCGGTATTCACATCAAAAACCATCTCGTCGATAATCTTTGCGCTACTGTCTTTTTTCAGCCCTTTCGTGCTGATAACGCCGTCTGTAAGCAACCTGTCAAAGGTCTGCAAATACGATGCCTCGCAGTCCTTGAAATGGACATTCAGTCCGGTTCGGCTTAGATCCACATCGCAATTACCGTAATGCTCGTTTTTACGCTCGTTATGACGTTCCATATTTCCGACCTTTTCGCGAGTGTACGCCTGATTACGCACAACGCAGCGGTCTGTTTTTGCCATTCAATTCCTCCCCTGTGTTTAATACAGTGCCGGTGACGATGAAAATATACATAGGGGTCATTCCTGAGCATCGGCAATGTTATCCTCCAGTGCCGATATATTCTCGTCGGGGGTATCACTAAAACCATCGTCACCGGCACTGATGGAAAGTGTGATGAGCCTGATTCCGTTTGACCGCCTGAACTTCTGCTGTATGCCATGCCGTTTTTCCAGTGTCAGAGCACCTTCCTTTAATAAGCGGCTGAGAGCGTTGGGCGTGAGTGATATCGAGTTTTCAACTGCCTTCAATTTCTCCAGCAACTCGCTTGCTGTGCCGGAAAATGAGCCTGTGCCTGTTAAAAAAGTAGCGACGGTGGTTATTAACTTTTCTGCCGGATTATCCCCGCCGGAAGCGAATGAAACGAATTTCCAGATTTTCTTGTCCCGGTCAAACTCAAGATTGATTTGCATATCCTCCACATCGCGCCCGGTGATATGAAGCGTTGCTTTGTTCTCGGCGCGTTTTTCTTTTTCCAGCACGAACATGGTATCTGCCGAGCCGGTCAGCCCTGTCGAGCCGGAGATTGTGTTAAACGGGTCGGAGTCCGGCAGCTTGCGGGTGTGGTGGATGAGCAGAACGGCAATTTTCAGCCTGTCGGCCGCCGTTTTGATTTTGTTCATATCCTCATAATCAAAGGCGTAGCCGGATTTGCTTTCATCTGCCGCTCCCCATACGCGTTGGAGTGTGTCTATGACAATCAACCCGGTGTCAGGCTTGTCCTGCATGAACTTTTCAAGTTGGGTGATAAGTCCGCTTGAAATGTTCTCTGCGTCTGTTGCGAAATAGCTCTCTGCCGAGCCATCCTCCGTGATGTGTGCCAACCTGAAATGCAAACGGTCAACGGTATCCTCCAGCGCGAGATAGAGAACAGCGCATTTAAGTGTGTCGAACTCCCAGACAGGTTTTCCTTTTGATACCTGCTGGCACAGCCACAGCGCCAGCCATGACTTACCGACCTTTGGACTGCCCGATAGGATGGATAGACCGGTTGGCAGTATGCGTGATATGATGAACTTGGGCGGCTCACAGTCGAGAGCCATGAGGGTTTTGCCGTCAATGACGGTAAGCGATTTTACTTCCGGCATTCAATTCCTCCTTTTGATTTGTGTTTTTTTCTTGAAATAGCTGATTCAGATAGAAATATCCCTTCTTTCTAAGTTGTTCTTGACTTCCCTCAAGGTTTAGTTTATGATATTGGCAAAGAATAAACTATAGTGTTATTATAATGGTTCGAATATTTCAGTTCCGTATGTAAACAACAAATTATTTTAGTTTATGATGTTTGATAATCATAAACTATGATTTACGCTTTAGGAGGTTTTGAGCGTGCCATATACAGAAAACAACATGATGGATACAAAGGAACGGCTGGAGGATTTGCGTAAAGAAAAAAAGCTGTCCTATGAACAGCTTTCGAAGTTATTAGAGGAACAAGGCGTTACCATCAGCCATACCAATTTGAAGAATTACGAGATAAACGATCCGCTGCACTCTCTTTACAACAGGACACGGGGCATGAGCCTTGAGAATTTTGTCGCGCTTGCCGATGTTTTCGATGTTTCGGTGGATTATCTACTTGGACGGTCGAAGTCTAAAAAAGCGGAGTATCACCAGATGTCGGAGGAATTGAAGCTGTCCGACGAGACGATTGACCTGATGAAAATGGTGGTAGAGGAGGACGCGGAGGAGGCGTGTTTTGGGCAGAGGATAAGAATGCTTAACGCATTGTTGCTCGACTGCGATATGCTCACCGCATTCGGGCTTCTGCGCGATGCCTGTTACGCTTATGATGTATATCGTGCCACGAGCAGTGATAATGTTCTTGATCGTAAGCTGAATGACACGGAACTTGAGGCTGCTGAAAAATATCTTGTGCGTTATGGATTGAAAGCTGTTAATTCCGCTGTGATACGCGACCTGTATGTTCATCAGGCATTGGCGTTGATTGAGAATGTTATCCGTAAATTCCCGACCAGTTTTGTTGAGGACTATTACAGACGTTTGGCTGAGAATGACTGGCTTTGAATTATTTCGAAACATTGATAACGGTCACACCCTTTAGCCGGGCATATCGAACAGTCTGAGCCGTACCGCTTCGTTCTTTAATCAAAGCGCAGATGCAATAAGCGGAGTGGTCAATCATGTAATGGTTTCTCTTTTTCATACAGTCTGCATCGTAATTCTCTGAAACATAATAGACTTCGTCCGCTTCACTCAGCAAGCCGTGATACAGGCGCCTTTGCTCCGGTGTCCAGTTTGCGTCTTGATCGCGGCAAGGCAGAGCGAATATCAGCCGGATTGGTAATCCCATTTCCTTTTTCGCGACGATCATTGATGCGGCAATTTGGTCGAAGCCGAGTGCGCCGCCTGAGATAAAGTCTGTTACACCGAGCTTAATTAAGCGGTCAATTTCTTCGCTCAATCTTTTGACAATTCTTTCGATTTTATTGGTTGGCAGGTGTCTGTGCCCTGTGAAGCAACAAGTGTTTTGTGTGTTCATGCAAGAACCTCCTGTTAGTGATGTATCACTAACAGGATAACATATATTTATTTATTAGTGACATATCATTAATAGTGATATGTCACTGGGAGGGGATTTAGTGAATACACAGGAAGTGATTGCTTTAAGGATAAGGCAATTATGCAACGAAAAAGGATTTACACCAAATGGCATTGCGATTCATTCGGCAGTTCCGCAGGGAACGGTTAAGAGTATATTAAACGGCGAGAGTAAAAATCCGGGGATTACAAACATAAAAAAGCTATGTGATGGCTTTGGAATTACCCTCGGTCAGTTTTTCAACACGCCTGAGTTTGATAATCTGGAACAGGAAATCAAGTGAAAATTTTGGTCTGATACAGCGGAGATGTCCGGGTATTTCGTCAAGTCCAGAGCCTGACTAAAGCTCCGTGTAAATAGCAATAATCTCCAAGAGAAAGAAGCTGGAGGTTATACCATGAAAACGAGTAAAAACATTCTGACAGAACAGGAAAAGGAGTTAGTCAGCCTACTGATGGCAGACTGCGAGAGC
>JAVBNY010000019.1:0-37583 GCA_031551205.1 Oscillospiraceae bacterium | reverse complement strand
GAAAGCGATGTTCTGGAAACCGGACTCAGGCTGTATGAAATTGAAGCGCGTATGAAGTCCGGCCGCTTTTTTCGCGCCTCTAAATCGGCTGTCATCAATATCTCAAAGATCAAGACCATTGTGCCGGACTTTGGCGGCCGTCTGGAAGTGACGCTGCAAAACGGCGAAAAGTTGTTTGTTTCGCGGCAGTACGCCGCTGTGCTCAAATCAAAACTCGGATTGTGAGGTGCCCCATGAAAAAATTTACTGAAACGCTCATTGCGATAAAGTCCGCCGCGGCGTTTATCTTTGTCGGCCAGGTCATGGTGTATGTTGTTGTCATGATGATCAGCGGATACGCGAATACAGTGCCGTTTTCGTTCATTTGGCAGGCGCTCGCCATTTCGCTCATCACAGCGCTTTTGCAGTATGTTTTCTTTGATGACCGGGTCATAAAGAGAATGCGCTACTCGCTTCGGATCGTGCTGTTTGCCATCCCATTGCTCGCCTTCCTGTCGGCCTTTGCCTTTATCGGAAGGTGGTTTCCTGTTGAGAAGGCGGGCGCCTGGCTGCTGTTCGCCGTGATATTCCTTGTGGTGCTTGCCGTTACCACAGTGGTATTTGAGATTTACTACCGCATAACCGGCAAGAAATACACGGATCGCTTGCAATCCTTCCGTTCGAGCCAAGATGAGTGATTTACACATAAAAGCAGAGGACGCAATCCTCTGCTTTTATGTTTTTAGCCTGATATGCGCCCGAAAGCGTAGAAATGGTCTTGCCAGTAGCGCGTGTTGATAGAAGCGTACTGACAGGGATTTCCCGAATGGATCATCATCCCATTGCCGACATAAATTCCGACGTGCGTGACCGTGTTGCTGGTACTGTAGGTCAAGTGGAAAAATATGAGGTCTCCGGGCTTCGCCTCGTCGGGAGACACGGGGATGGAAGCGTTGTACGCCCCTGCGCGTTGGTCTGGATGTTTCGGATGCCCGATTTGGTGAGCGTCCAGGACACGAAACCGCTGCAATCGAAGGTGTCAGGCCCTTTTGCACCGAAAACATACGGTTTTCCGAGGTGCCTCTCGGCCAGCGCGGCGTAACCCGCGTCGGTAATCGGCTCGCCGGGATATTCAGGGTATTCCTCGCCGCCCGGCTGTCCCGGCGGTATGCGCCCCAGCCCGAAATCGCCCGTTACGGCGAAATAGGCCGGATTGAGGTACTGGCCGTCCTTGACAACCTCTAAATGAAGATACGATCCTGTCGAGTTGCCTGTGTTGCCGACCTTGGCGATCACGTCACCTTTCTTGACGGTCTGACCAGAGGAAACAAGCAGCGTGTCGCAGTGAGCGTACTTGGCCTCAATAACCGAAACCGTACCGTCCTCATTTTCACGCTCCATTTGAATCACGACATAATTGCCGTAGCCTCCCGCGTCATAACCGGCCATTGTGACTGTGCCGTCAAAGCCAGCCAAAATTTCCGTGCCGGTGGGAACGTCGATGTCAACGCCCTTGTGGTAGTTCTTCTCGCCGCTGATCGGGTGCATGCGGTAGCCGTAATAACTGGTAACGTAGGGCAGCCAGTTGAAGTCGAAGGGGTTGCCGACATACTGCCGGTTGCCCTTGCTCCGCATGAGCAGTTCAAAGTGCTGACGCTGGTCTGCGTTCATGCGCGGAGCAAGTATGTCGGTCATGGAGCGCGTGGTAAGGTTGACGTTCAAGATGTGATATTCGTACTCTACCTCGACCTCGTAGGTATCAGTTGAGGTTTCGCCGGTCTCCGGGTCGGTGTAGGTATCCGCCCGGGTTTCGGTGCGGGTGCGAATTTCTACCTCGGGAACAAACTCCAGCTGGTACTGCTCATCGAAGATGCCTCGCAGGACAGCCTCAATCTCGGCATAGCTGAAATCCTCATATACGGCGGTCAGAAAGCCCATCAGCTCATAGGGGTCGTGTCCGATGTCGCCGACGTTGTAGCGGTACTCATCGTAGCCTCCGTGGGTAGATTCGGCGTTCTGGATTTCAAGCTGCAAGTCGGTTTCCCACTCAGTATAATTGAGTTCAGCGGTTTCGATGTCCATATCCTCGGCGGCGTAGCTGGTCGCGCCAACCGCCGCCGTGCCGCCCGAGAACAGCGTTCCGCACATAGAGAACAGCGCCAGGATCATAAAGATGATCAGCATCAGTATTCCGATTTTCACCATGAGAATCGGGTTCTTGCGGACAAGCCCCGTCACGACCTGTCCGGTTTTCTGAATGGCGCTCGCGGTTTTCTTCGCCGCCTTGCCGGATTTCTTGGCGTTTCGGAGTGCGGCAGCGTAATCCCTCTTGATGCTCCGCTTCTGGAAAAAGCGGGAGACAGGGCTGCTCTGTAGCTTCAGATTGTCCCGCAGCGCCTTTTGATATGAGAGCTTCATTTCATTTTTGAGTGACTTGACCTCCAGTTTGGCGGTCTTGCGGTAGGGCGTGTTGCGGACAAAACGGTAGGCTGAGTGGGTCAGCTTTTGGCCGCCGCGGTATACGCTCTCGCCCACAAGCTCCGCGTGGTGCGCCGCCTGTGTGCCAACATTTTCATGCTCAACCGCATAAACCTTGGAATGGAGCTTGTTGATGCCGGCTGTTTTGAGCGCGCCCGCGCCTTTGCGGGGGAGCGACTTCTTTTTTGGTACGTTCCACTTGGCTTCGCCGATGGGAACGACCTCTTTTTCAAAGCTGAGCTTGGATTTCGCTTTGCCCGTTTTCTCATCAAAGACGCGAACTCTTTTGCGAACTTTTTTCGTAGGGAGTTTGCCGCGCGCCTTATCCAGCTTTTCTCCGTATTTTTCGGCCTTGCCCTCCAGCTTGTCGATTTTTTGCTCCTGTTTGGAAAACTTGAGCTTATGATCGGATGCAGAATGGTCTGGGGCTTTGGCGGCAGTATCATCACCGGAAAACCCGTCTTTGTCCGCATCGTCAGGCGCGGTCTTGTGGGCTTCGTCGTCGCCGGCATATCCGTCACCGTCCGTATCGTAATGCGTTGTATCAACAGTGGTGTCATCGCCGATATGACCATCGCCGTCTAAGTCCGCTATGTCTTTGAGCTTTGGCGGCTTGGGTTTCGGCTTTTTCGGCTTCAAATCAGGCGATTCGTCTGCAAAATCCTCCCTGTCAAACCTGAGTTTCCGGCTCATACGCCATCCGCTCCCGGAAGTTCCTCAATTTTTGACGTCATAATCCTGTACATTTCTGTATCCTTGGGAAAACGGTCAACGAGGGGGATGATAACCGAGCCGTGGAACAAGAGGCCCTCGCCTGCGCCGGAATGGGTAACGTAGCTCAGCTGATGGGGCGAAATTCCCAGCTGCTTTGCCAGAATCGCACGGTCGCCGCCCTCCTGGTTCAGCATGAGGATGAAGTCCGAATTTTCAAAGTGATTTTGTCAAGGTGTTTTGTCCAATTTCATAAAAAATGAGGCAAAACCTAAAATCGGCTTTGCCTCATGTATTATTGCAGATGTTCACTTCCTATTATTTATCTCTTATCGATGTTGGCTAACCCACTTGCGCCGATAGTACCCATGAAAAGCCAAATTTGTCTTTTACCACGCCACTAACTCCATTATCATGTGGCGGTGGATTTGGGGCCAACTTGCTGACGCTTTCGCCTTCTTCTGCAAGAACATCAAATGCTTTTTGTGCATGTTCTAATGAGGAACAATAAACATGTATGTTGATAGCAGAACCTTTTTCAACAGGCCAAATTGCGTCAGCGCCGCTGACCCCACCTGTTTCAGTAAGCATTACATGTCCGTGCATAATTTTTTCTTTTTGCTTTTGGTTCATATTAGGGTAGGCGCTTTCGGGGGCATCTTTGTATCGAGCGAGCAAGGGTTCTTGTCCACCAAAAGCACGTTGATATAGCCGGAAGGCTTCTTCGCAATCTCCAGTAAAATTAAGATATGGCATTATCATAGTTATCTTACCTTTCAATGATTTAATTTTTCCATGTGGCAATCTCTATCAAATTTCCCTCCGGGTCGGCAACATAGCAGCTGCGCAAGCCTCACGGATAAGTTTTAGGTGCAATAATGAGAGTAGCTCCCTGTTTTACCATTCTGTTGTATTCGCTGTCTACCTCATCGGGCGTATCTACATCTAAAGCCAATTCAAAAGTGCCATGACTACCGCTTGGATAGGTGTATTTCTGGCATGTCAGTTTTTCAAAATCATTGCGCCCGAACATCAAGAACCTCAATCCATCATCTTGTTCAAGTATCACACTTGGGTCAACGCCATCCCATTTCAAAGGGAAGCCCACAACATCACGATAGAAAGCGACCATTGTTGCCATATCTTTTACAAATAACCCAACAGCTTTGAATTTAAGTGACATGTTATCCTCCAATCAAATATGCCTAATCCGCCAAATGCGGTCATCGGTTACGTATGGGCTTTTTCTTGGCTCCAATTAGCCTATATATGTCTTTCAATTCATTATCATCCAAAACCCTATAATGAACCCAACCACCACGTTCGCCGCATGGATAACGATTATCCCAAAGCTCCTGTGCTTTTGAAGATAAAGAAGTCAACATATCTTCGACCAAATGTACCTGCTTATCACCTATTTGTAGAGTAACAGTAAATGCGCCTTTTTCAAAAAAAGCATAGCATAAATGAGTGGCTTTGTGGCTGTATTTATATCCCCAGCCATAGCTGTTTCCAAATGGGAAGCGCTGCTCTTTTGACAAATGATACTGCTCTTGCAGATAGTTTTCCAAGCGAAGCAGGCGTTTGTAACTGTCGTCCCCTAAGTATTCCTTAATTTGTTCGATGGACGGTTCATTATCTTTATCAAGAAGTCGTTCATACATTGGCCTTCACCACCGGAACCCACAACTCATAATCTCCCTCTACACTTTCCGGGAAGAACTCAAAATACAGATTGAGCTGCTCGTTAGGTGTATAGCCCTCATTCGGAATATCTGTAAAGAAAAACTCGCTCCACGCTTCAATAGCGTCTTTATTACACGGGTAACAAGCTACTGCATATGTCGTTTTCGGAATGGTTTTAAGTATGGCATCACCGGGCGGCTCACATTCCCCACCCACTTTAATGCCGAGAAGATAACAGTATTTTTCATGTCCTTGCGTGTACCACATAAGACCATAGTATCCTTTCTTGCTGCCATGTAAATTGAGCAAGGCGGATTCCTTGTTATTGTCAAAAAACTCTTTGTACAGCTTAGAAAGGTCATCAGCATTTTGCGATGCGTTTGTTTCAACGGCATAACCACAAATATGGAGCATATCTCTTTCAATGAGTTTCATTTACCGTTCCCCCATCAATTCATTTAATATGTATCATATCATACTAAATGCGACAGCAGCGTGTCATGTTTAGAAAAGCAAATACGCTATAGCAAACTAAACCGCCCAATACGCTTATTGATTACGAAAATGAACTGCACAGTCTGTTTTTCGTACAATTCTATCCTTTGCTATTTATAGCAGGTTTTATATTTTGATTAAGCATATCAACTATTTTTTCAAAATCTCGCTGCCGCGTTTCCTCTTTCTTAAATGACAAATATCTTCTCACATATGCCACCTTAGCAGAGCGCGGCATTTTCATAAAGTTCTCGTGCGCTTTTGGCGCGTCGGATAGTTTGTCTAAAAAAGACGCAATCTGTTCATCAGTTATTGCGCCAGATGGTGAAGCATCCCACATGCCATTATCCTTGGCAGCTTTCACAGCTTTTTCGCCCAATTCAGTCATCAAATTTTTCTCTCGAAGGGTGTCTATTATCTTTTTATTTTTCTCAGACCACGGGCTTTTTTCCCGGCGGCGAGCAAAATATTTACGATATTTGGTGTCGTCAATACTCTTCATTTGTCCATCTACCCACCCGAAACATAACGCTTCTTCCAAAGCATCATTAGCAGACAGCGTTGTGACCGCTTTCGTTTTGCCGAATACAAGCCATACACCTTCACTCGTTTTAGAGTTTTTCTCAAGCCATGCACGAAAATCAGAACGTGCAGAAAACAATAGTTCAACGATATCTGCTTTCATAAACCCAACCCCTTCTTCGCAGTATATTTTCGTCAGCCTAAACCCGCCAAATACATTGATTGTTGTAAATATTTTACCATAGACACGCCTGAAAAGATAGTATTTGCCTCCTGTTCTTTGGACGAGGCCGGGGGCGCGGGGGCAGAGCCACCGCAAAACCTCCAACTACCGCCACGCCAGCGGAGCCGGTTTTGCCGTAAAATGAAGCAGACGAAAGCGAGGAACGGGATTGTCTTTTATCCTGTTTCCCGTTTTCGGCGGCGCAATGCCACGGCAAAAATCCAGACTGTCAAGGATGCGAGGGTGGAAATTTGCGCAGCAAATACTACCTGTCCCTTGACAGTCTGGATAGGCGCAGCGGATGGTTACAAGTCCATATCCTGCGCCCTGTTTTGCTTCGGCGTACCCGCACCAATCACCTTTTCGGCGTTGCGTTTGATGGCGTCCGCACTCCGTAATTCGGCGGTCAGCTTATCGCTCTCGGCAAGCAATACCTCGCGCCGAACAGTCAGTTCCGCAAGCTCGCGTTTCCAATCGTCAAGCGGGATTTTGGTGCGCCCGTTCAGGTGGCGCGTCATATACTCATGCGCCGTGCTGAACGCCAAAATTCCCTCGCGGTGCTTGTTAAAATACGCATCCTGCTTATCGCCTTTCAACTCCGCATATCTTTTGTAGACGGCGCTATGTTTGACATAGCTTTCAGACTGCGCGATATGCTCGGTCAGCGTGTGATACCGCCGCGACATTGGCACAAGTGTGTTGTGCATTTCATCATATTTGGCGCGAAGATTTTGAACAGCCGTCGCCATATCCGCAAGGGTTTTGATATTGTGCGTCTGGATAAAATTCAGCGTCTGCGCGGCAAGTTTAACGTCAGCGGTTTTCTGTTTCTGCGTCGTGCGTTCGGGGTGGTTTGTGATTTCAGAAAATGCTTCCCACAAGGTCGGCGGCGCGGCGCGTTCCTCTTTTACCCAATCTTCCAGTTTACGAATACGCGCTTTCATTTGCCGCAACTGATTGTTCAGTGCGTTAATTTCACGGTTCATATCACCCCGCTCGGTCTTGATGCCGCGCCGCTCCATCCCGGAAGCTGCCACGCCCAAATGAATGGTGGGAATTAGGTCAATGCCCTGCCGCTCATAGGAGCGGTGGTCGATGCGCTCGGCCATATCGTTGCGGGCTAAATATTCATTGCAAAGTTCAGCCCAGCCACCGCGCCAAACTTCCGCATTGTCTTGATTATTCCAGTCAACTATATCAACTTTTTTCGATTTGTACTCGCCGCTTTTCAGCCGGATTTTTTTGCCGTTCTCATCAAGCAGGTATTCTTTTTTAGACTTTGCGCCCCAGCTTCCGTCCGGCTCGATAGGGCGCATGGTGAGCATGATATGTGCGTGTGGGTTTCCATCCTGCTTGTCGTGAATGCAAATGTCGGCGCGCATTCCGGCGGAAACAAAAAACTTGCGGCAATAATCGCGCGCAAGTTCTATCTGCTGTTGGCTATTCAATTCTTTTGGCAGCGCAAGCTCAATTTCCCGCGCAAGCTGTGAGTTACAATTCTTTTCGATTTTCTCCACAGAGTTCCATAAGATGCCACGGTCAAAATATTCTCGCGGAGTATGGTTGGGCAGCAGGATTTCTGTATGGGTGATGCCTTCCTTATTTGTGAAGTCGTGTATTTCTCCGTCATACTCGTTTGTGATTTTTTCTCCTGCCCGGTAAGCCGCCGCCGCAACTGCCGATTTACCCTTGCCCCGGCTGACGATTTTAATGCTGAGATGATAGATTGCGATGCGCTGACCTCCTTAAATTTTGGTTGAATATATAATGGGGAAACAGTAAATAATTTGGATAGTTATAAGAGTGAAAGATAGATTAATATGCGGAGTTGACGGATATGAAGAAATGTACAGTTGTTTTCTTAGTAATTGGTTTATTGTTATCTGATGTAATGTGCGCGCATGTAGCCTTTAGGTACTGCGATATGCTTTGGGGTATAGAGTATGCAGGATATAGCGCACCAGCTAATACAGCTTTTCTTTTAGCAGTCCCTTATTTAATAGGGATAGTTGTTTCATTTGCTGTTGCATATCTTTTTAATAGGAAACTTCGAAAGAAAGAATTATGAGTTATCAGCATTTCTATCTTTTGTGGTTGCACTAATAGGCAGTTGTGCAACTTTTGCGCCGACAGGCGAAAAACGCCCCCGGCAGGGCGCACGGCACCGGAACGGTGTATAAGTGCGCCCTTGGTTACATAAGGGAACTATCGGCAACCCCGGATTGCCTCATCGCGCCGCGCTCAATCAGGCGGCGGGTTCTGGCCTTGCGTTCAAGTTGGCTCTGCGATTGAATCAGCCGCTTGGCTTTATTTTGAAGCTGTTGGATTTCCTTTTCGGTGTCCGATATATTGCGGTTGATGGTTTCTATTTTATCGGAATTGCTATTTGCCATAAAGCATGTCTCCTTTCGATTTTAAGCGCAAAAAAGCGGCTCACGATTTCTCATGAGCCGCTCCGCGGTCTGATTATGCTGATACTTCCTGCTTCTTTTTCTCGCGCTGGTTGCGCTTGTACTCGCGCCACATGGCGCGTTTTTCTTCGGCCTCTGTATCTGTATCCGGCTCTATCGGTGCATTAAATTGGCCAATAAAATTCAGGTGAATATCCATCCGCTGTTCACGTTTGCCGCCGGATTTGTCAGCTTCGTGGACAATGACTTTTTCCACAAATTCGTGAAGTATCGGGGCGGTCAGATCGGTAAAATCTTGATACCGCCGCGCCAGCTCCAGAAACTTGTCGGCGCGTAAGCTGTCGCTGTCGAATTGCTCTAACCCGGCTTTCAACTCGGCGGTCTGCTTTTCCAATGCTTCCTGTTCGGATTCGTAGCCGCTTGATAGCTGGCTGAACCGTTTTTCGTTGAGCCGCCCCGCCGCAAAATCCTCATAGGTTTTCCTGAACAGTGTATCAAGCTCCGCAATCCGCTTTTCGTTTTTGGTGATTTGCCGCTTGTGATTTTTCGCCGCTTCGCCTTGCCGAACCGCCGACGCTTCACGAATGATTTTGATAAACTCCGCTTCGTTTTTTCTCGCGTAAGCGGTCGCCCCGCGTATGGTTTCCAGTATCAGCGTCCTGACCGATTCCGTGTTGATGTAGTGCATGGTGCAGTCGTTTCGGTGAATTTGATACAGCGAACAGCAGTAAGTGTCTCTGGCTTTTTTCTCTATCGGGCGGTCATTGTAACGCTTATCTTTTGTCACGCAAGCGGTTACTGCGGTGGTTGTACATGCGTCGCCCACAATCGGCGCAATAGAGAAGCCCAGTCAGCGGATTCGCTTCGCCCATCGTGTCGGTGCGCCGTTTCACCGTGCGGCATTTTTGCGCCATATCCCATACGGCTTGCTCGACAATGGCCTCATGGGTGTGTTCAAAAATCAGCCATTCGTCTTTCGGCTTCCATGTGGTTTGCTTATCCTTATAATTATCTTTTTGGGTGCGGAGATTGACCGTATGCCCGGCGTATTCTGGCTTGGCGAGTATCTTCGCCACGGTGGACGAGTTCCATTCGCTGCGGTAATTTTCGTCGTTCCACTGGTGGTCGCCCACGCCGATTTGCGCCATGTGGTAGCCCGGCCTGTCCACGCCCTCCGCCCGTAAAACGGCGGCGATTTTGCCGGGGCCGATTCCCTCAATCGTCATTTGGAAGATGCGCCGAATGATGGGGGCGGCTACCTCGTCCACAATCCATTTTGACTTGTCCTGCGGGTCTTTCAGATAGCCGTAAATATTTTTGTTGGTAGTGCGCTTGCCGCTCCTGCCTTTTGTGCGGAATACCGTTTTTAGCTTGCGGGAGTTATCACGGGAATACCATTCGCTCATAATATTGATAAACGGCGCGAACTCAAGGCTGTCGGGGTTTATGCTGTCAATGTTGTGCCCGATGGCGATAAAGCGGATGTTGTGTTTGCGGAATAATTACATATACATTCCGACTTGAACGTGGTCGCGCCCAAAGCGCGTCATGTCTTTAATAACGCAGACCGCCACATTTCCGGCTTCTACTTCCGCGATAAGCTGTTTCCAGCCCTCGCGGTCAAAATGAACGCCTGTCGTTCCATCGTCTATGAAATGGCGAATATTTGTAAATCCGCTTTTCTTAGCAAAATCTTCGAGTATTGACTTTTGATTCTGTATGCTCATCGAATCCCCGGAGAGGTCGTCGTCACGGGAAAGCCGGGAATACAAGGCGGTAATTTTCGTTGGATCAGGCTGTCTGTTCATCGGATACTCCTTCCAGACAGCCACTCATTCGTAGCAATGCCATTATATCATAAAAGGGGCTGCGCATGACAGCCCCAATGTGAATATTTATATCATTTCTCATTCGCCCGCCGCCTTTCCAGCCGCTTCATTTCTGATAAGCCGAGCGATTTTATCGCCCGCCGTTTCTTTCGTATCGGAGCTAAAATGTACGGCTACTTTGTAGGTGGTCGAGCTGATGCGTTTCAGCATGTAGACAGGCTGATCGGGCGGCGATACCATTTCAGGATTAGCCGCCATATCTGCCGCAAGCTCTGTAAAAGAATGTTCCGCTGTTAGGTTTTTGTTCAAGTAATCATCCTTTCCTTGTCATAGAGAACAAAAAAAGCACCGCGTTTGCGATGCCACACCAATAAAAAACCGCCGATTTCAAACCATCGGCGGCGTTATGACTTCATGTATTTTCTAAACTCTTTTCGGATAAAACTGATTCGCTTGTTTACGCCGCTGTGGCCGGAATAATCCAATATTGCAGCTATTTCCTTTTGCGTGTATTCCCCAACCATCAGCCGGGCGATTTTCTGATCCTTTTCATTCAAGCCAGATAGAAAATCCTCGAACCATAGCTGCGTTTCCACCTCCGCAAACTCGTTGGGATAATGCGGGGCGTAAATCGGTTCCCCGTTTTCGTCCGTGTCGGGAATTACTTTTGTTTTGGAGCGGATGTGATAATAGCTGCGCTCAAAATCCATTTTCGCGTGGCTGGGAACGCTCGAATAGTCGCGGGGGTCGCGGTGCTTCTTGACAATCTCAAACACTTCCCGCATTTTTAATTTCGGGTGCGCCCAGAATCGTTTTGTGATTTGCCCGCAGTTGTGCGCCGCCATTTCCATGCTCAAAAACGGGATTTCCGTACCCTCCGGCTGTGCCGCAAGAAAGCCTTTGTGAATGCCCTGTTCCGCCAGCAGAGCCGCCCACATGGGCAAGCTGAACGTCATGAGGACAAACGGGTCATGCTGGGAATAGTTGTCCACGCTGCCCCGGATACCGAGGCATTGCCACATCATCCAGCCCCATGTGTCCAGCAGTGTCACTTGAAACAATTTGCTTTGGTAAACCTCAATCCATTTCTGTGTGGTGGCCGCAAAGTAGGGGTCGCGGGGGAAGTCGTCCAGCTTCCGCTTTTGCGCGATTTCATCGGGTATCAGGTAGAATAGCGGTAAGTAAATAAAGTCCTTTAGCGCCTGCCTGCGGTGCTCAAATTCTTTTTCGTCCATTGAAAAATCAATCCTCCTGTTATGACGTTAGGGCAGAAGATTGTGATATAATGGTATTATATATCAAGCACAACCGCCTTACAATATAACACGTCATAAAAATAGATGAAATGTTCCTGATTTCTGAAAATATTTTTACGACATTTGTACTATTGGGAGATACCATTTCGGCACTTCCCAAAATCCTGTGTCCGACAGGCTCAAAAGTACGCCGTCGTTTTGTACAACAAAACAGCGGTTTTGAGCGGTATTCCAATATGACAGCAACGTGTTTATCGTGTTTTTGGGGCTTTCGTTTGTGCAATTTTACGGACAAGTCTGTGTGGCGCGATAGAAATTCAAAATATGATGTGGGGTACGATGGGATAAACGGAACGGCTGTAAATGGCTTTACGCTTGTGAACGCCAAAAGAGCCGCCGGGTGGCAGCCCTAAAATGAGAATGTCGTATGACGCGATGGATTTTGCTGATTTTGAATGTCTTCGGTATAAAAAGGCTGGCTGACGACAAAGTGTATAGTTCTATATTTTCATTATACTAGGGCCTGTGGATATTCTATTGCAAAGTAGAAAGTCACCATATTGTCGTGCTGGCTTACATTGAGAGAAACATGTTCATTTTTCTTAACCATTTTGTCGACTTCATAAAGCCCAAGCCCTCTCCCCGATCCCTTCGTTGAGTATTCCTTTAAAAATATCTGTCTTAGGTTAATTGGCTGTTCACATGAGTTTGAAACAATGATTACAAGCGAGTCCTCTCTTTCTTCAAATGAGACGGAAACCTTTTTCTTGCTGCTTTCGACTGCCGCTTCCACAGCATTATCTAAAAGAACCCCCATTATTCTGCATAAATCAACATCAGAAACCTGAATCCCCGGTTTTATTTTTGAAGCAGCAACATCAAAATTAACGCCATGTGCATTGGCTAAATCCGATTTTGCCACCAATAACGAATACAACGGCAGGTAGTTCCCCAGTTCGCGTGAAAGCGTAAATTTAAGATTGGAATCTGCATGTATACGAAAAACGGATTGGTGATAATCTCTTAACTTGTCCCAATCCTTCACTTCGATATAGCCGCTGTATACCTGCATCATATTGTTGATATCATGTTTAAGCGCTCGATACTGTTCGTTCACATCATCAAGAACAGCGATGTGGGTCATCAGATTTTCGGCTTCGTACTGTTTCGCAAATAGAATGTCGCGATAAATATCAAGAATCAGGTAGCCAAACCATAGTACAATAATCAAACCATAGCAAACATAATACAGCCTATAGCTCTCGACATCATACGGCGTTACATACGGCGTCACGACGAATATCATTCGAAACAGGACTAATGTAATATAAATTATGAGGACTTCAAGAAACGCGAACAGCAGCTGATGTTTTTTACCGGATAAGTTACTCGGAATTTTTACTCTAATATTTTTCTTTTGAATAAACGCATACGCTGCAATGAAAATAGCGACCGAGATAAGAATACATATAGCCGCGGCATAATTATCAATAGTTACTCTGTTTGTCCATTCCCACTCCATCTTATCCAGCAATAGCTCTTGTACTGCCATAAACATACAGATCGGGATATTTAAGTATCCAATTGCTTTTTTTGATATCGCGGCACAACGGTTTGCCGGGATATGGACGTAATATTTAAGCAATGGATATATGGCAAATATCAAAAACGGATTACAGTGGACAAATATGGCGTGATAGAATATAGTAAGCGAATTTGGTATAGCGAAGTAGTAGGCTGCGAATATTGGAGTTGCCTGTAAAAAAGATAGGATAACGGAAACAACCAACAACGCTGATTTTTTTGGCTTATAAGAGTAAAGGGTAGTTATAAAAATAAGTAATGGAAAAAGAGTTGCAGTTTTCCCTACCCATGAATACAAAACTGAACCCCAAACTGCTTTTATGTATTCGGTTATTGGCATTACTAATTCACCACACATATATTTTTCTCTGAAGTCGTTCCAAATCTAATCCATTAAACTGTTTATCTGAAATTATACCATAGAAATTGCCTACACTCCATTAATATATTCAAAATGCAAAAAGGCCGCCGTATGGCCGCCTTTTTGCTGTGGTATGCTATTCGTTTGAAAGCAGTTTTGCTTCTTCCATCACGTCCAGAGCCAATAACAGGCCGAGCGTGAAGCCGTAGGAAAACAGGTTTTCTTCGCCATCGGAAGATAGCTGCGAATACAGGTTCGACAGCTTTTGAAACCGTTCGCAATCGTCCAATGACATTTTGCTGATAAAATACCGTTCTTCATCTTTGATTTTACGCACGGTTTCAAGAAGTTACATGTTGCAGGGTTCTTTCCGCTCCCACGGAATAATATTGCCATTGAATAGGCCGCGCAGTATGTTTCTGCTCATGTTATGTTCATCCTTTCGTGTTGTTATCGCAACACGCTTGAAAGGCGGGATAATTTCTGATAGACTGGTCTTGCACCGCCTTCGGGTGTTGCGGGGGAAGTGGCGTCTCATCTTCGCGGGTGCGCCGCTTCCTGCCTTTGTGACAGTGGTTGATATTACAGGCGGGTTCAAGCCGCCTGACCGATTAATATTTCCCCCTTTCCGCTAAACCGCTTCAATCCGCTACGAATGAGTTGGCTGTCTCGCTGTTTTAGTGGCGGATTGGACATCCACCCTTTACAGCATATATCCTCAAAGATGTTCTCGATTTCCCGCTAGGCGAGGAGGTCTTTCACGTTCTGCGTGATACCGGTGGGGATGCCTCCCCATTTTCTGAAACGCTTCCAAATTTCCACGCAGTAGGCGGCGGTCTGTTCTTCTTTCAAGAGCAAATGGAACTCGTCGACGTAAAACCACGTTTTCTTGCGCGTGGTGCGGTTTGTTGTCACACGGTTCCAGACAGCGTCCTGCAAAATGAGCATCCCGAGCTTTTTCAGCTGTTTGCCGAGTTCCTTGATGTCGAACGCCACGAGCCTGTTGTGAACATCGACGTTGGTTGAATGTTGTCAAGGATGTAAATGGAGTTTTCTAAGAAAAAGGCAGCCGCAACAGAAGTTGTGACCGCCATACTTAAACCCTACGACTGCGACAAATCAATAAGGCGGGCTTCATTGATAATTAACCGCTCTACCTTATTGTTCAAGGTTTCCTTGCTTGTCTCGCTGAAGTGAACATAAACTTGACAAGTTGTTCTTCCGAATCTTCGGACTATGCTCGGCGGTCTGCTGTCGGTCACAGTAGGAGTTACACTTGCTATATCAGTATTGTTCATAAATTCATCCTTTCCGGCGTATATACGCCTTAATTCTGCATATTAGTCTGATATTGAGCAATAAGGTATAAAACCCTTAGCCTTCCAAAAATGAAGCTTGAAAGCCCTGATATTACGGGCTTTTTTAGAGTTAAATCGTTACATCACGGTGTGACGATTTGGTACTTTTTTCAGCTTGGATTTGCTTCCTGTGGGTTTGTAAACCCTCATTGAAATCTTTTCTATGCGGTTGTATAATCCTTGTGAGATAGCCTTTATCGGTGTATTTATTCATCATTGCTGCCGTGGCTTCACGTCCTGCAGGGTCGTTATCCAGACGGAAAACAAGCTCTTTGACAAAAGAACGCTGATTCAGAAAAAACAACAGCGCCGCGTCCGACGTTCCTGCCAACGATAGGCGGTTATCCGGTCGCCAATCGTTAGCAAGGCTTGCATGGCTCATAGCATCGATAGGGCTTTCAAAGACATACAAGCGGTCAGAGGGCGCGAAAGCCGCCATAGCGGGAACATTTATAAGTACTGGATTTGTTGCAGGATCGCCCCTAGATTTTAATGCTCATCAATATGCATTATCAGATTTTTACTCCACATATAAAGTATCTCAAAGTGAGCTTTTTCTCTTTAAATTTTCAATGTTTGGTCTTGGGGGTTATTTAAGAGGGGTGTATTGATGACATCTAAATATTATTGTTTCAATTCGAATTCAGAAGAGATCATTCTAAAATTTCAACATCACATGGATAATTTTTTTACAATCAAATCCGATTTTTTGTATTGGGGGAATAAACGTAAAAATGGGCTGTCTTTTGGATTGTGCAAAAAACTGACTATTGCCAATTCTTTCTTTCCCATTTTCTATGGAAAGATTACATTTGATGATAACAAGCTAGTGCTGTCCGGAAGGTTTGGCTTTATGATCGTGGTGCGTATTGTATTTATTTGTCTATATTTTCTGGGCATTTCTCTTCTGTTTATTAGTCTATTCAAATCGGGAAGTCATTTTACTACTATGTTTTCATGTATCTTTTTGGGAGGAGTGTTAGTCTTTGATGCCGTTGGGACATTTGGGCAAAAGAAAGAAAAAAATGAGATTATGAAGATAGTTACATCTGTATGTCAAGTTATTGACACATAATCGGGTACACACGGCCGCCTTGGATTTGTATCCTTGGCGGCTTCCACCGTCCAGCTAACTGTGACGTGGTGGGGCTCGCGGACGCTTCCGGCACGGCGACAAAAAGCTACCAGTATGACGCGTTCGGCGTGGAGCAGGATCCAGTTGACACGGACATGAACCCGTGGAGGTACTGTGCCGAATATTACGACGTCGAGACGAAAACCATCTATTTAAGGGCTAGAAATTATGATCCGGTGATTGGCAGGTTTACGGGCGAGGATCCTTCAATGGATGGGCTCAACTGGTATACCTACTGCGGCGGAAATCCGGTCATGTTCGTTGATCCTTGGGGCCTAAAGGACGTATGGATCAGAGAGCACATGGAGCCCTATGGCGCAAGCGTTGATTGGGATGACAAAACAAGAACCGCGCGCGTGCTCTATTGTGGAAGATTTGAATCTTTTAAGGCCTCAGACTACAAGATTACGGGCGGCAAGATGTATGTTGACGATTCCATCCTCAACAAGAAATTCGGGCTAACCGATATGAAATATAATATGAATGATTTTAATTGTATGGCGTATGCGTATGGGGTTACCTATGGGTTGGTACAAGGTGATCCGAAGCCTGCGGAAGTTAAAACGTCACCAGTCAATAACAAGGATGTTCTCTTGCCGAATAATGCATATCTGGTCGCGTATAGGTATTCTTATGCGTCAGGGTCAGGTTATCCTGCTTACCATTATTTAAAACAAGATCCTATTACTGGTGCATGGTGGGAAAAACCGAACTTTGGAAAAGAAATTAAATATCTGGGTAAAATAAATCCGAATGATGACCGCTATTGGAGTAAGGAGGATTCGGAATATAAAACTCCAACACATTATCAAATTGTAACAGGGATTCCTTTTTGGTCAAGATAGGTGTTTACAAACTATTTTTACTCAAAAGCTGGGAGACGATTTTATGAAAATAAGAGCCATTGCTTTTTTGATTTTGCTTTTAATAGTCTTATCTGCCCTTTTAGGCTGTGAACTCAGACCGGACGTATCTGAAACGCCTCCCCCGTCGGCTCCGGCGTCCGTCGCCGTCATACCGACACCCGACCCGCCTCCTAAGAAAGTTGGCATTTCTCTGCCCGACCAAAACTTAAGACGCTGGGTTCAAGACGGCGCCCTGATGAAACAACGGCTGGAAGAGGACGGCTTTATTGTTGACCTGCGTTATGCAAGTAACGACGTAGAGACGCAGGTGTCTCAACTGGATGAGATGATCACGACCGGTTGTGACGTATTGCTGATTACAGCGATTGACGGCTCTGCATTGACGGAGGTTCTTACTCCGACCAAGAATAAAGGCATTACAGTCATCGCATATGACCGGTTGATCATGGAATCGGAAGCCGTCAGCTATTATGTAACATATGATCGTAGGAGGATTGGCGGTACGATGGGTAGATATCTCAAGGAAACGCTGAATTTAGACAACAGACCGGGGCCGTTCAACATTGAATTGTTTGTCGGTTCTCTTGATGACTGTGCTATGATTGGTCGTATTGAAATGAAACAATTTTTGGATTTATTACAGCCGAATCTTGACAACAGGCAGGTGATAGTTCCCTCTGGCCAGATCGACTACATAGATACTGGGGTTCACAGTTGGGAGCCTGAAGCTGCTCGGGCGCGCATGGAAAGCTTGATTGCTTCTCAGGGTTATGGTCCCGATGGCACTAAGCTTGACGCGGTAATATGCCAGAGCGATTGGCTTGCTCAGGGCGTTACGCAGGCTCTGCTTGACGCCGGGTATACCGAGAAAGACTTCCCGGTTGTCACTGGCATGGACTGCGACGTTGACGCCGTGAAAAATATTATTAAGGGGACGCAGTCTATGTCTGTCTACTGGAATCATTTTAAATTAGCTGAGCGCGCCGTAATAATGGCCGAGGATATTCTCGATGACCAAGAGCCGGAGATTAATGAGTCGGAAGAATATTACAACAGTGTGAAAACAGTCCCAACTTATGTCTGCGATTATGACATAGTCACGCGCGAAAACTACAGGGAACTGCTGGTCGACAGCGGGTATTACACTGAGGCGGAGATAGAGGGGCTGGAGATCGGGGATTCGGGAGCGTAGCATCAAAACTGTACGCATCCATATTCTCGCATTGGATTCTCAGCCATATGGGATTTTCATTATTTGAAGATTGAGTTTTCCTTTTCTGTCCGAGGCCTCAAAACAGCCAATACCAATGTTAACATGTTGGTCGATATCATTTGTCGCGGGTCGCCTCGACCAGTCGGGGTGTTTTTACAGCATTTATGTTGTAAGAACACCCTGACGGGGCGACGGAACAAAGCGTACACTCCGTCAGGTGGGTAGAGGTATGATGGCCTGTGGGACAGGTGATCTTGGTCCTGCCCTCGAGAATTGAACCGGCTTCTTCGATAGTTTTAGATGGCGCCGTATTTTAAATACAGCGCCATCTTTGCGGTCATTACATTGAAGACATAAAGGTGCAAACGGTCTAATCTCTTCGCCGCAGTGCGGACGGCGAAGAGATTAGAGGGAGATCAACGGTTTGTAATCATAAATGTAAATGAATAGCTCGGGAAAAGCGCCGGGTATTTGATCCCCGATACGATTATGACGTCGCCGGATTTGAGCTGTGAATAGTCTTTGTTCGTCAGCACAGTGTTATCCGCGACAATCGCGGCCGAAACGGGAAGCCCGCCTATCTTGACCTCGAATTTCGCGGCGCTTGCGGATATCTCTTCCGAAAATTTGATCCCGACCTTTTCGCTGACCGAGACAATCTCCGGCGACCAGATGCTTTCGCTCGGGCTCACGACCTTGAGCTCGGCGGCCTTCACAGCGCCGCCAGAGAAGACTACCACATCGTAGGCGCCCGCCGAAATTTTCTTGCCGGCGTCAATGCGCACGACGGCTTTCCCATCGCCCTGCATCGCGCTCTCGCCGTAAAGCGTCTGGCCGTCCTTTGAGAGGATCTTCACGGAGATGTCTCCGAGACCCTCGCCAGATACAGTAACAGGCACATTCGCCGCATATCCCTCCACGAGCTGTGAAACGCCGACGGTCATGCCTATGTCGACATTCTTGGTGAACTGGAAGGTGGATACATCGCACAAATAGTCTTTGTCTGTCGCGGATGAATCCGTAATGTCAAAAACAAGGTACAGCGCGTGCGTGCCGGTGACGTTTTCTACAGGCGTCGTTACAGTATACCAGTCTTTAGACGCGTTTTGAGGAATTGCAAATTCACCTATTTTTCTGCCTGAATCAGGATTGTCAATATATATCCCGACTTTTCCCTCAAAGCCCATGGCCCTGATCCGAGTCATAAAATTCATAGAGAGGTCCGCTTCATTTCCAAAATCAAGGTATTTAAATCCGGCGATGCTCATATCGGTGGTGTTTGTAATACCATGCAAATCTTTGCTGAATTCATTGTTATAGGGCCCAATTTTTTGCGGGGATTCAAACGCCCCTTCTGGGGTGCGCAAATAGCAGGCAATATCGGCGCAATACTGATTAAATGCGTTGAGCGGGCCGCCGTTCAGTCCCTGCGACGTCATCTCGGCTCTGACAATCGAGCCGTCGGGATTTACCGTGATTGGCTCAGCGCAGGCCTGTCTGCCCGACCACCAGCGCGTTCCCATTCCGTTGGCCTGCCTGTGATAGAATATATACATCTGGCCTTTAATCTCAACCATACCGCCATGAATATTTCCCCACGGATAGGTGGCCATGTCGGTATCCGACATCTTGCCGGCGTTTGAGATGATTATCCCGCGGAAGGTAAAGGGGCCAACCGGGCTGCTGCTGGTGGCGTAGGAATATTCATGGGTTTTTTCGTTGCACCACACGAGGTAATACGTGCTGCCAAATTTTCTAATCGAGGTCCCCTCGTAGAAAGCGCAGCCCTTCAGGTCATCGGGATTGGTGATGCAGCCTACCGTATTTGCGTCCTCATCCTTGCGGGGCACAAGCCTCTTCGGCTCGCTGATTACCGTAAGCATATCGTTGGAAAGCTCCATAACCTGGCTTTTTCCGCCCGTGTAGAGATAGTTTCGTCCGTCGTCGTCAACCAGAATAGCGGGGTCAAACGATTCCTTCATCACATCGCCGTTTTGATATACAACCTTACCGTAGTATTCGAAGGGACCCGCCGGATCGTCGCTTATGGCCACGGACACCTTGCCGCCAGGAGAATAGTACAGATAGTATTTGCCGTTTTTATAGGCGCAGTCGGAGGCCAGCATTGTCATGCCCGTTTTGTAGTCGGCATCCTGCGTCTTTTTATACATAGTTCCGTGGTGCGTCCAGTTGTTCAAATCGTCCACGGGTGCTGACCAAGCCTCGTAATCCCCAAGGCATCCGCCGCCGTAAACGTCAGCAAGGTCATGAGAGCCGTATATGTATACTCTTCCGTTAAACACGTGCGGCTCTCCGTCGGGAATGTACTCCCATGAGGGAAGATAGGGATTCGTGGCAAAGGCGGACATGGGCATGACGCTCAGCATTAGAACCGCGGCAATTATTCCCGCTGCCATTCTACATAAAAAACTATTTTTTCTGCATTTCATATTTACTTTCTCCTTTTCATTCTCTGCTCAACATAATTATGTACTGTTACCGGGCACATCGTTTTTTGGTAAATCACCTCATTTATTAAAAATCGTGCGCACTCTATTTTCAATATACACGGGCATTATTAAAAAAAAATTAATTTTATAAAAAATCACAAAATAATCCACATTATTTATTGATATTGCAGAAACCAAATATCTGTGGGATAATAATTATCAATGGATTTAAGACATGGGGGGATATACGTGAGGTTGCTTTTAGTTGAGGATAGGAAAGAACTGTGCGACTTGTTGGCAAAATTATTTAAAACGCACAATATTGATATTGATATTAGTCATGACGGGGCTGAAGGTTTGGAGCTTGCTCTCTCGAGCGACTATTCCGTTATTATTCTTGACATTATGCTTCCTTCTATGAACGGGATTGAGATCCTGAGAAACTTAAGGCAAAACGCCATAAAAACCCCGGTGATAATGCTTACCGCACGGGAAACCGTTAAGGATAAGGTCTTCGCTCTTGAATTAGGCGCCGACGACTACGTCGTCAAGCCATTTGAATTTGAAGAACTTTATGCCCGCGTCCGGGCCCTGACAAGACGCGGGCCAATCCTTTTTCAGGAAGTCATTACTGTCGGAAATACCAGTATCAATTTGAAAAACTATGAAGTGAGAATGTGCGGACAGCTTATAAAAACCTCACTGAAGGAAGCGAAGATTATTGAAAAGCTCTTCTCTCAAACAGGAAATTTTATTTCAAAGGATAATATTCTATTAATATTGTCCGGAAGAAACGGAGATATTTCAAGTAATATTGTTGAGGTGTATATCCATCATCTCCGCAAAAAATTTCCTCCTGAATTATCCGGATTTTCTATTGAAAACAAGAGTAATTTTGGCTATCGCCTGACTAGGAAGGGTTAATATGTTTATTAGAATGTACATACTGTCCTTTTTACGAAATATTCTTATTTTTATATTGATAACGCCCATTCTTAATTTCTATATGCTCTCGCTGATCTACCGCGTACCGAACCACGATAAGGAAAAGCTTCTTACATATATTTCGGAGACGGGCGATCTGTCTTATCTCAAATCTCCCATGAAGGAGTTTTTCTATTTCTATGCCATAGTCGACAAAGAGCGAAACATTCAGTATATCAGCGATATGTCAACATTGGCGGAGGAAAAAACCTTTGTAATAAAAACGGCGGTAGAATCAAGCCGTCAGGGAAGGAGGAGAAGTCTGTTCAATGTTTTGCCGGAGGATGCGAGTTTTGATCACGGCCCAATCGGAGAATATTACTTTTCTTCAAAACGAGTTTACGATCCTGTAAGGGACGCTGATATATATCATGTAATATACAATAAAGACGATTACACATTTGACTATAATATGGAGCAGTCTCGAAAAGCAAACATGATCGCTATGGTCTGCGCGGGTGTGATCAGCCTGTTTTTTGCTTTCCTCGAGCTGCGACCTACAAGGGCAGCGTGGAACAATCAGAAAAATTTCATTGCAAATGCCTCTCACGAGCTGCGTACCCCCCTTTCCGTTATTAATTCAGTTCTCGATCTTGAGAAAAAAGAGATTACAGACATTGAAAGGGAGAGAAATAATAACATTATTCGCGGCGAGATGGGTCTTCTTAACAATATCGCCAGAGAACTAATGTTCCTGTCACGCGCGGACGTGAAGGAAATAAGAATCTCCAAGGAGCCCGTGGATATCTATACTCTGTTACTGGAATCATATATTGCCGTTGTAACGACGGCTCCGAAAGCAATTATTTTTGATGATTTTAAATGCGACGAAGCCGTAATAAATGCGGATGATACCTTAATCAGACAGCTCGTTCAGATACTGCTGAAAAACGCAGTGGAATATACTTCCGAGGGCGGAAGGATTTCTTTGACGTGTCGCGTCATCGGGTCAAAAATTGAGATAATTGTGGCCGACAACGGTATTGGCATCTCACGAAAGGATCAGAAACATATTTTTTCACGTTTTTACAGAGTGGATAAATCGCAAACGTTAACCAGCGGAAACTATGGCCTTGGCCTATCCATCGCTGAATGGATTGTAAAAAAGCACAGAGGTACAATAAAAGTGGAAAGTACGGTCGGGGTCGGCAGCAGGTTTATTGTCCGGCTTCCAATTTGACCTGCCCCTTTGCACTAAGACCTCCGCCATAAGTAGTGAAATTAGTCGTTTCATATTGTTCCTCCTGTTTTGTAAAAATAGAAAAAGGACATGGCGTTTCCATGTCCTCGGAGTGGTATTCGGTTCTAATTAATGCTATGAGAGCGCGGGGTCAATGGCATACATGGTGTAAGCGTACTTCCCCTCGAAATAATAATCGAGTGCGTAGACCTTGTAAATCTTTGCACCGCCCTTGATCTGTTTCTCGATCTCGCTCTCGCGCCAAGGATAAAAATGGTTGACCGCATCCGCATATTCGGTTAGTTCAACAGATATTGTAAAGCGCGGCTTGTTTGTCGAGGGATCATCGTTCTCCCACAGGCTTGCATTTGTTTTAGCATACTTGTACAACGTATCAATCATACGTTGGGTTTCGTGAGCATTAAATACATCCAGTTGATCGTATTCCACACCCTCAAAGACACCTCGTGACCTTACCGGCGTTTCCGTCGGCAGCACAATTTCCGGATATATATTTGCCCATTAGGGGTCGGGCGCTGGGATCGGTTCTTCGGCCGGTTTGCCCTTTTTAATGATATAGTCGCCATCGGTGGTCTTGATCACGTCGCCAGCCTTTGTGGCGGTTGGCGTTGGACGCGCGGTTGCTGACGATACCGGCACATACTGCTCATTGGAATCGTACTCACGGCTTGTGTCTATCAGCACCCGGTTACTTCCGCCATCCCATACGACCGAGAAGTCGACGGCGGCCGCCATATCTCGGAGTTGGAGATAGTTGCGGCCCTTTATGTTATATGCCTCCACCTTGACTTCCTGGCCGTCGACAAGTATTTTGCTTGTAGTGGGGTTGGCAATAATACCGGCCGCATCGTCGTCGCGGACTGCGCTAAGCTCCACCGCCGATAAATTGGCGGTATACGCCCGCTCCGTCGCTCCTCCCCTCCCCACAATGTCTGCCGACATTGCGGGGGCCCCTAATGCCGCGCCGCCGAACATGACCGCACCGAGCACAAATCCAGCGATAAAGCCTGTCGTTCCTTTTTTCATGCTGTGGCCTCCCGTCAATGTGATTTTACGTTACTCTCTACCATCACAATAAAGGGAAAGGCTGCCAAAATCAAGCATTAGAAGCGCCGAGCGCTCGATCAGGGAGAGGTGCGAGGCACGACAGCTTACTTTTTCTCGGCCGCCTGCACGCAATAACGATATTCAGGCTGGTCGGCCACGCATGTTATAAGGGTTAGTCGATTGTCGGTAGTGTATTGCAAGTAGCTCCAATCGTTGTTTGGGATTTTTCCAGCGAAAACTACCGCATAAGTCCGCGTCCCAAGTTTCGTCGTGTAGGTCATTTCGTCGCCGATTTTGAGGTCTTTTAGCCTGCCAAAGTTGGCATTCACGCCCCGATTGTGCCCTGTCAGGCCGATATTGCTGTTCCATAATGAGGTCGAAGCAATGTGCCCGATGCCTTTTTTCATGGCCTCAAATGTGTCGCCGTCATAGGCGGTGACTGTCAGGCCAATTTTGGGAATCTTCAACACACCGATACTGCCGTCCTTGTTGCGGACATCCTCCCAGTCGCGCACAACTTCTGCGGAAGTTGTTTCGCTTCGCTCAAGGCGCGCCCCCAAAGGGGGACTAGTCCCCCTTTGGGGATCCCCCAAGCCTCCGGCGGAGTTGGAAACGACGCTGGTATTACCCGTGTTGCCTGGCGAGTTCTTCGGCCTTTCTGATCCGAGACCATATCCAGCGTCCAGCTCGGGCACTATGATGGTGTGCTCAATATTTGGTTCTTGGACGTAGAATTCCTCGGTATTCTCGCTGGCGAAGTGATAACTATCCACGGCCAGCGATGAGAGTGACAGGGATGCCATGAGGATGAGTCCAAGAAAAATTGATAATAATTTATGCATCTAATTGACCTCCGATTTCCAAATTAAAGCGATATGGTCCGTTCATTTCCTTGACCCTGTGTGTCATAGTGACGTCTCCGAGGGTGACTGTGATGTTGCGTCCAAAGAGTTTTTGGGTGGTTGGCTTGTCCAGCACGAAGGAGAAGAAGCTCGACTGAATTACATCGACAAACGGGTCAAGGTTGATGACCGGCTTTGTCGTATCCATACGCTGGTGCCCGATGCACAGATAGTCCTGATCGATGAGATTAAAAATCAGGATGCCCTGCTTTGAGCGAATATACAGGACGCAAAACACGCCGCCGCCCAAAGCCAGCAGCACGGCGAGAACCTTCAGCAGAACGTCCCACGGGAAGGGTTCGGCGGTTGGTTCAGGCACAGGTTCCGGTGTCGGCGTCGGTATCGGCGTTCCCTTGTAGGTCAAAGTATAGACGATGTTTGTCACTTCGCTTTTGCTGACATCTCCCCGGTACACCGCAGTCGAAACGTAGCCGGTCGGCGCCTGTGAGGATACCTTTTTGCTGTAGACGGCAGTCGCCTTGTACTCTGTCGGAACGAGCGAGTCCCCGGCGAGGCTTGTGCCGACGATTGTCCAGCTCACATCGGTGAGCGGCAGCGTGACGCCGTTTTTGACCGCGCTCTGCGGCAATGTGGACGGATCGGCGTACATCATGCCTGCAAATTCCTTGGTCGTGCTGATGGTTGAGGTCTTAGTTGTATAACCCGCCGCCTCGGTAGAGATGCTGCCGGTGTCGAGGATTAGCGTGCCGGTGAAGCCGTCTTGCTCATAGGCGTAAGTGGAGGGAAACTTTTTGAGAACCTCGGATAAATCCTTGGTCTGGCTTTCGGCTGTGACCGTCTCGGTGCCCGTCTTTGTCTGCACACCCAGTTTTTCTTTAGAGGTTGTGGTGTAATGAGTAAAAGAATAGTCGCCGTCCTCGAACTTGGATTCAATGAGGCTGGCGGCATCGGTTTCAGGGGACACCTCAAAGGTTTTGACTATGTATTCCACGCCGTTTACGCTTTGACGCTCCACGTTGGTCGGCGTGACCGGCGCTCCAACCGCCAGAGCCACAGACGAAAAAGATAGCAGGAGTAAGAGAGCAAGCGGGATCATGATTTTTTTCATGGCGTTTTTACCTTTCGTTTATATATTTGCGGGCCGACTCACATCTCCATGGCCGGCCCCTGTTCGGGCGCGTCCAAACCCCGCCGGAGGCTAGGGGGATCTCCAAAGGGGGACTGGTTCCCCTTTGGAGGCACACCTTGAGCAAAGCGATACAACTTCCGCAGAAGTTGCGTGCGCCATGGGGTGGCACATCTCGCGGTACTGGCCGTCCTGACCTTTTCGTGTCGGCATCGAGACAAACAGGCCGTTTTCGCCGCGCAAGATACGCACGCCTTTGACCACAAAGCAGTCATTAAGCGTGACTGTTGCGCGGGCGCGGGTTGGATCGTCACGATAGTTACGGGTGGACGTGATGTTGACGCTGATCTTCATGGGAGCGGGTGCATCCTCAGTTCGTGCGACATAAGCGTCGGCAGGGGTTGCTCTTCCTCTTGGCATAGTTTTTCTTCTTTATATTTTGAGATGAAAAAAGACAGCCGATGCTGTCATCGGTGACGATATTAATCACTTTTTGGGGTTCCTGCAATCTCCTGAATAAGACCTGCGATCAGCTCCAGCAGCTCGACAAGCGCAGGGCCTTCGAACTCTCGCACAACCGACTGCACGTAGCATTCTTTTGCTTCAATCGGCACGTTTTCGTCGGCAATAACCACCGCCTTTTTGACGCTGATTTTCCCTTTTTCTGCGGTGAGGCTGACGATATTGCCTTTTTCGATACCAAGAGAAGCCCGGTGCGCTTGCGGGAGCAGCACTTTGCCTTTTTCGTCCACCACTTTGAAGATTGCTTTGTTCATAATTTTTCGTTCCTTTCCGTAAATTATTATGAGAAGTCGAGTAAGCTGATCTGCTCATGCTGTCGCCCCCTCTCGTCCATATCATAGTTGGCGATGAGCAATTCTTTATACGGCTCATACCCATCCGAACCAAGGGCAAGATTGTTGATGCGCTCATAGGCATAAATTTCGAAACCCTTGTACAATTCCCGCACAAAGTCGCAATCGTTGTAGCTGAGTAAAAACTTGCCCTTGATGTCACCGAGTAGTTCGCGCAAACGCAGATGGTCATCCAGCACGAAGGGCACCTTATAGAAGCTCTCAGCCTCAAAATATGGCGGATCACAGTAAAAGAACGCGTCTGTGCCGTCATAATGACGGATGACGCGTTCAAAATCGCGGTTGTCGATGATGATTCCCGCCAGCCGGTTGTGAGCCGCACGGAATGTGCCAAAGGCGGTTCTGACGTCGTATTGCTGGTAGCTGTAGGTTTCTCGCCTGTTGCCGTAGCTGAGTTTTGTCAGTAGAAAAAAGTTGGCCGCCAGCGCCGCCTTGTCCTGATATGTTCCGGCGTCGAACATTTCCTTGATTTCTCTGAACATTTCTATGGAATTGAGTGTATATTCAAACTCTTTGATGACAGCCTCGGCATCCTCCCGCAACATTCTGAACAGATTGACGAGATTGGAATCCAGATCGTTGTACACCTCGAATTTGGCGTGCCTGGACTTATGAAACAGCACCCAGCCGCCACCGCCGAACACCTCAATGTACCGCTCAAAGCTTGGAGGGAAACGATCGCAGATGATGTCGCGTGCTTTCATTTTTCCGCCCACCCAAGAAATCGGGCTATTCACGCCTCACATCCCTCCAGTCCCTTAAGTTTTTTGCCGACTTCATATGTAACGGTGACGGTCACGCCGTTTCCCGCCATTTTGTAGAGTTGGCTGTCCGACGAGACCGCCGCCGCTCGGTCGAAATAATCATCACTCCAGCCCTGAAGCCGGAGCGCCTCTCTGGGCGTCAGCCTGCGAATGCGACCGGAGATTTCCACACCATGCCGATCGACAGTCGTGAGGCAGAACATTGGCTCATCCTCATTTTTCATTCTGCGTCCGTTCTGACGAACATCTTCTTTGTGAATCGAGTTAACAGCACGGGGATGTAATACTGCATTTTGAGTCTGATTGGTCTGCAATCCCTTGGCATTACTGGCAGGCAAAGTGTAGGCCATGTCAATCTGCTTGATTATTCCATCCAGCCGGTTAAATCCAACTGTGTATAGTCCTGTTTTCCCTCCCATCCCTCCGCCCTCGGAGGTGAGGGTGACAGCGAGTCCGGCTGGGTCGTAGATCCTGCCGCCCTGGTGTCCTGAGATGATCTCTCTAAGATGCGCCGGGTTTGCGCCGTCGAGAGGAAATACTTTTCCAGCACTGAATCCTCCAAAATGTCCGACAATGTACACGCGTTCACGGGACTGTGGTACTCCAAAATCCTTGGAATTGAGACACGACCATTCGCAGTCGTACCCGAGAGCGGCCAACTCAGATAGAATGATGGCAAGGTCGAACCCAGAGCGTGAGCTATACAAACCTTTAACATTTTCACCGGGGTCCCCAGCGAATCGAAGATTCGTTGGGGTGGGAGTGATAAGCCATCGGGGTCGATGCTTGGAAGCGCGTCCCCCGAGCAGTCGAGTAACCTCATAAAAGAGTCCGCTTCTTCTTCCGTCCAGTCCTTTTCTGAGGCCGCACAGGGCAATGTCCTGACAGGGAAAGCCTGCGCACCAAGCATTGCAAGCTGGTACGTCTGCGGTATTGACCTGGGTGATGTCTTTTTCAAACCATTCATCCTCCCTTGGGTTGTGCATTGCCCGGTAGGCGCGGTCTGCGTGAAGATCTATCTCGCAGTGTCCGACACAGCGGTGCCCAGCCAACTCGAAGCCGCGCCTGAAACCAACCACGCCGCTGAACAGATCTATGAAGTCAATCCGTATCGCCTCCCGCCTTGATCCGCTCCGCAACACACATACAGGCGGCTATCTTGCATCGGCCGCTGTTGTCGGCATGGAGACAATACCTGCATAGGCAGTCTTCGGGCCTGTATTTGAAAGAGCAAAGCGTTAATTGGAACTTGCCGCTCGGCTGGAAGTCCGGGCCGGGCCGTGTCAGTGTTTGCAATGTGCACGGACGGCTGCGGATTAGAAAATCTGTGTACATGGCGGCGCCTCTTTTCGTCAAAAATAGAAAAAGCGCCGTATGGCAGAAAACCATACGGCGCCCGTGGTGGATGTGAAACAAAAAAACGTCTGCACCTTCAAAAATGAAAATGCAGACGCTGGCGGGTTGTTTTTTTGCAACGATTTGATAAAACAGCGCTGTTAATTGGCCAATTTCCCTGTATTTGCAGTGCTTTCTGTTTTTTACTTTATGAACACATCGCTAAAGACCTATGACCATATAGTTAATCTCTATTCACTGATTTTGCCGACGAATTTGTAGTAGATCGTGATGTCCGGATACTTGACATTGTCCACCTTTTTCGCCTGCCAGACCTCAATTTTATCAATAAGCTCCAGCACTATGCTGCGGTCGAGTTCTTCGAGGGCGGTGTATTTTTTTATGGCACGCGTCCACGCCGAGATATCCCGTATAGTCTTTCCAGCGGCGTCGATGACGGCCTGGCATCGGGCGGCATCCCGCGTCTTCTCTTCTCGTTCAGCCCCGTAGGTCGCCGTCAGCTCGATGAATACATGCTCAGGGATTTTGCCGGTGATCCTGCCCTCATAGAGAGCTTGCGTCAGCTTTTGAAGTTCCTTCAGGCGTTGCGAGAATGCCCTGAGTTCGCTTTTGCATCCTGATAACTTTCGTTCCTCAACATCGCCCTTTGCCGCCAATATCTCGTCAATGACCGCTGCTTCATCCGAAACCGCAATACTTGCATAGGCAGTCCTCGGGCTTATATTTGAACGAGCAAAGCGTGAGTTTGAATCTGCCGCTTGTCTGGAAGTCCGGGACGGGCCGCGTCAGTGTTTGCTATGTGCACGGACGGCTGTGGATAAATACTTCCGTGTACATGGCGGCGCCCCTTTTTCTGAAATAGAAAAAGCGTCTGCACTTTCAAGAAAGTAAGTGCGGACGCATTATAACCGTGCGTTTCTATAAATTTTGTGAAAAATCTATACTTTAAAATTGAATTGTCATCAACATTATGATATTGTTAACTTAATTTTACTACATACTACATAATACGACAATGAAGGAGCGGATAAAATGAAAAAAGCATTAAAGAAACTGCTGTCAATGACCCTCGCCCTTTCTCTGATCCTCAGCCTCTTCACCCTCGCGCCCATGACGGCGAGCGCCGCCGTGGGGCAAACCTTCACCGTATCCGGCGTGACCTACAAGGTGCTCACCGTGGACGGCAACACCGGCACGGTTCAGGTGGGCGACGGGACCAATCCGGCGATCGCGACAACAACCGCGGGCGCGCTGGCAATTCCGCAAACCGTTACATACGGCGGCGTAACGTATAAGATAACCGCTTTCGGTTACGCTTCGTTTTATGAATGCGCAAAACTCACGGGTGTAACAATTCCGGACAGCGTAACGAGCATCGGCGGCTGGTCGTTTGGTAACTGCTTTGGACTGACGAGCATGACGATTCCGGACAGCGTGACGAGCATCGGCAACTATGCGTTTTATGGCTGCGAAAGCCTTGCGGGCGTGACGATTCCAAACAGCGTTACACGCATTGGCACTGGGGCGTTTACTGGCTGTATAAGCCTCGCGGAGGTAACGATTCCAAACAGCGTGACGTATATAGACAATAACGCGTTTTCTTACTGCACAAGCCTCACTAACGTGACGATACCGAACAGCGTGACGGAAATAAACACTGGCGTGTTTTCTGGCTGCTCGGGCCTCACGAGCGTGACGATTCCGGATAGCGTGACGTTTATAAGCAATGGCGCGTTTGCTAACTGCACGGGCCTCACGAGCGTGACGATTCCGGATAGCGTGACGTTTATAAGCGATGGCGCGTTTTCTTACTGCACGGGCCTCACGGGCATAGTAATTCCGAACAGTGTGACGGGTACCGGCGACGGGGCATTTGCTCACTGCACAAGCCTCACGGATGTAACGCTTTCGGGCAGCATGACGTACTTGAGCGACAGAATGTTTTTGGGTTGCACAGGCCTCACGAGCGTGACGATACCAAACAGCGTGACGAGCATCGGGAGCTACGCGTTTCAATC
This sequence comes from Oscillospiraceae bacterium, assembly GCA_031551205.1. Classification (GTDB taxonomy): domain Bacteria; phylum Bacillota; class Clostridia; order Oscillospirales; family JAVBNY01; genus JAVBNY01. The sequence goes on along the minus strand of JAVBNY010000019.1, from coordinate 6,792 downwards.
CTGTACAAAGCTGACGAGCGTATACTTCGACGGAGACGCGCCAACTATGGGCAGCAACGTCTTTACGTCTGTCGCGTCAGGCGCTATTGCCTATGTCTGGCGCGACGCTGTGGGCTTTCCCGCGGAGGGGCAGCTTTGGAACGGGCTGATTGTCCGGTACAGGGGCGACAGGGCCGCGATAACCTCCCTGTCCGTCGGCAAATCGAGCACGCTCGTGTCCGGATGTTCCGCCAACGTCAAGGTCACGCTTGAGGGGCAGTATCTCGCGGGCAGGCAGGTCGTGTTCTCGCTGGTGAACACCGAAGGCAATGCGGTTTACTCCAGCGCGGCGTTTGACGCGTCGAATTCGTTTGCCGCAACGCTGAAGCTCAGCGCGCAGGAGCTGGATATTCCTGCTGGAGCCTATACTTTCCGGGCCTCGGTCGCCGGCACGGATATCAAGGCCGAAGTCCCGCTTGAGATTGCGCCGAACCTCTCCGATTATTGGAAGATGGACGTTTTAAGGCCGGAATCCGGCGGGATTAAGCTGCAGTTTGCGGCCGTTCCCTACGAGCGCGCATTCACAGGCGACGTTTTTGTGAACGAAGTGAAGCAAACTAACGTGATCTACGACGGTAGCGCGGTCTATCTTCCTGACGCGCCGGCTGCCGGGAGCGTTTCCGTTAAAATTACTGGCGTGAAGTATCCGACGCTGTTCCCGAGCTTTAGTTTTACGTTCAGGGCGACACTGGCCGCCTGATACATTATACAATAAAGGCGAGATCTGTCGTTATGCCACATATCTTTATATGCAGTTGGCTGACCGCTTCCTCACTTTATCAAAAGGTGTTCTTTTTCTCAATATCGCTTAAGCTTTACTCCCGGCATAGCCGGGAGTTCTCTTCCTCCACAAAAAAAGCGTCTGCACCTTCAAGAATGAAAATGCAAACGCTGGTGGGTTGTTTTTTGCAGCAATTTGATAAAACAGAGCTGTCGAATTGGTTAGTTTCCTTGTATTTGCAGTGCTTTTCGCTTTTTACTTTATGATCACATCGCTAAGGATTTATCCCGTTTGGGCCGCAACTATGTAATGACTGGGCAGTACACGGATTTTTTCTTCCCCGAACACGGAGTACGCTATGTGGCGGTCAATGACAGCTATGACAGCGACAAGGACGATAACGACATTGCCCCATTCAAGAATATTCTGAATGAAATGTACGCGAAAGATATTTCAAAGAAAATCCGCTCTTCTCGCGTATCCAGTGCAAAAAAAGGATATTTTATGGGGAGCAAGCCACCGTATGGTTTTACCAAGTCACCGGAGGACAAACACCTGCTGATACCTGACCCGTCTGCCGCCGAAATCGTCAAGCGATTGTTCCGCGAGTTTGCGAGTGGAGATAGCGGACGCAATATCGCCTCCAAGCTTAATGCTGATGGTGTGGACACTCCCGCCGTATACTACTTCAAGCAAACGGGAAAACGCGCTACTCGCGGCGATAACTGCCAGCAATGGGGAAGCGCAACGATTGTCCAACTGCTAAAAAATCAAGTCTACATCGGCAACATGGTGCAGTGCAAGCGCAAGGTTTCGTCTTTCAAGACTAAAAAGCGGCTCGTTACCAATCCTGACGCATGGGTGGCCGTAGAAGATACACACAAGGCCATTATTGACCCGTACACATGGGAGCGCGTTCAAACCCGCATGGAAAAAACAAAGCGCGCCCCATCAAATAATGTGATACAGGGCAACAGCACCGATGAAGTAAACCTGTTTTCCGGCATTATCCGATGTGCCGATTGCGGCGCGGCGATGGCTTTCGTCCGGCGCACAAGAAAAAGCGGGAAAGATAAAATCATTTATCGGTGTGTCCGTTATAACAACAACGGGAAAGACGTTTGCTCCCCGCATACCATAGACGCGGAAGTGCTGGAAAGTGTGATTTTGGCCGATGTACAGCACCACGCAAAAATGGCGGTCAAGGATGAAAACAAGTTGCTGGACAGGCTGTTGTCATTTTCCGGGCGGGAGGCTAACAGCAAAAAGGCCGCACAGGACAAGACCCTGCGCGACGCCACAAGCCGTATTCAGTTCATCGAGGACGCAAGCAGGCGGCTGTTCGAGGAAAAGATACAGGGCAATGTGCCGGACAGCCTTTTTAAGAAACTGTTTGCCGATTACGAAAAAGAGCTTGCCGAGTTGGAAGAACAGGCCGCCGAGTTGCAGCGAACCATGCAGGACGAGGCAGACGGCAAGGCCAACGTACAAAAATGGATAGCGTTGGCGAAAGAGTGCCTTTCCATTGATAGGCTTGACCGGGCAATGGCGTTTCAGCTCATAGACCATGTTGACATTCACGAAAAAGAGGACGAGAGCGGGCTTACTATTCAGACCTTACAAATCAAATACAATTTTGTGGGTTATATAAGCTGACCCAAAGCCATAAAAAACAACAATGACCATTCCGAAGAACGATCATTGCTGTAATGGCGGAGAGGGTGGGATTCGAACCCACGTGAGATTGCTCTCAAACTGATTTCGAGTCAGCCCCGTTATGACCACTTCGATACCTCTCCTGGTACAAGGATTTTTATCAAACCAAAATCTTCCTAATCGGGCGTGCAAACCTTCGGGGAGATTTTGGGGAGATACAAACTAATTAACTTCGATTGTCAAAGAACAAACGCCCTAAAATAGGGGACTTGAGACGATACCTTGGGTTTCGGAGGACTACATTTCGAGTCAGCCCCGTTATGACCACTTCGATACCTCTCCATGTTGCTCGTTTGGACGAGCGATTTTTATTATACCCAAGGCAGATCCAAAAAGCAAGTATGGATTGCGAAAGCTGGCGGAAAAACTTGAAGGACGGAAAGTCTGGACTTATAATGAAATGATGATATAAGCGGAAGTGGGTGAAGCGACATGGAGATAGCGATACTGGAGGCATTTCAGTCGATGCAGACGGCGCAGTTGAGCCGTGTGATGGCGACGTTCACGCACCTGGGAGACTTGGGCGTTTTCTGGATCTTGCTGGGCTCCACGTTGATTTGCGACAAACGTAGCCGACGCACGGGGCTGATCGTGCTGATGGCGCTTGGGCTGAGCGCGCTGGTATGCAACGTGACGCTAAAGCCGCTCATCGCGCGCGTGAGGCCATACGACGCGATTTCGACATTGACACTGATCGTCGAGCCGCAGAACGATTTTTCCTTCCCATCGGGGCACGCATCGGCGTCCTTTGCGGCGGCGATGGCGCTATGGCAGGGCAATCCAAAGTTCGGGTGGATTGCATGGCCGACAGCGGCGCTGATCGCGTTTTCGCGCCTTTATTTTTCGCTGCACTATCCGTCGGACGTCTTGGCGGGTATGGCGATCGGGGCGGCCTGCGGCTATCTGGCGACCCTTCTGGGGAAAAAGGCGGCGCTCGACGTTGTTTAGTGAGCGGACAATGCGCGGCGAATCAGGTCCTCAACCGCGTAGGCGGTTTGGCGGCGACGTTCGACTTTGGGATGGACGGTTTTGCCGCGAAGCTTGTCGTCGAAGCGCTTTTCAATGCTACAGCGTTGCGTGCCCTGGATGCGCTTGTCCGCCCAATGGACGATGGCGCGTTCGTCGAGCACGATTTCTTCGCCCAGCGGCCAGTCGGTGTGGGTGAGGACGATATCCGAAACGCGCGTAAACCCCCAATCGCGAAGCCAGATGGCGCCGGCTTCTGCGTGGTGGGGTTGTTTTTTTGCGATGTCATGAAGCAGGGCGCCGAAACGGATGCGCTCGACGTCGAGGCAAACACCGGCGTCGATCAGGCGTTCGGAGGTTTCAGACGCGAGGGTGGCGACGGCTTCCTGGTGGGCGCGGAGATCGGCGGGGAGGGCGAAGCAATCCCAAATCGCCTCACATTCCGCAAGCGTCGGCAGTCCATTGCGGGCAATTTTGGCGAGGCAAGCGTCGTAATCGTCCGGCGTATCGGCGTCCATGAGAATGGCAGCGTCGGGGCAGGGGACACGCTCGATGCGGAGCGTCTCGAAAGCGCCGCGCAGACCATCATGGCCGTCGTGTGTCAAAATGGCGGGGTAGGCGGATTGTAGAATGAGTGGGGGGTGGCCCTCTTGACCGGAGAAGAGCGGGATCAGAACGTCGATGCCGCGCGCTTGGGCACCAGGAAGGCGCTTCAACAGAGCGCGAAGGGTCTGCGGGCGGACGGCGGGCATGTCGCCCGGCAGCAGGAAAAACGCGTCGCAGCGGCTTGCAATTCCTTCGAGCCCGATGCGTAAGGAATCGAACATCTGCGTGGAGGCGTAGTCGGGATTGACGACACAGCGCACACCGTGCACATCCAAAATAGGGCGGAGTTCATCCGCCCGTAAACCGACGACACACGTGATTTCCTCGATGCCCGCGTGTTGCAGACATGCCACGCTCGCCTCGATCAGGGTGCGGGGCGTGCCGTCGTCGCCGGAACCGAAAGGGAGCATCGGCTTAAAGGCGCCCATGCGAGAGGAAAGCCCGGCCGCGACGACGATCGCGGCAACGCGGTCAAATGCTGCCATGGCGGCGTTCGATCAGTTGGGCGACGACACTGATCGCGATTTCGCCGGGTGTTTGCGCGCCGATGTCGAGGCCGATGGGGGCATGGACGCGATCGATCGCCTCCTGCGAATGGCCCCGTTTTTTCATCTCTTCGAAGAGCAGAGCGACTTTGCGGCGGCTCCCGATCATCCCGATGTAAATGGGTTTGGGGTCGGGCAGCGCGAGCGACCAATCGAGGCAATCGGCGTCGAAAAGGTGGCCGCGCGTGACGATGGCGATGTAGGCGTTTTCAGGCATGTTCAAATCGGGAAACGAGCGCATGTCGGGCACGACGAGTGCGTTCGCGTCCGGGAAGCGCTCGGCGTTGGCGAACTGGCTGCGGTCGTCGACCACGGTGCAGGAAAAACCTGCGATCGACGCGGCACGCGCGATTTCGCGAGCGACGTGTCCGGCGCCAAAAAGGACGAGCGTGTCGCCGCGATCTTCGCAAGCCGCGCGGAAGGTGTCGGCATTTTTGGGGTCGTCCGCCGCGATGAAATCGACCTGGATCGTGACTTCGCCGCCGCAGATCATGTCGGACAGCGCGGCGTCCTTGTTGCTGAGCGAGATCGAAAGCCGCGTGCTTTCGCGCCGTTCGATCGCCGTGACGGCGGCTTGCATGCCGTCGGCTTCAAGACGCCCGCCGCCGATCGTGCCGAAAATCGATCCGTCTTTGCGGACGATCATGGCTGCTCCTGCTTCGCGCGGCGTCGAACCCTTCGCCTCAGCGATGCGCAGGTAAGCGAAATCTTCGCCCGCGTCGATCAGCCCGAGTGCCTCGTGGCAGACATTGTGCATCATTTGGATCACCATGGTCCTTTCTTATCTGGGGCCCTGCCCCAGGCCCCGCCAAAGGGTCAGACTCGCGCGTTGCGCTCGCCCCGGTGTTTCGGCTGGAAGAGCCAAAACCCGTTGAGGCTGTTCGCCTCAACCCCTTTGGAATCCCTTTCGGGAAGTGCGCTGGATTTGACGATGTTTTAGAAGTGTTTTTGCGCAATGTTGTAAACGGTGTTCACAGGAGTCTGCCGCCTATCCAGGGGCAGGGGGAACCCCCAAAAAATCCTATCGCGCGCATTCCCCCGCGTCACCGCGCAGGATTTCGAGGCCGTGGGGGATCGTGGGCAGTATGACGTCGAGGCATTCTCGGACGGCCTTAGGACTGCCGGGCAGGTTGACGATCAATGTGCGTCCGCGGATGCCGGCTGCGGCGCGCGTGAGCATGGCGCGCGGCGTGATCGCGAGGCTGGCGGCGCGCATGGCTTCGGGGATGCCGGGGCAGAGTCGCTCACAGACGTCGAGCGTCGCCTCGGGTGTGACGTCGCGCGGGGAAAAGCCGGTGCCGCCCGTCGTGAGCAACAGATCGACCTTCGAGACGTCGCACATGCGGATCATTTCGTCGGCGAGCAGCTCGAAATCGTCGGCGACGATGGCGTACTCTTTCGTTTGGAAGCAGTGCTTCTCGAGTATGTCGCTGATCAGAACGCCGCTCTCGTCGGCGCGCTCACCGCGGGCACCCTTGTCGCTGGCGACGATGATGCCGAGTTTGTACATCATGCGTCTTGGACCTCCGTTTCGCCGGGTGAAAGCACCTCGATCGGATCGCCCGCGCGGACGACGCCCGGTTCGAGGACCTTGCAAAAGATGCCTTCTGTCGGCATGATGCACTGCCCGACTTTCTTGAAGATCGCACAGTGCTGGTGGCAATGCTTGCCGATTTGGGTCACTTCCATGAGGGTGGGGCCGATCCGGAGCCGCGTGCCGACGGGAAGGGTGAAGAGCTCGAGGCCCTCTGTCGTGATGTTTTCGGCGAACTGGCCGGGGTCGAGGCCTTCGATGCCGAGTTTGCGCATCTTATCAATGCTCTCCTCGGCGAGGAGGCTGACCTGCCGGTGCCAATTGGCGGCGTGGGCGTCTCCGACGAGGCCGTGATCGACCTCGAATCGGCCTTCGGGGATGGGATGCTTGACTTCGCCTTTCCGTTCGCTGACGTTGACGGCGATGACATGGGGCATGGATGTAGCCTCCTTTGCGGTGGATGAAGCGCAGGGCGATCAATAGACCTGTCCGGAACCCCATTCCGGCATCTATCCGGCAAATAATCCGCTCTGCCGCGTCAGCGCCTCCTAGCAGAATTTCTTCGATTATGCGTCGTCGGCGCTTCCTTGCATAACGAAAGATTTGCTCGGATACCTCCCGAAAGCGGGTTTCCGGACGGGTCTAATCGGCGCGGAAGTGACCGC
>JAVBNY010000016.1:0-20109 GCA_031551205.1 Oscillospiraceae bacterium | reverse complement strand
CTTCCTCGCTCATTTCCCAGTATTTTCTGATTGTCTCACGGCTTATCTTCAATTCCCGGCGGCCCGCCGCTTGCCGTACCCTTTTTGCTTGAGATTCTTGATTCTTTCGTACACTTTGTATCCCTTCACTTTCTGGCCTCCCGTTATTCTGTTTTTCACAGTTTAACAGAAGTTCCTTGAAAGTGCCCCTCTTTTATCCGCCTGTTTTGGCTGGTTTTAGTTTACCCGTTACAGATTGCGGTGTGATGAATAAAACCCCTTAGAACTTCAAAATTCTAAGGGGTTTTGATGGTGGGAACAACAGGGCTCGAACCTGTGACCCCCTGCTTGTAAGGCAGGTGCTCTCCCAGCTGAGCTATGCTCCCGCTCGTCAAACAAAAACTTTTCTAATTATAACGGCAATTAGCGGCCGTGTCAAGATATTTGAGCAAATTCGCAGAGAGCACTGAGCGGGCACCCTTCGCACAGTGGCGAGCGGGCCCGGCAGATGTCCCTTCCGAAGAGCACAAACCTGTGGCAGAGATCGGACTGATCTTCCGGCTCGACAATCTCCCGCAGAGCCAACTCGACCTTGTACGGGTCCTTCGAGGCGCAGAGTCCGAGTCTGTTCGATATGCGGATGCAGTGAGTGTCGGTCACAATCGCGGGCACCCTGTAAATATCGCCCAGGATAAGATTGGCGGTCTTCCTTCCAACTCCCGGCAGGGATAAGAGCTCGTCCATAGTGGAGGGAACCCGGCCTTCGAAGCGCGAAAGAATCTCTCCCGCGCAGGCAATGATATCCCTTGCCTTGGTATGGAAAAATCCGCACGGCCGCACGATGGCCTCAAGCTCGGAAAGCTCCGCCGAGGCGATATCCTGGAGCGTGGGATATCTCGAAAACAGCTCCGGCGTGATGAGGTTGACCCGGGCGTCTGTGCATTGCGCGGAGAGCCGCGTTGCAAGCAGAAGCTCATAGTCTTTTTCGTATGCAAGAGAGCAGAACGCCTGCGGGTACAGTCCCTTTAAAATCTCGATGACGTCCTCAGCTTTTTTCCTGAGTATCGCGTTTTTTTTCATATCCTTTGTTCCCAACATTTCACCTCAGATAGTTCAGGTATCCCGTTTGCACGCCGTCCCGATAATACACGCGCGGAACCCTTTTCGCGATGACGCAGGCCAGCTCATATGAGATTGTGCCCACATATTCCGCCAGCTCTTCAAGCGGAATCCGCTCCGGCCCGTCGCTTCCAAAGACGGTCACAACATCACCCGCGCAGACGCCCTCAACGCCCGTGACGTCGACGACGGTCATATCCATACATATCCTGCCTATTATGTTCGCCCGCCGGCCGTGAATCAGCACGTCGGCCGAGTTTGACAGCGCGCGGGAATACCCGTCGGCGTAGCCTATAGCGACGACGGCCGCCTTTGTCTCCTTATAAGTTCTGTAGGTGCGGCCGTAGCTGACCGTCACACCCGGAGGCAGCGTTTTAACCTGAGAGACGACGCTTTTGAGCTGCATTGCAGGGCGAAGCTCAAGCGCGCCGGACAGCCGCGCGTCGGGATAGAGCCCGTAAAGGATGAGCCCCGGACGCACCATGTCAAGCTGGGCCCGCGGGATATTCAGGATTGCGCCGCTGTTGGCGCAGTGTCGGATATTGAAGGAAAGGCCCCGCGTGTCCAAAAGTCCGATCAGTGCGAGAAACCTGTCGAGCTGGGAGATTGAAAAGGCGTCTCCTGTAATCTCGGAGGAGGCAAAATGCGTAAATATGCCCTCAGGATAAAGGCCTTCAAGCAGGCATGCCTTATGGATCTCGTCAGCCGCGCCGGGCTCTCCAATGCAGAAGCCCAGGCGCGACATGCCCGTATCCACCTTGATATGCACCGTGAGCTTTTTCCCTGCGGCGCACGCGATCTGTGACATCTCCCTAGCTGACCTAAGGTCAAAAACCGTCTGCGTTATGTTGTTCTCCAAAAGCTCCGGCGTCAGAGAAGGGTCGGTATACCCAAGGATCAGTATCGGCGCACGGATGCCCGCTTCCCTTAGCTGCATAGCCTCATCAATGTTTGAAACGCCGAGAAAATCGACCCCAAGCGAGCACAGAAGCTTGGAAACAGGAACCGCGCCGTGCCCGTAAGCGTCGGCCTTGACAATGCCCATTATCCTGCTCTTTTTGTTCACCGCGCCGCGGATCATATTAAAATTGTGGGAGATGTCGTCGAGGTTCACCTCCGCCCAGGTTCTGCAAAAGGTTTTTTCCAAGCTTATTCCACCGTTCATGTTTGTTTCAGCCTGACACTACGTCCTCAAAAGAGCAGGTGAGCACGCGCTCTCCTCCGGACAAAAGCTCGGCTCTAAAAGGGGCCAGCGTGTTTTTTTCAAAATATGTCCTAATCTCCACCGAAATTTCTTCGGGCGAGATAAGGTATGTAAGCAGCGCGCAGTCGGTCCCGTCAAGCTTTTCATTGCCGTATTCGGATACATACCCGCCGGACCATGCGTTCATAAGCGCGGGCAGACATTCGACCGGGGAGAGCCCTGTCCCGCTCAGGGGGCCGGTGTCGAGGATTGCGCCGTCAAACTCAAGCGCGCCGCCCTCCTCATTAAGAGTTGCCCTGATGCCGGAGACCTCCTCAGGCTCGAGCAGTGTAATCACGCTTTTTTTCGGCGCCTGATACTCGTACCTTACGGCGTAGTCCTGCGTCCTGTCGCCGTAATCCGCGCGGATCCGCACATTTGCCGAAAAAGCCGAAATCTTAGAATATCGCTCCGCTATCGCGTCGGCGGTATCCGCGTCTTTCCTTGCCGCGGAGCAGGACGAAAGTCCGAGGCAAAGCGTTATCGTCAGTGCAGCGGCCATAAGCCTTCTGCCCAAGGTTGCACCTCCGTGTCAGTTTTTCTGTTGCTCTAAGTTTTTGAGCGCCGCCGGCAGCGCCGTCACGGTGTCGAGCGGCGTCATCCCGCGCATGCCGATTCTCTCGGCGCAAATGTCGCCGGCAAGGCCGTGGACATACGCTCCAAGCGCAGCCGCGTCCGCCGGGACGAGCCCCTGCGCCAGAAAAGCGCATATAACCCCGGAGAGGACGTCTCCGCTCCCGCCCTTCGCCATACCTGCATTTCCCGTGGTGTTGATAAATGTCCTCCCATCGGAGCAGGCGGTAACGGTTCCGGCGCCCTTCAGCACGAGAGTCACGCCGAACCGCTCGGCAAACGCGTGCGCGAGCTCGACCGGGCTCTCTCCCGGTACGGGATTGCCGTTCGACCCGCACGCGGCGAGCAGACGTGAGAATTCGCCGGGATGCGGCGTCAGCACAATCTCGCACCGCGCGCGGCGCAATATATCTATATTCCCGCAAAGGGCGTTTATGCCGTCCGCGTCCAAAAGAAGCGGGACGGAGGACTGCTGAATAACCGAAAAAACCAGCTCTGAGATGTCCTCGGAAAGGCCGAGGCCCGGTCCTATCGCGCACGCGTCCGATTTATCCAGGAGCGCGAATATCCCGTCCAGCGCGTCAATAGAGAGCCTTCCGCCGCTGTCCGGCATGGGCGCGCACATGACCTCGGGCGTTTTGCAGGCCAACTGCGGCCAGGCCCCCTCGCACACCGCAAGAGTGACCTTTCCCGCGCCGCATTTGACTGCGGCGGCAGAGGCCAGATGGGCCGCTCCGGAATAAAGCCTGCTCCCCGCCACGATCAGCGCGCTGCCAAAGTCGCCTTTGTGGCTGTCGGGACGCATAACTGGCAGCATCGTCTGCGCCAGGCCGCCGTCCACCGCTGAAAAGCTAAAACTTCGCTCCTGCAAAAGCCTGGAAGGAATGCCGATGTCCATCACCCTCAGCTCGCCGCGCATCTGCGCGCCGGGGTGCAGAAAATGCCCGGGCTTCGCAAGCGTGAACGTCACGGTCATGTCGGCGCGCACACAGCCGCCGAGGACGCGTCCGGTGTCGCTGTGAACGCCGGAGGCAATATCCGCAGAGACCTTTAAGCCGGGGCACGAGTTAATCAGCTCGGCGGCTCGAAGCGCAGGCTCTGCGAGCGGGGCGTTCAGCCCCGTACCAAATATCGCGTCGATTATCACATCCGCCCGCTCGCAGAAGTCTGCGATCTCGGCGTCGCCCGGTATATATGGCAAAACTCCCCCGCCCACAGCCCTGAGGCGCGACTCCATCTCGGAAAAATCGCGCGATTTCCTGCCCGGGTCGCCCACGAGGAAAACCCTCACGTCAACGCCCTGAAGAAGCAGAAACCGCGCGCAGGCGACCCCGTCGCCCCCGTTGTTCCCGCTCCCGGCGAAAACAGCGACCGATCTGAGCGGCCGCGGCTTCATTATATCGAAAACGCCGGACAGCACGGCCCTCGCCGCGTTTTCCATTAGAATATCCGGCGCGACGCCCAGCCCGATCGCTTCCGCATCAAGCCGCGACATCTGCGCCTGAGTGGCCAGCAGCATAAAATCCCCCCGCACAGCCGATTTTGTTATCTCAGCAGCACAACCGCAGCCGCAATGCCGCGCGTATGCGTGACCGACAGCTCGCAGGTCAGATGGCCGAAGCTATCCCCCGTTTTCCCCGAAAGCGAGATGTGCGGGGCACCCTTATCATCCGTCAAGACCTCAATCTCACAAAGTCCAACCCCGGAAAGGCCGCAGCCTGCCGCCTTTGAAAACGCCTCCTTGGCGCAGAATATGCCCGACGCCGTCTGCGCGGCGGAGGCGCCCTTTGAAAGGATATACGCGCGCTCACGCTCCGAAAAGACACGCCTCATGAATCTTTCGTTATCACAGAGCCTTTCAAAGCGGCGCACCTCGCACATATCTATGCCGACGCCCATGTCAGAGTCTCCTTCATTAAGTCAGTTGATCATTCATGCAGAGATTATAATCCAAAGAGCGGCGGTAAGTCAAATTAATTCCTCCGGAAAGGAGAGGCTTACATCCGCCCCTGTTCTCAGAAAAAAGACATGCGCCTCGGCCACCGGCTTCCCCGTAATGCGCTTCAGCGCCCGTACATATGTCCTGATTTGTGTTCTGTAGACCTCCGCCCTTTCCGTCTCACCGCCGCGCGGCACAAAGTCCGTCTTGAAATCTATGACTGTGAGCGCGCCGTCCTGCTCAAAGGCCGCGTCGACAACGCCCTGAAGCATCACCATGCCGCCTCCAGTCTCTGAATCGGAATACTTTGACGCATCGTCCAGAAGGGAAAATTTAAACTCGCGAAGAACTTTATCCGACCCGTGGAGCCTTGTTCCAAGCGGAGAGGCTAAAAACGCCTCTACCGCGCCTGATTCCACGGCGGCGGCCTGCGCGTCCGACAAAAGCCGCCTTTCACGCATACGGCCGAGCTCAGCCTGAGACCAGCCCGGAGATCCTACACAGGAAAAATCGCACAATTGTAAAAAAAGATGCGTCGCCTCGCCCTTTTCAGAGGGCGACAGTCCGCCCGACTCGGAAACAAACCTTGGCCTGGGCATTATCTCGCGCGTCTTTTCCCTCGGCGCGCCCTCCCCCGCCTCAGTGTCGGAAAATCTGCCCTTTAGCTGCGTGGCGGTGAGCTTCGAGGGCATGTCGACAAGCTGCCGGTGCGGATATTCTCCCCACTGCGGCGAAAACTCCGGCTGGAGCACGCCCTGACGGGAGAATTTTTCTGAAATATCCCTTTTCTTTCCGGAGAAAAACTCTTCTGCGTGAATAATATTCACATTCCATCCCGGGAGGCCGACGGCGGCCGTCGTAGATCCCCCGTCAGAGGGCAGGAGCGCCCCCGCGTCCCTGAGGCAGAGGAGTAACCAGTCTGAAAAGCGGGGAAATCGGCCCAGCGCCTGCGCGTCCGGCATCCCGCCTGATGCCGCGGAAAGCAACAAAATCTTTTTGGAGAGCCCTTTCGTCCTGATCAGCAGAATCAGCTTTTCGCGCGCTCGCGTCATCGCGACATACAGAACGCGCGCCTCCTCAAAAAACGTCTCATCCCTGACGCTCAGCTCAGCCGCCGCCTTCGACGGGGTCTTGTATCTGAGCCTGCGGTCAAGATCCAACAGCTCGATTCCCGGGCCGGTGTCGGGGTGAATCAAAAGCTGTTTTCTAAGGTCGTCAAGGTTAAAGCCCTTCGCTAGGTCCGCCAGGATGACGACCGGGAACTCAAGCCCCTTGGACTTGTGCACGCTCATCAGGCTTACCGCGCCTCCCTCCGCCGCGTCAGCGGGCGCCGGGTCAAGGTCCCGCCCGGCGTCAATCAGAGAGCGGATATACGCCGCGAATCTGTGGACACCTCTGAACCCCGAGGCCTCAAACTTCCTGGCGTATTCAAAAAACTGGAGAAGGTTTTGCCTGCGCGTCTGCCCGTTTTCAAATGACTCGAATATGCCCAGCACGCTGAACCTGTTGTACACATGCCTCAAAAACCTGTCGGAGGACATGTCGAGCGCGGCCTCGCGCAGCTCGGACAGTGCCATAAGCGCGTCCTTGCTTTTTTTGTCGCCGCTTTCCGCAGAGGCCGACAGCGCGCCGAAGAAATCAGACTCACGCCCCGCCGCGCGGATCATCGCGAGGTCGTCCGCTTCAAACCCGAAAAGCGGAGAGCGAAGCACGGATATGAGCGCAATATCCTGTCGGGGGTTGCAAACCGCCTCAATCAGAGAAAATACACAGGAAATCTCCGGAGAGAGCAAAAAAGCCTCTCCGCCCTCAAAGCGGCATGGAATGCCCTCGTCGCGCAGCGCGCGCTCGTAAAACATGGCCTTGTTTTTAACTGAACGGAGCAGGATCGCAAAATCTCCCGGCCTGACGGGCCGCGTCGCTTCGCCGTCCTGTATGGGAAAGCTCTGGTCGATCAGTTCCCTGACACGCCTCGCGGCAAACATGGCCTCGACCTCAATGTCACGCGGGAGCTCCTCGTCATTTTCCGAAGGCGAAAGCTCAATTATGTCCGCCTCACAGGCGTCGTCCGTGCCGGGGATCGCGGCCCTGCCGGGGTAAAGCCGCTCATCATCTCCGTAATCAATCCCCCCGAAATCCCGGGACATTATCCTCGAAAACACAAGATTAACCGCGTTTGTCACGCCGGGCAGCGAGCGAAAATTCCTCGTGAGTACAACCCTTCTCGCGCCGTCCGGCTCATCCCTTACGCTTTCCTCGTCCGGGTACAAGGAGTATTTCCTCAAAAAAATCGTCGGGTCGGCCAAACGGAAGCGGTAAATGGACTGCTTTACGTCACCGACCATAAACAGGTTCCGCCCTCCGCCGGACACGAGCTCCATAATAAGGTCCTGCACGGCGTTTGTGTCCTGATACTCGTCGACCATCACCTCGCGAAACCGTTCGGACAGCTCGCGCGCCGCCTCGGTCGGAACGACGCGGCCTCCCTCGCGCCTGCAAAGCAGCCTGAGCGTATGATGCTCCAGGTCTGAAAAGTCGAGCACGCCGCGGCCGTCCTTCAGCCGGGAGTATTCCTCCTCAAAGCTCCTGACAAGCGTGAAAAGCTCTGAAACTACAGCGTGGGCCGAATCCATGTCCAAGAGTGCCGCCTCCGCCCGGCAGAAGATCTGCTCCTTCGCGCCCTTCAGCACGGACTTGCAGTGCTCGCGAACGGATTTAACGTGCTCGCGAGCACTCTCGTCCGCACCCTTTTTCGCGCGCCTGAGCGTCTGAAAAGCGGCGCCGGACAGAAAGGCCTCCGCCTCGTCCCAGCCCTTTGCCGCAGATGCGGCAAGTCCGCGGAACAGTGTAATATCCCCGTCAAGCGTCTCGGCATACGGCGAGAGCGCAGCGTCTTTCGTACAAAGCTCATGCGCCCTCCGGAGTGCGCCCAGCGCGCTTTCAGCGTCGGCACTCACCGATTCCAGGATGCGTCCCAGCCAGACGGAGCCGTCCGCCCCCGGGGCGAACAGCGTGAGCTTTTCGTCCATCCACTCGTGCGGAAACGGGAGGCTGGTAATAGCGGCATAGGTGTCCGTCACGGCTCTTTTCAGCCCTTTGTCGTCCCTGCCGGCGCCGAGGGTCTCAACAAGCAGCTCAAACCCGGGGGTAATGCCCCCGTAAGCGGCCTCGAGTACGTTTTCAAGCGCCCGCTCCATCAGCGTCTGCGACTCATGCTCATCCGAGAGCCTGAAATCCGGGGAGATTGACAGCTCGACGGCGCGCTCCCTCAAAATGCGCTGGCAAAAGGCGTGCACCGTCATGATCCACGCGCCGTGCACGCGCCCTGTCTGCCTTCGAAGGGAGAGCTCGTCAGGACTCATGGCAAGCCGTTCAAAGAGGGCGTCGGTCAGCTTAAAGCGCATCTCCGCCGCCGCCGCGTTTGTAAACGTAATTATTAAAAGGTCGTCGATATTCACGCCCTCGTCCCCGCATACGCGCCTGAGCGCGCGCTCCACCAGCACGCGCGTCTTGCCTGAGCCTGCCGCCGCGGAAACAAGAATCGGGCCGCCGCCAGCAAAGACGGCGGCCTTCTGTTCTTTTGTCAGTTCAACAGGCATATGCTTCCCCTCCGCGCCTTCCGGCGGCGGGCATTACGCGTCGATGTCCTTGGGCAGTTCCACAAAAAACACCGCGCCGCCGCCCGGGTTGTCCTCAATCCAGATGCGGCCGTTGTGACGGTCGACAATCCTCTTGGAAATCTCAAGGCCAATACCGCTGCCCTCACCGATCGGCTTTGTGGTATAAAAAGGCTCGAAGATATCGTTTTTAATCTCATCAGGGATGCCGGAGCCTGTGTCAGCTATTGAAACGCGGATTTTTTCGCCTAAGTTCCTGACAGTGATGACAAGCTTCCCCTGGGCTGTCATCGCGTCGATCGCGTTGTCGATGATATTCGACCAGATGTGGTTCAGATCATCCTCAAAGCAATTGATTTCAGGAATGTCGTCAAAATCACGAACTACTTGGATACCGGCCTTAAGCTGGTTTTGATACAGCGTCAGGGCTATCTCAATTCCCTTCCTGACATCCGCCATAACAGGGCGGTTAGATACGTTGAAATGCGAATAGCTCTTGAGCGCATAAACAACCTTGGAGGCTCTGTCCGTTGCGATCTGAATATTATCGACGCATTTTATCAGGTTCGCGGCGCCGAGGGCCGTCGAGAGCAGCATTGGCTCCTCCTCAGTGCGCAGCATCTCTATAATATCGTCCGTCAGGTCCTCGGCGGTTATGTTAAGCTCCACGAGTATACCGGCAATGTGGAACGGATTATCGACGTCCTCTTCTGCGAGACGCTTCATCAGCGCCTGCTTGAGGCGGCGCTGGGCGCTTGTGGTGTTGTCATTGTGCCCGGCAGAGGTCATCGCGATGATGCGTTTGAGGAAGGCAAGCCTCCGCTCGTCCAGCATGTTTACGCGTTCGATAAAATCCCCGTCCACGCGCTTCAGGGTGTCGTCCATATACCCGGCGGATGCCTTTATCACCCCAAGCGGGGTGTTGATCTCGTGCGCTATGCCGGCGACAAGCCTGCCGAGCGCCGTCATTTTTTCAGCCCGGATAAGTCCTGCCTGGGCCCTGCGCGTCTCCTCCATCGACTGCTTCAGCGTTTCGTTCATCGCGAGGTACTCGTCGTTCATCTCCGACAGGCGCGCCCTCTCTGTCTTTATCGTCTTCACATAGTTATCCGATTTGACGATAAATTCGTGAACCTCGTCAAAAAACAGCCAGAGCGACATGCCAAAAACAAGCGTGAGGAAGAAAATATTCGTCACAAGCATACCGAAAGAAGACGGCTCCGGGAAATAGCCCAAAAAACGCACGCCGATGCGCTCCAAAACGACAAGCGCATAGATACACAGCGAATATCCCGCAAAAACCGCCAGCGCGGTATAGATACGGCAGTAAAAGATTGCGACAACAACCCCGAGCATCCCCCACATAAGGACGCCGGACGCCCCGTAAAACCCGCTGTGCGCAAAGAACATGAAAAACGCGTGAAAGAAATAAGCAAAACTGATAAGCGCCGAGAAAAGGCGGTAGTTCTTTGTAAATCTGTATGAAAAAAGGCAGAGAGCGGTCAGCAGCATCATGCAGAAATAGGTGACGGCGCCGTAAAAGAACATTGAAGCAAGGCTGAGAATCAGCATCGACACCAGATAAAGTTCAAAGGTCGTCACCATAGTGATCATGCACCATGCCCTTATCGGCCTGATACCCGTAAAGCCCTCAGCTTCACGGCTGCCGAACACGGCGCCGACGGCCCATTTACGCAGCCTCAGATACCTGTCGTGTACGTCTCCGCCTTCCGGCCCCGCGTTCCCGTATATGCCCGTTTTCTCGTTCATAGAACCTCCTCATTCCCGCGCGATAAAGCTGAAAAGCAAACTTATGGCAGCAGACAAAGGGCTTGAAATCCCCCGGCTTATGATGTATCATAGCCAAATAAAGCCGAGTTTCATCTTCACGGCAGATATTATATCATACTAATTGGATGTATTACAAGTTTACGGCCAATAATTACTCCCGGTTCGGGAAAACGGCGTAAATCGATACGTTTTAAACGGGGGAACCGTATGAAAAGGCACATTCTCTTCGGATTTTTACTGCTTTCAATGCTTCTTTCCGGCTGCAGCAGGGAAGGTACGCTCCCCGTTTCGATGACGAAGGACGGTCTGCTTGGAACAATTATTACATTGTCGGTCTACGATGCCGGGGAAGATTCTCAGAACCTTCTAAGCGGCTGTTTCGAAAAAATAAGCGACATCGACTCTCGGATGACCGTGCGTTCGCCGGGCGGAGAGATTAACGCGCTGAACGACTCTGCCGGCGCAAATCCAATCAAGGTTTCCGGCGATATCTACCGTCTTTTTTCGCTGGCGCTCGACGTTTCAAAGACCTCGGACGGCGCGTTTGACGTAACTGTCGGCCCGCTTGTCAGGCTCTGGGGCATCGGGACCGCGGATGAGCGCGTCCCGGAAAGAAGCGAGATTGAAGCTGCGCGGGGGCTTGTCTCTTGGCAGGATGTCTTGCAGGACGAATCCGAGGGCAGCGTCTTTCTAAAGCGCGAGGGTATGCTCGCCGATCTTGGAGGCATTGCGAAGGGATATGCGGGAGACGCCGCTTCGGATTTCCTGAGGGAAAATGGCGTAAGGCGCGCCGTGCTCGACCTTGGCGGCAACATTTGCCTGATCGGTTCGCGCCCGGACGGGACCGGCTGGCGCGTCGGGGTCAGGAACCCTGTCGTGGGCGAAAGCGGGAATATCGGAACGCTGAGGCTGGAGGACACCTCCGTCGTTACATCGGGAGGTTACGAGCGGTATTTTGAAAAGGACGGAAAGATCTACCACCACATCCTCGACCCCAAAACCGGATACCCCGCCGACAGCGGACTCCTTTCCGCCACCATAGTCTGCAAAACCTCCGCTCTGGCAGACGCGCTGTCGACGGCGTGCTTCGTACTGGGCGTCAAAAAGGGTGCAAAGCTCGCCGAGAGCTATGGCGCAGAGTATGTCTTCGTTACCGATGGCAGGGAGATAATTGTCTCACGGGGATTGTCTGATGTTTTTACGCTCAGGGACGAGAGCTTCACAGTGCGGCCGCCCTTGCAAGGTGGCGGCGAGGAAACTTCGTGAAAAGGTTTGCGCATTACATACGCGTTTTTGTTGATTATTGGACAAAGTACATGTATAATATCTATTTAGAAATAATACCGCACAGGGAAACTTTGGAGGAAATATATGAACAGGAAGACCGCAAGAGAGATAGCCATGCACATCATCTTCGCATCCGGCTTTCAAACGGTCGAGGTGCTGGCCGACTGTCTCGACGCGGAGCGATTCAAAGCTATCTCAGACGACTGCCCGGCCTACGCGTCGCCTCCGGATGATTCCCAGCGTGAGTATATCTCGCGCCTCGTCTCCGGCGTGCTTGACCACGCCCTTGAGCTCGACTCATACATTGAAAAATACTCGATCGGCTGGAAGTACGGTCGCATTTCAAGGGTTGCGTCCTCAATCATGCGCCTGTGCATGTTCGAGGTGCTCTACATGCCCGATATCCCGGATTCCGCGTCTATAAATGAGGCTGTTGATCTGGCGAAAAAGTATGAAACGGAGGACGCCGCCGCCTTTATTAACGGCATTCTCGGATCATTCATCAGGAAAGAGGCTGACCTGCTTTGATCAGCATAGGCATCGATACAAGCAACTATACAACATCGGCCGCCCTTTTTGGAGACGGGGTTCTTCGTCAGCAGAAAGCGCCTTTAAAGGTGCCTGAGGGCGGGCTCGGCCTCAGGCAAAGCGATGCGGTTTTTGAGCACATAAAAAACCTGCCGGGAGTGATCGAGCGACTTTTTGGAGAGAGCGAGTTTAAGGTAGACGCCGTCGGAGTTTCCGTCTCTCCGCGCGAACGGGCGGGGTCGTACATGCCGTGCTTTTTGGCGGGCTATTCACACGCAAGCGTCCTTGCCTCCGCACTGGGGGCCCGGCTTTTCACTTTTTCACACCAGCAGGGCCATGTCTGCGCGGGCGCGCTTTCGTCCGGCTCTCTTTTGATGCTCCGCTCGCCCTTTCTCGCGTTTCACGCCTCCGGAGGCACGACCGAGCTGCTGCTCGTCCGCCCCCACGCGGAAAAGGTAATCACCTGCGAGCGCATAGGCGGGAGCACCGATCTCGCCGCCGGCCAGCTGGTCGACCGCTGCGGCAGGCTCCTGGGCCTCCCCTTCCCTTCCGGCCCCGCGCTTGACAGCCTCGCGCTCGAAAGTCACGATGCGGATTATTTTAAAGTCAGACAAGACGGGCTTGAGTTTTCCCTTTCAGGCATAGAGAATAAATTCAGGGCGCTCTTTGAATGCGGCGCTGACGCTCGTGATATCGCATTTTTTACGCTAAAAAGCATTGCCGAGGCGGTTAAACGCGCCGCCATTGCGTCAAAAATAGACTATGACGGGCTTCCTCTACTGTGCGTCGGCGGCGTGATGTGCAGCAATGTGGTCAGGGGCGTTTTGGGCGGGATGGACGGCGTTTTGTTCGCTGAACCCGCGCTTTCGTCAGATAACGCCGCCGGGGTCGCGGCTCTCGCGTGCCTCTGCATGCCCGGAGGATTCGATGCAAGATAATATTTTTTCTGTTTCGGGCCTTAACAGGCATATCAAGGCCCTTATCGAGGGAGACGGGCCGCTGGCAAACGTGTTTGTCCGGGGTGAGGCCTCGAACTACAAGGTCTATCCCTCGGGCCACCATTATTTCACGCTCAAGGACGAGGAAAGCTCGGTGCGGTGCGTGATGTTCCGCCGCGAGGCTTCGCGCGTCAGGTTTGCGCCGTCCGACGGGATGCGGCTGATCGTCCGCGGCAGGGTCTCTCTGTTCCTGCGCGACGGGGTCTATAACCTCTACTGTGAGGAGATGATCCCGGACGGCGTCGGCGAGCTCTCCGTCGCGTTTGAGCAGCTTAAGCGGAGGCTCGCGGAGGATGGGCTGTTTGACGACGCGCACAAAAAAAGCCTTCCTCAGTTCCCCTCCAAGATCGCGCTTGTAACGTCCCCGGCGGGCGCCGCCGTGCGCGACATGATACGTATAATCACAAGGCGCTTTCCCCCTGCGCACGTGATCGTCTGCCCCGTCAGGGTTCAGGGCGAGGAGGCGCCGGGTGAAATCTCCGCCGCGATAAGATATATAAACCTCAAGGAGCTGGCCGACCTTATTATCGTCGGCCGCGGGGGCGGATCTCTGGAAGACCTCTGGGCCTTTAACGATGAGCGCGTCGCCCGCGCGGTATACGCGTCCGTGATCCCTGTCATCTCCGCCGTCGGGCACGAGCCCGACGTCGCGATCTCGGATTTTGTGGCCGATCTGCGCGCCTCCACCCCGTCGAACGCGGCAGAGCTCGCGGTGCCGGACGGGATAGAACTCAGGCAGCGCTTGAAGAATACGGACTCGCGCCTGCTGTCCGCAATGCTCGCAAAGTTGTCAAGCCTGCGGCAGACGCTCGACGGATACGCCTCAAACAGGATAATGAAGCGCCCGCAAAACTACCTGATCGAGCGCGGGCTTCATCTTGATATGCTTTCGCGTCGCCTCTCCTCCGCTGCCCGAGCGCTGCTGGCGGAAAAGCGGAGGGCTTTTACGCACTCTGCGGCAACACTCGACGCGATCAGCCCCTTAAAGGTTCTCTCGCGGGGATATTCCATCGCCTCAAAAGGCTCAAAAATAATCAGATCGGCCTGTGACGCCCGACCGGGCGACGTTTTGGATCTTCGATTTTCCGACGGGACAATCAGATGTACTGTGGAGGATGAAAATGGCGGTTAATTTTGAAAAGTCGATGAAACGGCTGGATGAGATAGTCAAAAAGCTTGAATCGGGACAGGCCGCCCTCGACGAGGCTCTCGCCCTTTTTGAGGAGGGCGCGGGGCTTATAAAAGAATGCGGCGCGATGCTCGAAACGGCTGAAAAGCGCGTGTCGATCCTTTCAACCAGCGGCGGAGAGCCCATACTGAGCGATTTTGAAGGCTCGGAGGCTTAACCTCAATAAAAAAGAGGGATAAGGAGAATGAAAATGGTTTTCTCAGAGAGAATGAACACCTATCTGATGCGGATCAGCGAGATGCTCGAGTGTTATCTCCCGGATATCCCTATAGCCCAGGCGGGGCTTATCGATTCGATGCACTACAGCCTGATGGCGGGCGGCAAGATGATCCGCCCAATACTTGCGCTGGAGTTCTGCCGCGTGTGCGGTGCGGATTACGCCAAGGCTCTACCCTTTGCCTGCGCCGTTGAGATGGTGCATGTATATTCGCTTATCCACGACGACCTGCCCTGCATGGACGACGATGACCTCCGCCGCGGCCGCCCGACAAACCATATGATCTTTGGCGAGAGCACCGCGCTGCTCGCCGGCGACGCGCTGCTGAGCTGCGCGTTCGAGACAATGCTCGACCCTGAAAATCTTAAAGGCATCGCCCCTGAGGCGGCCATATCCGCGGCTCACAGGCTGGCTTGGGCCTCCGGTGTGTTCGGTATGGCCGGCGGGCAGTATCTCGACCTCAAATCGGAGCAGGAGGATCTTCCGATCGAGGGCGTTACGCAGATACACAGGCTTAAAACCGGCGCGCTGATCTCGGCCGCGGCCGAGATTGGCTGCATTGTCGCCGGCGCCTCAAAGGAAAAGGTCGACAGCGCTGTCAGCTTTGCGCAGAATATCGGCCTCGCCTTCCAGATAAAGGACGACATCCTGAACCTGGAGGGCGACGCTTCAAAGCTTGGCAAAGCCACGGGCACGGATATAATAAACGGAAAAATGACCTTTGTGAAGCTTCTAGGCATTGAAGAATGCAAAAGTCTTGTCGAAGGCCTGACAAACTCGGCGAAGGATAACATCGCGTGCTTTCAGGAGAACGACTTTCTGCTTGAGTTGGCGGATATGCTGGCTCAAAGGGAGCACTGAGCTTTTATACCATTGCAATTAGGGGGCAGTAAATGAACTACGTAAGGTTTCTTACCGGCAATCATATACTGAATATGGCTATTCTGGCGTGGTTTACCGCGCAGGTGCTCAAGCTCATTATTGTACTGATCAGAAGCAGGAGGCTCGACTTCAAACGGCTTTTCGGTTCCGGAGGCATGCCCTCATCGCACTCCGCGTGCGTTACGGCGATGGCCGTGTCCGTTGGAAAGGTCACTGGCATAGAGTCGGTCGCCTTTGCTATTGCCGCCACTATCGCGGTCGTCGTCATGTACGACGCGTCGAATGTTCGTAAAGCCGCCGGAGAACAGGCAAAGATACTCAACTACATGATGGAGCACTGGTCGGAGCAGACCCCGGCTCTTTTCGGCAGGGAGCTAAAGGAGCTTCTGGGCCACACTCCCGTTGAGGTGTTCGCGGGGGCCCTGCTTGGCTGCCTGCTCGGTTTTGTTTTTTAGTCCGCGCGGCGTTACAGCTTTTTATTTATCGTGTCGTTTTTTTGATGCCGGCGAAAAGCTCTGCCGCTTGTATAAACTTTGCCCGCATGGTATAATATAAGGCGGCATTGAATGAGGCGCAGTATCCTAGTCAGAGCTGCCGGTTCCCAGAACGGGCCTAAAAATCCGTATAAGGGCATATCGATGAAGTCCCTGGTGTCTGCTTTATACGCCCAGTTTAGGGTGGGTGCTGGGGGTTAAGGCCTAAGGGCGTTTCGCAACGGCATGCGAAGTTCGACCCTTTTGCCGTGGAGACCTGTTATTGTGGTCGGCTGAGTTTGCTCATACCGGTTACGAAACAGGGTTAAACCTGCATTGCGGTGCGTTTTAGCGCTGTGTGCAGAGTAGCCTGCCTTGAGTGGGTCTGGCGGATAGGAGATTCAGGCGCGCAAGCCGCGGCCATGGTGAGCGCGTTATCGCTCCTTGAAACTTTTCCTGCAAAAGAGGCTAAGCTCCGGCGTGCCTGCGGCGGAAAACGCCTAGGCTGTCTTGGCGCGAAAGCGCCGGGGGCGGATTTTGGATTACAGTACGGACTAAGTGGCAATTCGGTACGGCCTTCGGCGACGGGGCCGCCCGGGGTTTAAAGGGAAACCGCCTGATTGGCGACAAGAGGTACCCTGCGTGGGGAAATCCAACCGAACCTAAGCCGTAAGATTTACTCTATCCGCCGCCTCATGCAAATGCCTGTTAAAAACGCAAAAAAAAGCAAAGCGGTGTCCATCATGAACATAAGCATTGCGATCGACGGCCCCTCCGGGGCAGGGAAAAGCACAATGGCCAAGCGCCTGGCGAAAAAACTCGGCTACATCTATGTAGACACCGGGGCGATGTATCGCGCCGTCGGGCTTTTTGTCGCGCGCGCCGGGGCAAACCCGAAACTTGCCGCCGAGGTCTCTCCGCTGCTTGGGGATATCGAGATCGAGCTGAAATTCCTGAGCGGGGCGCAACACATTTTTTTATGCGGGGAGGACGTTTCGGATCTTATCAGAACTCCGCAGGCGTCAATCTACGCCTCCGACGTCTCCGCCCTGCCGTGCGTGCGCGCCTTTTTGTTGGACATGCAGCGCGGTATCGCGGAAAGAAACAGCGTCGTGATGGATGGGCGCGACATCGGCACCGTTGTGCTCCCGCACGCGCAGGTAAAGATATTTCTTACCGCGGAGCCCGAGGTTAGGGCGAAGCGCCGTTTCGACGAGCTGCGCTCAATGGGCGTCAGCGTAGTTCTGGACGAGGTGCTTCGCGATATGATCTACCGAGACAAAAACGATTCGGGCCGCGCCTGCGCGCCGCTTATCCCCGCCAGTGACAGCGTCCGCATCGACACCTCCGGCCTGACGCTTGAGCAAAGCATCGAGCTGCTTGAGCGTACGATTGAGGAAAAGATCCATGCTGTATAGGATATTTTTTTTCATTTTGTTGCCTTACATGAAGTTTTTTTACAGGGTAAAATACCTCGGCCGCGAAAACATACCCGAGAGCGGCCCGGCGCTTGTCTGCGCAAATCATTCATCACTGCTCGACCCTGTTCTTGTCGGTATGGCCATGGGCATAAGGCTGCAAATGCATTTTATGGCAAAGAAAGAGGTCATGTCCGTGCCCGGGCTCGGGCTTATCGCCCGCTTGGCCGGGGCCTTTTCGGTTGACAGGGACGCGGGCGTTTCAGCGATCAAGCATTGCTTCAGATTGCTCGAAAAAAAGAAATTTGTGATGATGTTCCCCGAGGGCACGAGATATCATGAGCAGCAGGGCAGGGCAAAAAGCGGCGCAGGGATGATCGCGCTGAGAACCGGGGTTCCAATCATCCCCGTGTATATGACCCCCGGGAAAAAACGGTTTTTCAGCAGGATCGATGTCGTAGTCGGCGAAAAATACCTTCCGTCGCCCGACAGATCGCTTCCGAAAAGCGAGCAATATTCCTCTGTTGCCGATGACCTTATGCACAGGATTTATTCATTGGGAGACACGGTAAAATGAAGGTCACACTCGCAAAATACGCGGGCTTCTGCTTTGGCGTCAGCAGGTCCTTGAAGCTGGTCGAAAACGCACTTAAGGACGGCGTCAGGATACGAACGCTCGGCCCGATAATACATAACCGCTCCGTTGTCGAGCGGCTTGAGCGCATGGGCGCCTGCCCCGGGCTGAATGTCGGCGACGTTTTGCCGGGAGAAACTGCGGTCATATGCTCCCACGGCGCGCCGGAGAGCGTGTATTTGGAGCTTCGCTCGCGAGGCATCCCATTTATTGACGCCACCTGTCCAGACGTCAGGCGCATACATGACATCGTCAGGGAATGCTCCAAAGAGGGCCGGATTATTATAATTATAGGCGAAAGGGAGCATACTGAGGTAAAGGCCATCGCAGGCCACACAAGGGAATGTATGGTGTTTGAAAATGACTCAGAGCTCGAAAAATGGATCCGCTCGGAGGTGTTTGAGCGCGATCTGCCGTTCGCGGCGGTCTGCCAGACGACGCTTAACGTGGATACATGGCAAAAATGCGATAAAATATTAAAAAAAGAGTGTACAAACTGCAAAATATTTGATACAATATGCAACGCGACCCTAAACAGACAGAGGGAGGCAGCCCGTATCGCGTCGGCGAGTGACGCGGTCGTGGTTGTTGGCGACAGTCAGAGTTCAAATACGCGGAGGCTTTTTGAAATATGCTCCGCTCACTGTCCCATTGCTTTCCACATAGAAAAGGCGGACGAGCTGGACAAGCTCAATAATATAAAATCCCTAGCGGTCACGGCGGGCGCGTCCACCCCCCCGTGGATAATTAAGGAGGTCATGAGCAGGATGAGCGAAGAGAAGATTACTATGGAGACTGAATCCTTTGCTGAACTCTTGGAGGCGTCTCTCAAAACTTTAAATACAGGAGATAAGGTTACCGGAGTTGTCACCGGTATGAGCCCGACCGAGATTCATGTCGACCTCGGAACAAAGCACGCAGGCTACATACCTGTCAGCGAAATTTCTGACGACCCGAACGTAAAACCGGAAGATTTCTTCAAGATCGACCAGGAGGTCGAGTGCTACGTTATGCGCGTTAACGACGTAGAGGGCACCGCTATGCTTTCGAAAAAGCGCCTTGACAGTGTAAAGGGCTGGGAGGAAGTTGAGCAGGCCTGCGAGGACAAGACCACGGTTGAGGGCTTTGTCGTCGAGGAGAATAAGGGCGGCATTGTCGTCTCTGTCAAGGGCGTTCGCGTTTTTGTTCCCGCTTCGCAGACGGGCATCCCCAAAGAGGGGCTGCTTTCCCAGCTTATGAAGAAAAAGGTCAAGCTCAAGATCACGGAGGTAAATCGTGCGCGCAGACGCGTGGTCGGTTCCATCCGTATTGTCGCCAATGAAGAACGCAGGGCCGCCTCCGAAAAAGTCTGGGCGGATATCCAGGAGGGTATGAAATACCGTGGTGTCGTCAAATCGCTTACTTCTTATGGTGCGTTTATCGATATCGGCGGCGTCGACGGCATGATTCACGTTTCCGAGCTCTCATGGAAGAGGCTTCACCATCCCTCCGAGGTCTTGAAGATCGGCGAAGAGATTGACGTTTACGTTATCTCGCTCGACAGGGAGAAGAAGAAGATTTCTCTCGGCCATCGCCTCGCTGAGGAAAATCCGTGGTCAAAGTTTATGGCCGGTTACAATATCGGCGATGTCGTCTCCGCCAAGGTTGTGAAGCTTATGCCTTTCGGCGCGTTTGCGGAGATAATCGACGGCGTAGACGGGCTTATCCACATCTCACAGATTGCCGACCACAGGATTGCGAAGCCTGGGGACGTGCTCTCTGAGGGGCAGACAGTCGATGTCAAGATCACTAATGTCGACAACGAAAAGCAAAAGGTATGGCTCAGCATCCGCGAGCTTCTGGAGAATAACCCTTCCACCTTCCCCGAGGCTGGCGAGGATAGCGGCGAATCACTTCCCTCCGACGGCGTTGTGGCCGTGTCGGAAGGCAGCGGTGTTGAGATAAAGACGGAGTCACTCGCCAAAGAGGTTGAGCTTCCGGTCAGTTCTCCCGAAGCCGGAGTGGACGAGGGCACTGAAGCCAAGGAGTAATTCCTGATATAAACCAACAAAAAGGCCTGCCATGCGGCGGGCCTTTTATTTTAGTCAAGACCACCAGCTTAGCTGGTGGCTTGCACAAACCCTATAAGGGTCCGTTACCAGCCGCGCCTGATGGCGCATTGAATAGTCAGCCAACTGCATCTACTTCTCAGGCAGCCCCCTAAAGGGGCTGTCACTTTCTGC
>JAVBNY010000006.1:0-86634 GCA_031551205.1 Oscillospiraceae bacterium | reverse complement strand
GATTCACGCGTAAAACAAAAATCGTTTCCAAGTCGGAATATATGGTTGGTACCTCGCTAAAGCTTTGCTCAGCTCTTACTTCGGCTCCTATATTCAAAACCTTTCAGACCGCTGCTCTATCTATCTTTAAGTGATAACTCTCGAAATAAGAAATGCAAAAAGAGCAATAAAAATGAAGAGCAAAATCAAAGCAATCATACTCGACTGGGCGGGAACAGTAGTGGATTTCGGTTCAAACGCGCCGGTAGCTGCATTTGTCAAGGCATTTGAAACCTTCGGCATTACGCCTACAATGGATGAAACCCGAGCACCTATGGGAATGCAGAAACGAGCGCATATTGAAACAATGCTGAAAGGCAAAAGACTTTCCGCTCTATGGAACTAAAGGCACGGTAGAGCGCACACACAGGGGGATATTGACAATATATACGCCGCTTTTGAACCTGCTCTGATGGCAAGTCTTAGTGATTATACAACGCCTCTTCCGGGCGTTCTTGATACCATTTCAAAAATCTGCGAAATGGGCATAAAAATTGGCTCCACCACAGGCTATACCGCCGCAATGATGGACATCGTTGTCCCTGCAGCAAAAGAAAAAGGTTATTCGCCGGATTGCCTTGTATGCCCGGATGAAGTCGGAGGCATCGGCAGGCCGTATCCATATATGCTCTGGCGCAACCTTGAGAAACTCGGAGCACTATCTATTTAGTGAGGTAGTCAAATTCGGTGACACCGCCGCAGATATGCAGGAGGGGAAAAACGCCGGCTGCGTTACCGTTGGTGTGATTAAAGGCTCCAATATGCTGGGACTTGGCGAGGAAGAATTTAATGCGTTGTCATCGTCCGAAGCAGCAGTAGGGTATGAAACCGCAAAAAATAATTACATAGCCGCCGGAGCGGATTATGTGCTCGATGATATTACCGCTCTGCCGGAATTGATTGATACGATTAACAAGGAGGCCAAGTAAATGTACGATTTCATTTCCGATAACCCATATTTTCTGCTGACTCCCGGCCCACTTTCTACCTCAAAAGGCGTTCGTAACGCCATGCTTCGCGACCGGTGTACATGGGACGACGATTACAACAAAGATATCGTACAAAATATCCGCACAAGGCTTATAGCTCTTGCCACAAATAATACAGAGGACTACTCCGTCGTTTTAATGCAGGGCAGCGGCTCGTTTTCGGCAGAAGCCTGCCTCGGCAGCGCTATACCACTTGATGGGGAAATCCTAATTATCACTAACGGAGCATACGGCAAGCGAATGGTGCAGATAGCCGATATTTTGAAGCTAAACTATGTTGAGCTTGCTTATTCTGAAACTACAACAGGTATACTTAATCCACTTGCTGAGATTGCGGCAGTTGTAAAAGAGTATGGGAAAAATCTTCATTGTCGATGCCATGAGTTCTTTTGGCGGCATTCCCAATGGATGTTTTCGAGTTGGGAATTGATTTTCTCATCAGCTCGTCCAACAAGTGCATACAGGGCGTTCCGGGATTCGCGTTCGTGATTGCCAAACGCGGAGAGCTAGTTAAGTTGATGATGGCTCAACCGGAGCGACCTTGTCCACCTTCTTCGCCTGCCTGACCTCAATCTTATCGACCGGCTTCAGCACAATGATCGACGCATCTCATTGCAAAGTGCACCTCAGGCTGCTGGCGCGAGCAACAGGCCGTCCGGGGGAGCTTTCACTCCCTCGGATCCCAGTCTTCGAGGTAGATGTCGGCGAGGTATTCACAGCAGGCCTGTTCGATATCCTCTCGCTTTATGTCCTCGTAGAGGTCGGCGCCGTGCGCCACGGCGTGGCAGTTCATGCACAGGCGATAAGGTTATGCACAGTGTTTCCGTCTCCTGCCGACCGCCTGAGCTAGTGGTGTTCAGAGAGGTATTTGGTGCTGTCGCAGAGCGCACAGCGGTAGCCTTCGCGCCTGTAGACGGCCTTGCGGGTGCTGTTTGTACGCTTCTGCGCAGGCACAAAAACTACCCTCAAAGCGCAGCTTTGGGGGTAGTTTTTTGAACGGAGCGGGGCATTCGTTGAGATCCGGCAAAATAAGTGTCCTGCCGGGTAATCAGGCGAGGGTAAACCATGCGCCCCCGATTCCGTCAGCGGCAACGGCAAACGCGCACTTCGGGGCCGCGTCGTCCTTGGCGACCTGGAATACGACCCAGCCTTCGACCGAGGCCCCTTTACTGAGCTGTCCGGAAAGCTGCGGGCTCGGCGCGATCACCGGCGCCGACTCGGTGTACCTCACGTCCTTCCCCGAATACATGCTAAAAAGTGAACTGTTTACGTTCACCGACCCTTCGGACAGATCCTTAATGGACACGCTGAAGCGCGCGAGGATGTATTCAAAGCCATCCTTCGGGGCGGCAGTTGTCCTGTTCGCGTCGTGCAGCGTCCTCATGGCGGCATCTCCCCTGAGAACCTCGCTCAGCAAAACTGTCGCCTCGCCCTTCACGCCGGCGGCCACGAGCGAAACATTCTGAGATTCGCCCTTAGAGGCGGGATGACTTTTTGAAAACCCCGTCTGCTCGGGGCGGGTCCCGATGTAAACCGCGTTTGCGGCCGCGTCCCACTCGACCTGCTTTCCAAGCGCGGACGCCGCCGCACGCACAGGGATAAATGTGGTCCCATTGTAGATAAACGGCTCCACCGCGGCGCCGGTCGCGTCCTTCGGGGCAATCTTCTCGCCGTCCACATAAATCGCAATGTCCCTGTATGCTATCTCGATAGTTTTCCTGATGTTCGCAGCGGCGGCAACCGTCGCAAGCGAAAAAAACGCCGCGGCCAGCGCCGCCCCGGTTATGATGCCCTTTAGTCTCTCTCTGTTCATTATTTTACCTCCGAGCGTTTACGCGGCATCGCAAATTTTGCGCGTGCCTCAAGGCCTAATAGCGCATACTGCGCGCCTGTTTTTTAGCATAGCACGATACGCTTCTAAAAACAAGTGGGCGTGGCTCAATGCAAAAATTTAGAAGGCAATACCGCACGGAGATTGTGTGTATAGCGTCCTTAAAAATCCGGGAACAAATTCGCCCCCTGCTCGTCAAAAGGACAGACTATACGATTGGATGTGTTTATATGAGACTGCAATTCGTTAAAAGAGGGATTCTTGTGCTGCTTCTCATGGCCTTTGCCGGGGGGATTGTGTGTGCATCCTTTATTGGCGCCGAATTTTACCCGGGGAAGCGGAGTGGAGTGATTACCGTGAACGGGCAGAGATACGACGTGTCGGGGCCGGTTTCCGGCGTGCCGATTATGACGTCCGTCAAGGCCCAAAGCTCGCTTCCGAAGGTGGGCTCGATGGACGAGCTTGTTTCTATCATGAAAGAACGCGGGCTATTTTATGAAGCCTCCGCCTCCGAATACACAATGGGGGGCGGCATGAGGACGCTTGCGGAATCTGCCGCCATGGCTCCTCCCGCCGCCGACGCCCCGACCCCGGCTCCCGCGCAGGCGCCCACGCCGGTTGACGGTGCGGCTGTCAAGTCGCTTGACGACTCCTCTTTCTCTTCCACGAACGTGCAGACAGCCGGAGTAGATGAGGGCGACATTATTAAAACCGACGGCAGGTATATCTACTCGCTCTTTGAAAACAGGATAACCATTGTGGAGGCAAACGGCGGCAGCATGACGAAAAAGACATCCTTCGCGCCTGAGGGAGAGGTGTATCTCTCCGAGATGTATGTCTTGGGCGACAGGCTTTTGCTTATCGGAACGCGCTCCGAGTATGAGACAGCCCAGAACGAGCCCACCCCCGACATCGCGGCGGGCTCCGCGATGAAGATCGCTCCCAGCGGGATCTGGCGGCCCTATTGGGGCAAGACTTTCACGGTTTTTCTTGTCTACGACGTGTCCGACAGGTCGGCCCCCAGACTTGAGCGCAGGGTTGAGTCCGAGGGCTCGCCGGTATCGAGCCGGGTCTCTGACGGCAATGTATACTTCGCCACCTCGAAGTACATAAACGCGATGCCTCTGGGGCAGGAATACAAGGACGGGGACATCCTGCCCGCATACCTTGACACGAATGTCTCCGACAGCAAAAGGCTGATATATCCGGGGGATATCTCAATTTGCCCGGGTTCAAGCGCCGCTAACTACCTTCAGGTCGGCTCCTTCGCCATAAGCGGCGGCGAACTTTCACTCGACAGCTATCTCGGAGCCGGCACCCAGCTTTACATGAGCGCCGAATCCCTGTATATCGCGGCCGACGCTTCCGACGGCACGGGGCAGAGAACGCGCTTCTTCCGCTTTGAGGTTGACGGCCCGCGCCTGCGTTATGTGGCGTCCGGCGACATGGCGGGTTATGTCCTCGACCAGTATTCAATGGACGAATTCGGCGGATACTTCCGCGTAGCCGCGACAGAGTGGCAGAGCGGCTCGCGCGTGGTTATCTTCGACGGCGACATGCAGCTCGCGGGCAGCCTGACAGGCCTTGCCAAAGACGAGCAGATCAAATCCGTGCGCTTTATGGGCGCCACGGGCTACGTCGTCACGTTCCGCCAGATAGACCCTCTCTTTGTGATCGACCTGTCCGACCCGAAGGCCCCCAAGGTGCTGGGCGAGCTCAAGATCCCGGGCTTCAGCCAGTATCTGCATCCGCTTGAGGACGGGATACTCGTCGGCTTCGGACGCAATATCGAGGATTACTTTGTCAAGGGTGAGGACGGAAAAGACATACTGAAGGGCCAGCTTGACGACGGCATGAAGATCTCGATGTTCGACGTGTCCGACCCTGAGAATCCGCGCGAGATACACAAAGTCGTGTACCGAGGCTCCGCCTATTCAGAGGCGCTGAACAACCCGCGCGCCCTGATGTGCGACCCGCAGCGAAAGCTATTTGCCTTTCCTATGGATGTATACGATTTCGACTCGTGGAGCGGCGTTTACGCGATATCCGCCTCGAAGGAGGACGGATTCAAGACGCTGGCGAAGCTCAAAAGCGAGTTTTCACCCGACTACGGCCAGAGGCGCGCGGTTTACATCGGCAATACGCTCTACACAGCGAGCGGCGGAGGCATAAGCGCCTACAGCTACTCCGACTTCACGCTTCTCGGAAAGCTCCAGCTCGACACTTACCGGAATTATGACGACGGCGCTAAGCCACCCGTTATAATAGACTGACATCTGTCAGGCCTTTTAAGGCCCCCTCACTTTTTGAAAAGCCGCCTCCCGGCAAATGACCCGGGCATGGCGGCTTTTCGTGCGTGAAGGCTTGCCTCACGTGCGGCAGGGAAAAAAACTTTGGTTGCAAGCGGGCAAGCCTGAGTGTATAATACTGAAATGGTAATGGATAATATTACGAAGGCAAGAGAACGCAAAGGAGGGTGATCAGCTTGCGCGTCAAATACCTTGGAACCGGCGCATCAGAGGGGATTCCGGCGCTATTCTGTTCGTGTGCGCTGTGCAAAAAGGCGCGCCAGACCGGAGGGCGCGATATAAGACGGCGCTCCTCAATGGCTATTGACAATCACATACTGTTCGACTTCCCGCCGGACGTTTTTTCCCAGTGCTCCGAGCACAAGGTCGACCTGAGCGGGCTTTCCGATGTGTTTGTGACACATACCCACGCCGACCACTTCTATCCGCTCGAATTGTGCATGATCCGTCCGCCGTACGCATTCGGCAGGGAGGGTAAAACGCTCAGGATCTATGGCTCGCAGGAGGTGTATGAGCGCATCGAGACGGCGATACCCCCCAAAAAGCTGGAGGAGATCCGCCCGTTTTTTGAGTTTGTCGAGGTAAGCCCGTTTTGCGCTGTGAGCGTGGATGAATTCTCTGTTACGCCGCTTGAGGCGAGGCACGGGGCGGGCAAGGCCTTCATCTACATGCTTGAGAAGGATGGCCTGCGCGTGCTCTACGGGCACGATTCTGGCTTTTTCCCCGAGGCGACGTGGGACTATATCGTGGACAAGCGCTTCGACTTCGTTTCACTCGACTGCACCAACCTCAAGCTGGACGGCGTCCCCGCTCACATGAATTTTGAGGACAACATGACTGTTAAGAAGCGCATGTTCCAGCAGGGCAGCGCCGATAAGAAGACGCGCTTCGCCAGCGCGCACTTTTCCCATGAGGGCAATATGTCTCACTATGAGATCGTCGACTATTTCCAGGTTTACGGCTTCACAACCGCTTACGACGGGCTGGAAATCACGCTCGAGCCGCAGAAGGACAGCGCGCAGGGCGCGTAAAAAAGTCAGGGGGAGTTTAGATTGTTAAGCGTTGATATTTCAAAGGCCATGGGATTTTTGGACGAGGGGGCGGTCGAGGGGCTGCAAGTCAGGCTCAAAAAAGCCCACGAGATGCTGCAAAACGGCACGGGTGAGGGCTCCGACTTCATAGGCTGGGTGAACCTGCCGCGCGATTTTGACCGGGATGAATTCTCCCGCATCAAGAAGGCCGCCGCAAAAATAAGGGGAGACTCGCAGGCGCTCATTGTAATCGGAATCGGCGGGTCATACCTCGGGGCAAGGGCGGCGGTCGAGCTTCTCAAATCGCCGAGCTATAATCTGCTTAAAAAGGACACGCCGGACATTTTTTTTGCCGGCAACAACCTCAGCCAGGCGCATATTTCGGAGATAATCGGCGCCATTGAGGGCAGGGACTTTTCCGTAAACGTGATCTCGAAATCGGGCACGACGACGGAGCCGGCCATCGCCTTCCGCATCTTCAAGCAGCTCCTTGAGCAAAAATACGGAAAAGACGGCGCCAGGCAGAGGATATACGCCACCACAGATAAGGCGCGGGGCGCGCTTTACAGCCTCGCCTGCAGCGAGGGCTATGAGAGGTTTGTCATTCCCGACGACGTTGGCGGGCGCTTTTCTGTGCTGACGCCGGTCGGCCTTTTGCCGATGGCCGCAGCGGGAATAGATATCGACGCGGTTATGTATGGGGCTCTCGAAGCCCACGGGCGTTTTTCCTCGACTTCACCGGAGAATCCGGTCTGGCAGTATGCCGCCGCGCGCAACGCGCTTTATGCAAAGGGGTATATGATCGAGGTGCTGGCGGCGTATGAGCCGTCGTTTCGGTTTATGGCCGAATGGTGGAAGCAGCTCTACGGCGAGAGCGAAGGGAAGGATCACAAGGGCATTTTCCCCGCCTCGGTGGAGTTCACGGCCGACCTCCATTCGATGGGGCAGTATATCCAGGAGGGAGAACGCAGGCTTTTTGAGACTGTCGTTGAGATCCCCGGCTCCGGCGCCCCGATCGTGATCGGTTCCGACGAGGGGGACATCGACGGCCTCAATTTCCTCGCGGGAAAGGACCTCGGCTTTGTGAACGCGCAGGCGATGAAGGGTACGCTGCTCGCTCATGTCGACGGCGGAGTGCCGAATATCCTTATTAAGCTGGAAGGCGGCATGTCGGAGCGCGCGTTCGGCGAGCTTGTATACTTCTTTGAGCTTTCGTGCGGCGTATCCGGCTATGTGCTGGGCGTGAACCCGTTTAACCAGCCCGGCGTCGAGGCTTACAAGAAAAATATGTTTGCCCTGCTCGGAAAACCCGGCTTCGAAGCAGAATGCGAGGCTCTTCTCAAAAGGCTGTGACGCCCTTTAGTAAATTCCCGGTGAAAAGGACGGCTTGACTGCGGTATATTACGCTCGCGCAGAGGAAAATATAATCAGAAAAAAAAGGCCCGGATGCTCATTTGAGCGTCCGGGCCGTCATTGTTAATTAAGCTAAAGTGCAATCGGTTAATCCTGCGAAGTGCGTTCGCCGGAGCGGGGAAGCTTTTTAGGCTGTGATTCCAAACGAGAAGCTGTAGCTCGGGAAGAGCTCGGCATACTTGACGCCGGAGACCGTGACCTTCTGGCCGGACTGAACCGGAGCGGCAACTGTGAGAACCGCGCCGTTTACCGTGATGAGCGCGCTGTCGACGGCGGGTCCGGCACCGATTGTAACGGCCTTCTTCGCGTCGTTAAAGGTGATCGCGGAGCCGAAGGTAACTGTGAAGCTGCCTTCGCCGATAACAAGCTTCGGCGCCCAGAGCCCGGCGGGCTCGGCCACGATGCTGATCGGGGCCTTTGCGACAACAAAGGAATCGCTGTCGATGATATCGATCGTGTAGTTGCCCGGGACGTAAAGCTCATTTGCCTTGAAGGAGAACGTCGCGGTGCCGTTCACGATATTGAGGGTCTTGCCGAACAGCCTTGCCTGCAGGCCGTTCAGGTCGGAGCCGGTCAGCGTGACAACCACATTGGCCGAGCGTCCCTCGACGAGCGTCTTGACAGATGAAACGGCATCAACGCTGGCCTTCGGAAGGGAAACGACCTTCGTCTTCACAACGCTGAACGTGCCGTCGGAAATCGTGAGGCTGAGGTTTACATTCTTCGTCGCCGCGCCGCGTGTGACCTTACCGTCGCTGTCGACAGCCGCGGGATCGCTGGAGGCGACCGAGACAGTGTATCCGCGCGGCATCGGGCTGAACGCGATGTCGGAGGTCAGGACCGCCGGGATATCGGCCACGACATAGGAAGCCACGTTATCAACGGCCTGCGTGAGCATCTCATCATAATCAAGCTGCTTTACGCCGTTGAGATCCGTAATGGTGATGTACTCGCAGTAGGAGTTAATCTCGGCCGAGGAGTTGTTCCTTGTAGCCATGAGGCCGATCTGCGGGTTATTCAGAGCGTAGACAATTGGGGTGCCTACGTTGACGTAGCTGAGGCCGTCCTTCGAGGCGGAGCACTGGTAGGAGTTGCCGTCCTTGGTAATTTTGAAGTAAAGGGTCATCGATCCGTCGGAAGCGGCCGTGAAATAGTTCGCGGAGAGCGCTCCGCCGCCGCTGCCGCCGCCGGTGTTGGCCGTCTTAGTCTGCTGGCCGCCATTATATTCCTGGTCGAGCTTGAAGAAATGGGTGTCGTCCTGCACCACGAGGAGCGCGATCTGCTGATAGCCTGCGTTCGGGGCCTTCGGGAAGTACATCTTCGCCACAGCTTCCCAGTTGCCGGTCGCGGGACGGACGAATACGTTCTCCCAGGCATTCGCAGAGCCGACCTCATACCTCTGCGTCGGGAGCCTCAGGCCGAGGCCCTTGTCAACAGAGTAGGTCGCCTTGTTTTCGCGGAGGACGGACCACTTGGAGTCCATATTTCCGGCGACAAACGAGGTGGAAGTCGGATACTCGGAGAAGAACACGGTGTAAATAACACTTGCGACGTCGGTTGCGACCGTGATGACCGCAGAGCCGGGCACGCCCGTCGCCTGCACAACAGAAACCGTGTACTTGGAATCGGCGCCGGTCGCGCTGACCGTCTGAACCGTTCCGTCAAGAGAATCAACGGTGTAGGCGTAAACGGAGGGATCGAAGCCGCCAAGCGGCACTCCGTTCAGCGAGATCCCGGAAAGCGTCGGGTACATGTCGGCAACGTCGAACACGCCGAACTTTGTGAACGTCGCGGTGATCGCGGCGGCGGCGGTGTTGCCGTTGTTAGCCAGCAGGCCTACCTGCGGCAGCGCGTAGTTTGCCGTGACCTTTGTCGCGAAGGTTGTCCAGTTGGTGCCGTTAGTGGAGTAAACAAACGTGTACGTTTCGCCCTGCTTGACAACCTGCAGGTAGATTCCGGTCTGCGCGGCGAGGTTTACGGTGTTGGACTGGGTCTGCGTTCCGTTCACAACATTATAAACCCTGATAACGTTTGTCGTGCCGGTGGTGGGGCGCTCATATACAAATCTGATGTAGTTGGTATCGTTGCCGTACAGGATAAGTCCTGCCTGCTGGTTGCTTGCCGTGGGCGTAGCCGAGAAGCTGACAAATGTCTGAGCGACCCAGTTGCCCATCGCGGGCTGGAGGAATACGTTCTTCGGGGCCGTGTCTGTTCCGAAGAAGCCCTTCTCAGTTGTGATCGCCAGCGCGTTCGGGGCGGCGCTGACATTCTCCGCGTTGGAGTTGAGGACTGTCCACTTGGAGGTTCCCGCGGAGAAATCGTCCGATTCAGGTCCCCATCCAAAGCCGACATAGTATGTGGCGCTCGCGCCTGTTACCTTGTCTTTGCAGACGACGGTAGCTATGCCCGGGATCGAGGTGGCCTGCGTGATATTGGCCTCAAAGTCCGGGTTTCCGCCTGTGGCGGCGACAACGGGGATCGCGGTTGTTCCCTTGGCAACGGAGACGGGGTAGTTAAACTTTGTCTTGGGGCTGAAGCCTTCGAGAGGCGTGCCGTTCACGGTGATGGCGTCCGGATACGGGGAGGCGACGACATAAACGACAAACTCGCCGGTGGCGCTGGCGCCGTTATATGTGACGGTAGCGGTGATTGTCGCAACGCCGGGGGCAACTGTTCTGATGACATCGCCGTCGACGGAAACGACTGAAGGACGGTTCGATGTGTAGGATACCGTCATGCCTTCGGGAAGCGCAACGCTGGTCGGCATGTGCTTGACTTTATCCTGCTGGTCCTTGATGATGTAGCCGTAGAGGCTCTCGTCGTTAAGGGCTACGGCGATCTTCGGGTCAACAATCTTGCCCTTGTCGAATATCAGGCGCTCTTCAACCTCGATCGCTGCGTCGCCGTTCTGGCTGGGCTTCGCGGTGACAACGGCGGGAACGAGCTTAACGCTGCCGGAAATGCTGATGTCGGCC
Source organism: Oscillospiraceae bacterium (assembly GCA_031551205.1). Lineage (GTDB taxonomy): Bacteria > Bacillota > Clostridia > Oscillospirales > JAVBNY01 > JAVBNY01. The sequence continues at coordinate 76,047 of JAVBNY010000006.1, read as the reverse complement.
TTGAGCGGGAGAGTGCGGCTGGAGGCGCCGACCTGGAGCTGATATGCGCCGGTGTCGACGATAAACCTGTCCTGAGCCTCGTTATAGAAGGCGAGGTCGGCTATCTTGACATTAAAGGTGACGGTTTTGGTCTCGCCGGGCGCGAGGTCGACCTTATTGAACCCCTTCAGGCGGTGGATCGGCCTGAGAAGCTGGGCGGGAGCGCCGGGCTGAGCGACGTAAAGCTGAGCAATCTCAGAGCCGGCTCTGGCTCCTGTGTTTTTAATGTCGGCCGTGACGGTTATCGTGTCATTCGCGTCAAAAGCGGCGGACGGGGTGGCGCCGTTGAGCACCTTGATGTTGGAGTATTCAAACTTTGTGTAGCTGAGGCCGTATCCAAATTCATAGGACACGGGGCCGTTGTAGTACATATAAGTACGTCCGGGTTTGCCGTCCACGGGATAGAGTGTGTAGTCGAGAATGTCCGGGATAACGGAGGACGGGTCGTTGTCGGCGACATGAGTATACCATGTGCTTGTTACCTTGGCGCCCGGGTTCACGGCGCCGGTGATGACGTTGCCGAAGCCGACCTTGCGCATACCCTGGAAGCTGGACCAGAGGATGGCCGCAACGTCGCTCTTAAAGGTGTCAACCTCTACAGAGCCGCAGGTTTCAATCGTAACAACGGTATTCGAGTTGAGCTTGCCGAGCTTGGATGCAAAGCCAGCCTGATCATTCGGCAGAGCTATCGATCCGCGGTCGCCGTCTTCCCTGGAGTAGGCGGTCTGCGTGCCGAGCGTAACGACGACCAGGTCGGCGTTCTTGACGGCGGCTTCTTCTTCCTCGGTGATGGAGAAAGATGAAACTGAGGAGGCGGAAAGGTAAACATAGTTGATCTTTTTGCCGGGGTTCGCCGCGTTGATCGCATTAACGATGCCTTCGCGGATATTGATGCGGTTCGCGGTTACGCTCGCCGAATACAGGCCGAGATACGAGCTGGTCTGTTGTCCGCCGGCGATGACAACCGTTGCTTCGTCCTTAAGCGGCTTCAGCGGGAGAAGGCTGTCGGCGCCCGCCGCAGAGCCCCTGGGGGCGTCGTTTTTCAGAAGAACGACCGCGTCGTTGGCTGTTTTTTCGGTCAGGTCAAGGCGCTCCTGCGTCTGCCTGGAGGCCCCGCCAACGGCTGTCTGGGTCGCAATGCGGTTCTGCGCATCTGTAACGTACTTAGATACGTTTGCGCCGATGTCAAACTCACCTGTCTTCATGCGGGCGACGAAATGGCGCCACACGGAGACGTCGAGCTGGTTCTCGGTGAACAGGCCCTTGTTTGTTCTCGGGCTCTCGGCAAGCATCTGAGCCATTGCCGTGCTGTAGGTCGAGCCGCTGCCGTAGCCGCCGGAGCACTCATGGTCGCCGCCGTGAGCCATGATCTGCGCGAGCTTTTCCACCTGCGTCAGCACCTGTCCGGTGTAGGGGTTTATGTAGTTAAAGTTGGCGACTGTCCTGTAGGAATCGCAGTCTGAGGTAATGTATCCGTCGAGGCCGTAAATCTGGCGGAGCAGAGTTTCCATAAGGTAGCTGCTCTTGGAAACGGGCTCGTTGTTGATGCTGCTGTAAGCAACCATTACCGACTGGACATTCGCGTTCTTAATGATGTCACGGTAAGGGGCGGTGAAATAATCCCTGAGCTCTGAAAGCGTCATTGTCGCGCCGCCGGTGAGGCGGTTGCGCTCAGAGTTGTTCGCGGTGTAATGCTTGGTGGTGGTAATGACCTTGACGGTTTTGTCAAGGGGATTGCCGTTTTTGTCGTTGCCCTGCATGCCGTTTACAAAGTTTGTGCCCATAACGGCCGTGAGGTACGGGTCCTCGGAATAACCCTCTTCGTTGCGGCCCCAGCGCGGGTCACGGGAAAGGTTAACCGTGGGGGAATACATCACGAGGTTGGTGTTATTCCCGGCGTTCTTCGCGGTTGCGCCTACCTTGGGGGAGGATTCGCGGATCTCGTCGCCTATCTGCACGGCCTGGGAGTAATACAGATCCGGATCCCAGGTCGAAGCCAGAGAGTAGTTCTGAGGATAAGATACGGCGTTGGCCGGGTTGCCGCGGGAATATCCGTGCAGAGCCTCAGACCACCAGGTGTAGCTGTTGACACCCATTGTGGCCGGCACGTTCATCGCGCCGCCGCCGAGCTGCGCGGCGGTAATCGCAGCCGTTCCGTCTATCATCTGTGCGCCCTTCTGTGTGGCAGTCATTCTGGCAACCAGGTCGGCTGCGCGCTCAGCATAGGAATATGTGGGATCTTCAAAGATCGGGACCGCGGGAGCAGGCGCGTCCTCAGCCGATGCTGTGAGGGAAATGGCCGGAAGCAGGCTCATGCAGAGAGCCACGGTGATGACTAAAGATAGAATTCGCTTTGTTATCATTTGTCTAACCTCCCAATTAATCTGCTGCTGTGTTCGAACAATGAAACCGCAAAAACGCCCGCTGATTTTTTTGCACATCACCTCCTAAAATAAGGATATTTTTCTGTGTCTCTGCCAAAAGCCGAGCCTGGATCTAATTTAATCCACCGAAAGCGTTATCTCGGCGCGCTTCCTCAGCCTATGTCAGAAATTCTGCGCTCTCGCGTTTCCGGGCACAAAACGCATATCAAAGCGCGGAAACGGACGAAACGGGCAAGTTGTCAAATTGTCGGGAGCTAAAAAAGACGCCTGAGGGGGAAGCAGAAAACGCTACTATAAAGGTATCAATGCTTTGTGCCGGCGCAAATAGTTTCGCTGCGCGCCGCGCCGGAGGATGAATAAGCGCGTCTTTTATATCAAAGTTTTACGGCTGTCAACAAACTATACCGTGCCCGCACACATTAAAGTATACATCGCTGCGCATACTGCGCACACAAACGGAACCGCGCGGACAATATTGCCGAAAGCCGCCTCAAAAAACTAAAATGCCGGAATCCAGTTTCAGATTTCCAGCCTTGTATCCATATCCCTCAGTCGGCATATAGCACTAATATAATGATATTATAGTACATAATAATTTAAAAGTAAAGCATATATTCGTAAAAATACACATATGCCAGATGCATTAATTTAGCTGAAATGGCAGACAATCCATGAGACCGGGCCTTTTGAGCCGAAAAATGGACCTTCGAACGTGATCGTCACGGGGGTCTTTCGCATAACGCTGCCTTGCCTAAAACAGTCCGGTTGACAGCGATGTGCATTACCGCTGCCAACCGGCTTCTTTTCGTGGGACCGTTGCCGGATCGGCGTTCATCCGATACCGCACGGAGCCTGATAAAAGCAAAGGTTTATTGCTGATTATAGTGCGGGGGTTCTTCAGAAGTCAACACTATCCAGGGCATATAGACACGGATACCCGGTAAAGACACAGCGGAAGACTTCGTCAGATGCGGTCATCTGAGGGACAAAGTGCGTATCCCTCAGATACCACGGGGTCTATAGGAGTGTACGGAGCACAGTGCGTATGCTCCGATGAAATTGGCGTGCCAGGGTATTTATCTCACTGTAAACGTGAACGAATAGCTGGGGAAGAGCTCGGCGTACTTTATACCCGAGAGCTCAACCGGCTGCCCGGCCGCGGCGGCGGCGTCAATGACGATGACGTTTCCGTTTGCGGAAACCTTATTGTTCGCGACGGTATCGCCGCCGATTTTTGCGGACTTCCTTGCGTCGTTGAAGCTGACGGCGGCGGCAAATGTGATGAACGTCTTGCCATCGGCCACCGTTACGACCGGCGCCCAGAGGCCGGTCGGTGCGGCGACGCATGCTATTGCAGTCTCGGCGGCGCCGGCTTTGATTGTGTACGTCCCCACGACGGCTTCAGAGGCTTTCAGTGAGAACAGGCAGCTTTTTTCGTTCAGGAGGTTTTTGGTGTAGAGCAGGTCGCCGTTTGGTGCATAAATGCTCACATTTCCGCTGAAGTCCGGGGTGACGCTGACAGGGATGTTCGCGGCGTATCCGGAAACGATCCTCTCGACCGCGGAGGACACTGTCGCGCCAACCGGAGCCGCCTTCTTCTGAGAGAACATCCAATCCAGGATATCCGGCTCGGAATAGGCCCTCTGCCATGTGCCGTCGTGAGGTACGCCGGGGTATTCCGTGTACTTGACGACCGTGGATCCGGCCGCTGTGAGAGCCGAGTACATATCGCGGGAGGACTGTACAGGGATTGAGGTGTCGGCGCCGCCGTGGAATATCCAGATGGGCTTGTCAACCAGAATTTTGGCTGCCACGCTGGGATCGCCGGTGCCGTTGCTGGGGATACCCGCCGCCAAAAGCTCCGGATAGTACATCATCAGGCTCCAGGTGCCCAGGCCGCCGGCGGAAAGTCCGCTGCAGTACAGGCGATCCATATCAATGCTGTATTTTGTCGGCAGATAGTTGGAGACAAGGTCATAAACCGCTGAAAGAGACGGGCCGATCGGGTATTTGGAGAGGTCGTAGTTCCCCTCTTTCCAGTTGACGCCCGTGCTCCAGCGCTCGCCGCCTGTGTGGTCTGCCTGCGGCACGACGATGATGCAGGGGTTATCATCCTCTTCCGCAATGATCCTGTCGACGAGCTGCATGTTGCCCCCGATCTGTTTCAGGTTGTCCGTGCCGCCCTCACCGCCGCCGTGCAGGAAGATGAGCATCGGGTATTTCTTGCTCGGGTCGTAGTTTTCGGGCAGATACAGGCGATACGGCATTTCAAAGGACTTGGCCTCACCGGTCGTGGGACTAGTGTACGTATACGGGTGTTTCAGATCCAACATGATGTCCTGCAGCCTGGAGGTCTTGGTCAGGCCGCTGATGGCGGACTGCAGATCGACATACGCCCGGCTGATCTGCATTTGCGTGGCGTCCGGCGTATTCAGGACGACGTCTGCGCGCGTCAGCGCGCTCTGGAGCCCGGCCCAGCTTTCGTCCGTATACAAATTCTGCAGCAGGAACACGTTGTTGCTGTACAGGGTTTGCAGCTGCGCCCTGCTGTATACGGGAAGAACTTCCTCCCACACGGCGTATACTGTGACGTCGCCCGTAACCGGCGTATTCTCAGAAAACTCTGTGCCGGTGCCGTCAGCCTTTGTATTCCAGCCGCCGAAGATGAAACCATCCTTCACGGGATTCCTTGGCAGCGCGCCCACGGTCGTCGCGCCGCCCAGTATGGCCTTTGTGTTCGGGTTGGCCACAAATTTGGCGCCCTGACTGTCGAACTTCACAATTTTGACGTCGTCCGGCCGGTTTGTCCAGAGATAGTCCTTTACAAAGGTCGCGAAAACCTGATGCCATGTCTCAAAGGCGTGAGCGCCGGGAACGCAATTCGGGCCGACGTAATACAGGCCGTACTCGTCCATCCGGGCCTCAAACTCCTCGTTGCTGCGGCTTGAATTGTCAATCGTTGCCGGGTTTTTGACGGGGTCATTGGCGTTAAAGCGATTGGTGTCCCACAGTCCCGCGCTTGACATGACAAGAGGCTTTTTCAGGCTCTCAAGGTCATATTTATCCCAGTCGGGGTCCAGCAGATAGCTGCCGCTCATCACGGCATAGTAGCCAAAGGCTTCGGTGTTTTTCAGGAAGAGGTTGCAGGCGTTCTGACCGCCCATCGACTCGCCGCCGAAGGCACGGTCTTCGCCCTTTTTCGATACATTATACCTTTCTTCGATCGCGGGAATGACGACGCTGAGCAGGTTTTTATTGACGGTTTCCCAATTGGTCTTGTCGGCGTAAAAACCGGCGCTGCGGTCAAAATTATAGTACGCTCTGTTGTTTACGGTCACCACGACGGCGGGCTCGGTCTTGCCGTCCGCGATCAGGTTGTCCATGATCTCGGGAACGATGCCGTCGTTCATCCACTCCAGCTCGTTCATGTTGTTGCCGTGCGCCATGTAGATTGTCTTGTAAGGCGCCTCTCGGCTCGCGTCGTAGCCGTAGGGCAGGTAAACAGCCACGCCCTTGTCAATATCCTGCACCGCGGACAGACCGTCCAGCTTCAGATATTCAACCGTTCCTTTTTTGCCGTCTGTCCGGGGTATGACATAGGAGCGGTCATGGTCGTAGTCGGATTCGGGGTTTTTCGCCTGCTTCACAGGGTCGTATGGCATAAACAGGACGCTGTTGGCGCCTTTCGCGCCCGTTTTGTCGTTTATCCTCGGAGGATTCGCTGGATCGGTGAACGCGGCTGACCAAGATGTTCCGCCGTTTACGCTGGTCTGGTATGTGTACAGGTATGCGCCGCTGGGCAGCGGCACGGTGGCCGTCCAAACATTGCTGCCCGGCTCCGTTTCCTCCATGTTCACGTACACAGCGCCCGAGGCGCCGGAATAGAGGCCCGGTCTCCACTCTTCGGGGCGGTACATTGTGCCCTGAACCATCGTCGGGGTTTCTTCATAGAACCCGAACTGACGGCTGCCCACCCGCACGGCGCTAATTCCGCTGCCGGGAGCCGCCTCATACGCAAATGTAGCCGTGTAGCCGGTGGGAGAGGTGGTGTCGGCGTTTACGGAAACGCCGGGGCGGAAACCACCGATCAGGTCAACATTTATCATCGGAATGGTTCCGTAGGTCGTGCCGTTCTGAGCGTTGGTCACCTCGCGGCCGACGTTCATGGAGCCTGTGCCGCTCCAGAACACGCCGTAGGCGGAGCCGCCGGCGGTGAGATCGGTGCGGCTGCTGGGGGAACGTGTCCAGCTGTCGGCCAGGCCCTGCATTCCCTGCGTGTTGCTGTTTTTCGATCCCTGCGCGATTGCGTATGCCGTCGCGGTCATATAACCGTTCCTGTAATTGACCAGATTCCAGCCGTCGCCGGCCAGATATGCCGGGCCGAAATATTCAAAATATTCCTCGCCGCTGATGGCATATACATAGTCCTGCGTGTTTTCGCCTGAGGTTGTGGCCAGCACCCAGGGGCTGTTTGGGTTGCTCTCGTTGTTGGGGCTGCTGCCCAGCTGGGCAAAGAGCACTCTGTCGTATGCAGGGAAGGTGCCCGTCGTTCCGTTATAGCCGTTTACGCGGGTGTCGTATTTTGCGGGATCCCATTTGATCTCCGCGGAATAGTCCATCCTAACATTCGTCAGCCGGATCTTTGCTTTTTCAGCCACGCTGAACGCGGTGTCATAGAAGCCCGCCGTATCGCCCGCTCCGCCCTTGTTATAGGAGCTGCCGCCGCGGCTGTTCATCCATGAGCGCAGGTTGCTGTCCTTCCAGGAGTTGCCGGCTTTGTTGGCGTCCAAATTAAACTGCACGGCATTCAGAGCATGTTTTGAGATAAGCACAGCGGTCCCGCCGCCGTCATTAATATCCAGCAGACGCCAATCTATCGGGTCTTTCTCGTCGCCGGTGGCGTCGCTCTGAGCGTAAGATCCGAATCCGGCAACAACGTCGTCGCCGGTGCCGATCTTGCCGTCGTCTCCGCCATAGAGCTTAAATCCGTTGCCCAATGCAACAAACGGGGCGCCCTGAGGGTCAAATTCCACTTTCGCGCCTTGAACCAGCGTCTTGCCCGCAGGGTTTACCACGCGGTTATCGTCGTCCGTGCCCGCGATCCCGTCGAGACCGACGATCACGCTTTCGCCCGTTTTGAGATTTTTGGCCGTCCCGTCTCCGGGATAGCTCCACTCGGGCTCGGCCTGCAGATAGAGCCTGTCAACCAGGGCCGTCATGTAGTCATTTATTATGCCGATCTTATAGCTTCCCTTTCTGTAGCTGTTGTTTTTCTGGGCCACGTCGTCAGGGAAATAGCTCTGGCCGCTGTTCGTTTCATACGGCCAGCAGTGGTTCACAACCAACACATTCGGAGCGTTTGAGTTGTCCCTCATTGCGACGCCGATGCCGTTATACAGCTCGCCGGGGCTGCCCGCAAAGGTTATGTCGCCCAGGCGCATAACGGTCAGATACATGGTTGTGTTCGTCGCGTCGTCCTTGTTGGGGACGGCGGTCGTGCCATACGCGCGCCCTATTGGCATGTCCGACTTGAACGCATCGATGCTGTTGAGCGCCCTCTTTACGTCCACATACTGGATAGAGGCGTAGTATGTGCACGCCTGGATAAGGCCGCCCTTCATCGTGAGCTCGACGGGTGCGCCGGCCTTGAAGGATTTGAGGCCGACCTCCATGTCATACGGGGCGGGATAGTTCATGCAGTTGCGGAGGACAGGGTTCTGGTCGCCCGCGGCCCCACTCATCCACAGAGCCACCGCTCCCGGGTTGTTGTATTCCACATACTGAGAAACCTGGCCGCCGATGTCGGGATGGACGGCGGCGTTGCCAACGACGATCCCGCCGTCTGCAACCGTTGCGTTTTCAACGTATTCGAAGGCTTCACAGTAAGCCACGTTTAACTTGGCCGGTGTGCCCAGCACGATGTCGTCCACATCATCATGCTTGTAGTCGCCCACAACGACCGGGGCGGTGTTCACCGTATAGTTGATGCCCTCGTAGCCGGGGTTAAAGTGATCGTTTGCATACAGCAGCACGTTGTGCATGGCGTAATGAACGATAAACGCGATCGGCTCTTTTGTGTCTTTGTTCCTGAATTCCAGCGTCGTCAGCGTCTTGTCCGAAGGGCCGCTTCCGTTAAAACCTTCGGCGGTCTCAGAGTTTGTTCCGGCGAGGGCCGTAAATTTTGTGTCACGGTTAATGTTAATATTGCTCTGGGTTGCGGCCATACCGACCTCGGCCTCCGCCATGCCGGAAATGGCCTCTCTGGCGGCCTCCACCAGCTGCTTCTGGCAGAGCTTGGCCCATCTGGAGTTATTTTTGTTGGATCTGTCGCCCAAATTGTTTGCTATTGTATCTTCTCTGATCTCCAGATCAAGGCTGGCGACCCAGTTTGCCGCCTTATTCTCAGGAACGGAATGCGTGTGGGTGGTGGACCAGAAGATATTTTCGACCAAAACGCCCGTTTCGGCGGCGACAGCGTCCATCATATCGGGCGCATACGGGCCCTTGCCGGTGTCAAAGCTTACCATAAGGGAGATTGGGCCGCAGTCGTTTTGAAGCGCGATGACGCGCACATAGACGCGTTCGGCAGCGCCGATAAAGGCATATCCTCTGCCTCCTACGCCTCCCCACGTAATCGGATACATGTCGGCCGTGGGGGTGATATCCTTCATGCCGGCGCCAACCTTTAAAACCGTGGGCGCGGATGCGGCCGCGTATTCAGCCGGGAGCTCCGCCGCCGTCGCGATGGCCGGCGTATATGTAACCACCAGACTGACCAGTATCAGAATGGCCAAAAGTCCGGAAAAACGCGATTTGTTTTTCATTAGGTCTTCTCTCCTTACATTTTTATACTCGGGTAATGCGGAAAACGCCTCTCTTACGGGGCCGGAACAAGCGCGCCGGGATCGGCCTCTTTATACAGTTTTTCGAGCAGGCCGATATAGGCTCCGTTGATCACGTCGGCCGGATATTTCACGCCATTTCCCCATCTGTGGCTGTTGTTGCCAATGGCGGCATCGTCGGGATAGTAGCTCCGATAACTGTCCTCCGCGGCCTTCGTCCAGCTGTGATCTACGACCAGCGTATTCTTTGCCGGGGCGGAGCCAAGGCTCGATTCATCTCTCATAGCGACGCCGATGGCGTTGAACGGCTCGTTGGGCACGCCTGCGAAAGTGACGTCGCCCAGGCGCATCACGGTCATAAACAGCGGGACAGTTCCGCCCACGCTTTCTATTTTATCAACAGAATCCGTGCCCCAGGCGAAGCCGATAGGCGTGTCGTCCGCAAAACTATTCTTCTTCTCAATCTCGCCAACCGCCCTCAGAACGTCCGCGTACTGAATCGCGGCGTAGTATTCAGCCGGCTCAATCTTGCCGCCGTCTATCGGGATCTCGAGAACCGCGCCGTTATATGGGCTTTCAAAGTTCATGGTATTTCTGAAAAGCGGGTTTTGGTCGCCGGCGGCTCCGCTCATCCAAAGCGCCACCGCGCCGTCATATTCCTTTTCAATATATTTAGAGACCAGCCCACCGATATCGGGATGTACCGCCGCGTTGGCGGCCGTTTCTTTTGAGCCCGGATCTCCGAACATGTCCGGCGTGTTTTTTTCATAGGTCTTGCTGTAAGCCGTGTTAAGTTCAAGCTTTGAGCTCAGCGTGGTGCCGTCAACGTCATCCTTGTCGTAGGTTCCCACCGCGATGTCTTCGGGCCCCGCCACCTTGACGCCGTGAACATTATTGAACGCGGGATTAAAGTAATCATTGGCGTATAGCAGCACATTGTGCATGGCATAGTGAACAACAAAGGCAATGGGCTTTTTCGCGGCGCTTCTTTCACGGAATTCGATGACCGTGAGGGTTTTATCCGAAAATCCCTGACCGTTAAAGCCTTCCCTTGTCTCCTGAGCGGTGCCTCCGAGCACGTCGTATCTGGTGTCGCGGTTGACGTTTATATAACTTTCTGTGCAGCCGATAGAAATCTCCGCTTCGCGCATGCTTGCTACAGCTTCTCTGGCGGCTTCTACGAGCTGTTTTTGCAGCATTACGCCCCACCTTGCTTTATTCCTGGCGTCTTTCTGCGCCAAGGTGGATTCATCCGTAATCACATTGTTGAGCGCATCCGCCCAAGCCGCGGTTGTGATCTCCGGAACGGAGTGAACATGTGTGGTGGACCAGAAAATGTTTGCCTCCGACACGCCCGTCTCCTTGCTGAGAAGGGGGATCATGCCCGGCGGGTAGGGACCCTTGCCTGTCTCAAAGCTCAGAATGAGCGAGGTGTTTCCGGGGGCTTTATCTTTGCCTGAGTTGCTCACTGCGATTACGCGCACATATACGCGCTCAACCGCACCTATAAAGACAAACCCTCGGGAGCCGCTGCCCCAAGTCATCGGATACATGTCGGACGTGGGGGTGATGTCTTTGATGCCGACCCCAACCATAAGGCCCTTTTCCGTGCCCGGGGCGCTTGGACCAAAGTTTTCCGCGGCTGTCGCGGTGGACGGAATGTAGGCAAACGTCAGACATACCGCTACCAGAGCGGCCAGAAGTCCGAATAAACGCGCTTTGCTTTTCACACTGATTTTCATCTAATAATTCTCTCCTTTTCATACAGATGTATTTTCCGGGGGCCGGCAGCCAATCCAAACTGCGCCCAAAGATCCGGCGCCGCAAAAGCGCCGCATCATAATAACAACGCGGTGCGCACGCTCGCTTTTGCCGTTACTTCGGGCCGTTTTTCAGGGATGGGGTTTATCTCATGTCTTTTATCCCTCCATTCAGTCAGGTGCTTTTCCCTCACTTGAAGAAATATTTTATCCGCTTTGCAACGTCATCCGCGGGTATAAGCCGTGCCTGTATATGTACCCCCGTGGGAGCGGCGGCACAAAAAATCTGTCAAACTGTTCACAAATCGCAGATATTTTACAGAAGCGCCATTCAGTCGAAATCATAACATACGGCTATTATTTTACAAGGTTTTGACTGAATGACAGTAAATATGCCCCCATATTCTAAAAAAACACCTTGTCTGACCGCGTTAATTCTGATATGTTTAAGGTAATACCGCACAGAGGGAGCCTGACGACTTTGCGTGCGTCATTGCCTTAATATGGCTGTATAAATCGTCGAATAGGAGGGCCGACATTGTGAGGCTTATAAAAAACACCCGGCGCGTCTTCGGGATAGCGATCATGCTGCTTGCCGCCCTTTTGGCGGGCTGCTCCGTGCGGCCCGGCACGGCAAGCGATGCGCAGCCGCTCAGAATACTGTGCTTTATGAAAACCGAGGGAGACACCTCCGACGTCTGGCGTCAGATATATAACGGCCTGAGAGACGCAATCGGGAAAAGCAGCAAATACACGATCAGCGTCTATACATATGACGAGACCAATTACCTCACGCAATTGGACAGGATTTCGTGCGCTTTGCTCATAAAACCGGATGTTGTTCTTCTCTCAAGCGGCAGATCCGACGAGTTTGCCGCCCGCCTGTCTGAATTGGACGATGCCGGGATCGGCTATATTATTCTCGATGGAAAGGACCTGCCCGGAACGAACAGGCTGGGCTTTATCAGCTCCGACAATCTGGCCGCCGGATTTAGGGCGCTTGAGGTGCTGGCCGACCGCACCGGCGCCCCCCTTCGGATCGGGCTCGTAAATGCGGGCTATCACTCTCAAAGCGTCAACGACAGGGAGGACAGCTTCCGCAGCGCTGTGGCAATGCGCCCAAACAGCGTAATCGTCGACGAGGTCTCGGCGGCAAGCCAGGGCTCTCTTCTGGAAAACATAGAAAATGTTCAGTCATTGCTGGAGAGGAACCCGCAGATTAACGCGCTGTTTTGCTCAGACAGCGTGGCCGGTCAGGCGGCGGCGGATGTCCTTCGGGAATCCGGGCTGTCGGGCACCGTGCATTTGGTTTGTTTCGACACAAATGAATTTATACTTAGCGCCATTGAGGATGGCGTAATCGACGCCACCATGATGCAGAAAACATACGGCATGGGGCAGCTCTGCCTGGAAATCTTAGAGAACCCTGACGGCCCAAAAATCTATCACACCGAATGCGCTGTTATCACCAGGGACAATTTGGAGACGGCACGATGAGAAATGAAGGAAAATTTGTTTCGCTGAAAAACAGATTGACACGTTTTTGTATCTGTATATTCGCCGTTTTGCTGGCATTTTCCGTGTATGTATACGCAACCGGCCAGAAGCTGCTGACAGAAAGTCAGGACATGGCTCTGCTCTATAAATCCGCGGCAAACTACTATATGGGGCTGGATTACATTGACCGCTCCCTGTATCAGTACGCTCACACGCCGTCGCAGGATCTGAAAAGTTCCATCGAATCTTACGGCGAAATGCTGACGGACAGCGCGGCCCGCTTGAGCGGAGGGCTGGACGACCCCGTCGCCCGGGATCAGCTGGAGATAGCCCGCAGTTATATGACTGCCCTCAAGGTGTTTTTAGAAAACGCAGAAGGGCTCCCTGTCGCTGAAATGCTTCGTCAGTATGACGAGATCCACCAAATGAAGACTTTGATTACGCGTCTTTACAAGACCTTTGAGATGTCCATAGAGGCGGCCAGAGCTGAGAGCGAGAGGCAGATTGCGTATCAGAACCAATGGCAGCAGAGGCTTTTCGTTTTGCTTTTCCTTTCTTTGGGCGCGCTGAGTATTTTGTATACCAAACGCTTTTCGCAAAAATTGCTGGGCCCTGTCCTGCATCTCACCGAGATGACGGCGGCGGCGTGGGAATCCCCTGATTATCTGGCCCCGCGGATAACCCTCCTGCCACCGGGGCGTCAGGATGAGACAAGGATACTGACACAGAGCTTTTATCTGATGCTGGAGCGGCTGGACAGGCAGATGGCCGAGCTTCAGGGAAAGGCGCTTTTGGAGCAGCAGCTTCGCATCGAAGAGGCGAAGCACGCGAAGATACAAAAAAAACTGGATCACGCGCAGCTCCGCATGCTCCAGTCGCAGGTTAACCCTCACTTTCTCTTCAATGTGATGAACAGCTCTGCCGAGCTCGCTTTTATAGAAGGGGCGGAGCAAACCGAGCATCTGCTGAAACAGATAGCCGTATACCTGCGGTATGCTCTGTCCAATGTGGATAAGGTCGTCACCTTGGAGGATGAAAAGCACAATATTGAAGCATATATAGATATTCAGCGGATGAGGTTTGGCGACCGCATTGATTTTTCACTCAACTTTGAGCCCCAAAGCCTTGAAACCAGTATCCCGGCCATAATCCTGCAGCCCATGCTTGAAAACGCGATTGTCCACGGGGTGGGCGTCATGTGCGGCGGAGGAAAAATCGAGATATCTGCGTCCAGTGAAAACGGATGGATAACGGTCGCGATATCCGACAACGGCCAGGGGCTGTCGGAGGAAAAACTTGCCGAACTGAAAGGCAGGCTTGCTCACGGCTTTGAATACGGCGACGGCCAGGGAATCGGGCTGATGAATGTATACAACCGCCTGCAGCTCTTTTTTGACGGCCGTGCCTCCTGCGCAATTAACAGCCAGCCGTATGTGAAAACCTGCTTTGAGCTGTCTTTCCCGGCCGGACAGACCGCACGCATGGAATAACGGAAGAAGGTCTTTTATGCGGATTATTATCGCCGATGATGAAGAGTTATCGCTGCATGCGCTGAGGCGCATGGTCCTGGCCATTGACCGCGAGGATATGGAACTGGTCGGTTTGGCCCGTGACGGAGGGGAACTGCTTGATCTGATTATCCAAAAAAAGCCTGACGCCGTCATCACGGATATCACCATGCCCGGGCTGAACGGACTTGAGGTTATCGCAAAAACCATTGAATTAGGGATGCATATACAGTTTATTATTACCTCGGCATACGCGAATTTTGAGTATGCCCGCACCGCCATGCGGCTGGGCGTTTCAGATTTTCTGCCGAAGCCGCTTTCGATAAATGAACTCCGCGGCGCCGTCAATTCCATCGCCGGCCCAGCCGGCATCCAGCTCCGCACAACCCACACCTGCTCATGTATCATTGCGGCGGCAAGGGCCTATATCGACAAGAATTTCAGGCGGCCGATAACCCTGGACAGCGTGGCCGCCCACGTGTTTTTAAGCCCGGCATATTTTAGCGCGCTGTTCAAAAAAGAGACCGGGATAAAATATATAGATTACTTAACCGGCATAAGGATAGGCGCCGCAAAGCAGCTGTTGAATAATCCTCAACTCACGGTTACGCAAATAGGGGAAGCTGTCGGGTATAAAGACCCCAAGCAATTTAGAAAGCAGTTTGCGAAATCGGAGGGAATCTCACCTTCGGAATATCGTATGCGCGGCGCTCCCGGCTCTCCGGTTCCCTGAAGGATACGATTGAGGTCGGCCTTCAGCAAAGACAGCACCGCACAAAGAGCTTTTCCGCATTGATCTTTGCCGAAAGGCTGAAATCTCAGGATTGCGCGACTGTATACCCTGCGCGCATTTGTCGTTTTTAAACAGAAACAGACAGGCTGCCGCAGCTTTTTCATAAGCTGCGGCAGCCTGTCTGTTTCTTTGAGTGTGAGAATATTGATCACAATATTGACAAAACTCGTTTCAATAATTACATAAACAAGAAAGCAAACTTGATATAATTACGTATAATTCTTATAACGGCCAGAAAAAATATTCCTGCAAAAACTGCTTGGAAGGCGTCGGTTACCCGGAGACGGAAGATGAAAACCGCGAACCCAAGAAGCGGGAGGTGGAAATGGAGATTTAACTATCGCAATATTGCACAGAGATTGCGCGGCGTTGCCCTATATTAAAAGCAGCTGCTTTTAATGCCCACCATACGCGGACGTATTGCAAAAAAAATAAAGGAGAGCAGAAATGAAAAAAAAGAGTTTGAGAATCTTGTCTTCTATTTTAACGGTAATGATGATCCTTTCTTTTATCCAGGTATTTGCGGCTGACGGGGCGGAGACGACCATCCCTGACGGCGCGGCCTTTAAACAAGTGGATAATCTCGGCGTAGCGGGAAGCGTTACATATACATACATAGCGCCGGAGTTACATGTGCCGGGCCCGATGATGACACCTGTTTTCTATGTGTACGCGGACACGAAATTTGCCTCAAAAGAGGCCGCCTGGGAATACATAACAGGCAGCGGGCTGGTCGATCTTGCCAATAAGCAAAAAGGCGCGGTCATGGTTATGAACCCGGTTGGAAATACATGGGGCGCCGATGATGTCAAAGTGTATTGGGAGCTTCAGGATTACCTCTGGTTTACAGAAGAATGGTACGGATACAACCCCGAGGCCTTCATAAGCACCGCCGCCGCCGACATGGAGGCGATCGGAGCCAAACGCGGACTGCAGCTCACCTATCATCAGATGCAGTATCTCGTCGCTGAGAAATCCGGGGCCACGTTTGTAAGTAATTTTATGACCGCGAACGCCAACAGGATCGCGGGCGCGCTGCTTGTCGGCGGCACGATATCAGGCGCCACCGATACTTCTATTCCGTTGCCTGTATACATCGCGGGCGGCACTGAGGCCTTGACAAATTATTACAAAAATCTCAACGGGGCGACCGTAATCGATCCCGTTGTTGATCCCATCGTACCGGGCACGGCGTATACAAACCCCGATAATGACCTGCAAAGGGTCATCGTTGAGGACGGAGCGACCTCCCTGAACGCGACAGTATTGAACAACGCCTGGAAAGCGATCTTCCAGAGAACGGTGCGCCAAGCGCTCAGAACCCGTATGTGGGATAACATCAACAGAGCTAATACCAATAGAATCGGGCGCGCGGTGCTGACCACGGAGGTATTTACACTCATGGGCAGGCCGGTTGCGGACGAGATTGGCCTGACCGTATTTGACAGAGGCTATAACATTGCCCCGCTGGCAAACGCGAACGGCGGCGGCTGGTTTGAGTGGGTGCCTAACGAGGCGATTGAAGGGAACCCGGGATACGAATCTGGCAAGAAATTCCCGCTTGTTATCTCGCTTCACGGCGGGAACGATCATCCGATATTCGAAGCGGAGGCCAACGGCTGGGTTAAAATGGCCGGTCAGGAACGCTTCATTCTGGTCGGCCCGTCGAGAACCGCGGCCGCCGACTCCGGAACTATCCTTGGCGTCACGTCCATATTGGCGGAGGTTTTGAAGACATACCCAATCGATGAATCCCGTATCTACGTGACAGGATTCTCGGCGGGAGCAAGGGCCACGAACGCCAATACGATAGCGCAGGGGATCAAATTTGCAGCTGTGGCGCCTATTGATCCAATGAACGGCGGGAACAAGGAATTCACCCCCAGCACCGTCGCGCCGTTTGCCGACGAATATGACATTCCTTATCTGTATGTGCAGCCCAGAACCCAGGACACCTTTGGTAACGGGCCGCTCTTTGGCGAGGGTTTTACACCCGACCACTTCCAATCGACAGGGGATAAATTCCTCAACAGGGGTGCAGCCCAACTGCCAGGGACCGAACCTAACGGCCTAAGCAACCTCAACGGCGCAATGGCCGTGAACAACATGCCGCTCGTGCCGGAGCAGGACTTTGAAAAGTATCCGCTATGGGGCTTTGAGCGCCCGGGGTTGATAACCGGTGTGACCAAGCACGGGCAGGAGTATAAAATCAATTTTTGGGGAAAGAATGGGGCCCCGCTGGTTGGCTTCGCAACGTGGGAAGGCCTGAATCACACCCATTTTGAAGGCCATGCTGAGCTCATCTGGAGTTTCTTTAAGAATTTCTCGCGTGACCCGGATACAAAAGAGATTATCTACGGAAGCGCGCCCAAGGAAGGCGTGACCGTTACGGCCGACCCCGACGGCCCGACCGGCTACAAGGCCACATTCGTTTACAAAAACGCCGAGGCCCAGAATGTCAGATTCTTTGGCGACTGCATGTGGTTCGCCAAGGAGGATTACGAGCCCGCCTCCTCCCTGAAGGACGGATACGTCGGTGAGATGTTCACCCCGTATCAGTGGGAAAAGGGCATGTTCCCGATGCATGTGCAGGCAAATAACATTAATAGGTACAACGGGACGAAGTACTACACCGAGATGACAAAAACGGGGGATTACTGGACCGTGACGATCCCGCTGCCCAGCGGCCCGTACAAATACTGCTACTATGTGGACAGCGCGCTCACGACCAACGCCGGCGGCGTGACATACATCAACACGAACACGGGCAAAAAGGTTCTGGATCCGGCAAATATGCCGCTGCAGAACCCCATCTCGGGCAACTACGCCAACTTCAGCACGGTTTACATGCCGTTTGATCCTGTCAAGCAGGACGAAGATCTCTCCATCCAACTGCCCATTGACGACCCCGCGAAGAAGGGCAGCGTCGTGTTTGAACGTATTGCAGGAGTGACGACGCCCGGCTCCAGAGCCAACGTGGATATCGGCATCTATCTGCCCCCAAATTATGACAACAGCGGCGCAACTACGTACAAGGTATTTTACTGCAGCCACGGCGGCGGCGGCCATGAGCGCGATTGGACCCATGACGGCGTCATGCCCAACATCATGGATCATATGATTGCGAGCGGCAAAGTGGATCCAAAGACCATCGTTGTTGCGGTCAACTTCGGCGCCACCGGCACAGGCTCCAATGACCCGGCGGTTATGCAGCTGGTGCAGAGAGACTATGTCATCCCTCTGCTGGAGGGCAAGTATCACGCTTCCGCCAAGATCATGGATCGCGCGTATGCCGGTCTGTCGAGGGGCGGAAGGATTTCAGCAGACATGATGGTGAACGCTGCTAACGATTCGAACTTTGCCCAATACGGCACATGGGGCGTCTGGGCGCCTCAGGACGTACCCACCGACAACACGGAGTTCCCCGTTGGCACGGCGGACAAGCCTATAGACGTGATCCGCACCCTCAGCGCCGGCGCCATAGCGGAGCTGAACAAGCTTAACATCATAATAGATTCCGGCGCACAGGACAAACGGCATGTCATAACTTCAACCGCGCTCATTAAGGCGCTGGAGGAGATGAACGTCGATGTCGTCAAGGGACCCTACCCCAACGGCGGCCACGACTGGATGAACTGGCCAAAGAGCCTTGAGTTCTTCGTGGGACTGCTTTGGGAAGGCAAGCAGTACGCCGAAGAAGGCGTGACCGTGAATGCCGACCCCGCCTCCCCAACGGGCTACACGGCGACGTTTGTTTATAAAAACGCGGACGCAGCCAGAGTGCAGATCAACAGCAAGGTCATGAACTTCCATTATCCGACGACGGATACATATAGCGCGTGGGATGAAAAATTCACGCCGCACCAGTGGAAGGACGGCATGTTCGCAATGGACAGCGACGCGAAATACGGCCTTTACAAGGAAGACATGACCAAAATTGACGGCACCGATTACTGGACGCTGGCTCTCCCGCTGCCCAGCGGTGCATACTCTTACAGCTATCTTGTCACCACGGGCGGCACAACGAAGGAAATACTTGACCCGGCCAACCTGCCCATCATCGGGGTGGGCGCAACGGGAACAAACGCCCTCTACAGCATGGTATATATGCCCCGCGATCCGGCAAAGCAAGTGAAGAGCCTCGACCGCACCTTCGAGATCCCGAGAGAGGACACCGCCAAAGGCAAGGTCGAACACATCACCTATACAAGAGGCAGCGACAGCGCAGTCCGCCCCCTGGCGGTTTATCTGCCCCCAAACTATGATTCCAACCGGGCGGAGCCATATAAGGTTCTGTACATATCACACGGCGGCGGCGGGAACGAAATGGATTGGATGAACGACGCCGCGGTGCCGGTTATTCTGGACAACATGATAGCCGACGGAAAGACCGAAGGCTTCATCGTGGCCAGCATGGCCTGGAACCAAAGCCAGCAGAACCAAAGGAACGCGGAGCTGATTGGCGACATCATCCCCAAGATGGAATCGGTCTATAATGTTTCGAAAGAAGCTTCCGGCCGCGCCATGGCGGGCCTGTCCGCCGGCGGCACAACCACGGCGAATGTCTATATGTACGACGCGCAGAAAGACAGTCCGCTGTTCGGATATTTCGGCATATGGAGCTCCGGCAACTCTCAGGATCTGCATCCCGACAATCTGAGCACCGGCAGCATGGTAGGTGCGGGGCTGGCTTACGAGAATATGAAGAACCTGACCTTCGCGAAGGTTATGGTAGGCTGCGGCATTGAGGACGACACTCATATCGGCAACGGCCGGAACCGCCAGCTCTATGGAAAGCAGTACGCTGACAAGTTGAAGGCCCTGGGCGTGGACGCCGGCTGGTATGCCCACAACGGCGCCCATGACTGGATGCTCTGGCCGCTTCTCTTTGTCGACTTTGTTGATGACGTGCTGTGGAAGAATACCGACAGCGCCATCACAAATGTCACTGTCGGCGTGGAGCAGCTTGTCGCCGGATTCGCGGCGAATGTGCCTGTGACAGTCCAAGGAGAGGGTCTCGGAGCCATTAGCATTAAAATCGTCTCGAAAGACGGCCTGAGCGTATACGGCGAGACCGATATGACAGGCGCGGGCAAGGCCATCGTGTACATCGGCGCGGCGAAAAACATCGCCGCAGGGACATACGACGTGATCGTGACGGCAGGTGCTTCTTCGAAGACGGCGGAACTAAAAGTTGTCCCATTCAACACCGACATCTGGGCAGTGCAGATTGACAAGTCGGTCGAAGGCAAGACAAGATTCCTGTTCGCGGCCGATATCTCGACGCTGAAGGGCTACAAGGTTGTGGTAAACGGCACTGCTACGCTTACACCCGTGCAGGACGGCAACGCGCTTGTTATCGGCTATGCGGCCGCCGCCGGAGACACCTTTGTGATAAGCGGCGTGAAGTACGCAAAGCTCTTCCCAAGCTACTCGTTTACGTTTACGGTGAAGTAAACAGGCCATCAGCTTATATCGGCGGAGTAGACGCACTATATTCCACCGTGATGAGATAGGATAAGTATCATCTGAGGGATGCGCACTTTGTCCCTCAGATGATTACACCTACCAAAGGTAACGGTTGTGTCTTTGCCATCTTGAATACTATGAGGGGAGCGGATGATTTAATCGTCCGCTCCCCTCTGATAAGGCTACCTGTCAAGATTTTTTTGCAAACGAGGCTTATGGCAACACCGCGCAGAGATTGTGTGTATTGCCTTATCAAATAGGCTCCGCCTAAAAAGGTTATTCGGATACCTCTCCCCGAGCCGAAAGTTTTGATGCAAAAGAGAAAAGAAGCGGCGGTACGCCGCTCCGCGTCGCAACATGAAAGCGCAGTGCCCTTAAAGCACCTAAATGCTGTAAGGGCACTGCAATTGGTTGCGGGAGGAGGATTTGAACCTCCGACCTTCGGGTTATGAGCCCGACGAGCTACCGGACTGCTCCATCCCGCGATATTACGCCAAATGCTTGGCGGCCGCCAATTAATATCCACCGCCGCTCGGCAGCAAAATTTATTATAGTCTACCGCCGAGCCAATGTCAACACATTTTTGCCTGGGAGGCGAATTTTTTTAATTATTGCGCCATTTCCACCGGCAAAAACCGCCAGGGAGCGCAAAAATTGTCTCAATTTCGATACATCAGGGGCGCAAATGCGGAGTTGGGGAGGGCAGGCTTTTTCATGGTATTTCCTTTTCGCAGTACCCACAAACGGTTTTCCCCCCGATCTCGGAGGTTAGCGGCGGCAGGTATTCCTCAGAGCCGGTGACGCAGCCAAGATTGCCGCACAGGTGCCTCCCCTCAAACGGGCCCGGCGCGTCCGGGTATTCGCGCGGCATTCCGCACAGGGTCAGAAGCAGGGCCATGCGGACATACATGCCAAACTCCGCCTGTCTGAAGTATACGGCGCGGCTGTCGGCGTCCACGTCCATGTGTATCTCGTCGACCCTCGGGAGCGGGTGCATAACGAGCAGATCCTCTTTCGCGTGCCTGAGCTTGGCCGAATTCAGGACATAGATATGCCTGAAACGCTCATATTCTGATATGTCGTTAAAGCGCTCGCGCTGGATGCGCGTCATATAGAGCACGTCAAGCCCCGGCATTGTGGCCTCAAGGCCCGTCACCTCAAGGTATCTCTGCCGGTGTTCGTTAAGAAACGAGCGGATGTACGGCGGGATCGACAGCTCCCGCGGGGATATCAGATAAAACGTTACGTTTTTGAAGCGTGACAGCGCCTTTATCAGCGAATGCACCGTTCGCCCGTACTTGAGATCGCCACAAAAGCCCACGTTCATGCCCTCAAGCGAACCGCGGAGCCGGCGGATCGTGACAAGGTCAGTCAGCGTCTGCGTCGGGTGCAGATGCCCGCCGTCGCCGGCGTTTATGACCGGAGAGGATGAAAAGAGCGAGGCCGCTTTCGAGGCGCCCTCAAGCGGGCTCCGCATCACGATTGCTTCCGAGTATCCTGAGCACATCGTTATGGTGTCCTTCAGCCGCTCGCCTTTTGAAACGGACGACGCCTTCGGGTCGGAAAACCCGAACACACCTCCCCCTAGCTTTAGCATCGCGGCCTCAAAGGAAAAGCGCGTCCTGGTGCTGGGCTCAAAAAAAAGGCTGGCCATCGCTCTGCCGCGCAGAGCGTCCGCATATTCCAAAGGAGAGGAGATTATCCCGCTGCAGAGCGAATAGAGTTCTTCCCATTCCGCAAGCGGCATATCGTTAAAATCGATCATGTGTCTCATCGAGAGGAAACCTCCGTTTTCGCCTTTAATCCCCCGGCGCCCGCAGAGCAGTTTTTGTCGTAAATCATATTACCACACCCGAGAGCAGAAAGCTATAATTTTTTGCCCCCGCGCGAATATAAATGGGTTAGGGCGTTAAAGGCAGGATGATTTTCGCTGCCCGGGACTTAAAAGAGGGGGGACAAAACATGTACGATGAGCGGCCTGAACTCCGCGACGGTCAAAGCGTTTCGGACAGGCTTTTTATAGCGGAGGGAGAGGAGCCCGTCAATTTACCGCGCATAAAACCCGGCGCGAGGGAAGTAAGGCATCAGCGCACAGGCGCGGGGCGGCCGCGCTCTGATCGCGGGGACAGGGGCAGGGCAAGCGTCAGGGGAGCGCAGAAAAAGGCCCGAGCACGCCCTGACAGGAAATCCATCCAGATGATTATCTGCCTTGCGCTGCTGGCGGCGGCGTTTGCTGTGAAGACCGCCTTTCCGGAAAACCTTCCCGCCTTCAGGCAGATTGTCTCTGAAAAGATTGAGGGCGGGCTCGACGTACGTGGAACCTTCTCAAAGATTGGTGAGGCCCTTTCGAAAAAGGAAGGTGCAAAAGAGGTCTTTTCAATTTTATCCGACAGTCTTTTCGGGAGCGGACGCGCAGACGGCGCGGCAGAAGAGGCCGCCGGAGATCTCCCGACTTCCGGAAAAGCGGCGGCGGAGCAGCCCGTCACAGCCGTCGGGGACGAATGGGGAGCGGAGGTTTTCGCGCCCGCGCCGCTTCCCGCCTCGGCAGATGACACGCCGGAGCAGTCGGGGGACGGTCGTATGCCCGCGCTGACGAGCAGAAGCGGGGCGCATGATGCGCTGAGGCTTGCGCAGGAGGGCATCCTCTCCCCCGCGCTCGAGCTCCAGCGCAAAAACCGAGACGCGATGCTTGAAGATCTGTCCTTCGAGCTTTCCGACGCGGACAGAGAGGATGATACGCCGGCGGTGCCTTTTGAGATCCCCGCGCCGGATAAGGTAGACCTCGAAAACTACAAGCTCCCGTTTTCATATGTGACCCCGCTGCTGGGCAGGATTACCTCTCCGTTCGGCTACAGGGATCATCCTGTGGACGGCAACGCGAAGTTTCACTACGGCGTGGACATCGCAGGGAAGACGGGCACGGCAATCATCTGCTTCGCCGCAGGCAAGGTCGAGAGCACAGGGTATAACGCGACATACGGCAACTATATCTTCGTCGCCCATTCAGGGGGATACCGCAGCTTTTACGGGCATCTGAGCCGCTCTCTCGTAAAGGAAGGGCAGAAGGTGAAAAAAGGCGAGACAATCGCGAAGGTCGGCTCGACCGGGACGGCAACCGGCCCGCATCTGCACTTCGAGGTCAGAAAAGACGGCTCGGTGCTCGATCCGATGCATTACGTCTCTCCCGAGGCGGGATGAGGCCGTTTTCCCGGCCTTCCGTATCTGTTACGCCCATGTTTTTGCTCGTACTCGCCGCGCTTTGCTTTTTTGACGGCGCCGGGCTGCTCTTTTATGTCCTGGTATCCTCCGTGCTTCACGAGATGGGGCACGCGTGCGCCGCCTTCATATGCGGGGGAAGGGTGGCAGCACTGCGCCTCGGGGCCGCGGGGGCATATATGCGTCTGTCGTTTTCAGACGAGGGCACGGTGTTCAGAGAGCTGCTGCTCTGCCTGTCCGGGCCGGCTGTGAGCATTATCGCGGCTCAGGCGGCATCCATGCTCGCGTCAAAGCTGGGCGAGCCGCGCCTCTTCATTTTTTCCGGCGCGAGCCTTGTGCTCGGGCTTTTTAATCTGCTGCCCCTTTCGCGCCTTGACGGCGGCATGGCTCTCAGAGCTCTTCTTTCCAGGCATATCGGCGCCCGGGCGCTGAACACGGCGCTTTTTTGGGTCGAACTTACACTCTCCTCCGCGCTGACGCTTGCGGGAATCTTTGTATTTTTCAGAAGCGGGCACAATTTTACTCTGCTCTGCGCGGGCGCGTGGTGCTTTATCTCGTTTGCGGCGGACAGAAGGCTGCTCCCGTTTCCGGGCGTTAATGTCCTATCGAAAGATTTATATTGACTTAACCTCCATAAAAATATACAATAGTTAGGTATATATTTGCCCGTATTGTAAATACAGCAGAAATGGATTGTGGAGGTAAGACAATGAACGGTGCTCCCGGGATAGACTCCGGCTCTGCGCCCCAGCCCGTGGACGCAAGCGTGGAGGTCAGAGTGTCTTCGGATAAAATGACCGCCAGCGTTTTTCTTTTTGCGCCTCAGAACGGCGGGAAGGGCATTACCGCTAAGGATATCCATTACGCGTTATCTCTTAAGAAAGTGCTGTTTGGCATTGACGAGAAAGCTGTTGAGCGGCTTGCCGCCTCACCGGATTATGTGGGGGAGACGATTGTCGCAAACGGACAGGCGCCGAAGCACGGCGTGAGCTCCGAGATTTCGTACAAGTTCCGCCTGACTAAGGAAAAACGCCCCCTTATCAGAGAAGACGGTACCGCCGACCTGAAGGACTTGGGCATTATTGAAAATGTCTCCAAGGGTCAGCTCCTCTGTGAAAAAAATGAGTCCGTTCCCGGTATTGACGGCATGAACGTGCTTGGGACGGTAATCCGGGCACGCCCAGGCAAGGATGTGCCGATGCCTGTGGGGAAGAACACCGTTCTCTCGGAGGATAAGCTTCAGCTTTTTTCCGCCGCGGACGGGCAGGCGGAGTTAATAAACAGGCGCGTCAGCGTGCTTGAGGTTTTTGTTGTGGAGGGAGACGTGTCGCTCGCCACCGGCGACATCAAGTTTGTGGGCAGCGTGCAGGTGCTTGGAAGCGTGCTTGCCGGGTTCAAGATCGAGGCAGGCGGCAACGTCACGATAAACGGCTCAGTGGAAAATGCGGATATCACCGCGAAGGGGAGCATATTCATAGGCGGTGGCATGAACGGCATGTCAAAGGGCGAGCTTCACGCCGGCGAGAACATAACGAGCAAGTATCTTCAGAACTGCCGCGCTTATGCGGGCGGCGACGTCTGCGCCGACGTCATCCTCAGCTCCGAGATCTTTTCCGGCGGCAACGTGAGGCTTGAGGGCACCAAGGCGACGATTATCGCGGGCAGGTGCCTCGCGAGGACCAGCGTGACCGCAAAGTCGATCGGCAGCAAAAACTCCCCCATTATGACGGTGATCGAGGTGGGAAACGACCCCGCGCTGCTGGCGCGTGACAAAGAACTTCCCAAGGAGATCGCCGCCCTTCAAAAGGAGCAGGCGACGCTGTCACGGCTGATCGCGCTCTTCAATGACTACGAAAAAGCCGGCAGGCTTGACGAGGAAAAGGCCGAATCACTCTCGAACGCGAACTATACTTTCGGCGTTAACCAGGAGCGGCTCTCCGGGCTCCTCGAAGAGCAGGAGGAAACAAAGCAGAAGATCAGCGAGTTTGGATACGGCAAGA
This sequence comes from Oscillospiraceae bacterium, assembly GCA_031551205.1. Taxonomy (GTDB): domain Bacteria; phylum Bacillota; class Clostridia; order Oscillospirales; family JAVBNY01; genus JAVBNY01. The sequence continues at coordinate 50,539 of JAVBNY010000006.1, read as the reverse complement.
TCAGCGCGACGGACTGCATCTATCCCGGAGTTAAGCTCGTGATCGGACATATTGTCAAGAACATAACCGCGCCCACGCCCCATTCGATGGCTCAGAGGGTCGACGACGTAATATATCTGGGCTCCGCAACATAGCGAGCCGGCCGCATTTGCCCGGCAGAGGAGGGCACAATGTCTTTTTGGGACGATTTTTCCAGGTCGGTCAGCGAGGCTGCCGCAACCGCATCGAGGAAGTCGGGGCAGTTTTTTGAGACGGCCAGGCTGAACTTTGAGATAGGCAAGCTGCATGACAGGAGAAGCGCGCAGCTGCGCGAGGCCGGAGAGGCCTGCCTTCGCATCCGCGCCTCCGGCGGAGAGCTGCCCGGCGAGCTCACCGCGCCTCTCGACGAGGCGGAAAGGCTTTACCTAGAGATTGACGCGCTGGAAAAAAAGATCTGCGATATTAAAAACACGGTCGTCTGCCGCAGGTGCGGCTGGGCCCTTGCCGACGGCGCGGCGTTTTGCCCCGGATGCGGGGAAAAAACCTCCACCGGACGCGACGGGGACGGCGGAACCCACCCCTGCACGGCCTGCGGATACACGCTCGAGGAGGGAATGCTGTTCTGTCCCGGGTGCGGAGGCAGGGCCGCGAAGCCGGAAGAGGCCTCCCAGCCAAATAATTGCGAATAAAAAAGAGATCACCCCAATAATCTTTATTGGGGTGATTTTTTATGAGCTGCAGGATTGCCGACCTCCGGTGCAAGGAGGTCATCAACATATGCGACGGGTGCAGAATCGGGTTTGTATGCGACGTGGAGATCGACGTGGCCTGCGGAAAGGTTCTCGCGATCGTCGTTCCCGGACCGTGCCGCTTCTTCTTTTTTGGGCGCGAGGAGGACTATGTAATCCCGTGGGACGCGATAAGGCGCATCGGAGAGGATCTGATACTTGTCGATTACGAGGTCAGGCATCCGCAAAGGCGTCCGCGCGAGCGCAGAGGCTGGTTTTAGGCCGGATTTACCTTCCTGCGAGAAGGATTATCATAAGCGAAAGCGGGGCCGTGAGCAGCAGCCAGAGCGCGGTAGAGGGACTTTCCAAAAGCTTGGGAATGAATATGACAGCGCCGGCCACTGCGGCAAAAAGCGCCGTTACAAGCACCGCGGCGGCCGAGATGTCCTTAATGAGCCCGATCAGCCTGTCAAAGCCGGGGGCAATTTTGTCACAGATAAGCTCGATCGCCGTGTTAAACAGCTCCGCCGAAAGTACCAGCGTAAAGCATATGATAACCGCCAGCCAAGCGTCGCGGCCGATATCCCACAAAAGCCCGAAGATAATCACGTTTATCAGCGCGCACAGGTGAACCCTGAAGTTGCGCTCATTTCTCACGCAGTGCCATATGCCGCGGGCGGCGTCGCGAAAGCTGTGGACAAGCCGCCTGTTTTTACCTGCCTTCATCGGGCTCATCCTCCAAATCCCTGCCTATTCCCGCCTTTTCAAGGATTTTGTCCTGGAGCTCGAACATGGCCCTCTCCTCCGCCTCTCCGAGCTCATGATCATGCCCCAAAAGGTGCAAAACCGAATGTACGGCCAGAAAGGCCGCTTCCCGCGTGACGCTGTGCCCGTAATCCGCGGCCTGGCGGCGGGCGGCCTCGCAGGAGATCACAATGTCACCCAGGAAAACGGCGCCCGTCTCGGGGTCGCAGTCCTGCGGAGAGGGGGCGGGCGGCTGCCCCGGGCAAAGCTCAAGCGCCGGAAAGGACAGAACGTCCGTAACCCTGTCGGTGCCCCGTATATCGCGGTTTATGGCCCTGATGTCCGCATCCGTGACCAGCATGACGGCGACGAGGCACGCAGGCATGTCCTGCTCGAAGTCAAGCGCGATTGCGGCGGCCTTTTTTATCGCTGAAATATGGCCCGCTGAGAGCCCCAGACCGTCGACCTCAATAATATGTCCCGGCATACGGGCCCTCCTATCTTCCGCGCCTCTGGTATTTGGGCCGTCCGCCGCCCTCCTTCGCGCGGGTCTTTTCAAAGTCCTCATATGCCTTGATGATCTTCTGGATCAGCACATGGCGCACAACGTCGCGCGAGGAAAGCTGGCAGATCGCTATGTCGTCGATGCCGTCGAGCACCCGGGCGGCCTCCACAAGGCCCGATACCTTGTCGTGCGGCAGGTCAATCTGCGTGACGTCGCCGGTTATGACGACCTTTGAGCCAAAGCCAATGCGCGTTAAAAACATCTTCATCTGCTCGCGCGAGGTGTTCTGCGCCTCATCGAGGATAATAAACGAGTCGTCCAGCGTGCGACCGCGCATGTAGGCCAGCGGGGCCACCTCTATATTGCCGCGCTCAAGGTTTTTAAGGTAGGTTTCGGAGCCGAGTATGTCAAAGAGCGCGTCGTAGAGCGGCCGGAGGTACGGGTCGACCTTGTTCTGCAGATCGCCCGGCAGAAAGCCGAGCTTCTCCCCGGCCTCGACGGCGGGACGCGTCAGGATAATGCGGTTTATACTCTTGTCGCGGAAGGCCTCGACCGCCATGGCCACCGCGAGGTAGGTCTTTCCCGTACCGGCGGGGCCGACGCCCAGCGTAATCGTGTTCTTGCGGATTGCCTCCACGTATTTCTTCTGGCCGAGCGTCTTCGGCTTTATCGGCTTGCCCTTGGCCGTTACGCAGATGACGCCGCGCGCGAGGTCGCCGATCTTCTCCTCGCTGCCCTCTTTGACAAGGCCTATTATATACGACACGTTCTGCATTGTCAGCGGCTCGCCGCGCGACGAAAGGGCGATAAGCCCCTCGATCGCCTTGACCGCGAGGATCACGCCCTCGCCCTCGCCGACGACCCTGAGCTCCGTCTCGCGGTTAATGATCTTGACGTCAAACTCCTTTTCAATCTCGCGGATATTTTCGTCGAATGCCCCGAAGATGCTGATAATCTGCTCAAATCTCTCGACGTTTATCGTTTGTTCAACCATTTTTTCTCCTTATCTGTCGTCCGCCACGTTCCGGGCGGCCTCCATCGGGATCGCGACGCTCTGCTCAATGCGCTCGCGGCACTCGGCCGTCAGCTTCATGTGCGCCAGGGCCCCGCTCACCTCAAAGCTGTAATCGTCGGACACGAGCGCGCCCCCCGTCTCTGAAAGCCTCGCCAGCAGCACGGACTTCAGCACCTCGCGCGCCGAGGCCTCCGTGACCGCCCGCCGGAGCGGCTCGTACTCGCGGAACGTCTCCTTAATCACGCTGAAAGGCAGCGCAAGCCCCCCGGGCAGGGCGAGCCTTGTTTTTTTTACTATTTTATCACAACTGACATAAGGGTTTCCAGCCTTAAAATACAAATTTATTCTCCATCCGGCTATCAGGAGCGCCGTTTTCTCCCTCTCTCTGCCGGTATACTCCTTCAGCGACACCTCGAGCGGCAGCACCGCCTCTTTGCTGAACCATGTGCGGGCCTCAATGCGGGCCATTGAGTGGACAAACCGCGCGCCCAGCACCTGGCTGTCGACTATCCCGCTTACGAGCAAATCTCCTTCCTGCACCGTTTGCCCGGCCTTCACCTGCTCCTGGCCACTGAGCACCTCCATTGAAAGGATTATGCCCGTTTTTTTAGCCACAATATTGCACGGCACGTTTTTGGGGATAATCTCGGGTTTTTTAATGCGCTCCCTGACCTCGACGTTTGCGCGGCTTCCGCTGATATTGACGGCTATCCACGAAAGCTCGGGCAACTTTATAAGCAGGTCGTTTTGCAGCGCGTCATGGTTTAAGGACCCCGTGTAAGACCCGACGCCGAAGCCAGCGTCCTTCAGCGCGCGGAGAATAGCCGCATCGGGCACGAGGCTGTTTCCCGCAATATCTATGTCCCACACAAACTGAGACAGCGCCCCCACAAGCGCCACGCAGACGAGGAGGCCGGCCACAAGCGCCTGGCGCTTTCGAAACCGCCACAGGAAAAAACGAGCGCCGGTTTTTCTGAGTATCCTCACGCGGCAGCTCATCTGCGAGGCAAACGGGCGCAGGGCGCGGAATCCATCCAAAAACATGTTTGTGCGCAGACATACCTCGGACACGCGCTCAAGATCCCAGAAGGCAATGCCGTTCTGGCTGCATATATTCAGAAACCGCTCGGGAAACGGGCAGGTTATCTCTACTCTGACATAGCTCCTGAAAAAATTGACTACTGACTGCATATCTGCTCCTCCGGTTTTTTAGCGCTAAAACACAAATTCCATGCCCGTGAACGTCCCGTGGATCCTCAGCTCCCGCTCGTTCATTGCCACCAGCCTCAGCTCAATGCCGAGGAGCTTGAGGATAAAGTCTCCGAGGTTTATGTCAATCCTGCTGTCGCCGTATTCGAGGATACCCCTGTGATTCTCGATCAGCAAGTCGCGGCATCCTGTTATCTCCATCCTCGCCAGCCCGGCAAAGGCCTCTCCCGGGATGTCAAACTTAAAAGCAAGTTTTTCAAGTATGCTCTCCTTTTTTTTGCTTTCGGGCATGGATATCCCCCCTCTCCTAAAAATCTATGCACAGCCGCCTAATTATAGAATAGCGCGCCTTGGCGCAAAAACAAGCGGACGCAGCTCCCGCCGCGCCCGCTGCGCCGTATTTCCCTGGGCTATCCGAGGCCCATAGCAAGCGCCGCCATGGCCAGGAATCCCACTAAAAAACCGTAGGTCGAAGAGTGACCATCGTTCGCGCTCTGCGATTCGGGGATCAGCTCCTCAACGACGATGAAAATCATAGCTCCGGCGGCCATGCTCAGCATTATCGGCATCACGGCCCCGCCGCTTCCAGAGAGTGCGGAGACGCCCACCCATCCGACAAGCGCCGCGGCCGGCTCGGCAAGACTTGACAAAACTCCCCACGTGCGGCATTTGCGCGCGCTCATCCCGGCGGCGCGCATCGGCATAATGACCGCGAGCCCCTCCGGCAAATTTTGTATAGCCATCCCAACCCCGAACGCGAGCGCACCCGCGGAGGCCTCTCCCCCCTGCCAGGCAGCGGCAAGCAGAACGCCGGTCGCGAGGCCTTCGGGGATATTGTGCAGCATCACGGCCATGACGAGCAGCATCGGGCGCGACATGTGCGAAGGCCTGCCCTCGGGCGCGTCCTCATCAATGTGCTGGTGTGGCATCAGCTTGTCCAGGGCGAGCATCAGCGCGCAGCCCAGCGCGAAACCGAAAAGGATTTGCATCACTCCGACAGCGCCTCCAGCTGTCATGTCAAACGCGGGGATGAGGAGTGACCAGACCGAGGCAGCGAGCATCACGCCCGCCGCAAAGCCGAGCATCGCCCCGAGCCTGCCTCGCGGGCCCAGGTCGGCCTTCAGGCCGAGGAGCGAGCCGAGCAGTGTTGCGGCCAAGGGAAGGAAAAGCAGCATAAGTATCAGAAAAGGCTTGATAGTATCACCTCTGCGGTTTTTCTGCCATTATACCCTTTTCTTCCCCGTTTTTCAAGGGCGGCCTATTTACCGAGAAGGGAGGCGAGCGCGTCGGAGAACATGCGCGCCGCCATAAGCGATTCATCGAGGGTGTTCCCCGCCGTGCCTATCTCCACAATCATCGAGCCCTGCGTGGCGTGCTGGTTAAACCGTTCTTTCCTGAGATTGATGGGGCGCATCAGGCCGGGGTATTTTTCCTGCACAATTTTCTGAAGTTTCACGGCAACGGTGAGGTTCGACTTCCAGTTCGCGTGCGGCAGTCCTCCCGCGTTTGAGCCCATTACCAGCATAATCTGCGAGGCCTGCTCTCCGTCGATCTCGCACACCGTTTTGTACACGGATCCGTCCTGCGCGGTCATCGAATCCCTGTGTATGTCGATTATCATCTTGATTGACGGTGTTTTTTTCATCTGCTTGCCAATGGCCTCAAGCGCACGGCTGTATGACCCGTTGTACGACGGATAATCGTAAAGATTCCTGTCGTGCACAACCGAAACGCCGCGATCTTTGAGGATTTTCTCCACCTCGTCGCCGACACGGATCATGTTAAAGCGTTTATCCTCGGTGCGGTCCGGGTCTGTCTGCACGTAAAGATTCTTTGCGTCCGGGGTATATGCCTCCGAGCCGTGCGTGTGAATGATCAGCACATGCGGGCCGTCGCCGGAGAACTTCACGGGCAGCTTTGCTTTCAGCATCGCCTCAATATCGATGCTCAGCCCGGCCTCGTTTTTTATAAAAAGCTTGCTGGCGGTTTCATAGCCGCTTTCACTTGTCGGGCTTATAGTTATTGCTTTGACCGCCTCCTCGTCCGGAAGGCCCGAGGGCATCTGGCTGGGCAGCACGGTTATCGGCCTCGCGGCCTCCGCCTCGGGCTCGCTTTCGTGCTGCTCCGCGCTGTCTTCAAGTGATACCGCTTCTTTTTCCGTCGTCTTTCCCCCGGGCTTTGAAAAAAGCGCCGAAGGCCCGAGCAGCGCGTCAAAAAATCCCCTGCTCTCGCGCCCGTCCCCCAGCTCAAAGCTAAGCGCGGCGCGTGAAAAACCGCCGCTTGAGACGGCGGCAGACAAAAGGCCGTCCAGCCTGTTTGAGAGGCCGGCCGTTATGGCAAGGCGCAGCGCCGCGGCGCACAGCGCAAGGAGGAATATTCCCTTGAGCGGCCTTGAAATACGCAGAATCGCAAACCTGAATTTTCCTCTTCTCAGAGCTCTCATATGCTTTCCTCTCGAAACCGCCGCGGGAGCCGCCGGCAGATGTGCGCGTCGGCTCCCGCGCGGACTGAAGACTCACGCGCCAAATGGGCGCATATGTTATGTGCGAAGGCAAAATCTCCGCAGTGTGCGGAGCCGCGCTCCGGCCGGCGGGATATAAAATATTCATACGCCGCCGAGACGGGCTTTAGAACCCGGCTCGCGTCAGGGCACGAAACTTCATGCTCTGCCGCGCGCCGCGATAAACGCAAAACGCCTCCGGAGATCCCCGAAGGCGCAGCATATAAAATCCGCTATTTTTTCCTTTTGGCAAGCCATGTTTCGGACGAGAGAAATTCGTTTATGGCGGTCAGAATCCTGCCAAAGCTCTCCGCGGTGTCGCTGTCAAGTGCGCTCAGCACGTTTTTAATCATGCGGGCGTGGAACCGTTCGTGCATCCTGAGCGCCGCCCTGCCCCTCCTGGTCAGTGAGCAGAGCGCAACCCTCTTGTCGCCCTCGCAGCGCTTTCGCACGATTATTCCCTTTTTTTCCAGCCTCGCCACGGAGACAGACAGCGTCCCCGCCGAAACGCCGAGCAGAGCGGCGATCTCTCCCATAGAGCGCCCGCCCTCAGCGCCGACCTTTTCAATCAGGTGCGCCTCGGAAACGGTCAGCCCGTTGTCACGCCTGCCCTTCCTGTAAAGATATTCCTCATATTTTATAAAGCTGCTGATGATCTCCATCACGAGCACATTGAGCTCTCTTATGTATTCCTTGCGTGGCTCCATCTCTTCCATCACGCCGTCCGCCGTGATTACTTCAGCGCCCATACACAGCCTCGATTGTCTTTTCAATGCTCGCCACGCTGTCGCAGGACAGCGTCCTGACGCCGCGGTCAATGCGCCGTATCAGCGAGCAGAGCGTCTTCCCCGGCCCGAGCTCGATAAAGGTGTCATACCCGTCGGATACCATCGCGCGCACAACCTCCGTCCACCTGACCGGGCCCGTCATCTGCTCCGCGAGGTATTCGCCAAGGTCGTCAATCCTGTAGAGCCTGCCGCCGGTGACGTTTGAATAAAGTCTTCCATTCCCGGGCTCGCAGGGAACAGCGGGCACCGAGGCGCGCAGCTCCGCGGCCGCCGCGGCCATCAGCGGGCTGTGGAACGCCGCGCCAACGCTCAGCCGCTGCACGCGGGAAGCGCCCAGCTCCAAACAAAGCTTTTCCGCCTTTTCGCAGGCGGGCTCTTTACCGGCTATAACCGTTTGCTCGGGGGAGTTGTAGTTAACCGCCCACACGCCCTCTCCGGCGCGCGCGCAGGCCCCGTCCACAGCTTCGGCAGAAAGGCCAAGTATCGCGGACATGACCCCGCCGTTTTCATCGGACGCGCGCTGCATCGCCTTTGAACGCGCTCCGATTATCTCAAAGCCCTGTTCGAGCGTGACAGCGCCGGAGGCGCACAGCGCACCGACCTCGCCAAGCGAAAACCCCGCAAACGCGTCCGTTTCAAAGCCGAGCGAGCGCAGCACGTTCAGCGCCGCCATGCTCAGCGTGAAGATGGCCGGCTGGGCGCTTTCCGTCCTCGTTAGTTCCTCTGAGCACGTTTCGAACCCAAGCGACGAAAGCGGCCTTTTCAGCGCCTCCGCCGCGGCGAGGTATACCTCCTTCGCCGCCTCATAGCTGTCAAAAAGCTCTTTTCCCATGCCGGGGGACTGAGATCCCTGTCCCGAGAACACAAATGCGGCTTTTGACACTTAATCCTCCCCTTTTACGCGCCGGGCACACTGCATCCAGCGGCGGCGCAATGTTTAATTACGGTTTTTCTTGACAGGGGTATTTTACGTATGTATAATCTCCCTGTAATGCTTTGATTTTCAAAATATCGGCCTGATTATATCACTATAAATTGTCTTTTTCAAGAGATTTTACGCTTTTTTGCGGCTCTTTGCGATGCTCGGCCGCGCAACCCGCTGTTTGGAGGGAAATGTTTGAAAGCCAGGATTTTGGCGGTATCCAGCTATTTACCCGACAGAACACTGACAAACGCTCAGCTTTCCGGGATTGTCGACACAAGCGACGAATGGATCGTCTCGCGCACAGGCATACGCGAGCGCCGCGTTACGGATATCCCCACCTGGGATATGGCGACGCGCTCTTCGCGAAAGGCGCTGGCCTCTATCGGGCTTGACCCGCTTGAGCTCGACCTCATTATCGGCAGTACAGTAACGGCCGATTATAAATTTCCGTCCATGTCGTGCATCGTGCAGCACGAGCTGGGCGCTAAAAACGCGTTCTGTTTTGATCTGAACGCCGCCTGCAGCGGATTTATCTTCGCGCTTGATGTGGTTAATCAGTATATCGCCTCCGGCAGGGTCAGGCGCGCGCTCATATGCAGCTCCGAGGCGCTCACCCGCGTGACGGACTATTCCGACCGCGGCTCCTGCATCCTTTTCGGAGACGGCTCGGCCGCCGCGCTTATCGGCGCGGACGGGGAAAAGGGCCTGATGGGGTCATATCTCGCGTCCGACGGCTCAGGCGGCGGCGCGCTTTACGGCGCCGCCTTTCAAAGCGGAACCAGGTTTACTGAGTCATTCGCGCACAGATTCTCCCCCCCGGGAGACGGGAGCATTGTTATGGACGGCGCCGAGGTCTATAAATTCGCAACCCGCGCGATGGCCGAATGTATCGAAAAGGTCTGCGCACAGTGCGGCGTCGCCGTGTCCGACCTTGATGTCATCGTTCCGCATCAGGCGAATATCCGGATAATAAAATCCGTTATCACGAAATACAGGCTTGACCCGGAGAAGGTTATTATAAACCTTGACAAATACGGCAACACTTCGTCAGCCAGCATCCCGATTTGCGTGGCGGAGGCGCTGGAGGACCGTAGAATATGCGAGGGCAAAAAGGTCTGCCTCGTCGGCTTCGGAGCGGGACTGACCTCCGGCGCGGCGCTTCTCGACTGGTGACCCGAAAAAGACAGATGTGGGGGAATCTTAATGATCAAAACACGCTTAACAGAGCTTTTAGGCATTGAATATCCGATAATTCAGGGCGGCATGGCATGGGTCGCGGAGGCCTCTCTGGCCGCCGCCGTGTCAAACGCGGGAGGACTCGGGCTGATCGCCGGGGGAAGCGCCCCGGCGGACGTTATCCGAGCGGAGATCAGGCGGGCGAGGGAACTCACCGACAGGCCTTTCGGCGTGAATATCATGCTGATGAGCCCGTTCGCCGACGAGCTGGCTCAGCTGATGATAGACGAGCGCGTGCCCGTAGTGACGACCGGCGCGGGCAGCCCCGGGAAGTATATCGAGGGCTGGAAGGCAGCTGGTATAAAGATCCTGCCCGTCGTACCGTCGAGCGCGCTCGCCCTGCGGATGCAGCGCATGGGCGCAGACGCCGTCGTCGCCGAAGGGTGCGAGGCGGGGGGGCATATCGGAGATATGACAACGATGGCGCTCGTGCCGCAGGTTCGCGACGCGGTTCACATCCCGGTTGTCGCCGCGGGCGGCATTGCCGACGGGCGCGGCCTGGCCGCCGCGTTTATGCTTGGCGCGGACGGTGTTCAGTGCGGGACGTGCTTTCTCGCGGCGGCGGAGTGCGCGATACATGAAAACTTTAAGCAGATGGTCGTCTCCGCGAAGGACACCGACACCGTTGTTACAGGCAGGTCACACGGGCACCCGATCCGTTCGCTGAAAAACCGCATGACAAGGCGGTATACCGAGCTTGAAAAGAATGGAGCCCAGTTTGAGGAGCTTGAGGAGCTGACGCTCGGCGCCCTCAGGATAGCCGTCAAGGAAGGCGAAAAGGATACGGGCTCGTTCATGGCCGGGCAGTGCGCGGGGCTTGTCAGGGAGATACGACCCGCGCGCGAGATCATTTTGTCTCTTTTTGAGGACGGGCGGCGCGTCATGGACGAGAAAAACGGGATTTGGAGGTCATAGTATGGGATTTGCGATAGTAACGGGTTCGTCAAGGGGCATCGGCGCCGCGATAGCCAGAGCTCTCGCGAGAGACGGATTTGATATCGCCGTTAACTTTGTTTCAAACGCGCCGCTGGCCGAGCGGGTTGTCGAGGACTGCCGCTCTCTGGGTGTCTCGGCAGAGTGCTTCCAGGCGGACGTCTCCGATTACGAGCAGTGCGAACGTATGATTACGGACGCATGCAAGGCCTTTGGGACGCCGGAGGTGCTTGTAAACAACGCCGGGCGCATCCGCGACGGGATGCTGGCGAGGATGACCGAGGAGCAGTTTGACTCGATCATAGCGGCGAACCTCAAATCCGCCTTCAATATGACGCGCCTCATAGCGCCTCTTATGATGAAGGCGCGCGCGGGACGCATTATAAACATCACGTCCGTCGCCGGGATATCCGGCAACGCCGGGCAGGTGAACTACTCAGCCTCGAAGGCGGGCATGATCGGCATGACGAAATCGGCCGCAAAGGAGCTCGGCGGACGCGGCATTACGGTCAACGCCGTGGCGCCCGGGTTTACCGAGAGCGACATGACGGACTCCCTGTCCGACGCCGTGAAGGAGGCCGCGCTTAAGGCCGTGTCTCTCAGGCGGTTTGGAAAGCCGGAGGAGATCGCGGACGCCGTTTCCTTCCTCGCCTCTCCGCGCGCGTCGTACATAACGGGACATGTGCTGGTTATCGACGGCGGTCTCGCAATCTGACATCCGGGGGTGCGGTTATGAAATATGAATGGCTTGAAGACTACTGCGCGTCAAAAAAAGGGGTTTTGCGCGAATATAAGCCCGAGTGGGAGGCCGTGAGGTTTCTCGTCGGGGGGAAGCAGTTTGCGATGCTGGGCGGGGACAGGGAAAAGCGGCCGATTCTCTCCCTGAAATGCGACCCTGCCTCAGCCGAGGCCCTCAGGCGTGAGCACGGCGATATCGTGCCGGGCTATTATCTGAATAAGACGCACTGGAATTCAATATACCTTGAAGGGAACGTCTCCGACGAACTGATGAGAAATATGATAGACACGTCTTATGATCTGGTCTTTCTTTCACTTACAAAGAAAAGCAGAGGGGAGATTATATGAACAGGGTTGTTATAACTGGTATGGGCGCGATATCTGCTATCGGGAGCAGCGCCGCGGAGCTTTGGGAGGCCGCTAAGGCCGGAAAAAACGGCATCTCGCGCATCGAGCGTCTCGACACTTCTGGTTTTAAGGCGACGCTTGCCGGCGAGGTCAAGGACTTTGATCCGGGCGCGTTCATGGAAAAAAAAGAGGCGAGACGCATGGATCTTTACTGTCAGTATGCCCTGGCGGCGGCAGTGCAGGCGGTTTCGCACTCAGGGCTTGATGCCGCGGGGCTTGACCCGTGGCGCGTCGGCGTTATCGTCGGCAGCGGCGTCGGCGGGCTCTCTACGCTTGAGACAGAGCACTCGAAGCTTGTCGAAAAGGGGCCGCTAAAAGTTTCGCCTCTCTTTATCCCGATGATGATCTCCAACATGGCCGCCGGCATGATCTCGATGCGCTTTGGCTTTCGCGGCCCGTGCCAGTGCGTTGTGACGGCCTGCGCCACAAGTACAAACACAATCGGCGATGCGTTCCGCGCGATAAAGCACGGGTATCTTGACGCGTGCGTCGCGGGCGGCGCGGAGGCGACGATCGTCCCGATGGCTCTCGCGGGCTTTGCGAACATGACCGCGCTTTCGCAGTCGGGCGACCCTGAGGCCGCTTCGATTCCATTCGACAGGCGGCGCGAAGGCTTTGTCATGGGCGAGGGCGCGGGCATTGTGGTGCTGGAGAGCTATGATTCAGCGAAGGCGCGCGGGGCGGAGATTTTAGGTGAGGTCGCGGGCTACGGCACGACCGGCGACGCCTATCATATCACCTCTCCGGATCCGGGAGGCGAGGGCGCGGCGATGGCCATGCGCCTCGCGATGATGGAGGCGGGGCTCTCTCCGGAGGAAGTCGGGTACATTAACGCGCACGGCACCGGCACGCCGCTGAACGACAAATATGAGACTGTTGCCATCAAAAAGGCATTCGGCGACGCCGCCGGAGGCGTACTTGTCAGCTCGACGAAGTCGATGACCGGGCACATGCTCGGCGCGGCGGGCGGGATTGAGGCCATAATCACGGCGCAGGCGCTTAAAGAGGGTATCGTTCCGCCGACGATCGGGCTTTTGGAGCAGGACCCGGAGTGCGACCTCGACTGTGTGCCTCTGAAGGCCCGCAAGGCGGACATCTCCGCCGCGCTGTCGAACTCCTTCGGCTTCGGGGGGCATAACGCGTCGCTGCTGCTGAAAAAGGTGTAGTCCCGTTTTTACCTTCGGCGGAAACACGAAATAACTGATTGACTGCGTATTATAATAGAGCTATAATGTTTTGGTAAACATACGGGGCTTTGCCTCTGGAGGTTATATGGACAGGGAACTTATCTTAAAGCTCATAGAGGCGGTTTCAGCCTCGCCGGTTTCAGAGTTTGAATATACATCCGCCGGAGAACACATTTTGATTAAAAAAGAGCTTCGCGTCCCCTCGCAGGCCGCCGCGCACCCCGCGGAGGCGCCTCAGGTGAAGGTGCAGCCTGTGCAGTCCGTTGAGGTTAACATCGCACCGGAGCCATCGGAAAGTACGCAGGACGAGGGTAAGATAGTGAAGGCCCCGCTCGTAGGGGTGTTCTATTCCTCTCCCGCTCCCGACTCGCCCGTCTTCGTTGAGCTTGGGCAGAAGGTGAAGAGGGGCGATGTTTTGTGCATTATCGAGGCGATGAAGGTCATGAACGAGATTGAGAGCGAATATGACGGCGTCGTGCTTGAGATCAAGGCCAAAAACGGCGAACTTGTCGAGTTCGGCCAGCCGATTATCGTCATCGGCTGATTTTGGTAACCGCCGATTTAAAAGCAGCTTCGGAGGGATTCTATGCTTGACAGAGAAGCTATTATGCAGGTGCTGCCGCACCGTGACCCTTTTCTTCTCATTGACGAGGTTGAGGAGCTTGAGGAGGGCCGGCGCTGCGTTGCCATAAAGCGCGTTACCGGAGATGAATACTTTTTCTCCGGTCACTTTCCGGGCAATCCGGTCATGCCGGGGGTTCTTATTATCGAGGCGCTCGCTCAGGCGGGTGCCGTCGCGTTGCTCTCGCTTGACGAGTTTCGCGGCAAAACGGGGTACTTTGCTGGGATTGACGGCGCGCGCTTTAAGCGCATCGTCCGGCCCGGGGATGTTCTGCGCCTTGAAACGACGCTCATAAGGCGCCGCGGGACAATCGGCGTCGCCTCCGGGCTCGCCACCGTGGACGGAGAGAAGGCGGCATACGGCGAGCTGACGTTTGCGATAATGTGACCAATTCCTTTTAAAGGGGTAATATATGCTTAAAAAGATTCTGATTGCGAACCGCGGCGAGATCGCCGTGAGGATAATCCGCGCGTGCCGCGATATGGGGATTATCAGCGTCGCGGTCTTCTCAGAGGCCGACAGGGACGCGCTGCATACGCAAATCGCGGACGAGGCGGTTTGCATAGGCCCTGCGCTCTCGCGGCAGAGTTATCTTAATATGGGCGCCGTCGTTTCGGCCGCGCTTGCCTCCGGGGCCGACGCGGTGCACCCCGGCTTTGGATTTCTGTCGGAAAATCCCGGCTTTGCGCGTCTCTGCGAAAGTCACGGGCTGGTTTTTATCGGCCCGTCGCCTGAGACTATCGAGATGCTGGGCAACAAGGCCCGGGCGCGCGATACTATGGCGCTTGCGGGCGTGCCGGTTATCCCCGGCTCGAAGGGCGCAGCACGAACGCTTGAGGATGCCGAGAGGGCCGCCGACGAGGCCGGGTATCCTGTTATGATCAAGGCCGCTTCCGGCGGAGGCGGGCGCGGGATACGGCTCGTACGCTCCCCCGGTGAGCTTTCAAAGGCATATACGGCTGCCAGCTCCGAGGCCGAGGCCTGCTTTGGCGACGGCTCGGTCTACGTCGAGAAATATATCGAAAACCCGCGGCACATCGAGTTTCAGATACTGGCCGACAACTTCGGCAACACGGTGCACCTTTTCGAGCGCGACTGTTCTATCCAGCGCCGGCACCAAAAGCTGCTTGAGGAGTCGCCCTCCCCTTTCCTGTCGGATGATCTGCGCCAAAAGATGGGCGGGGCCGCCGTGAAGGCCGCCATGTCGGCGGGATACCGCAATGCGGGCACGGTCGAGTTTCTTGTCGGAGAGGACAAAAGCTTTTATTTTTGCGAGATGAACACGCGCATTCAGGTTGAGCACCCCGTCACCGAGCTTGTCACGGGGCTTGACCTTGTTGCGCTGCAGATAAAAATTGCCTCGGGAGAGCGGCTGCCGTTCGGGCAGGACGGCGTGAGGCAGAGCGGGCACGCGCTTGAGTGCCGTATCAACGCGGAAGACCCGAGGCGCGGCTTCGCGCCCTCTCCGGGCAAAATTGAGGCGCTTCACATCCCCGGAGGGCCCGGGGTTCGCGTCGATTCGGCCGTTTACCAGGGCTATAAGATCCCGCCTTATTATGACTCGATGATCGCAAAGCTGATTGTGCACTCGCCCTCGCGCCCGGACAGCATCGCTCGTATGAAGCGCGCGCTTGTCGAATTCCTGTTTGAGGGAGTTACCACAAACGCTGATTTTCAGCTCGCTATCCTTGAAAACGAGGATTTTTCCAACGGAGATTACTGCGTCTCGTTTCTGGAGACTCACGATATCACTATATAAAGATATGAAGTTTTTTCAGAAAGGAATGTTCGCCCAATGCTTGAGGATCTCTTTAAAAAGGCCAGATACATCACAATCCCGCAGGCGGAGCGCGTTAGGCTTGAAAACGAGCTCGACGTGCAGGGGCATACCTTTTTTAACTGCCCGAAATGCTCAAAGCCCGTTAATAAAGACGACTATGACGCTGCGCTGAAGACCTGCCCTCTCTGCGGCCATCACTCACGGCTGAAGGCCAAGGAGCGGCTTCTCTGCACCGTAGACGAGGACAGCTTTGTTGAGTGTTTTTCAGGGCTTATCACTGGAAACCCGCTCGAATTCGCGGGGTACGACGACAAGGTTTCAAAGCTTAAAAGCATTACTGGCCTCAATGAGGCCGTGCTGACCGGGCGCGCCGCGATAAACGGGACGCCTGTGATGATCGGCATTATGGACTCGGAGTTTATGATGGCCTCGATGGGCTCGGTCGTCGGAGAAAAGCTCGCGAGGCTTTTTGAGGAGGCCGCGCTCTCCGGGCTTCCTGTGGTTATCTTCACGGCCTCGGGAGGGGCGCGCATGCAGGAGGGCATCCATTCGCTGATGCAGATGGCAAAGGTCTCCGGCGCGGTGGGAAAGCACGGCAGAGAGGGCCTTTTATACGTGACCGTGCTGACGGACCCGACCACAGGCGGTGTCACCGCATCCTTCGCGATGCTCGGCGACATTATCCTCGCGGAACCCGGCGCGCTTGTCGGCTTCGCGGGCAGGAGGGTCATCGAAGGGACGATCTCGCAAAAGCTGCCTTCCGACTTTCAGTCCGCCGAGTTCCAGCAAAAACACGGGTTTGTCGACGCGATTGTCCACAGGAAGGACATGAGGGACGCACTCGCAAAGCTTCTGTCGCTCCATACGAAGGGAAGTGACGCTCATGGCTGAGATAAACGCTGTTGAAAGCATGAAGATCATGCGCCACAAGGAGCGCCCCACCATACACTACTATATCTCCCGCCTGTTTGAAGATTTCTTCGAACTCCACGGCGACAGGCTTTATGCCGACGACGCGGCCATCTGCGGCGGCGTGGCCAGGTTTAACGGCATGCCGGTAACGGTGATAGGACACGTTAAGGGCAGGAACACGACGGAAAACATTGCGTCAAACTTCGCGATGCCGCACCCCGAGGGGTACCGTAAGGCGCTCAGGCTCATGCACCAGGCCGAAAAGTTCAGCAGACCGGTTATCTGTCTTGTCGACACGTCCGGGGCTTACTGCGGCGTCGGCGCCGAGGAGCGCGGGCAGGGCGAGGCGATCGCGAGGAACCTGATGGAGATGATGTACCTGAAGGTGCCGGTGGTCAGCATCGTTACCGGGGAGGGCGGATCGGGCGGCGCACTGGCGCTCGCGGTGGCAAACCGTGTATATATGCTTGAAAACGCGATATACTCAGTTATATCGCCCAAGGGATTCGCCAGCATACTGTGGAAGGATCCCTCCCGCGAGCAGGAGGCGGCCTCACTTATGAAGATCACGTCAAAGGATCTGCTCGACTTCGCGGTTGTGGACGGTATCGTCGAAGAGCCGGACGGCGGCGCGCACAGAAGCCCGCGGCAGACGTCCGATAACATCCGCGTCCGCATTGAGGAGGCTCTAGGATCCCTTTGCGGCCTTTTGCCGGAGGAAATCATCGCCCAGCGGTACGCCAAATTCAGGGCGACCGGCGTTTTTTCCGAGGCTTAGTGAAGTAAGGATACGCGCAAATGCGCGTTTTCCGGGCGGCGGAAAGGCGGAGTGTGATCACACTGACGCTCCGGCCCGCGCCCATTAATCAGAATTATGTAAAGGAGAAATATGTTATGGTATTTGAAAAGGTAAAGGCTCTTTTAGCGGAGCAGCTTGACGCGGACGAGGCCGGAATCACCGAGGAGACAAAGATAATGGATGATCTGGGGGCCGATTCGCTTGACATCGTCGAGATGCTGATGGCCATTGAGGACGAATTCGGCGTGAACGTCCCTGATGAGGACGCACAGTCGCTGAAGACCGTGGGCGATGTCGTCAGATACATTGAGGAGCGCGCCTGAGCGCTGGCCTCGCATATAAATAAAACCTCCCGCGTCACAAGTTGTGCGCGGGAGGTTTTCTGCTGCCAAAATCAGGTTATCAGCCGATGAGCTCCGCGAGTATCCCGCTCAGGACGGACGGGTTCCCCTTGCCTTTCGACGCCTTCATGCACTGCCCAACGAGATAGCCAAGGGCGTTTGTCTTGCCCGCCCTGAAATCCTCGACAGATTTCGGGTTGGCATCAATCGCGGCGCGCGCTATTTCGCGCAGCGCGCCCTCGTCATTTTCCTGGCGCAGGGAGAGCTCGTCGGCAATCTTTTCCGGGGCGGCCCCCGTCGCAATCACCTTTTCAAGCACGGTCTTGCCGGCGGTTGCGCTAATCTCGCCTTTTTCAATCATAGCGACGAGCGCGCAAAGGTTCTCGGGTGATATCCATAGGCCGCCCTGCGCCCCTCGTTCGCCCGCGATGCGCGTCAGATCGCCGTTTATCCAGTTTGCCACGCCCTGGGCCGGCGCCGTCCCGATTTTTAGGCAGTCCTCAAAAAATTCAGACTTCACGGCGCTCTCCGAGATCAGCCGGGCGTCAAACTCCGATATTCCAAACGTCTCGACATAGCGTATCGCGCGGTCAACCGGGATCTCGGGCACGCTTTGGCGCACCTTTTCGACAAACTCCTTTGTTATCACGAGCGGCGGCAGATCCGGATCGGGGAAGTAGCGGTAGTCGTGCGCGTCCTCCTTAGAGCGCATAATGAAGTTTATACCCCTCTCGTCGTCCCATCTGCGCGTCTCCTGGTAGAGCGGCTCTCCGGCCTCCAGAGCGGCGATCTGTCTCGCGGACTCGTATTCAATCGCGCGCACGGTGCCGTTAAACGTGGCCACGTTCTTCATCTCGACGCGTGTGCCGTGCTCCTTCTGCCCCTCCGGCCTGACGGAGACGTTGACGTCACAGCGGATCGAGCCCTCCTGCATCTTGCAGTCGCAGATGCCGAGCGCCGACAGCGTGGATTTTACGGCCTCAAGAAAATCCTTAGCGTCCTGCGCTGAGCGGATGTCCGGCTCGGTGACAATCTCTATAAGCGGAACGCCGCAGCGGTTGTAGTCAATCAGCGTTCCGCCGAAGCTGCCGCCGTGCAGCAGCTTCGACGTGTCCTCCTCAATGTGTACGCGCCTGATATTAACCCTTTTTTTCTGCCCGCCGGACAGAAACTCGACACGGCCGTATTCACATATCGGCAGAACCTGCTGCGTCGTCTGATAGCCCTTCGGCAGGTCGGAATAGAAATAGTTCTTGCGGTCATGGCTGGAGGCGAGGTTTATCTCGCACCTTGTGGCGACGCCCATTCTGATTGCATATTCCACGACGCGCTCGTTGAGCACCGGCAGCGTGCCCGGGTAGGCGAGGCATATGGGGCAGCAGTGCGTGTTCACCTCTCCGCCAAATTCTGAGCGGCAGGTGCAAAAAATCTTCGACTCTGTGGAAAGTTCGGCGTGTATCTCAAGTCCGATCACTGTTTCGTACTTCATCTCCCCGTCCCCCCGATATCCGCGACGATGTTTTTTATCCCGCTCTCGCGCTCAAACGCGAAGGCGGCGTTAAGTATCTCCTGCTCGCCGAAATGCCGCCCGATAAGCTGAAGGCCGACCGGCATCCCCTCGGAAAATCCGCACGGCACGGAGATTGCCGGCAGGCCAGCGATGTTGACGCTGACCGTCAGCACATCCCCGGCATACATCCTGGCGGGGTCATGAACTATAGAGCCCGCCTTGTAAGCGACGCCGGTCGTCGTCGGGGTCATGAGCACATCGCAGGTCTCAAACGCCTTTATAAACTCCGCGCGGATCCTTAGGCTGGCGGCGCGGGCCTTGTTGTAGTACGCGTCGTAATATCCCGAACTCAGCACATACGTCCCGAGCATAATCCTGCGCTTGACCTCCTCGCCGAGCGCCTCTGTGCGCGAACGGCGGATCAGGTCGAAAATATCCTTTGCGCCCTCAGCGCGGTACCCGTATTTCACGCCGTCGAACTTCGCAAGGTTTGACGAAGCCTCGGCCGACGAGATTATCATGTATGTCTCGACCGCGTACCGCAGCATCGGCAGCGAGATGGGAAGTATTTTCGCGCCGAGGCTCTCAAACGTCTTTGCAGCGCTCTTTACGGCCTCCGCCACGCCGCCGTCGACGCAGCTGAGATATTCTTCCGGCAGGCCAATTGTCTTGCCGGACATGCCAGCGCTGAGATTTTTGAAAAAGCCGTCCTTTTTGACATCCTCCGGGGAGGACATCGCGTCGCGCGCGTCGTGGCTGTAAACAACGTCCGCGAGCAGGGCCACGTCCTCTATGCAGCGCGCCATCGGGGCGATCTGATCCAGCGACGAGGCGAAGGCGGCCGCTCCGTGGCGCGACACCGCGCCGTAGGTCGGCTTGAGCCCGACCACGCCGCAGAAAGCCGCCGGCGCGCGGGAGGACCCCCCTGTGTCGGACCCGAGGGCGAGCGGAACCTCTCCGGACGCAAGCGCGGCGGCAGAGCCGCCCGACGATCCGCCGGGAACCCGCGAGAGATCGTGCGGATTTTTTGTGTTTTGCAGCGCCGAGGTCTCGCAGGTCGACCCCATCGCGAACTCATCGAGGTTCGTTTTGCCGGAAAGCGGAATCGCGGCCGCCGCCATCGACTCGGCGACATGCGCGCTGTAAGGCGGGACAAAGCCCTCAAGCATCCTGGACGCGCATGTCATGGGCACGCCCTCGACGCAGATGTTGTCCTTTATCGCGGCGGGTATTCCGGTAAGCTTTGTAACGGGCCCGCCGGACGCGCGGCGGCTGTCCGCCGTGTCGGCGGTTTCAAGCATTTTTTCCCTGGTCTGCGTAATATACGCGCCCACGCTTTCCTCGACCTCGTCCGTGCGCGCGGCAAGCTCCCCGCACAGCTCGCGGGAGGATATCTCGCGCCGCTCGAGCATCGCTGAGATCTCGACGGCGGTCAGCCTGTAAAGTTCCATATGCCCCTCCCTCACTGTTCGCCGCCGGGAATGCGGACGCAGCCCGCGGCGCTTTCCGGCGCGTTTTCCAAAAGCCGCTCTCTTTCATAGGAGGGCTCGACTATGTCCGGCCGCAGTGACGTGACGGACGCCCCCGAGGCGTCAAACCCGAGGCGGACATCACCTGTGTCAAGCTCGCTCAGCTTGTCAAACATCGCGACTATCTTCTCAAACTCGGCGGAAAACGCGCCGAGCGCCTCGTCGGAAAAGCTCAAAAACGAGATATCCGCGATGTGCCCAATCTCTTTTCTGTCTATCATAAGGACCCCTCCATATCAATAAGTTTCATGAATTCCTCTTCGGTGATTATCCTCACACCGAGCTCGCGCGCCTTTGTGAGCTTCGATCCCGCGTCCTCCCCGGCGAGCACCATTGAGGTTTTTTTCGAAACGGACGACGATACCTTGCCCCCCCGCGCCTCAATGAGCTTTGACGCCTCCGCGCGCGAAAACGACGGGAGCGTCCCTGTCAGCACGACGGTCATGCCCTCGAAGGCGCCTCCGGAGGCCGGCGCCTCCTCAAGGCAATCCATACAAACGCCGGCAGATTTAAGCCTTTCGATCATGTGCCTGCCCTGATCGGACGAAAGCCAGGAAAGAAGGCTTTTTGCCATCGTCTCGCCAAAGTCCGGCAGGGCGAGAAGCTCCTCTTCCGCGGCGGAAAACAGCCTGTCCAGCTTTCTGAAACGGATCGCGAGCTGGCGCGAGGCCTTCTGCCCGATATTTCGTATCCCAAACGCGAAAAGAAGCCTTGAGAGGCCCGCCTGTTTGGATTTTTCAGCAGCTGCTATCAGATTTTCAGTCGACCGCTCTCCCATGCGTTCGAGCTGCATCAGGTCGTCCTTGTTTAGAAAGTAAAGATCAGCCGGGGAGCGGATAAGCCCGCTCTCCACCAGCGCCTCAGACAGCGCGGCGCCAAGCCCCTCGATGTCCATCGCGTCCCTCGAGGCAAAGTGCCTCAGGTTGCGGGCGAGCTGCGCGGGGCATTCCGCGCCCGTGCAGCGCACGGCGGCCTCGTCGTCGCGCATGACCTTTGAGCCGCACGCGGGGCATGTTTCCGGCATCACAAACGGCTCGGCGCCTTCGGGCCGCTTTGAAAAGTCGACCTCCAGCGCCTCGGGGATGATCTCCCCTGCCTTGCGGACGATTATTGTGTCGCCCACGCGGATATCCTTCTCGCGGATAAAATCAATGTTGTGCAGCGTAACGTTCGTCACCGTCGTCCCTGCGAGGCGCACCGGGTCGATCACGGCCTTAGGGGTTAAAACGCCCGTGCGCCCCACGGAGACGGTGATCTCCCTCACGACAGACGGCTTCTTTTCAGGCGGGTATTTATAGGCGGCGGCCCAGCGCGGCGCCTTCGACGTGCTTCCCAGAGCGGCGCGGGCAGCGAGCGAATCAATCTTGACGACCGCACCGTCAATATCGTAAGGGAAGCGCTCGCGGCCCTCCCCCAGCTCCTCTATACACTTCATCGCCGCCGAGATATTTTTACAGAGCGTATACGGCGGCACCTGAAATCCCTTCGAAGAAAGATAATCCAGCGTTTCGGCGTGCGTAACAAAGCTTTTCTCATCGCAGAGCTGGATGTTGAAGACAATTACGCTTAGGCGGCGGCTTGCCGTGATCTTCGGGTCGAGCTGGCGCATTGATCCCGCCGCCGCGTTGCGCGGATTAGCCATGAGCGGGAGGCCCGAAAGCTCTCGCTCGCGGTTTTGTTCCT
The DNA here is from genome assembly GCA_031551205.1 of Oscillospiraceae bacterium. Classification (GTDB taxonomy): domain Bacteria; phylum Bacillota; class Clostridia; order Oscillospirales; family JAVBNY01; genus JAVBNY01. Next base: position 28,468 of record JAVBNY010000006.1, on the reverse strand, counting down.
CAAAAGCGCGCCGCGGCATATATACCTCTCCGCGCACGATGAGCCTGCCGCGGGAGCCCTCAAGCCTGAGCGGCAGCGACCGTATGGTTTTTAGGTTCTCCGTCACATCCTCGCCCACGGCGCCGTCGCCTCTTGTCGCACCCCTGACAAACGCGCCGTCCTCATACTCGAGCGAGACGGAGAGCCCGTCGATCTTCGGTTCGACGACATATCCGCCTGTTGACGCCCCGTCCACCCGCGCGTCAAAGGAGAAGAGCTCCTCCGGGGAAAACACGTCCGAAAGGCTCTCCAGCGGGACGGCGTGCCTGACCTGCGAAAAACCCGAGAGCGCCTCACCGCCAACCCTCTGCGTAGGGGAATCGTGGCGCTGCAAGGCAGGAAAGGCCTCTTCAAGGCCGGAAAGTTCGCGCATCAGCGCGTCATATTCATAATCGGGGATACTTGGGCTGTCCAGCACGTAGTAGCTGCGATTGTGCGCCTCAAGCTCCGCGCGAAGCTGCGCCGCCCGTTTCCCCGCTTGACCTTCCGTCACGGCCGCCCCCCCTTTGGTTTCAGAATTGAGATATTATATCAGAGTATTCCCATTAAAATCAATTGTTTTTTCCTTTGCCAGCGCGTTTATCAATTCTTTATGTATTTTTTACCGGCGAGCTATTGCAAAGCGGGCCGATTTGCGCTAATCTTTAGGTAATAGCCGCGTCGCGCGATATATGGCGGCTGAATCATCACCCAACGCCAGAAAATTCATGTTTACTTTAATTTGCCGTCGTGGTATAATTGTACTAACCAGTTGGTTAACAGACTGCAATTGGTTTTAAGGAGTGTTACATATGATCAGAAAGCTCACCGGGCAGAAGGCTGTGTGCGCCGCGCTGGCGCTTATCATCTCCGCCTCTGTGTTTTCGGCCTCGGCCGCGCAGACGGGCCCGATTGTCGTGAAATATGAGGAGCTTGAAAAGCTCGTGAGGACGCAGGCGCCCTCTTATCTCATTGCCGCAGAGAACTTTGGCGCGACAGGGGATGCAGTACAGCAGGCGCTCGACGCCATACCTGACGCCGACGCGAAATACTATAAGAGGATGTCGGACCTTGAGGGCTATGAACAGCAATTCAAGACGGAGACAGATCCCGTTATTATCGCTTCACTTGAGCTAAAGATAGCCTCAGCTCAGGCGGATATCGCGATGTATCAAAGGACGATAGACAGCTCCTATCAATTTCTTATCACCGAGTCCGACAATAACGACACGAAGGAGCGCAATCTGCGCACATCGCTGACGAGCGCCACGGCATCGGCAAAGCAGCTCTTTTTCGGCCTTAAGGCTCTGGACGAGAACCTTGCTATCGCTCGCCTCAGCCTCGACACGCTGAACGCGAAACTCCCCGGCATGAATGTCAAGTTTGACCTCGGCCTTGTGTCAAAGTCCCAGCTCGACGATTTTAAAGACGGTATCGAGTCCGCGCAAACGGCGATCTCAAACCTTGAAACCAAGCGCCGCTCGACTGAGACAAACCTCAGGCTGTTTCTCGGAATAAAGCTGACCGACGCTGTCGAGCTCGGCGCCCTGCCGGAGATTGACCTCTCAAAGATCAATTCACTTCAAATGGCGGACAAAGACAAATACGTCACAAACAGCAGCCTTGTTGTAGACGCAAAGAAGAGGCTTGCCGATACAGAGCCAGGCAAGCAAGGGCATACAAACACCGGTTACGCCATTGCAAAGATAACTCTCAGTCAGACGACCGACAATGCGGCCGCCTCGTTTGAAAACGACTATCAGTCGCTGAAGGACGGATACCGCGACTTCCTGAAGAAGGACGAAGACAACAAGAAGCTCGAAAAGGACGTTGCGGATCTTGAGCTGAAGTACAGCCGCGGCATAGCCTCGAAGAGGCAGCTTGAGGATAAGAAGGCCGACCTGAAGAAGGCGGTTCTTGAAAACGAGGCCGCGCGGCTTGACCTTTGCTCGAAGCTGGTTGCCTATCAGGATAAGCTCGCTGCGATCTGGAAGGCATCTGCCCAGATGTCGTAATCCGGGGTCGTGAACACCTGAAAAACGTAAGATTGTCCCCTGCGAAACTTTTTCGCAGGGGATTTTTGATTTGTGAAAACATTCCGCCAATTATGGGAACACTATATACGGGAGAGTGATTCTGATGGACAATAATACACAGCGCTCCGGAGCGGATCCGGCTTGGGAGGAATAGCGATGGCATCAGTATGGAGCGCAACCGCGGCGGATAAAAGAAAGTCCCGCCCGGCGCTGTCCGGCAAGACGGAGACCGACGTCTTGGTGGTCGGCGGGGGCATGGCGGGAGTGCTTGCCGCGCATAAGCTCACGGCGTGCGGTGTAAAGTGTCTCCTGGTGGAGGCGAAGGAGCTGGGCTCCGGCATAACCGGAAATACTACCGCCAAGATAACGGCTCAGCACGGCCTGATCTACGGAGGGCTGATACGCCGCTTCGGCGCGGAGGCCGCGCGGCGGTATTACGAAGCCAACATGAGGGCCGTCGCCGCATTCCGCACGCTGGCCTCCGCATTCCCCTGCGATTTTGAGGAAAAGACGGCTTATGTTTTTTCGACGGACGGCAGGCGCGCTCTGGAGCTGGAGGCAGAGGCCTACCGCACGCTCGGGCTGCCCGCCCGCATAACAAGCCCAAGGATTCCAATTCGTACAAAAGGTGCTCTCGGCATGGCGGGGCAGGCGCAGTTTCATCCGCTGAAGCTGCTTTTCGCGCTGTCAGAAAGGCTGGAGGTTTTTGAAAACACCTTTGTCAGCGGGATTGAAGGACACACGGCATTTACCGAAAATGGGAGGATAAGGGCAAAACACATTATTCTCGCCACACACTTTCCGATGGTCAATATCCCGGGGATGTATTTTATGAAGCTCTACCAGCACCGCAGTTATGTGCTGGCGCTGGAAGGCGCTCCCCCGCTCGACGGCATGTATCTCGAAGAGCGTGAGGACGGATACTCTTTCCGGACATACGGAGATCTGCTGCTCGTCGGCGGAGGGGATCACAAGACGGGTAAAAAGGGCGGTGGATACTCCGAGCTGCGCTCCCTCGTAAAGCGCGCCTTTCCGGGCGCCTCGGAGAGATTCCATTGGGCCGCACAGGACTGTATGACGCTGGACTTTGTCCCATACGTAGGACTTCACCGCAGCGGAACGGATTATCTTTACACGGCCTGCGGCTTTAATAAATGGGGCATGACAGGCTCGATGGTAGCCGCCGAAATACTGTGCGACCTGATTGTTACGGGCAAAAGTGAGCTGCAGGAGCTTTACTCTCCTCAGCGCCCGATGCCGCCCGGGCAGCTTTTTGCAAATATCGGCGCGGCGGCGGCCGGCCTTGCCTCTCCCGGAGGGCCGCGCTGTTCTCATATGGGCTGTAAGCTGCACTGGAACAGCGCCGAAAGAACCTGGGATTGCTCCTGCCACGGCTCGCGCTTCCGCGAGGACGGCGGTATCGTCGACAATCCGGCCAAAAAAGGCATCCACCTGTGAGCGGGGGCTTCGAGGGATGGTACTACAAGCACCGGGCCCGCGGCCGCACGCTGGCAATTATCCCGGGAAGGGCTGATAAAAGCGCGTTCGTGCAGGTTGTTACCGACGAGCACGCGTATAATATCCCCTATCCCCTCTCAGAGTATCGCAAAGACGGCCGCCTGTGCGTCGGAGAAAATGTGTTCTCCGATTCGGGTGTCACACTGGATATCCGCCGCCCTGAGCTCAGCCTGACCGGCGAGATATGCTATGAAAGCATCATCCCTCTGAGGGACGACATCATGGGTCCGTTCCGATTTTTTCCGATGGAGTGCAGGCATGGCGTTGTCAGCATGAGGCACAGCCTTTCCGGCAGCGTCACGCTGAACGGCGAGCCCCGGGACTTCACCGGCGGTTCCGGCTACATTGAGTCGGACAGCGGGCGCTCGTTCCCGGACATGTACGCATGGGTGCAGTGCAGCGATTTTGGCCGTGACGCCTCGGTCATGGCCTCAATTGCGAGGATCCCTTTCTGCGGCCTGCACTTCTGGGGCTGTATCTGCGCCGTGTGGATAGAGGGCCGTGAATACAGGCTGGCGACATACCGGGGCGTAAAAATCCTGCGTCTCGATCCGGAGAGAATTGAATTGGAACAGGGAAGATACCGGCTTGAGATTACAGTAGGCTCGGGGGAGGGACATCCGCTCGCGGCGCCGCTACGTGGCGACATGAGCCGTGTGATCCGTGAGCGCGTTTCCTGTCGGGCGGGGTTTAGGTTTTTGGAAGGCAACAGCGTTCTGCTGAGCGAGGACAGCATGGGCGCGAGCTTTGAGTATGTAATAAAATAAAAAAGCATAGCAAAGCCCTGCGCATGTGCTATAATAACAGCAACTATAGAGAGCATTACGGCAAAAAACGTGCCCGCCCCGATCTGTATGCTCTCTGGAAAACGTGCTTTTACGCATTCAAATATTAATTTAAGGAGCGATCATCATGTCATTCAGCCTTTTTATTAATTTCGGCGGCGAGTGCCGCGAGGCCCTGACGTTTTACGCCAAAGTTTTCCGCTCGGAGGTTCAGCACCTGATGAAGTATTCCGACGCGCCGCCGAGTAACGGCTATGTCATGCCCGATGAAGACAAAAACCGGGTGATGTACGCGCACGTCAATATTTTTGGCACGGTTATCATGTTCAGCGACTTCCCAAGCGGGATGGAGCTCATCAAGGGCAACAACCTGAGCCCCACGCTCGGCTCGGACGATGAGGAGGAGATCCGCAGGGTTTTTGGCGAACTCAGCGCAGGCGGCGAGGTCGGCATGGAGCTGCAAAAAACCTTCTGGAGTGACCTCTATGGCATGGTTACCGACAAATTCGGCATAACCTGGCAGCTCTCCCACGACAGCGGCATCGAGTACGTAAAATGACTGAACGCAATGGTTTTGGACAAGATAACAAAAAGGAGGATCGTATGAATTATCTGATTATTACATGCCACCCGTACAAAGGCAGCTTCAACGCGGCGGCGGCCGACCGCATTGAGAAGGCGGCAAAGGCGAAGGGTCATGCCGTCAGGCGGATCGACCTCGTCGAGGACGGGTTTGACCCTGTCATGTCTCCTGAAAACCTGCGCCAGTGGGGCGCTGGGCAGCCGTCCGACAGGCTGATTGATTCGTATCAGAAGGCGATCACTGAAGCGGAGATGTTGATTTTCCCGTTCCCCGTATGGTGGGGGGCAATGCCCGCTATTCTAAAGGGTTTCTGCGATAAGGTCTTACTTCCCGGATTCGCCTATAAGTACGGCGCCGCCGGGGAGATGATCGGCATGCTCACCGCGAAGAAGGCAATTGTCATCACGACAATGGAGACCCCGCTGTCCGTATTCGTTGATCATTTTAACAATCCTGTCGAGGGGGCGTTTATCAAGGATACGCTCCAGACCTGCGGGATCGAGGTGTCGAGCTTTATGCAGATCGACAGGATCGTTTCTGGCGGCAGGGAACACTCCGAGGAAAAACTCAAAGAGATTGAGGCGCTTATCTGAACGCACAGCGAGAAATCCTCCTGCCTGTCATGAACCGCTCACGGTCAGTCTGGCAGGGGAAAAGACGACATTATCGGCAACGGGCCGGCGGCTGTAAAAGGCGGCCGGTTTCGATTTTGCAGGTATATTGAACGGCCCGTTCGCTGCATCAGGCGTGGGAACTTTTCGTCGTCTTTGCGGGTCAGGGTTATTCAGACGCAGCGCGGTATCTGCTGGGGGAATGCCCCGTCTCCTGACGGAACACATACGAGAAATAGGACAGCGTGCTGAATCCCGATTTGACGGCGATCAGCCCCACCGGAAGATTTGTGCGGGAAAGCAGCGTCTTCGCCACGCCGATGCGCTGGTCTTTGATGAAGTCGCTTAGAGAAAGCCCGACTTGCTTCTTAAAAAACTTTGAGAGATATTCCGGGCTCAGGCTGACATGCTTTGCGATGTCGTCCCTGGAAATTTCATAGGTGATGTTGTCAAGAATATACTTCTTGACCTTTTTAATAAGCCCGTTTCTGTCGGCTTCGGGCTCCTCCGCGGCTTCCTCAATCCCGCTTGCCTTCCGCTTCGCGCGCTCAGCCGCTTTGAGGATCGCCCTTTCAAGCTCCGAGTCGTCAATCGGCTTGAGCAGATACTCATAAACGCCGAGCTCAATCGCGCGTCGCGCGTAATTGAAATCGGGATACGCGCTGAGTATCACGCATACGCAGCCGAGCCCCCGCTCGCCCACATGCTGGATGAGGTCGAGCCCGCTGCCGTTTTTCATCTCGATGTCCGTCAGCAGGATGTCGATCTTGCACTGATCCAGGATCTCAACGGCCTGCTTCATGTTGGACGCGGACAAAACCGTCTTGTCCGCCGGGGCGCTTCGCTCAAGTATGCTCAGTATACCATTCAGTGCCGGCAGTTCGTCGTCAACAACAAGGATAACCATATCTATTCCCGCTTCCACTTTTTATACTGCGTATTCATCTGATCGAGCACCTTGTCCACGCCCGCCTCTTTCATCTCGCCTATCAGCTTCGGCAGCAGCTCCTCCACATCAAGATACCCCGTGCCAAAGCCCTGGTTATATTTTAAAATAACTTCGGAGACCTTTCTGCTCTCGTCCTTCACGGCAGAGCTGTCGAAGTTGAAGCTGAAAAGCGGCGAACGCCTCGCCTCGCTGTCAAACCTCGCTGTCATTTCCCAAAGATCCTTGGGATATCCGTCCCACAGCAGCGCGAGCGCCTGATTCGGCGCAAACCACGCGACATTCGGAGTATAATCTGAGTTTTCAGGTGTCACGCCCCCGGGATAATCCGCCGTGTTATCTGATGTCACTATATAGTGCCGGCCCTCGATGCCGTAGGTCAGCAGATTCATAATCTCGGCGTCGCCGTAAAGCAGATTAAGCAGCTTTATGGACTCTACCGGATGCCTTGATTGCGCGGTGACGCCCCACATCATCTTGGTGGCCGTGGTTTGTATCACAATGGGCTTTTTAATCGGCATCACCTCCATACGGTATCCGCTGGAGATATAGAGCTCGCTTTCAATGCCGGGCTTGGCGGCGCAGACAAAGGAGAAGAGCCTGCCCGTGGCGGCGTACCTCTCCGCGCCGATGTTCTGCAGCATGATCTCCTGCGGAAGATAGCCCCGGTTGTGCCATTTTCTGAACATCGTCACATATCTGTGGTATTCATCGGTGTCAAAGATACTTTTTATCTCGTCCGTGTCCTCGTCGAGGTAGGCAAAGCTGCTCCCGTTAACGGAAACCCAGGGGAAAAATCTGTTAAAAAACGTGGTGTTTGCCCTGAGCGGCATTATCATACTCATCTCGGGTTCGTATTTATGGACAAGTTCCAGGATCTCGTCGACCTCCTCAATTGAATCGACGCCCGAGATGTCTATCCCATGCTTTTCCAGGATATCCTTTCTCATCGCCACGCCGGCCGAGTTCGTGTTGTCCTCGCAGGTCGGCAGATAATACTGCACGCCGTCCACCCTTCCCCACGAGAGCTGCTCCTCGTTCAGCGCGCGCAGTATAGCGTCTCCGTATTCGGGAAGCAGGCCGTCGAGCGGGATGTTTTTCTCGCTTTTTTGAAAAGAGATATCGAGGATTTTGCCCTGTTTTTTTAAGATCAGAATCTCGTCGCGTGCGTTTGCGTAAAACGACACCGGAAGAATTTCCACGTTGACGCCGATCTTCTCTCTTGTCAGCTCGCTCAGCTTTTCATTTATCAGGCCGAAATCGTTTGATATCTTACCGGTTGTTATGATCCAAGGCATTGTGAGCGTGACGTATTCGCGCTCCCTTTCGGGCGGCCTCTCCGGGGTGACCGAACATGCGGAGAGAAGCATCGCGGCCGCGAGCGCGCAAAACAGCCTTTTTCTGAGCATCAGGCAGACCACCCTTCCTGATATTCCAGCGGTATCAGCACCTGAACGCAGGCCCCGCCGGTGGCGTTATTTGAGAAAACAATGTTGCTGTTCTCTCCGTAGATAATGGCGAGCCGCTTCTGAATATTGCTGATGCCTATGCTTTTTTTCTCCGACGTCACCTTCTGCGCGCCGCGGTTGAGAAGCCCAAGAGTCTGCTCGTCAAAGCCGCTGCCGGTGTCGCTCACCGTGATCTGTATCGCGCTCAGGCCGTTGATCTCGCTTTTACGCACGGATATTTTGATGCTGATCTCCTCCAGCTCCTCCAAGCCTTGCGATGAGTGGATAAGTGAGTTCTCCACAAAGGTCTGGATGATCAGGATCGGGATCGCCTCGTCGACCAAGTCCTCATCGAGCTCGACGGAAAAGCCGTACTTTTTGTCTTCTCGCAGGCTCTGAATCTCCAAAAAGTTCTCAGTATGGCTCAGCTCCTCGCCAATCGAGATAAAGGTGTTTTTGTATAATATGTTCCTAAAATATTTCGACAGGCAGATTATCATCCTTCGGACGCGGTCATAATCGCCCTCTCTCGCGAAGCAAAGGATGCTGTTCAGCGTGTTCAGGAAGAAATGCGGCTTTATCTGAAGCTGGAAAAGCTCGGTCTCCACGGTGTGCTTCGCCAGCTTTTCCTCATACACCCTAATCTTCAGGCTCTCAATCTCGCCCGTCAGGGAATTCAGCGCATCGTACACCTTCCTCAGCTCGAGATCCATCCTGCTGTCCGTCTTTATCTCATTAAAGTCTCCGCCCCTGAACCTGTCGATGGCGACGACGAGTCCGTTCAGCGGCGCAATGACCTTCCTCCGCAGATAAACGCTGACGGCCAGCAGGAAAACGAACATGATAACAATCAGCAGCACCGAAACCGCCCAGATTCTGTTAAGCGGCTTGAACACCTGCGTCCTGTCGATCATCGCCACGAGGTCGTATCCGTCGACATCCAGCGGCTGCCTCACGGCAACATACTTCCGGTTCTCCTTCTTCGCCAAAAAAGCCTCGGCCGACCCGGCCTCCGGGCTCAGAAACACGCCGTCCGCATCCGCCAAAAACATGTGGTTAAGACCCGCGATTTCCTCGGACCCCGTACCCTCAAGCAGGCCGGAAACATCAATCCAGCAGCCGAAATACGTCTCTCCGTACACATCGGCCAGCAGCAGAAACCGCCTGCCATCGACATCGAAGCTTATAAACCCGCTGGAGAAGACGCTTCCCCCGTCTTCCAGCGCCATGATATATCCCCGGACATAATCCGCCGCTCTGTGCTGAACGGCGTAATCAAGAAACGGGTCGGCAATAAACTCCATGCCGCCGCCGCTCATCAGAAAGAGGGAGCTGACGCCTGGATAGCGGGCGAGATCCTTGTTCAGCTCGTTTATCACGCTCTGCATGGCCGCCATCCGCTCCCTGCCGTCCCCGGCTTCGTGCGCGAGCCTGAAATTGTCGATATTCTGGTGGCTTATGGTCTGGTTCGCTATATAGTACCTCACGTTTTTCAGCGACACTTCGATCTCCTTGGCGTAGGGCTTAACGATCTGCCTGCTTGAAAGCTCGAGATTGTCCCTCAGCGCGGTGTAGAAAAACACGTTGCACACAACGAGGACGATGACCGTTTGCACCACAAGCAAAGCGGCCCAGAAGATTATCTTTGCCCGCAGCGAGTTCAGTATCCCGTCGAATCCGGCGAAAAGCTTCAGAGAACTCACCTCATTCTGTGTTTTTCAGTTGGTTATTACGGCTGAATTGCCTCGCAAGGTCCACTATCCTGATGATATATCTTTTCCGCCCCGGTATCAATAAGAATTGTGTCCAATCCTTTAAAAAACACGACATTTTCCACACGATACGGCCCTCACATCCACATTTCCCCAAATGGGCGGATGCGGCGCGGCTTTTTCACCGAGCGCTCCACGTAAAGGCACGAAGGCAAAAAAGTTAATTATTTTTTGTAATAATTGCATAAATATTCGGCTATATTGACTTGTCCTTTTAATTATGATATTAGTATAATGATATTATATCCGAAAAATGTGCAGAAAAGAAAGGACGGAAGTCAATGAAAAAAGCAGCAAAATTACTTTCGGTTTTCCTCGTCGCCGCCATACTTATGGGTGCCCTGCCCGCAATGACCGCCTTCGCGCTCAACCCCTATCTTCCGATCTGGGAATATATCCCCGACGGCGAGCCATATGTCTTTGAAGACCCCGAAAACCCCGGCATGTATCGCTATTACATCTATGGCTCGCATGATACCTTTGTCACGGCGTATTGCGGACCTGACCAGGTTCTATGGTCCGCCCCGGTGGACGATCTCAGTAATTTCCGCTATGAGGGGGTATACTTCCAGTACAAACCCGCCACCTCCTCAACGTACGACACGCTTTACGCGCCCGACGTGCAGGAGAGGATTGAGACAATCGACGGCAAACAGGTAAAGGTATACTACCTCTATCCGAACAGCCAGGCAGGCGGACGCAGCACGATGGTCGCGAAGTCTGTCGGAGACCCGAGAGGCCCGTTTATTCCGATCAACCTCAATCCGGCCGGCACCACCTCCACCGGCGCCCTCGGCTTTGATCCGGCTGTCTTTATCGACGACGACGGCAGGGTATACGGCTACTGGGGGTTCCAGACCAGCTACGGCGCCGAACTGGATCAGAACATGTACTCCCTGAAGGCCGGCACCTCTGTTATCACGCACATGATCGGGAACAGGGATACCTCCGGCGCCGGCAACACCGAGCAGCCCTTCCGCTTCTTTGAGGCGTCCTCGATGCGCAAGGTTGACGGCGCATACATATTCGTATATGCCAGAGGCGGCCTTTCAACCGAAATCGGCGGAACCGGCACCTGCCAGCTCGCGTACGCCTATTCGTTTGAAAGCCCGCTTGGCCCGTTTACCTATGGCGGAACGATAATCAACGCCTCCGGCGAGCATGTCAAGGCCAACGGCGAGCCCGCCACCGACACATCCGACAACATGAGCACCTTTAACGGGCACAATACACACGGAAGCATAGTCAAGATTGGGGATCAGTGGTACATAACCTACCACAGGGCCACAAATGACCACGGTTATTCCAGGCAGGCCACGATGGAGGCCATCACTCTGACGGTCGACAAGGAAAACAAAAAAGTTACTATCCCCGAGGTTCAGATGACGTCTGAAGGTTGGGAGACGGCCGGTCTTAATCCCTATAAGTACTATTCAGCCGGCATCGCCTGCTACCACACCGGCGGCGCCTATGTAAAGGCGAACCGTGACCAGATTGCAAACAGCAACACGATCACAAGGACGAGAAACAACTCCGTCGCGGGATACAAGTTCTTTAACTTCAGCCAGAACGCCCCCGAGGGCAAGTATACCCGCCTCAACATCGGCTTCATCCCCGCCGGCCTCGAGGGATTTATCGACGTTTACCTCGACAGGCCGAACACGATCAGCGGCCAGCTGCTCGGGACGTATCAGATCTCGGCCGGCATGCCAGCGGTTCTCACAAAGATGAGCCTGCCGCTGCCCGCCCTCGATACAGTCGACGGCAAACACGCGATCTTCTTTGTTTTCCGCCACAATGCGGGCAACTCTTCGCTCGGCGATCTCTACGACCTTGAGTTCGTCGCCGCCGAAGCCACGAGCGAGCCGGTATATTTCTATACCTCGCTTGAAAAATCTGAACTCGACATCGGCCAAAAGACAAATCTGAAAATCTTCGCAAAGTACGCCGACAACAATGAGACCGACGTAACGGCTCAGTCCACGGTAGTCGCGAAGAATCCCGAATTTGCAACCTTTGGCGAAGGCATTATTACGGGAGTAGCGGCGGGAAGGGCCTTCTTCGACGTGTCGTACGGCACCTTTACGCAGACGATCTCGGTAAATGTCATCGACCCGAACATTCCCACGTCGATTACAGCCGCAGTAGGTGAGCCCTCCTTCGCTCTCGGCGAAAAGACAACTCTTACAGTTACAGCCACCTTCCCCCACAGCGTTACGAAAAACGTCACCGCTGAGGCGGCTGTGACTGCAAAAAACCCCGACATCGCTACATACTCAGGCGGCATTATTACAAGCGTGAGCGTGGGCAGCGCCAGTTTCGAAGTCACCTACGGCTCGTTTACCAAAACTGTCACGGTAACGGTGCGTGACCCCAAGGTATACACGAACTTTGCGCTCGCGTCAAACGGCGGCGTCGCCACCTCGAGCGGAGGCCATGAGGGCAGCGTTTCGGCCATTAACGACGGTGTCCGCACAGCTTCGACGCGTATCCGCTGGCAGCAGTCTTCCACAACCCGCTGGGTCGAGATTGCCTTCAACGGGCCGAAGATGCTCCGCAGCGTCGACCTGATCAGCCAGATGGCCAATGACGATACCTCTCCACTCACTTACGAAACCATTACGAACCTCGGCCTCACGCACGTCCTTGCATACTATTGGAACGGAGCCGAGTGGGTCAAGTTCGGCGAGGGCGCATCGGACAACAACCTCGCCATCCAGCAGTTCCCGGTGGCCTCCCCGGTTATGACTGACAAGATCCGCTTCGAGTTCCCGCAGGACTGCACAACCAACGGCTGGGTTCGCGTAATCGAGGTTGAGGCCTGGGGCGACGACCTTACGACAGGCGACAGCTTTGTTGGCGGCGCCAAGGATTCCAAGTGGGAAGTGCTTAGAGACGATGCTGCCGACTGGTCGCTCGTTAAGGGCATGGGCCTCCGCCTGCCGACGCAGGACGGCGATATCTACGCCGCGGGTGACACCTGGAAAAACATCTTTATCCGTCCAACGTACGGAGATTTCACCGCGGTTGCCAAGGTTTGCTACCCGGTAGCCCCCAATGCCACATATCAGCAGGCCGCCCTTCTCCTCTGGTCCGACGCAGACAACTACATCAAGGTTGAGGCTGAATACACCGGCTCGCAGATTAGGGTTCAGGCCGGCAGAGAGCTTGGAGGCTCCTTCTCGGGGACGCAGACCGGCAACCTCTCAAAGGCCGCGGACGGCTCGCTCACAATCTATTACAGGATTACCAAGGTCGGCGACAACTGCCAGGGCGCCTATTCGCTCGACGGCCTTAACTACACGAATGTCGGCGGCAACTTTGATGTTTCCTCATTTGTTTCCCCGAAGCTCGGTATCTACGCCACGAAGAACAGCTCCAACGCCGCCATCGACACATATTTTGAGTATGTTTCGGTTCTCTCCGCTCACGGTGTTGAGTTCCTGACACCCGCGCAGATGCTGCAAAACGCGCTGACAAACGTCTCGGACGCCGTCGTCTCCCAGGCGCCTGCCTCCGCGGCCTCCGATCTCGCGTTTGTCTACCCGAACAGCTACACAGTCACACTCGAGTCCTCCGATGAGAGCGCCATCTCCAACGCCGGAGTTGTCACGCGGGGCGCGCAGGACAAAACTGTTGCGCTTAGTATCACGGTGTCCAACGGCACAGATAGCATCACAAAATCGGTCAATATTATTGTTCCAAAGGCGAACGCCTCAGTATCCACGATTGCGAACATCGTTGCCGGGCGCGCCGCCAATGTTCCCTTCACTCTTTCAGACACCGGCCTGACAGGCCTCACTTCAACCCTGTTCGGCAAGACTGCCGAGGTTACGGACGGAAAGGGCCTCTTCAGCTTCACAGCTTTGCAGGTCCCGGCCGCCGGCGTATACACGCTTAATGTCCTAAACGGAGAAACGGTTGTCGCTTCGGCCACGATAAATGTCGTCGCCGAGCCCGCCGGCCTCTGGGCCCCCGTCGCCGCGTTCGACGCAGCTAAGATCACGGTCACCTTCGGCGCTCCGATCAGCTTTAACGACGCGAAGAAGGCCGCCGCAATAGGCGCCGTGCCGGTTGACAACGCTCTGGTCAGCGCGGACGGAGACGTTCTCACAATCGCAAAGGGCGGAGCCGTCTCCGGGCAGAAGCTCGTTGTCTCCGGCATTAAATATGCCGAGCTCTTCCCGAGCTACAGCTTCTCGTTTACGATTACCCTTCCGTAACCGGCTCATGTTTTCCGGTAGTCTTATCCTAGAAATAGTTTTCAGGGGTTCTCAGCTATGCTGAGAACCCCATCTTTTTGGCAACCCCAACTGGGTTTATGTAATAAAACCGCCCTCGAAAGGGGCGGTTTTATTACATAAACAGAGGGCCTTTCCCAACATTCGGGGCCAACGCCCTCATCTAAGAACGGGAGAGGATTTTTTCCAGCGCGCAGAGCTCCGTCTTCGCGTCGATAACTACAATTTCAGTATATGTAAGCTTTGCAAACAGGCGCATATCTTCGACATTCAGCGCCGTGGACACGACCGTGTGATGCCCCCCGCCGGCGTAGATCCAGGCCGCGGCCCCGGTGGCAAAATCCGGCCTGATTTTCCACATCAGCCTCGCCACCGGAAGGTTGGGCATGGGATTTATCTGCTTTATCAGGTCAATCTCCGCGACGATGAGCCTGAAATGCGTGCCCATATCGGTCATGCAAACCGCTATACCCTCGCCTTCGACGCCGTCAAACACAAGGCGCGCGGGCGGCTGCTTGCCGCCGATGCCAAGCGGATGAACCTCAATCCTTGGCTTCGCGGCGGCAAAATCCGGCGAAACCTCGAGCATATGCGCGCCGAGAACGGTTTCTCCGCCGGGCGTGAGGTCGTAGGTATAGTCCTCCATGAAGCCCGTCGCTCCCTTTCTCCCCTTTGCCATGCGGCACATAACGGCGTTCATCGCAGCCGTCTTATAGTCGCCCTCGGCGCCGAAGCCGATGCCGCGCGCCATCTGGCGCTGCGTGGCAAGCCCGGGAAGCTGAGAAAGGCCGTGCAGATCCTGGAAGGTGTCGGTATACGCGCCGAAGCCGCCCTCGGCGAGGAAGCGCTGGAGCGCGATATCATATCTTGCCTGTTCTTTCACTGCGGCAAGGTCGGAGGTGTTCATCTCGTAAAGCTTTTCATATTCCGCACAGCGCGCCTCCGCCTCCGCGTCCGTCACGGCTGAAACGCCCGCGGCGATATCACCGATGCCGTAATAGTTCACCTCCCAGCCATAGCGGATCTGGCTCTCGACGCGGTCGCCGTCGGTGACGGCCACCTCGCGCATATTGCTGCCGAACATCGCCACCTTGAGATTTTTGGAAAAAGCTATCCCTCCCGCGACCTCGGCAAAGCGGCGGATACGCTCTACTGTGGCGTCATGCCCGAAATACCCTGCCACGACCTCGCGGTTGATGCCCAGCCTCGTGCAGATAAATCCAAACTCCCTGTCCCCGTGGGCGGACTGGTTCAGGTTCATGAAATCCATGTCGATCTCGCCGTAGGGCAACTTCTCGTTTCTCTGAGTATGAAGGTGCAGCATCGGTTTTGTGAGCTGCTGGAGGCCCTTTATCCACATCTTCGCCGGGCTGAAGGTGTGCATCCACGCGATAACGCCCACGCAGTCATCGTCGCTTGAGGCCCTGCGGCAGACCTCAAGTATCCCTGCGGAGTTGAGCACCGTCGGCTGCCAGACAATTTCGGCAGTATCCCGGAGCCTTTCGTTCAAGAAATCTGCCATCTCCCTGCTGTCCGCCGCAACCTGCCTGAGCGTATCCTCCCCGTAGAGGTCCTGGCTGCCCGTAATAAAATATAGTTTATCCATCGCTTCCCTCCTGTCCGTAATACGCGGTTTCTCCATGCTTTCTGAAATAATGCCTGTCCAGGAGGTATTGCTCGACGCGCGCCGCGCCCGGAGAGAGCGTCTCCGTGATAAAGGCCATCTTTGCGCACTGTTCGAGAACGGCTGCATTGTGAGCCGACTGGCAGGGCGTCTTGCCCCAGCAGAACACGCCGTGGTTGCGCACTACGCAGCCCGGTGCGGCGCATGGATCGCGCCCTTCAAAAGCCTCGGCGATGACGAGCCCTGTGTTTTTTTCATACCCTTCCGCTGTCTCGCCTTCAGAGAGAGCCCGGGTGCACGGGATATCGCCGTAAAAATAGTCCGCGTGCGTCGTGCCATAGGCGCGTATGCCTCGCCCCGCCTGCGCAAACGCAGTAGCAAAGGTGCTGTGCGTGTGCACAACGCCCCCCGCGAGAGGAAAGGCCTTATATAGCTCAATATGCGTCGGCGCGTCGCTGCTGGGGCGGTATTTCCCCTCCACGACGTTCCCGTCAAGATCCAACACCGCCATATCCTCGGCCTTCATGCCGTCGTAAGCAAATCCGCTCGGCTTGATCACAACGAGCCCGCGTTCACGGTCAATTCCGCTGGCGTTGCCCCATGTGAAGAGCACCAGATCGTACTTCACGAGCGCAAGGTTCGCTGCAAGCACCTCATTCTTCAGCTTTTCAAGCATATCCTCTACCTCAATGCATCAGCCGCGGCGCGCTCAACACCGAGCCCGGCGCAGTAGCGCTTTATATATCGTTCAAACCCGGCCACATCGGAGGCGTCGGGCTCGGCCGTAGTGCCGCTCATCCCGGCAAAAACTTTTTCACTGAGATAGCTCTCAAGCGCCTCACCCGCCGACTTTTCCTGAGAATACGCCGCCAGCACCGCTATACCCCAGGCCCCGCCCTCGCCCGCGGTCTCCATTACGGACACCGGAGTCTTCGCGGCGGCGGCCATTATCCTCTGGCCTGCGCCCTTTGTCTTGAAAAAGCCGCCATGTCCAAAAAGCCTGTCGAGGCCAACATTTTCCTTTTCAATAAGTATATCAAGCCCGAGCCTCAGTGTTGAAAGCGCGGAGAACAGCATTGCCCGCGTAAAATTCTCAAGCGAGAGCCTGCTGTCAGGCATCCTTACAAACAGCGGGCGCCCTTCCGTGAGCTGTGTAATCGGCTCGCCCGAATAGTAGTTGAAGGAGAGAAGCCCTCCGCAGTCGCTGTCTCCCGACAGCGCGCTGCTGTAAAACAGCTCATACAGCGCAGACTTATTTAGCGCACAGCCCCCCGCTTCAAGAACCTGGCCGAAAAGCCCGACCCACGCATCAATGTCCGATGTGCAGCTATTGCAGTGCACCATCGCCACCGGCCTGCCCGCCGGCGTCGTCACCATATCGATTTCGGTGTAAACCTTTGACAGCGCCTTTTCGAGCACGATCATAGCAAAAACAGACGTGCCCGCCGATACGTTTCCCGTGCGCGCCGCTACGCTGTTAGTGGCTACCATACCAGTTCCCGCGTCGCCCTCCGGCGGGCAAAGCGGCGTCCCCGCTTTAAGTGCTCCCGAAGGGTCGAGCAGCCTTGCGCCCTCTTCCGTCAGCGCGCCTGCAATCTCTCCGGCATAAAGCGGCCGCGGCAGTATATCGAGAAGCCTTTTGGGAAATCCCTTCCCTGACGCGAGTTCGTCAAATTTTTTGGCCATCGCGGCGTCATAGCCACCTGTCTCGCTTTCCATTGGAAACATGCCCGAGGCGTCGCCCACGCCGAGCACCTTCTCGCCCGTCAGCCTCCAGTGCACGTACCCTGCAAGCGTTGTCAGAAAGGTGATGTCCTTCACATGTTCTTCACGGGCGAGGATAGCCCTGTAAAGATGTGCGACGCTCCACCGCTGAGGAATATTAAAGCCGAGCAGCTCTGTCAGCTCGCTTGCCGCCTCTTCAGTCATCGTGTTGCGCCACGTGCGGAAGGGCGCAAGCAGTCTGTCTTGCGAATCAAATGCGAGGTAGCCATGCATCATTGCGGAAATTCCGACAGCGGCGACGCCTGATAGCCCTGCACCGTACCGCTCGGCCAGATCTCTCCTCAGATCGGCTACGCAGTCCTGCATCCCGGCCCACACGTCGTCCAGGCTGTAGGTCCAGATGTCGTTTTCGAGCCTGTTTTCCCACGAATGGCTGCCTGAAGCGACCGTGTTGTGCCCCTCGTCAATCAGGATGGCCTTTATCCTTGTCGAACCGAGCTCAATGCCCAGGAATGTCCTATTAGGAAGAATCTCAGATGTATTATCCATTTTGTTCTCCTTCCGTTTAATCTGCCCTCGCCCGAGGCTTTAACAGACCCTAGTACAGTCTCTCGGGCAGTGCTTTGGCGGCATTATTCTGATCGTATATACCTTCAACAACGTATGCCGTTTTGTCGACAGGTTCGCCCCTTTCGAGCTTCTGTATGATCTCGGCCACGCGCGGGCCGTGCAGAGGATTGCACTCAACGGAGACGTTCATGTCGCCGGCTATTATCAGCTTGAGGGCGGCCTTAACGGCGTCGAATGAGACGATAATAATGTCGGTGCCCGGCTTCTTGCCGGCTGCCTTGATGGCATCGATTGCTCCGAAGGCCATGTTGTCGTTCTGGGCCACAACAACGTCGATGTCCGGATATGTATTCAGGAAGTATTCCATAACCTCCTGCCCCTTGCTCTGAGTGAATTCGCCGGTCTGTTTCTCAAGCAGCTTGTAGTTGGGGTTCTTCCCGAGCGTTTCTTCAACGCCCTTGGTGCGGCCGATCTCGGCCGAAGCGCCGATATTGCCCTGGAGCATTACGACGTTGATCTCCTCATTGTCACGGCCGATCTTCTTGAGGTATTTGTTGAGCCAGAGGATGGAATCGACGCCTTCCTTCTCAAAGTTTCCGCCCACCCAGCAGGTGTAGAGGCTGCTGTCCTCAACGTCGATCATGCGGTCTGAGAGGATGACGGGGACCGCCGCCTCCTTTGCCTCTCCGAGAACCGTCTCCCAGCCCGTCTCAACGACGGGGGCGAGAACAATGTAGTCGACGTCTTGCTGAATAAAGTTGCGGATAGCCTTGATCTGGTTCTCCTGTTTCTGCTGAGCATCGTCGAAGATCAGGGTGTATCCGCTTGCTTCGGTAAAGGTTGTCTGGAAGGATTTTGTGTTGGCGGTTCTCCAGTCGGATTCGGCTCCAACCTGAGAATATCCCACAACGATGGTCGTATTTTCCACGGTTGTCTTATCGCCGCCCGCTCCGTCGCCAATGCCTCTGTCGCAGGCGGCGGGTAACGCGGTGATAACAAGCACGCAGGCAACAAAGATAAAAATACGTCTCACAGGCAATTACTCCCTCCCACGATATCGGTTTGCAATCGGCGCGGAAGTCACTTTCACGCCGAGATTATGACGATCGCCTTTGTTCCGCTTCCATATTCGCTCTCAAAGCTAAGCCCATAATTTTCACCGAAATAGAGCTTGATCCGCTTGTTCACGTTCAGGCAGCCCACGCTGCCGCCTCCGTTATCCTTCATGTTTTGCAGGACGCCGTTCAGCTTTTCCAGCTGCTCCGAGGTCATACCTATGCCGTCGTCAGAGACCTCAAAGATCAGCCTTCCCTCATCCTTCCTGGCGGAAACGCTGATATGCCCCGAGCCCCGTTTGTACTTGATGCCGTGATAAAGCGCGTTCTCAACCAGCGGCTGCAGCGTCAGCTTAGGCACGCGCACCTCATAAACCTCCTCGGGGATATGGACCTCGTAGCTGAGAATATCCCTGTACCGCACGCTCTGGATCTCAAGGTAGCTCCTCACGTGGGCCTCTTCCTCCTTAATGGTTATAAAATCCTGCCCCCTGCTGAGGCTGGTCCTGAAAAACATGGAGAGGCTCGTAGTTATGTCCACGACCTGCTTCATCTGGTTGTCCTCGGCCAGCCAGATAATCGTGTCGAACGTGTTGTAAAGGAAGTGCGGGTTTATCTGCGACTGCAAAAGCTGGAGCTCCGTCTTCCTCAGGTCCTGCTGCTTCCTCTTTACGTCCTCCACGAGCTCGCCGATACGGCCGACCATCGTGTCAAAGGCAATGCTGAGCGTCTTTATCTCGTCGTCCAGGCTGTTTACGGAACGCACGGTAAAATCGCCTTCTCCGACCATCTTGATGTTCTCCGAGAGCTCAATTATCGGCTTTGTTATCCCGTTAGCTATCCTCAGCGCCGCGAAAAGCAGCGCCGATATCAGCGCGAGCGTAACTGCGCCCGCGATCAGCACCGTCCTGCGGACAATGCTGTCCGTGCTCTGCTGGAGGTTTGCGAGCTCGTGCGTCTCATAGTAGATATAGTTGTGCATCTCGTCTGTGATGAGTTCCGTCAGGATGAAAATATCATAGTAGAGCTTCGAGATGTTATAGTCGTAGCCGCGCCCCTCACGCGTTTTTTGGATGGCAACGCCAAGCTTTGTCAGATACTTGGAGATTGCGTCAAGGCGCTTGAGGCTGTCCGGCCTGACGGTCGTCTCCTCCAAACGGTTCACGACGCTTCTCGCGTCCTCAAGGTCGGCATAGGCGTCAAACTCCTCAAAGCCCTTGCTGCCGATGACATATCTGTACATATTGTAGTCCAGGTTTTTCTTGAAATCCACGTTAAACTGGCTTGCCACGGTAACGTTGCGGACAATCAGCTGATACTGGCCGCTGAACCAGTTGACCATAAAAAGCAGCACCGCCGCCAGAATACCCAGCGGGAGGAGGATGGCCATGATCAGCATACGGAGCTTTGTCTTAATCGTGGTGTGCGCCAGTTTATTGAGCGTTTTCATAACATGCCTCCAGACTCAGGCCCTGGCCTGCCCTCCGGCGCGAAATTCCTTCGGCGTTATGCCGATCCGCTTTTTAAACAGATACGAGAAATAATGCGGGTCGTGATACCCGACCTTATACCCAATCTCCGAGGTTTTCATCCCTGAGCAGCGAAGGAGCTCCATCGCCTTTTCCATACGCAGGTTTGTCAGATACTCAATAAATGTCCCGCCCGTCTCCTGACTGAAGATGGTACTGAAATGGCTTGGGCTGATATTAACCGAGGCCGCTACGGTGTTGAGAGAAATGTCGTCCTTTGCATAGCTCTCGTGTATAAAGTTCTTTGCGTTTTCGATAATGTCGCGGTATCTTTTCGAGGCGGAGCTCTCGCGCAGGACCAGCGCCTCCTTGACAATATGGCTGAGATATTCCTTCGAGCTTTCAACTCCGGCCAGCGCCTGGGCGAGGTTCGACCGTTTTTTCAGGTTCTCCCTGAATTCCGCCTTGTCTATGTCGGTCTCGTCAACCAGAGAGATAAGCGCCAGGATCGCGTCCATCACGATATACTGCCTGAAAAACATCGACTCCATCTGATGGCCGAGGTTCTCAAAATAATCCGCAACAAAGTTATCAACCTCGTCAACCGCGCCGCATCTTATGTAGCGTTCAAAGATTTTCCGGTCGATTTTTTTGGGGTCAAGGCCAAAGATATTGATGTTCGCGTTTTCCCGCCCTGCCTCCGCATTCCCCTTTTGCGCGTACATGACGTCAATATCTTCAATTATATACCTGTATACATATGTGCGGCGCAGCTCCTCAAACGCCGCGGGAAGTTCATTGAGCTTTTTGACGGGGCTGCCGACAGCCGCAAAGTATTTGACGTCGCCGGTTTTGAAAAAGATGCTCTTTATCGCCTCCAGGTATCTCTTCGAGGCCTGCTCGGCGCTCTCCTCTTCGCTGCCCTTGACAAGGATGGAAAACCCCTCAAAATCCCTGTCAAAGAGGATAGCGTGCGTTTCGCGGGCAAAAAACTCCTCAAGCCTCTGTTCAATAAGTATGCTGCTTTCGGTATACCTGTCCGTTTCGCCCGAGAGCGACCTCTGTTGGAAAAGGATGATGTTGTATCCCGTGCCGATCAGGTTCAAGCCGAGCTGCCGGCCCTTTTCAAGCAGCTCCGGCACAGGCAGCCTCTTGGAAACAAGCTCCATAAAAAATCGCTTGCGTTCAAGCTTTTCATATTCGAGCATCTCTGTTTTGAATTTCTTGAAGTTTAAGTTGTGCCTAACTTCGCTCTCAATGTCGGATTTCACGCGCAGCACCGTCTGCGCGATCTGCTCGCTGTTGACCGGCTTCAGAATATATTCGCTGACGCCTAATGCGATTGCCTTCTGCGCATACTCAAAGTCGTCGTGTCCGCTGATAATGATGATCTTTATCCACGGCATTTCATTCTTTACCAGCTTGCTCAGCTGTATGCCATCCATAAACGGCATCTTGATATCAGTTATGAGGATGTCCGGCTTCGTCTCCTGTATCAGCGGATACGCCAGTTCGCCGTCCGCGGCCTCGCCGACGAGAGAAACGCCCAACTCTTTCCACTGAACCTTTCTTCGCAGCCCTTCGCGGACCACAATCTCATCCTCGACCAAAAAGACCTTAATCATAAGCGGCACCTCCAACAACTGGGTTTAGACCATTATAATTGCCGCAGAGACAAAAAACAATAACGAACGCTCCCATGCAAAAAAGAATCAACTATTTGCGTAAGAAATTCTTTTGATGCGCTGGCCGCCCCCGTTCGTACTCCACACTCTTGTCAAAAATGTCTGACCAGCGCTTCACAAATTAAAATATGGGTGAAGCGTTCTGCTCCACCCGTATTGAAGATTTCGAGGGAACCGTCAGGCCAGTGCGCTGCCTGACGGGCGCAAAACAGGCAAAGACACAGCTCTCGGCTCCTTCTCGAAGCGGCCATTGGCAGGCGGCTCCGAAAAAGGCAAACGCCCCCTTGGGCGGGGGTAGCTTAGGGATCCCATCTCCTGACCGGCTAAGGTATTTTAAAATCTTCCATCTAGAATAGCATCTCTTTATGTACGTCTTTTGGTGCGGAACATTTTGCGTGACGCGATATGTCCTAAGACGATTTTTCTCTTTGGCAACACCTCAAAAAAGCAAATAGTGCTCGGGCACATTTTTATGAAAAAAAATTGTGCCCGGAAAAAGGCGGACATAGAGACCGCCTTTTTCCATATATGGCATGCAACAGCAGAGAAGTTTATCCCAAAGCCGTGGGTCGCGGGGATGTTACGCGGGGATATATTTCGCCGTGAAGGTGAATGTGTAGCTCGGGAAGAGTTCGGCAAATTTCACGCCTGAGACGACCACACTGGCGCCGGAGGCGATTGAAGCGACTGGGATATTCGTATTCAGCGTAACAGGAGCAACGATAGAAAGGTTCGCGCCGGAGGCGGAGGCGCTTCCGACCGTGACGGCGGCGCCGTCCTTAAGCGTAAACGCAGCGCCGAAGATAACGCTGAGGTTGCCCTGAGAGTTGACAGGTCTGATCGACCAGATGCCGGACGGAAGCGCGGCGATCTCAAGCTCGGCGTAATCGGTGAGCTCGCCGGTCCTTGCGATATAGCTGCAGATTGTGCCCGCGACAGGAGCGGAAGCCACCTTGAACTTCGCAATGCCGCCCACAACGGGAGCAGTGGCGGTGAGGCTATCGCCCAAGTACAAGTCGACAAAAACGTCGCCGACAACAGAACTTTCAACCTGAACAACAAGGTTCGCGGCATATTTCTCGACTATGAGCGGGGTAGCGCTCGTGATTTTGAGGAGTTTGTCGGAGACGATGCCTGTCTCAAAGGCGCTGCCGTTCAGCTTGACGATAATCTTGTCGCCGCCCTTCCACTGAGCAGCGGAGATGTATGTATAGCTGAGCGCGCCGGCGGCGTCGGCCGTAGCCTGACCGATATAGTCGGGATTTTCGAAGCCGGTGTCGACATTGTAGTATCCGAGGATGGAGACCATCTGGTTGGGGGCAAAGCCGACGGCTTCGATAAGTACTTTATTTGCGCTCGTGTCGAGAGTCAGGGTTACCGTGTCGGGTGCTGCGCCGGCGGCGGAGGCGAAGGAAGCCATCGCAACTATCTGGATCAGAAGCATCGCAACCATTAATGTAGCCAAAATCCTCTTTTTCATGCTTGTTCAGTCCCTTTCTAATTCTTACTTTTACTGCTGTTCTGTGACATCGTTGCTGCTGAGCGCGTGTGCACAGACGGACGCGCGGCTCCGCGCAATGATAGGCGCTGAGCCACCTCTCCCCTGACGCGAAAACGCCAGAAAAGAGACATGTTTGCAAAAGTGACGCAAACCTTCCGCAAGAAATTTTTGCAAACAAATACGCATAATGTTAACTTCTTTAATAATATAGAAAAAAGATAGTCCTGTCAATAGGTTTATTTGTGGAATTTAACTTAAAAGGCTAAATTTTTTATTGATCTGATATTGGAGATGCTCTCATCGACGCGGCGTCTCCGCAGAGCAATAGAAAGTGCGAAATCTGAGTTAACAAAAAAATGTCCGATTTTTACCGGCCTGACGTCTTCAATTTATTTCATCACCCCAGATACATGCTGTCTTTGTTTAGCAAATCCGACATTTTGGGCTCTTTGCCCTTTAAAAGCAATAATTTTAGTTTTTGTGCACATTTTGAGCGCAAAAGCCCGCGCACAGTATTTACTTTTTAATATTAATACTATATAATTTAGTTGCTGAGTTGCGTGAAAATACACATAATTGTTACACTTGCCGAATGTCGCCATTACAAGCGGGAAAAATGCTGAAACGCGTTTCCGAATTGTATGGTGTTGTTTTTGGTGTGCACTTTTTGAGATAACCAAAAACTAAACCGAAAGGAGCACGGAAAGTATTAAAGAGGCGGTACATCATAGATGCAAGGATTTTTCCTAACTAAAGAAGCGTATGGAGGGTCAATATGATATTCTCTCATAAATCCAGGTTTATAAAAAGCTTTGTGGCCGTCACTCTGGCTATGGTCATGGGCATATCCCTGTTTAGTCCGGCATATGCCGTTTCCGCCGTCCCTCAATCCGAGGATACATACAGCGGTTCAGACCTCTGGCTCAGGTACGTCCCTGTATCAAACGCCGAGCTTAAGGCAGAGTATAGCGCGGCAATCAGCAGCATAGTGGTTCAGGAAAACATGGCCTCCAAACTCTACAGGTTTGCCGATACCGACCTTTATCAGACGGCTTACGGCGTCAGCGGCATCCAGCAGCCCGAGGGAGCTAAGGAGACCGTCCCGCAGACTACGCTCGCCGCCGCCCGCCTTGAACTCAAAAGGGGTCTTGACGGCCTTCTGTCAAAGGATGTGCCCGTCTCCTCTGCCCCGACAGTGCTGACCGGCGACGGCGCGGTTATCGTCGGAACTCCTGAGAGCTCCGCTCTTATCGCCGGCCTCGGTCTCGGCAGCGACCTCACCGCCGTCGGCAAAGAGGGCTATATCATCAGATCCGTCACAATAGGCGGCTTCAAGGCCACCGCCATCGCCGCCAACACGGAGATCGGCGCGCTCTACGGCACATATGCCTTCCTACGCCAGCTTCAGACACAGAAAAGTATTTCAGCCCTTAACATCTCCGATATGCCGAAGGTCAACCACCGCAGGCTTAACGGCTGGGACAGGGAGCGCCTTTATTCCGGCAACGGAAACGCTATCGGAGGATCAGGACTTAACGGCGAAAGCGGATATATTTTCAACTGGGATCTCTCTCCGCAGTCGAACACAGGCAACACCGCCCACAGCACCGCCGCCGCGGTCAGGCTGCCAATAGTTCTCGACAGATATGTCGTTTTTGCCCGCGCCTGCGCATCAATAGGCATAAACGAGATCAATATCAATAATGTCAACACAAACGCCGCCTATCTTACCGAGTATGTCATCAGGCAGGAGGCCGCTCTGGCCGACGCGCTGAGGCCTTACGGTATCAAGCTCTCCCTGTCGGTAAACTACGGTATGCCGACCATGGCGGTGTGCAACTACCAGGGAACGGCCTATCCGAAGGACGACACAAATACAATCGGATCGGCCAACGCCACGACCATGAACCCTTCAAATGAGGCCTATCAAACCTGGTGGGCTGATAAATCACAGCAGATCCTGAACAGGATCCCGGATTTCCTCGGTTTCACCGTCAAAGCCAACTCCGAAGGGCAGTCTGGACCGCAGACCTACGGTTTTACCCACGCGCAGGGCGCCAATGGCATGGCCAAGAAGCTCCAGCAGATGGGGCTTACCGTTTTCTGGAGGTCGTTTGTCTATGATCCGCTCGTTGACAACGACAGGCTCAACAGGGCCTACATGGAGTTTGGCCCTGCGGACGACCCGAACGACACGAGGGACGACGCCTTCCTGCCGAACGTCTTTGTCCAGACAAAAAACGGCCCGCTCGACTTCCAGCCCAGAGAGCCGTTCCATCCGATGTTCGGGCGGATGAAGCACACGAACCAGGCCATTGAGCTTCAGATAACCCAAGAGTATACCGGGCAGAACAAGTCCCTTTGCTTCCTGGCCCCGATGTGGGAAGAGGTATTTAAGGCCGAGACTTACGCCGAAGGCAAGGGAACGCTGGTAGGAAACGTCATCGACGGCTCTGCCCAGGGCCAGGCCGACACGGCCATCGTAGGCGTACACAACATAGGAAACTCCGATAACTTCACGGGACATCAGTTCGGACAGGCCAACTGGTTTGCCTTCGGGCGCCAGGCTTGGAACTGGACGCTCACGTCAGAGGAGATTGCCGACGACTGGGCCAGGATGACGTGGTCGAACGACTCAGGCGTTGTTGGGACAATAAAGGACATCATGCTCGGTTCCCGCGAGGCGCTCGTCTCGTATCAGGAGCCTTTTGGGCTCATGCATCAGCAGAACGGCACAGGCGCCGGCCACTATCCTCCCTCTCCGTGGGACTGGAGCGGGCAGGACGACTGGGGCCCGGTCTATTATAACAAGGCCGACGCGGCCGGCCTCGGCTTTGACAGGACAGTAGCCGGAAGAATCAAGGCGGGCCTGCCCGTTCCCGAGCCCGGTTCCATAAACGAGAAATACTTCCCGCTCGTCAACCAGTATTTCCCGGAGGTCGGCTCCGTTTATGCGGATATCGACACCTGCCCCGAGAACCTTATCGCAGCCTTCCACCACGTCCCGTGGGACCGCACGATGAAGGACGGCAAAAGCTTCTGGGAAGACCTCGTCTACAGATACCAGATGGGCGTGCAGTATGTCACGGCGATGCGCGAGAAATGGGCAGCCCTTGAAGGCACGATCGACGCCCGCCGCTTCAGCGAGGTCAGCGCCAAGCTCGCGACCCAGGAGGCCGACGCCGCAAGGTGGCGAGATGAGAGCATCAAATACTGGCGCATGGTAAACGAACTCGACATGCCCGTGGACGGCGGCCCGCTCTCCGCGAAGATCGTCGTAGGCGGCAGGGAGTACGGCGGATTTGACCTCTCATGGGCCATAAATCCGAACTCCACGGCCATGCTCGACGGCTCCAATTCACCGGCCGGGGCAAAGTTCCAGAACTACAAGGTTTCGGTGCCGTTCGGGACGGCCGTGCCCACCATCTCGCAGGTCATTCTTGCCGACCCGGACGCGAAGTTTGAGATAATCAAGCAGGCCGAGAGCATGGCCGACACCGCGCAGGTCAAGGTCACAAAGGAAGACTTCTTCGGAACTATCGTTCAGAACTACACGTTTGAGTTTGTTTACGACACCTCGCTTAAGAACATCGCGATAGACGGCGTCCTGCTCGCAACGTTTGAGCCAGGCACAACGTCTTACACCGCGTATGTGACAAGCGCCGCTCCGAAGATCACAGCTGCCTCCGCCGATTCTGCAGCCGTAATAACGGTTGAACAGGCGGCGGGCGTACCCGGCGTCGCCACAATTACAGTTTCAAACAACGGCGCGCCCGAGACAGTTTATAAGGTCACTTTCGGCACGTTTATTGCCGGCTCAGACGAATTCGACGGCGCGTCTCTTGATTCCAAATGGAGCTTTGTCAGGGAGGACGCCGCAAACTGGAGCTTTGAGAAGAAGCCCGGCAGCGTCACGATAACCTCGCAGCGCGGCGACCTCCAGGGCACGAACAACACGACCTCGAACAACGCCAAAAACCTCCTGCTTCAGGACGCGCCCGCAGGAGACTGGATCATCGAGTCGAAGGTTGAGTTCTCAAGGGCCCCGGCCACACTGAACGAGCAGGGCGGCATCATAGCCTATACCGACGATAACAACTACATCACGCTCGGCTGGCAGATCCAGAACGTGAACGCCGCCGCCGGCAGCCAGACGGGCAAGTTTAACGTCAACATGGTCCGCGAGCAAAACGGCACGGCCACGGCGTACAACTCACAGGGCATCGACATGCAGAGGGCCGCCGGCCCGAACTGCGACACGATCTGGCTCAGGCTCGTCAAGAAGGGCAACACATATTCCGGCTTCTTCTCCTCCAACGGAGTTGACTACCGGCTCGTGAAGCTCTATTCCTCTCTCGGAGCCACCCCTGCCCTGCCCACGATGAACAATGATGTCAAAAAGGTCGGGGTTTACGCCTTTAACCGCAATTACGACTCCGTCACGCCGCTCGACGTCTCATTTGACTATTTCCACCTCAGCAGCGTCGGGTACGAAATGCCCGAGGAAAAATATTCTTTTGCGGCGGGAATCGTCGGATCAAACCTCACCGCAAACCTGACAAACAATTCTGAGGCAGCCGTTGCCGGGAACATTATCGTGGGCGTCTACGATAATGCGGGCAGGCTTGTGAAAACCTACAGCAAGACCTTTGATATTACCCCGGCCAACAGCGAGTCACTCGAATTTGCGATTGACCCCGCATATCCCACCGGACAGTATACCTACAAAGCTTTCGTATGGAACAGCGCGTATGTCCCGCTGACAAGCGCCGTCACGGTCGCTTCCTGACCGGAGCTTTTGCGCAAACCGCATAAAACAGGCCCCCGGCTTAAGCCGGGGGCCTGTTTTATGCGGTTTGCGCAAAAGCTCCGGTCAGGAAG
>JAVBNY010000025.1:0-73031 GCA_031551205.1 Oscillospiraceae bacterium | reverse complement strand
ATTCCTTACAGCGATAACGTTGTTTCTCGCGAACAATTCCGTTTCTGACTACTTTCTCCGATTTGCAGTTCTTACATTCTGCCATGGTAACAGCCCCTCTCTGTCACCATTATACGCCTAATCTATCTATTAGTAAATACTCTCTGATTATATTTTTAAAATACAAAAAACGCAAGCTGGTGCGCTCAAATTTGTATACATTTACACACATATCCGGGCAGGTGTAGAAAGCGCACTTGAGCTTCTTATGCAAATCTGATGTGTTGTGGCACCTTCAAAAATCTCCATATGTTTGAAAAAATAGGATCTGTTTAAAAAACATCTTTTAATGAAGAGATTTTAGATATTCGAAAAAACTCAAGTTACGCGGGGCCCAGGCGCGTGAATGATGAAAAAGCCGCCGAAAAGCCAAGGCAGCGGGGGATGGTCAATGCTGGCATACTCACCACTTGCGCTTTGTGGCATAAAATGTTATTGAAGGACACTGTTAAAGAGAATATCCCTTCAAAATCTAATATACTAGGAGGTAGTGCAATGCCTGAAAGGGTTTTGCCCGGCCAGAAGCACGACGTCTCGTGCGCGAAAGAGGCCGTTTGCATTCACACTAAGAAGGTCTATGATAATTGCAAAGACAAGGATTGCATTGAAGATCTTCGCGTATTCCCAACTCGCGCGTCGCAGTGCATAATCGACAAGGCAATAAACGTCAAGTGCCGCAAAGCCGAACTTCTTTGGGTTTTCATCGATGTTGAGCCGGTTCCATTCAATCGCGGTTTTTTCACTGTGGACGTCAAGTATTTCTACCGCATTACAGCCGACGCCTTCTGCGGCGTTGGAAGGCCGCAAGAGGTCACCGGAATCGCCACCTTCGACAAGCGGGTTATTCTTTTTGGCAGCGAAGGCAACGCAAAGATATTCAGCTCAAAGACCACGGTCGGCGGCATTGACGAGCAGCAGATGCTCGCGACCAATATGCCTGAGGCGGTTGTCGAGGTTGTCGACCCGATCTGCCTGAATGTGAAGCTCGTGGAGGCCTGCGACAGGCGCCATCATCACTCCGGCTGCGACGATCTCTGCGACGTTCCCGAGTGCATCTGCGGCTGCTTTGACGATGAGCTCGTTCTCAGCGATTCGGAGAAGCGCATCTATGTCACCCTTGGGCAGTTCAGCATCATCAAGCTCCAGCGCAACACCCAGCTCCTTATCCCAAGCTTTGACTCCTGCATCCCGGAAAAGGAGTGCATCGGCTCTACCGACGAGAACCCCTGCGAACTCTTCAGAAGAATCAAATTCCCGGTTGACGAGTTCTTCCCCCCGAACGTGTGTGAGCTGGAAGGCGCCGAGCCGCTGTTTAAGTCCGGCTGCTGCAAATAGCCATCTCATAAAAATCAATGGACAGAGGAAACCCCCTCTGTCCTTTTTTTTTGTAAATAAAAATACTCTGCAAAAAGATTTTTTGAGATCGGCAATATTATCTTAATATTGCCTTTTGCTGGATAATGGTATATAATACTTGCCAATACGTGATTCTAATATAGATTATTGATTTAAAAGAAAGAATCAAACTTCAGACATATGGATGGATAGAGCAAATGCAGACAGGACTGAGAAGGTTCCCTCTTGAGGGCGTCAACAACGCGCGCGACCTCGGCGGATATCCGGCCGACGGCGGGGTGACGGGATATGGAAAGGTCATACGCATGGATGACCCTGCCAAGCTGTCTCCAAGGGACATTGAATATTTATGCGGCCTCGGGCTGAAGGCATCGGTCGACTTGCGTTCGGAGGATGAGATAGCCGCGCTACCGTCAAAATTATGCGGCCTTTCCTGGGTTGAATATCACGGAATCCCGCTTTTTAATGTAGGAGACGGGGCCTGGGATGCGCTCAGAGATGCCGAAACCCTGGGCGATTTTTATGTTGGTATGGCCGAGAGAGCAAGGCCGTGGATCAAAAGCGTTCTCGAGACTGTGGCTTTGGCGGAAGGCGCCGTAAGCGTTAACTGCACTGCGGGAAAGGACAGGACGGGTGTCATCTGCGCAATGCTGCTCGGCCTATGTGGGGTGAAAAACGAGGACATCATCGCGGACTACTGTGTGAGTTCGGTTTACCTTCACTGGGAGGTTGCCCAGGGAAGAGGCGGCCGGTTTATAAACTCGAACGCTTCGAATATGAAACAGCTGCTCGCGCATCTTGAGAAAGAGTACGGCGGCATCGGGGCCTACCTTCAAAGTGCGCGACTTGATTCATTATATGCGGAAAAAATAAAGGACAGGCTTGTTACAAAATTTTAAATAGATTTGGGAGGAAATGGAAAATTGAGCAATCCTGCATCCGAAAAATCCGATGCTACAATGACTATAAGGACAAAGGTTTTGATTGCGACAAGTGTGCTTCTCGTGATGGCGATAGGGAGCGTACTGTCCTTTCTGAGCCTTAATATGCTTGGAACACTTAAGGTTCGTGAATCTGAGGATTTGATCTGGAAAAGCAGAGTGGCGGTGAGTTCTGTTCGCGCGAGCGTAAAGGAGATCTCGGCGGCGACGCGAGACTGGTCGAGCTGGGACGAGACCTATGCCTATGTACGCGGAGAAAATCCGGGTTTTTTGGAGGAGCGTCTGAACGAATATCCGCTGACGCTTTATAAGCTCGACATGATCATTGTTTTGGACGGGCGGGGAAAACCGCTAAACGAGATATTCTATGACTACAAAGAAGAGAGGTATGCGGAAAAGACGGTGGATCTCTCACACATTTATCCGAAGCTGTCTGAAGATGTAAAAAAACGCTTTGATGAATCTGAGAACATTGTATTGACAGACACCGACCAGATCGGCAAGGTCGGCTTCGTTATGGCGGGGGGGAAGCTCGTCTATCTAAGCGCCTTCCCCGTGATCCGGTCGGATGAAACAGGGCCGATGGCGGGTACGATGATTTTTGGAAGGATAATTACGGACGATCAGCTTATGAATGTCCTTGGTGAACAGCACAGCGGGATTATGGCGAAAAGTCTTGAAGACAGCTGTTTCGATGATTTGCGCCCGGAGCTTGCTCAAAACAGTGCGGCGTCAAGGATATTCTCCCAAGAGCGTCAAATTGAGGGATATATTCGGTTTGACAGTATTTTCAAAAGCGGCATTGTTATCTGCGTCAGGGAACCGCGGGTGCTCTTTGAAGACGGTATAAGCGTTCTCATGTCCTCCATGCTTATCCTGGCGGCGATCAGCGTGGTTATTTTTATACTTGTCATAACGCTGCTCAGCAAAATGGTTTTAAATCCTCTTTTTTCACTGAGCAGGGAGGTTGAGCTGATTGGCAGAGGCAAGGAGCGCATCGACATCCCGCAGACCGGCGCGGAGATCAGGCTGCTCGGGCGGTCGATCAACACGCTGCTGGAGAGGCAGGAGGAAGACCTTCGCCTGATTGAGGAGGCGAACCTGGATCTCGGCATCTATAAGCAGGCGGTATCGTCGGCATCTGACGACGTATTGCTTTTTGATATTGATGAGAACGTAGTTTTCGCTAATCCGTCTTTTTTGCGCAATACGGGGTACGCTGAGAGCGAGGTCGGTGGGAAAAAGTTTTGGGATTTCATCGGTGAGGAGTATCTTACGTTTTCTATCGCCGCAATAAGAGAGGCGATATTTGAAGGAAGGCCATGGACGGGGGACCTGTCAATCAAACGCAAAAACGGCGAGAAGACCGTGTACGACGCCAGGATAAGCAAAGTGTCAGGGCAGATCCCGAACCCGGGATACTGCCTTGTAATCATGCAAAATATCGATCAGCACCGCAAGTATGAGAGGATGCTCATGCACATGGCGCAGTTCGACGCGCTGACTGAGCTGCCGAACAGGGCGCTTTTTCAGGACAGGCTGTCCGGACTGATAGCGAAGCACCAGGATACGGGCATGGATATCTCCATGCTGCTCATAGATCTTGACGGCTTTAAGTACATAAATGACAGCTTTGGCCACACCGCTGGGGACAAGGTGCTCTCGATGGTGGCTGAAAGGCTTGTCGGGAACCTGCCCGACGCGCAGTGTATCGCAAGGATGGGTGGGGATGAGTTTGCAGTCCTTTTTTCTGGGAGAGACATCATACAGCTGGACGAGATCGCGAACAGGATTCTCGGTGTGTTCAGCGAGCCGTTCAGGATCGGCGGACAGGATTACAGGCTGACGGCGTCGGTCGGCTCCAGCGTATACCCCTACGACGGCAAGGATGTTGAGACAATAATCCGCAACGCGGACGCCGCGCTCTACAACGCGAAGGGCGCGGGGAAAAACGCGCACAGGCTTTATACGGCGGATCTGTCGAGCAAGATCAGCCGGCGGCTCAGGCTCGAATCCGCACTGAGGGACGCGGTGCTCAGGAAGGATTTCGTAGTTCACTACCAGCCGATAGTTCTAAGCGGCACGGGGAAGATTTGCGGCTGCGAGGCCCTGGTTCGCTGGACGGGGAAGGAAGGGCTGATCCTTCCGTCGGAGTTTATCCCGCTTGCGGAGGAGACGGGGCTGATTATCCCGATAACAGAGTTCGTTTTGAAAGAGGCGTGCGCTGTCTGCGGTGAGCTATGCAGCCGAGGGCATGACATAAGGATGTCTGTTAATTTCTCTGAAAAGGCGCTGTCTTACGCGGGGCTTTTTAATATGCTGCGCGACGCGCTGGATCACGGCGGGGTTTCGGCAGAAAACCTCGACGTTGAGATCACCGAGGGGACGCTTATTGCGGAGACCTCAAGGTCGGGGGATGTGCTGAGGAGGCTTTCCGACATGGGCGTCAGCGTCTCGGTGGACGACTTCGGCACGGGGTATTCCTCACTCAGCTATATTAAGCGCCTCGCGCCCAATAAGATCAAGATCGACAGGTCGTTTATCTGCGACCTTCCGGAGGATGCCGACAGCGCGGCTATCGTCAGGGCGATCCTTTCGCTCGCGCGCGGGCTTGGAATCGAGACAATCGCGGAAGGCGTTGAAACAGAGGAGCAGCTCAGCTTTATCAGTGAAAACGGGTGCGGCCAGATCCAGGGGTATTATATTTCCTATCCGCTGCCGAAGGACGAGCTCATCAGGTTTTTCGACGATAGCGAGGCTAAAGGAATTTGAGTATCCCGCTCCAGTGCGACAGGAGTTCTTCAATGCCGCAGGCGGCGTTTGCCGGGCTCGTCGACGGCAGGTTCAGAGCCTCCGGAAAAAGGTCGGAAGGGAAGTGCCTCTTATACAGTCTGTATGCCGCGGCGCCGTTAAGTGCGGCAGCTCGGAGGTGAGGACAGGCGCGGGCGACCATGCACAGGTCGTTTGGGATTTCGTTTTTTATAGTTGCGTCGGCGGCGCTTTCCCTGTCGCAGGAGGAGAGAACATCCCACAGGGCCAGTCCGTTTTCAAGAAGCATGGCCTTTTTTTCGTATATGGCCGCCGGAACGGCGCAGCCCAGAAGAGTCGACAGCACCGGCCAAAACCTGTTTTTGGGATGCCCGTAGTAAAAACCCTGCTCGATAGACTTTGGCGAAGGCATTGTGCCGAGGATAAGCACGCGCGCGTCCTGCCTAAAGACAGGCTCAAAGCCTAAAAATCTCATAATTTCCACCTCCGACAATAGAATAGCACACCGAGGCGTGTTTTTGTAGCCCAATCCCCCCAAAAGCATATTATGGCACAAGGGGGGATTTTCTATGGATTACTGTACATGCGATCCGGCGGGCATCGAAATGCTCAAGACCGACAAGAGCCTCTATTACGACAAGGTGGAGATGGTTAAGCTTCACCTCAGCTATCCGTCCATAAAAACAGGGAAAAAGGGCGCCGACAGGAGAATAAATGCGTATTATGAGCATGAGGCGCACATGACGGCCAAAAGAGCAGAGAAGGTGATCCTGCCTTCGGCCATTGAGGCTTACAAATTCATGCTCTCGGACGGGGCCCCGTTTTTCACTTACGACGTGCGGCTGGATGTGACGGAGGCGTTCAATGAAGGGCGCCTCCTGAGCACGTATTCGGATTCATACGAATACACCGGAGGAGCGCACGGCATGACTGCGCGGAATTCGATTACCTGGAACACGGAGACGGGATACCCCGTGACGCTCAAAGAGCTGTCAGGCCGCAAAAAGGGCGCCTGTGCGAGAACGCTGGCAATGGTAGAGGAGAGGGCGGAGGTGATGTACAGGAATAAAACCCTCCCGCTATTTGACGATTACAAAAAGCTCATCAGAAAAAGCTTCGACTGTGAGAGCTTTTATCTTTCTCCGGAGGGTGTGCAGATATATTTTCAGCTCTATGCCATTGCGCCTTATTACGCGGGGATAATTGCCTTTACACTTCCTTTTGAAGCTCTCTTTATCCCATTGCCCTGCCCAGAATAAGATGTTGTTGATTGCACGGGCGCGGAGTGTTATAATTGATAGGCAAAAAAGTCTTATTGCCATGAAAAGCTATGATAATTTAGCAAAAGCGGAGGAACAGGGTGAGAGAACGTCTTCAAAAAATACTGTCGGAGGGCGGCGTTTCGTCGAGGCGTGCCGCGGAGCGGTTGATTTCCGAGGGCCGTGTCACGGTGAACGGAATGACCGCAGAGCTCGGGCAGTCCGCCGATCTTGATATCGACACTGTCATGTTCGACGGCAAGCCCGTCGTCAGGCAGAGCATACTGTATCTCGCGCTCAACAAGCCCTTGGGATACGTGACCACGATGTCCGACGAAAAGGGGCGAAAAAACGTGAGCGACCTGGTTAAGGGATGCGGCGTGCATGTCTATCCTGTCGGCAGGCTTGACCTCAATTCTGGCGGGCTTCTTATAATGACAAACGACGGCGCGGCGGCAAACGCGCTGATGCACCCGTCAAAAGAGGTTGAAAAAACATACCTTGTCTCGGCTGCGGGTTTTTCTCCCGGAGCGGCGGAGACGCTGTCTAAAAGTATGGTAATCGACGGCAAGGCGACAAATCCGGCGCGCGTCGAGGTCGGGAAGACAGACGGTGGGAAGACGTCGCTCCTGATTACGATCACCCAGGGGATAAACCGGCAGGTTCGCAAGATGTGCGCCGTCGCCGGCCTGGAGGTTTTGAGCTTGGTGAGGGTATCGGTGGGGGATATAAAGCTTGGAGGACTGCCGCCGGGGCAGTGGCGCGTCCTTAGCGAGGATGAGATAAATTACATCCGGAGCATAACGGAAGTTTCTAAAAGCGGCGTGCCATCCGACAAAGGGGCGCGCGAAAGGTCGTGATTTTTTGCCGGAAGATAATCTTCTCAGCACCCTGGAAAATGGCATGGCCTCGTTTTCAAAGAGGCAGAGGCTTGTCGCCGAGTATATCCTGCGCTTCTATGACAAGGCCGCCTACATGACCGCGGGCAGGCTTGCCGGGGCGGTGGATGTCAGCGAGTCGACCGTTGTGCGCTTTGCCATGGAGCTTGGATACGACGGATATCCGCAGATGCAGAAGGCGCTCAGAGATATGGTGCGCCCAAAGCTGACGTCCGTCCAGCGCATGAAGATTCACGGGGATTTGGCCTCGGGCGGGGATATCCTGTCGCGCGTGATGGGGCAGGATATGGAGAAGATAAAGCATTCCTGCGAAGAGATGGAGACCGCGTCGTTTGAAAAAGCCGTGGATATTATCTCGGGCGCAGGGCGCGTGTATATCGTGGGGATGCGCTCATCCTCAACACTCGCCAGGTATATGTTCTTCTACCTGAGTATTCTCAGGGACAATGTTGTTATAGTCAGCCCGGCCGGAGAATCTGAGCCGTTTGAGCAGATGATGCGCATAAAAGAGGGCGACGTCGCCATCGGCATAAGCTACCCGAGGTATTCACGCAAGACGCTGGCGGCCATGCGCTTTGCGAGGGACAGAGGGGCGAGCGTCGTGGCGATAACGGACGGGCAGATCTCTCCGATTACTAAGCTCTCCGATATCACGCTTTTTGCGAGCAGCGAGATGGCGTCGTGTGTGGATTCGCTGGTAGCGCCGATGAGCCTGATTAACGCGCTGCTCGTTGCCGTAAGCGTAAAAAACGAGGCGGAGACGGAGAGGGCGTTCAGGCAGCTTGAGGACATCTGGGATGAGTATGATATCTATGAAAAACCTTACGAAGGCTGAGCGTCCTGCGCGCGTATGCGTGATCGGGGGAGGGCCGGCGGGCATGCTGGCTGCATCGGTCGCGGCGATGCGGGGGCACAGCGTGATCCTGCTGGAGCGAAATGGATTTACCGGGAAAAAGCTGAACATCACCGGCAAGGGCCGGTGCAATGTTACGAACTGCTGCGAAACAGACGGGCTCATGGCGGGCATTCCACGCGGAGGCAGGTTCCTCTTCAGCGCGTTCTCTCTCTTTTCGCCGAAAGACGTGATGGAGCTTTTTGAGGAGCTCGGCGTTCCGATGAAAATCGAGAGGGGAAGGCGCGTCTTCCCGGCATCCGACAGGGCGCAGGATATAACCGGCGCGCTGAGGGCCATGATGAAGAAAAGCGGCGTGCGCGTGCTTCAAGGCAGGGCGGACTCAATTAAAACGGAAGAGGGGCGCGTGGTTTCGGTGTCCGCGGGAGCGGATGCGTACCCTTGCGACGCCGCGATCCTGGCAACCGGCGGGCTTTCTTATCCTCTGACCGGATCGACCGGCGACGGATATCTTATCGCCTCGCGGCTCGGGCATACAATTACGCCCACAGCGCCGTCAATTGTGCCGCTTGAGTGCGCCGATGAGGACATACGCGGGCTCTCCGGGCTGACGTTGAAAAACGTGCGTCTGCGGGTTGCCGACGGTAAGAAGCCGGTGTTTGACGAGCTGGGAGAGCTGCTGTTCACGCACTTCGGCGTTTCCGGTCCGCTTTCACTGAGCGCCTCGGCTCATATGCGGGGAGACTGCTCGCGGTATGCGCTGTCGATCGACCTCAAGCCCGGGCTGGACGCTGAAAAGCTGGAAAAAAGGATTCTCAGTGACTTTGAAAAATACAAAAACAGGGACATTATGAACGGCCTCTGTGATTTATTGCATAAGTCGATGATACCTGTTATAATTGACAGGATTTTTCTTGAGCGCAGTAAAAAGATCAACTCCGTCACCCGGGCGGAGCGGCTGGCCCTGATCTCCGCGATAAAGGCCTTTGGGCTTTCTGTCTCAGGCACGCGCCCTATTGATGAGGCCATTGTGACCTCCGGCGGCGTTTCCACAAAGGAGATCGACCCGAAGACGATGAGCTCGAAGCTTTTTGAGGGGCTTTTTTTCGCGGGAGAGATTATCGATTGCGACGGTTATACGGGGGGATACAATCTTCAGATCGCCTGGTCTACCGGTTTTGCGGCCGGATATTACTGCTGAATTGAAATGTGCGGCATGCCGCGCGGAAGGTGAAACATGATTGGAAGCAAGGAAGTAGCGGCTGCGGCAGTGCAGCTTGCCGTGACAGTGTCGCGCGAGCAGGAGCAAGCGCTGAGGAGCAGCCTTTCCTTAGGCGGGTATAAGACCGCCGCCGTGGATTTTGGCGGCGAGTTTATAAGCAGCATAAACAAGGCAATTGAACACTCTATTGTCGCGGCGAAGCGCGAGGGTGTCATATCGGGCTCCCACGCGGAAGAGGGCGCCGTGGCGGGCGCGGCGCGCGAGGCACTGTCGCAGATTATGGGAAAGGCGCTTGGGCTGAACATAGGGGGAAAGATAGCCGTCTGCCGTTTTGAGGAGCATATCGGGGTGTGCATGTTTTTCGGCATCGGACTCCTGCATCTCAACGAGGTCGCCGTTGGTCTCGGGCACAGGGTTATATGACGGAATATTTTATCTTTGGGGGAAGAACCGGGTATGGAAAGAGAGCCTGACGGCAGACCCAAAAAAAAGATCAAGAACATGTCGACGGCCGACCAGGTGAGGAAGCAGAGCTACAGATGGGCGGCGAAGCTTTTTGGGCTGACATTT
Source organism: Oscillospiraceae bacterium (assembly GCA_031551205.1). GTDB lineage: Bacteria > Bacillota > Clostridia > Oscillospirales > JAVBNY01 > JAVBNY01. Next base: position 63,123 of record JAVBNY010000025.1, on the reverse strand, counting down.
GTAATCTCGGTTACACTGTCCTTTATCTCGGAACGGATGCTTAGCTCACTCGGATATATCGTCTCCTTTCTCGTGCTGCTCACTTTTATCGCGTTTGGAATTATTTTTGATATTATAGGCGTCGCCGTCACCTCCGCCGAGGAGAGGCCCTTTCATTCGATGGCCTCGCATAAGGCGCACGGCGCAATTGAGTCGCTGATGCTGCTCCGCAATGCGGAAAAGGTCTCCAGCTTCTGCAACGACGTTGTGGGGGATGTGTGCGGCATAATCAGCGGCGCGACAGGCGCGGTTATCGTGGTTAGCCTGGTGAGGGACTTTTCGATGCACGGGACGGTTACGAGCCTGCTTGTGTCCGGTGTCGTCGCCGCGCTGACCGTCGGGGGCAAGGCCTTTGGCAAGGGATTCGCAATGCGCTATAACACGCGTATCGTGTTTGCCGCGGGCAGAATCCTCCATTTTTTCAGATACCGCGGAGAAGCCGGAAAGAACGGCAAAGGGCAGTGATGGGCCCAATTTGTTTTGCAGGGGAAGCGGATGGCTATACTTGAAAAAATAAGCTCGCCGGAGGATCTCAAGGCCCTCAGTATGCAGGAGTGCCTTGCCCTTTGCGGAGAGATAAGGCGTTTTCTTGTCGGCAAGGTCTCAAAAACCGGGGGGCATCTCGCCTCCAACCTCGGCGTTGTCGAGCTCACGATAGCGCTGCACAGGGTTTTTTCGTCTCCGGAGGATAAGATCGTTTTTGACGTGGGTCACCAGACGTATGTGCACAAGATGCTGACAGGCCGCAAAGAGGGCTTTGAAAGGCTGCGCTCCTTTGGCGGGATGTCCGGATTTCCGAAGCCGTCTGAGAGCGAGCATGACCCGTTTATTGTCGGGCACGCGTCGACCTCAATCTCCGCCTGCCTGGGTATGGCCAGGGCCAGAACCCTGATGGGAGAGGACTGCTGCGCGGTTGCCGTTATTGGCGACGGAGCGCTCACGGGCGGCCTTGCCTACGAGGCCCTGGAGGATGCGGGGCAGAGCGGCGAGCCTCTCACAGTTATCCTCAACGACAACGGCATGTCCATCAGGCAGAACGTGGGCGGGATGGCGATGCACCTTGCCACCCTGCGCCTGAGTCCGGGTTATTTTAGGCTAAAAAACGCCGTAAGAACCTTTACGCTCAAGATGCCGGGGGGAAAGACCGTTTACAGGGCCGTGCACAACACAAAGGCGGCGATTAAGGACGCGCTTTTCCCGCCGGGGAGCATGTTTGAAAACATGGGGTTTACCTATCTCGGCCCGATTGATGGGCACGACCTTCCGCAGCTCTGCGAGATTCTGAGCCTCGCGAAAAAGAACACGGGCCCTACGCTGGTACATATCTCTACGGTTAAGGGTAAGGGATATAAATATTCCGAGGAGAGCCCGCACAGCTATCACGGTATCGCGAGCTTCGATATCGGATCAGGGCGGCAGCACGACTCGGGGGGGAAGAGCTTCTCGAGCGTGTTTGGGAGCTGCCTCGCCGAGCTCGGAAGGGACGGGCGCGTCTGCGCCATAACCGCGGCGATGCAGTCCGGCGTGGGGCTTGACGATTTCGCCGGCATCTATCCGGAACGTTTTTTTGACGTGGGAATCGCCGAGCAGCACGCTGTAACTATGGCCGCAGGCCTGGCCGCGCAGGGCATGATCCCCGTTTGCGCAATATATTCTACGTTTCTCCAAAGGGCTTACGACCAGATAATTCACGACGTCGCCATTCAGAAGCTTCACGTTGTCTTCGCGGTTGACCGTGCGGGGCTGGTGGGGGAGGATGGGGAGACGCATCAGGGGATTTTCGACGCCGTTTTTCTGTGCCAGATCCCGAATATGAAGGTGCTGTGCCCGGCCAGCTTTGAAGAGCTGGGCGTTATGCTGAAGCGGGCTGTTTTTGAGTGCGGCGGCCCTGTCGCGGTGAGATATCCCAGGGGGGCCGAGGGTGAGCGCTTCAGGGGCGTAAGCAGCGGCGCGTCGGAAGTGCTGCAAAGCGGGGAGGACGTCACGCTTGTCTCATACGGGACGCTTATAAACGAGGCTCTGGAGGCGGGAGAAAAGCTTCGGAGCGAGGGGATTTCCTGCGATATCGTCAAGCTCAACACGATTGCGCCGCTTGACATTGGAGCCGTGTTTAAATCTGCCGGGCGCACGGGGCGGCTTATCGTAGTGGAGGACTGCGTGGAGGCCGGGTCCGTCGGTCAGAGGATCGGCGCTGCAATCGCTTCCGAAGGCGGCGGGATTTGCCGCATCAGGCTCCTTAACGCAAAAGAGTCCTTCGTCACGCACGGGTCGGTCAGGGAACTAAGGTCGCTCCTGGGGATCGATTCCGACGCGATCTGCAAAGCGGCACGGGAGATGCAGTAAAATGACTGAAAAAATCAGGCTTGACGCGCTGCTGTTTGAAAGAGGGCTTTATGAGAGCCGGGAGCGGGCGAGAGCCGCCGTTATGATGGGGCATGTGTTTATCGGAGGGGCGCGCGCGGGGAAGCCGGGGCAGCAGGTTTCGCGAGACGCGGACATCGAGGTGCGCGGGGGCGCCCCCGAGTTTGTGAGCCGCGGGGGACAGAAGCTGAAAAAAGCCATTGAGAGCTTCGGCATCTCACTCGACGGCGCCGTCGCCGCGGATATCGGCGCCTCCACCGGCGGCTTTACGGACTGTATGCTACAAAACGGTGCTGTGAAGGTTTTTGCCATTGATGTCGGATACGGGCAGCTCGCGTGGAAGCTTCGCCAGGATGGGCGCGTTGTCTGCATGGAGAGGACAAATATACGGTATGTCACTCCGGAAAAACTTGGAGAGCCGCTCGACTTTTGCTCGGTTGACGTTTCGTTTATCTCTCTCAGGCTCGTGCTCCCTGTCATGAGGGCACTGCTGAAAGAGGATGGGCGGGCCGTATGCCTTGTCAAGCCGCAGTTTGAGGCCGGGCGCGGAAAGGTGGGCAAAAAAGGCGTGGTTTCCTCCAAGGATACCCATATTGAGGTGCTCCGTGCGTTTGCAGAGAACGCCGAAACCGCCGGATTCACTGTAAAGGCTTTTAACTTTTCACCGGTTCGAGGGCCGGAGGGAAACATTGAGTTTCTAGCTGATCTCACGCTTCCAGGCGGAGGAAAGGCGGAGCCGGACATCCTGAAAACTGTTGACGAGGCTCACGCAGGACTTATAGCGTGCGCAGAGAGGTGAGGCGGATGAAAAAAAAGGTCATGCTTTATCCCAACCCGTTTAAGGATCCTGATCTGAAGGCGCTTATCGCGGCGAAGCAGCAGTGCGACGGGCTTGGCGCTGACAGCTGGATACCCTCAAATATTGAGCACGCGGCGGCACTTTCTTTAATCCCGGAGCTTAGGGCGATTATTGCGCGTCCGGAAGAGTGTATCTCTGACACGGACATGATAATCTGCCTCGGCGGTGACGGAACCATCCTGCACGTCTCGCGTCTGGCCTCCGAACGGGAGATCCCGGTTCTTGGCGTGAACGTCGGGAATGTCGGCTTTATGGTTGAGCTGGAGCAAAGCGAACTTCCGATGATCAGCGACGCTTTGAGAGGCGAAGGGAGCGTTGACAGGCGCATGATGCTCGACGTCTCGGTGATTCGGGCAGGGGAAGAGGTTTTCCGCACGCGCGCGCTGAACGACGCCGTTGTTTGCAGGGGATCTCTTTCAAAGATAGTGAGGCTCGACGTGCTGACGGACGGGCACATGATCTTTTCCCATTCGGGCGACGGGGTAATCGTCGCGACCCCCTCCGGCTCAACGGCCTACAGCATGTCGGCCGGCGGGCCCATTGTTGAGCCGCACGCGGAAAATATTATCATCACGCCGATCTGCGCCCGTGACAGGAACACGCAGTCTTTTGTACTCCCGCCGGAGCGCGAGGTAAGGGTCAGGATAGGGAGATTGCAGGACAAGGCGACCTTCCTGATTGCCGACGGTGGCGATCAATTTGCGCTTTATGAAGGTGACGAGGTCGTGTGCACGAGGTCTGAGCGCGTTTTGAAACTTGTAAGGTTGAAAAATCAGAGCTTTTATGATTTAATTAATGTCAAGCTGAAGCGGCTTGGCAGCTTTTGACTTTATATGTGTGCGGCCTGACGCATCTTTGGAGGCGGTTCTATGAAACAGAGCAGACAGAAAAAGATTCTTGAGATAATTGAGGATTATCCGGTTGAGACTCAAGAGGAGTTGGCCGAAAGGCTGAAGCAGTCCGGGATCGATACGACGCAGGCCACAATTTCCAGGGACATAAAGGAGCTCAGGCTTGTGAAAATCCTCGAGGGCGGGAGATATCGGTATGCCCTGAAGGAGCAGGATGCGGACAGCGATTTTTCCTCCAGGCTGAATGCGATTTTCCGCGAGAGCGTTACAAGCTTTGACCACGCCGGGAACATCGTGATAATAAAAACTATGCCCGGCCTTGCCTCTGCCGCGTGCTCGGCGCTGGACACAATGCGGCTTTCCGGAGTTGTGGGAACGCTGGCCGGAGACGACACCGGCATGATTCTCCTGCGGGATGACGGGCTGGCCAACGCGTTTTGCGCCGAGATTGAGAAGATGCTCGGCTGAGCGCGGAATTACGCCTTGGAGGACGGAACCCATGCTCAGATTTTTGCATATTGAGAATATCGCCGTGATCGAGCGGGCGGAGATAGAGCTTTTCCCAGGGCTGAACGTGCTGACGGGCGAAACGGGAGCCGGAAAATCGATAATCATCGACTCGATCGGGGCAATACTCGGGTATCGGACCTCGCGTGAGCTTGTGCGGACAGGGGCCGACAGGGCGTTTGTCTCCGCCGTGTTCTCAGGCCTTTCCGGCGATGCGCTTTCCTGGCTTGAGGCAAATGGCCACGAGGCGGAGGACGGCGAACTGATACTTCAGCGCGAACTGAGGCAGGACGGCAGAGGCGTGTGCCGCATCGGCGGCAGGCCCGCAGCGGTTTCAACGCTCAGAGAACTTGGCGGGCTTCTGCTGGGCATACACGGCCAGCATGACAGCCAGCGACTCTTTGACGAAAGCAGCCATCTTTTGTTTTTAGATGCTTTTGCCGGGATTTCCGCTCCGCTTTCAGATTACAGAAATGAATATAATGAGCTTTTGAGGCTCAGGCGCGAGATTGACGGCGCCGCGCTCAGCGATGAGGAGAAGGAGCACAGAATTGATATCCTGAACTACCGCATAGGAGAGCTTCAAAACGCCCGTCTGCGCCCGGGGGAGGACGGCGAGCTTTCCGCGCGCAGGCGTCTTCTTTCAAACAGCGGAAAGGTTATCGCCGCGCTCGAGGCGGCATATGGCTTCATGTACCAAAACGACGAGCCCCCGCCGGTATACGCGCAGCTTTCAAACGCCGCCTCCGCGCTCGGCGAGGTCGATCAGGTGTCGCCTGAACTCTCCGGGGTGCTTGATAGGATTGAGGACATGCGTTACGCCGCGCAGGACATCGCCTTTGAGCTGCGCGGGCTGCTGGAGGGGTTTGACTTTTCGCCGCAGGAGCTTGAGGAAATTGAGGAGCGGCTTGATGCGCTGTCCAGGATAAAGAGCAGATACGGTGGCTCGGTCGAAGCGGCGATTGATCGGCTTGAAAGATATAAGGCGGAGCTCAGCGATATTGAGCTCTCGGGCGAGCGGCTGGAAAGCCTGCGAAATCAGCATGCAAAACGACTTGAAATCGTGACGAGTCTCGCGGAGGAGCTTTCAGGGCGCCGGAAAGGCGCGGCGCTCGAGCTTGAGGACAGGATAAAGCGCGAGCTCTTCGAACTGGATATGAAAAACGTCGGCTTCAGGGCGGCGTTCGAGGAGCTGGAGGCGCCCGCGCAGGACGGGATCGACGGCGTCCGGTTTCTCTTTTCCGCGAATCTTGGCGAGGAACTCAGGGCTCTGTCGAAGGTGGCGTCCGGCGGCGAGCTTTCGCGCATAATGCTGGCCATGAGAAACGCGATGTCGGGCTCCGGCGGAGTGGGGACTATGGTCTTTGACGAGGTCGATGCCGGCGTGTCAGGCAGGGCGGCGCAGAAGGTGGCGGAAAAGCTCTTTGAGGTGTCAAGAGACAGGCAGGTGCTCTGCGTGACGCACCTCGCGCAGATCGCCGCGATGGCGGACCATCACTTTAAGATTGAAAAATCCGAGCGCGAAGGCAGGACATTCACAGGCGTGGCCCTCCTGGATGAGGACGGGCGAAAGGACGAGCTTGCGCGCATTACGACCGGCGGGAATATCACGGAGACGGCGCTTTCCGGCGCGGGCGAGATGATAGAGTTTGGAAAGTTATATAAAAAGCAAAAAAACATGGATGGGGAGACAGAGGCATGACAGTTTTCGAAGAACTCAAAGCCAGGGGGCTGGTCGCTCAGACCACGGACGAGGAGGCAATAAAAGAGCTGATTGACAACGGCCGCGCGGTCTTTTACATTGGCTTTGACCCCACGGCAGACAGCCTGCACGTCGGGCATTTTATGCAGCTCATAGTGATGAGGCATCTCCAGCGCGCTGGAAACAGGGCGATAGCGCTTATCGGCGGCGGCACGACTATGGTTGGCGACCCATCGGGGCGCACAGACATGCGCTCAATGATGACGCAGGAGCAGATCCAGCAAAACGCCGCGCGCTTCAGAGATCAAATGGGCAGGATAATCGATTTTTCCGAGGGCAGGGCAATTATGGTCGACAACGCCGAGTGGCTGCTCGGGCTTAACTACATCGAGTTTCTGCGTGATATAGGCGTGCACTTCTCGGTCAACAGGATGCTGACCGCCGAGTGCTTTAAAAGCAGGATGGAAAAGGGCCTGTCCTTCATCGAGTTTAACTACATGCTGATGCAGAGCTACGACTTTCTTGTGCTTTGCCAAAGATACGGCTGCAACCTTGAGTGCGGCGGCGACGACCAGTGGTCGAACATCATCTCCGGGGTCGACCTTGTCAGGCGCAAGGAGCAGAAAGAGGTTTTCGGCATAACCTTCACGCTGCTTCTCACATCCGAGGGCAAGAAGATGGGCAAGACGCAGAAGGGGGCCGTGTGGCTCGACGCGGAGAAGACTACGCCCTATGAGTTTTACCAGTACTGGCGCAATATTGACGACAGCGACGTTATCAGGTGCCTTAAGATGCTCACCTTTCTCCCGCTCCAGCAAATTGCGGGGCTCGAAGCGCTGCGCGGCAGTGAGCTCAACCCGGCTAAGGAGCTGCTCGCTTTTGAGCTGACAAGCCTTGTGCACGGCGAGAATGAGGCGCAGGACGCGCAGACCACCGCGCGCTCGCTGTTCGGCTCCGGGGCGGATCTTGACAATATGCCCCAAACGGAGCTGTCCGACGCTGATTTCACGGACGGATGTATAACCGCGGTCGATCTGCTGGTCAGATGCTCCCTCGCGCCGTCGAAGGCGGAGGCGAAAAGGCTCATCCAGCAGGGAGGGGTCTTTATAGATGAGAAAAAGGTCGAGGATTTTTCCCGCAGCCTTTCCCGCGCTGAGCTTGAGGCCGGGGTGATCATCAAAAAGGGTAAGAAGACCTACCACAGGGCCGTGTGCGTATAAAATAACAAAAGCCCCAGGTGAGAAGGCTTCTCACCTGGGGCTTTAAGCGCCTTGATATTTCGGGTTTCAGAGCAAATGGTTTTTACACCTGCGTGCCGCAGGAGGGGCAGAACTTTGTGCCCTCGGGCAGCTCGCCTCCGCAGCCTTTGCAGAACAGATTTTCCTGTACGGGGAGCGCGCCGCCGCATTCCGAGCAGAATTTTTTCCCCGGGGCGGCCTGTGCGCCGCATTCGCCGCAGAAGACTGAAGCGCCATGCGGCGGCTGAGGCTGCTGTACGGAACTCTGTTCGGCTGCCGCCGCCTGCGCGGCTGCTGTGGCGTCCTTCATGGCCTGTATCTCGGCGTTAAGCGCCTCGATGGCCTCCTTCTGCGTCCTGATATCCTCGAACAGGGGCAAAACCTCCGCGTCAACAGGCTCTCCGGCTTCAAATTTCACAAGGTAATGCTGGCCGATCTGCGTGAGCAGAGAACTGATCTTGCCGTTGTGCTCGTTTACGCGCGAGCTGAGCTTTGTCAGCTCAATCATCTCCCCGGCTTTGTAGGACACGTTCTTCGCGAGACTTCCGATTTTATCCAAAAATGCCATAAGTACTCCTCCTTTTGAATTTGCTCCCTTTCTTTATTCTATCCTAAAAACGCAGAGCTGTAAAGCGCTTGAGAGCGTATTTGTGGGTTTTATATGTTGCCTTCGCCAGCCTTTTGCATTTGTTGACAAGAACGTCCATTTATGATAACTTTATATAAAGCAATTTCGCATGCGCCGAATTATGCGATATTGTCATAATCTGCGCGCGGGGTAACTGCCGCGGCATACTAACCAGAAGGGATTTTCCAAAAATGAAGAGATTTACAGCAATAGCTACTATAGCGTTTATCCTCGTTGCGATGCTCGCCCTTACCTCCTGCGATCAGAAAAACCCCGGTAATAATCCGACGCCAACGCCGGACGGCGTTCAGGTCAGCCCTCCCGAAAACCCCCCGGGTATAACTCCGGATGCTCAGGTGACGCCCTCTACAAACCCGGATACAGCTCCCGGCTCTGAGGTGAGCGCGTTTATCCATGCCGACAAGCTGGCCGGGCTTAAAAAGGAAGACGTAGACAAAGAGCTTGGCGACACCGGTGAGACGCTTCCCGGAGTGGGCACGCCGGATTCCGGCGACGGCTTTTCCATGCAGATGGTCACATACAACAAGCTGGGTATCGGCGCCTTCTTTAAGGAGAACGCGGAGATAGTTGCCTTGCAGCTCACCTATTCCGGCGAGAAATATTCCGACAGTGACCTTTTCAAGTATCTCGGGATTTCGCCGTCCGCTTCCATGAAGAAAAACACGGACAACGGGCTTGACGTGTTTGAAAACCCGACGGACAAGATTCCTCAGATCATGCATGGGGCCGGCGAGAGCGGCATGCGCATGATCTATGTGCAGTACGTACTGGTTGACTAGTATTTCCTTTGGCGCAAAGGCGGAAAGGTACGGGAGAACCGTTTCCTTTTCCGCCTTTTTTTAGCGGGAACCAATGGGGTTTATTTTCGTCTGAATAGTAGTTGAAGTTGTGTTCGCATATCAATGGGCGGCTTGTAATTGTTTGTAATCGTTTGTTATTTGTAATGGCCCCGGTCTTCATATATAATGGGCAAGACGGAATTAAAACGGCAGAGATAGAGGAGGAAATAAATTGTCTAAAGATGTTTTGCAGGACGGATACACAGTTGGCGATCAGCAAGAAGGTGCTGTGCAGGTGCAGGAGGGGGCGAGTTCCGCCGTTTTGCAGCACGCGGCGCCGGATCCATACCTTGAGGCGCTCAGGCAGGAGCAGCTTAGGGAGCGACAGAACAAAAAGAAACACAAGCGCCGCATGAAGATAATCAAGACCGTCAGCGCGATTTTCTCAGTGCTGCTGGTCATAGGCGGAGGCGTGTTTGGAATATATAAACTTTTAAATCCGCCGGCGGCGGAGCCGCAGATTGAGACAACATTCGTTATGCGCGCGCCGATGACAACGGTTGTATACGGCTCGGGCATGACAAAACCTCTTGACAGGGCCGCAATCACGGTCAAGGCGGCGGGAAAGGTCATGGAGATGTACGTTTCCGAGGGCGACGAGGTGACTGAGGGGCAGATTCTTTACAAGATTGACTCTTCCGAGCTCACAAACTCGATAAACGACTCACGCAAGAAGCTGACCGAGGCGCAAAAGGACCTGAGCGAGATTGTAAAAAAAATCGATAGCCTGAATATCAAGGCGCCATTTTACGGAAAGGCGATGGACGTCAAGATAAAGGACGGTGACGTCCTGACAGAGGGAGCCGAGGTGGCGACGTTAGTTGACGATTCGAAGATGAAGCTCAAGCTCTACTTCAGCTACGCTTTCGAGAGTGATATAGAAAAAGGGATGTCCGCTCAGATCTCGATCCCGCAGACGATGTCGCAGGTTACGGGACGGGTTTCCGCCATTGAAAAGGTCAGGCGCATAACGCCGGAGGGAACCGTGCTTTTTGAGGTCGTCATTGAGATCGACAACCCCGGAGCTCTATCAAAGGGCATGGCCGCGACCGCGTCGATAAAGGGGAACGGGCTGACAATAACCCCGTTTGAGGCGGGCGCGCTTGAAAATGTCCGCGAGGAGAAGATCACTTCAAAAGCGGGTGGCAAGGTCATTGACCTGAAGATTAAGGATTTTCATGAGTACAAGAGCGGAGAGCTTCTCTGCGCGCTTGAGGGCGACTCATACGACGATCAAATCAGGTCGGCTCAAAAGACAATGGAGGACGCGCAAAAAGAGGTCGATTCATACCAGGAGCAGTATGATTCCTTCGAGGCCAAGGCGCCGATAAACGGCAAGGTCACTTCGCTGACGCTTAGCCAGGGCGCTAAGGTTGCCGCCGGCGACGAGGTCATCGTGATTGAGGATCTGTCGAAGATACTCGTTGAGGCGCGCATCGACCAACTGGACATTGGGAATGTTACAAACGGCATGCAGGTTATGATAAATCAGGACACGCGTGAAGGACAGCTTACATACTCCGGGAAGATTACAAAGATCGCGTCCGAGCCCAAAAACGAGAACGGGTATTCCTATTTTCCGGCGAATATCGAGCTTGAGGGCGCGCAGGATCTGACGGGCGGGATGTCGCTGTGGTTTTCCATCAACATTTCCAACAAGGAAGACTGCCTTGTGGTGCCGATACAGTGCGTGAGAGACTCCGCCGACGGAAGGTTTCTTTTTATCAGGGGAGAGATGCCTGAGGGGACGAACCTGCCCGACGGTATAACGGAGGATATGCTTCCCGAGGGGTTCTATCCGGTGAAGGTCGAAACCGGTATATCCGATCAGGCGAATATAGAGATAGTCAGCGGCGTTGACGAGAACGCCGAGGTGTACGTTCAGACCAGCATGAACCCGGAGGACATGGGCGGCATGGGCGGCATGGGCCGGGGCGTCATGATGATGGGCTGACGAGATGAAAATGAACAGACTTATTGAGCTTGTGGATGTTTACAAGATATATAACGAGGGGCTGGAGAACGAGGTGCGCGCGCTGGACGGCGTCAACCTTACTATTGGAAGCGGCGAATTTGTAGCGGTGGTCGGCGCCTCCGGCTCAGGCAAGTCGACGCTGATGAATGTGCTGGGCTGCCTCGACCTTCCGACCTACGGAGAGTATTATCTGAGAGGGAAATACGTCTCCGACCTGACAGACAGGGAGCTCTCGCACATACGAAACGAGCATATCGGGTTCATTTTTCAGGGGTTCAACCTGATCCCCACGCTAACCGCACTTGAAAACGTCGAGCTTCCGCTGACTTACGCCGGGATTCACGGCGGCAGGCGCCGAAGTATGGCGGAAGGCGCGCTCGATAAGGTGGGTCTGTGGGAGAGGATGGACCACCGCCCGTTTGAGATGTCCGGAGGGCAGCAGCAGCGCGTAGCGATTGCGCGGGCGATTGTCTCAGACCCGCCTGTCATTATGGCCGACGAGCCGACAGGGAACCTGGACACAAAAACCGGAGAGCATGTAATTGAAATACTTAAAGAGCTTAACCGCGCTGGCTCTACGATTATCCTGATCACGCATGACAGCAGCGTGGCCGCTATCGCCAGGCGCATTATCCGCATCAGCGACGGCAGGATTATTGAGGACAGCATAAATAAAGAGTTTAAGGAGGCCGCGGTATGAATTTTATTCAGGCCTTCAAGATGTCGCTCAAGGCAATTATGAGCAGCAAGGCCCGTGCGTTTTTAACGATGCTAGGCATTATCATCGGAATTTCGGCGGTTATGGTCATGGCTTCGCTCGTTGAGGGGGCGCAGAAGATCCAGATCGCCGACATGGAGAAGATGGGGAAAAACAAGCTGTCGCTCGACTGCTGGTCTTACGGGATGAAAGACCCGTCCGACAAGATCTATAAATTCTGTATGGAGGAGCTGTCGGACTACACACTCGGCGTGACGCCTAACGGGTATTTCTGGACACAGATGAGGTATAAGGGAAAGATCTACGAGGGCGGCCAGTATCTGTTTGGGAACAGCCAATTTGCCGTCTGCAACGGGTGGGAGATCGAATCCGGCAGGGACCTTTCGATCATCGACATTGAGCACAGGAACCGCGTCGTTGTCATAGGGGCGGCGGTCAAGGAGGCGTGGTTTAAGTATATTAACCCGGTCGGACAGTGGGTCACGATGAACGGTGAGCGCTTTCAGATAATCGGCGTCTACAAGGCGAAGTGGGATGCTCAGAAATACTCAATGGATGACCTGGTTGTCGCGCCATACACCATGCAGAACCTTCTGGACCCGCAGGGAAGGCTCAACTCGTTCGTGGTCAAATGCAAGGACTTTGAGTCTACGAAGATGGCAAAAGCGAAGCTTGAGACCTTTCTGAAGCCGATATTTGGCGGCAACGCGTATATCTACACTCAGGACGAGTATATTGTTCAAACCGAAGAGGCGATGGAGAGGAACAGGCTAGTCGTTCTGGGTATAGCCTCAATCTCCTTGCTCGTCGGGGGCATCGGCATAATGAACATCATGCTTGTCACCGTAACCGAGCGCACGCGTGAGATAGGGATCAGGAAGGCGATCGGAGCTCCCAGAAGGTCGATCATCGCGCAATTTTTGATTGAGTCGAGCGTTGTTTCGCTTTTCGGAGGTATATTCGGCCTTCTGTTCGGAACGCTGGCCACGCTTGTGGCGGGGCAGCTCCAGCTGCACGTTGTACTGATGCCCAGCGCGTTCATTACGACGCTTTCCGTAGTGATTTCGGTCGCGATCGGGGTTTTGTTCGGGCTTTTTCCCGCGGTAAAGGCCTCAAAGCTTCAACCGGTCGACGCGCTGCGGGCAGAGTAAGCGTTTTTTCAAAAGACAAAGGAGGATACTGTCATATGTTATCTATGAAACTGAAGCGGGTTTGCGGATTTTTTTGCGCGGTGATTTTATTGGCCTCTGTGCTTACGGCGATGCCTTACGGAGAGGCCTCTGCATATTCGGACATCGGCTCAGCCGAGCTCTCGTCTCAGGTCACAATCCTTAGCTCTCTGGGAATAATCAACGGATTCCCCGACGGTTCGTTCCGCCCCGACGCAAGGCTTACGCGGGCGCAGCTTTCAAAGCTCGCGGTAGCGGCGCTTGGCGCAAACGACCAGACGGAGCTTTTTAAGGACTACACGATTTTCCCCGACGTCAAGTCCAGCCACTGGGCAGCGCCGTTTATAAACTATATGGTGAAGCAAAAGGGCATAATCAAAGGCTTTCCGGACGGCACCTTTAAGCCTGAGGCGAACGTGACTTTCGCGCAGGCTGTGACCATACTGATGCGCACACTGGGCTACAAAGACGAGCACGTCGGGCTCAACTGGCCGTCGAGCTATCTTGACCGCGCCTCGCTGATAGGGCTCAGCAAGGGTGTTTCCGCAAAGGCGGACGATGCGCTCACGCGAGGGCAGGCGGCATGCCTGTTTTATAACATGTTACTTACAAAGACGGTTGATGGCGACGGCAAGGCGGGAACCGAATTTATCTCGACGCTGACGAAGAGTTCGGTTAAGGAAGCGGTCATGCTCTCCGTGACGGAGACGCTGTTTGACGGCACAAAAAACGCTGTGCTCTATGGCGCCGTAGGGGCCAAGACCACAGCTGTCGCGGTGAAGACCCCTCTGCCGGAGAGCTTTCTTGGCCTCTCTGGCAGCGTGTATCTTGACAGCGACGGAATCCTTGTAGCGTTTCTTCCAGATGAGCAGAGTGTGAAAGAGTTTACGCTCGGCGTTTGCGAGGCCGACGCGCTGGTCTCCTCTGACGGAGAGAGGATTAAGCTCGAAGAGGACGCGCAGCTGTACTTTAAGAGGGCATGGAAGTCCTACGGCGACGCCTGGATCGACCTGAAGCCGGGGTCAGGGGTCAAGGTTTTTTACTCAAAGGCGGGCGAGATCCAGTACGCGTTTGTGATGGATACCGACACTACGGGGTCGGACGTGATAACGATCGCCCTGGATACAGACCGCACGGACGATGAAGCGCTTGCAAAGCGCATGAGCGGAAAGATTACATCGGTCTATAAAAACGGCGAGACGGCGCAGGCATCAGACCTGCGCCGCGACGACATTCTTTCATACGACAAGCGGACCGGCGTGCTCAGTGTGTCGGACTGCAAGCTCAGAGGCGTTGTTGAATACGTTTTGCCCAACTTGGAGTCCCCAAAAAAGCTGAAGATGCTCAATACTGAGTTTGAGCTGCTTGCCCGCGCGCAGAGCCAAATTAAGTCCTTTAAGGCGGGGGACAGGATCATCGCGCTCCTATCTTATGATAACAAGATCGCTTCGGTAATGAAATGGGATAAGCTCAGCTTTTTCACATACGGTATCGTGGAGTCCGATGGCAGAGTAAGGGTCCTGGGCGGCCCCGTTATAGGCGAAAAGGCAGCCTCCGAGGATGATTCCAAGGGCACGCCCGTATCTTCGCTTGCCGCCGGGACGTTTGTGCGGATCAGCCAGGAGAAAATTGGCGAGGTGACTGTTTCGGCGGCCAATGACTCAGGTGTGTCCTTCCAGTCACTTGATCTTGCCTCGGGGAAGTACGGCCAAAACACGATCGCCAAGGGCGCGGTATTCATCGACAGGGCGATCATCAACGGGCCCAGCGTGGTTGTGAAAAGAAAGGATATCTCACTTTCAAAGATTCCGTCCGACAGGCTTTTAAACGTGATCACCAACAGCGCGGGTCAGGCGTGCGCGTTCGTGATGGATGACGTCACCGGCGACTGCTTCCGCTATGGCTTTATTAACATTTACCGCGAGCTTGACAAAAATGTGCCGGAGATGATCCCGGAGCTCGATGCGAATGGCGACCCGAAAAAAGATTCCAACAACGAGATTATAATGAAGAAAAACCCAGCCTATCCGTCGTATATAAACTACATTGCGCTTAAGAACTCGGACGGTGAAATTAAAACCGGGGAGGTTCTTGCTTCCGCGGGGGTTCAGTCCGGCTCTATAGCCGGGCTCGCCGTGCAGGGCATCCAGTATAAAACCAAGGAGCTCCTGAGCGTGAAGGACATCACGCGTTCAGATTTTGAGAGCGGCGACGACGGCGACTTCATTATGATTTCCGGTGAGCGTATGCCGGTCTCCAAGGACATACAGATCTATTCTGCGGCATACGGCAGATATTTGGATTCGCTTTCAGAGGCCAGAAAGCTGTCAAACAGCTTCACGGTGTACTACGACAGGAAAGCCTCAGAGGGAGGCAAGACGAGGTTCATCTCTTTAAACAGCTGATGGCAAGCCGGTATTCATTAAGCGGCCGGGCATAAGCCCGGCCGCTTTTATGCGCGCGGATAGATTCATAGCCACGACAGTAAGAGGCAAAGAGAAAGGCCGGATGCCAATGCAAGGCTCCGGCCATGTAAATTTAATCAGCGTGTGCAAACGGGGGAAACCGGACGGCGGTTTTTGCCGCCGTCCGGTTTGGAAGAATTACTGCGCTGTCACGGTGAAGGAGAAGCTATAGCTTGGGAAGAGCTCCGCGTACTTGACGCCGGAGATAAGAACCTTCTGTCCGGCGGCGGCTTTGGCGGCCACGCTCAGAACAGCGCCGTTAAACGTGACAAGCGCGTTGTCGAGCGCAGGGCCTTCGCCGATCTTGACGGCCTTTTTGGCCTCGTTGAAGGTGATCGGAGCGCCGAATGTGACGGTGAAGCTGTCAGTTCCCAGTGCGATGACAGGTGTCCACAGGCCGGCGGGCTCCGCAACAACATTGACAGCCGCCTGAGCGACTACAACCCCGCCCTCATCGGATATGTCGATCGTGTAGCTGCCGGGGGCGGGAACCTGGGCCGCGGTGAAGCTGAAGCCGGCCGCGCCTGAGACGATGGGCTTCGTAGCTCCAAATACTGTGGCCTTGAGGCCGGAGAGGTCGGGGCCGGTGAGCGCGACGTTCACGACTGCCGCGCGTCCCGCAACAAGCGTCTGCACCGCGGAGACGGTTTCAACGCTGGCCTTCGGAACGGTGACCGCGATCGTCTTTGTCTCGAGCCTTGTGCCGTCCGTGACAGTGACAGTCAGGTTTACCTTTTCCTCGGCAGCGCCGCGCGCGACCTTGCCGTCGTTCGAGATGACGTCGGGCTTATCGGAGACCATCGAAACGCTGTGCCCGAAAGGAACCGGGCTGGGCGCAAAGTCGGAGAGGATGACACTCGGAATATCGCTAAGCACATAGCGTGCGACATTGCTGAACGCGTCGTCAAGCGACTGCTCAAAGGTCTTGCCGCGGACGCCGTTGATGCTCAGCACGTCAACATATTCGTAACAGACGTCGGCCATATTGTTGGCGGTTGTCTTTGTGGCGAACAGAGCAAGCTTGGGATCCTTGAGGTTGATCTCAAAAGGCGCGTCCTCGTTAAAGTAGTTGAAGTTTATGCCGTCGGGCGACTGCGCCGTGACATACGTATTACCCTGCTTTTTGATATACACATAGGACGTAAACGTATTGTCCGGGCCCGGCGGGGGCGGGTAGTACGCGTGGATGCGGACCCACGAGCCGTCGCGCTCGACGCCGGTGTGCGTCAGGTACGGATTTGTGGTCGTGACCCTGACAAAGTTATCGTCGTCCTGGATGACCAAAACCTGGGCCTGTTGGTAGTTCGCCCAGAAGGATCTCGGCAGGTGGAACTTGACAACGACCTCAAAATCGCCGGCCGCGGGGCGGGTGAAGAGGCTCGTCCAGGTGTACACCTTGCTGGCGAGGTCGCCGGGCTGCGTCTTGAGAACGAGGCCCTTGCCCTTTTCAACGGACCAGTACTGCGGGTTGCTTTTCAGAATTGTCCACTTGTCGTCTATAGTTCCGTCCGCCATGTAATCGGACGTCGGCTTTTCGCCGAAGATGATCGTATAGGTGTTCGCTGCGAGTTCGGAGGAAACGACAACCGTTGCCGCTCCCGGGAGCCCGGAGGCTTGCGTCACAACGACATCAAAGTTCGGATTGGATGAGGACGCTGCCACGACCGGGACAACAGTATCGTTCTGATAGATCGTTGTGTTATAATCGAAGGTAGTGGGTCCGAATCCTTCAAGCTGCTTGCCGTTAACGAGTATTGTGTCAACGGTTGGATTTGAGAGCGTGACATCCGAATAAACATTGAGGTATTCGTAGGTCGCGCTGATCGACGCGACGTCATACGCGCCGTTGCCGGCGAAAAGCCCGATGTTCGGGAGCAGGTATGTAGCGGAGGTTGTTGTCACGTTCGTCCAGTTGACATTGTCGAGTGAGAAGGCAAAGATGTAGTTATTGCCATCCTTCGCGACCTGGAGATACATGTCGGTCACGGTAGCCGTATTCGAGTTCGACACCGCAGCCACAACCGCCTCGGTCCCTGTGCCCTTGTATACACGGAACGCGTTTGCTGTCCCGGTTGAGCGTTCGTAGACAAACTTGAGGTAATTTAAGTTATCATAGTCTCTGATAATTACGCCGGCCTGCTGGTTCCTGGCCGAGGGAGCCTCTGAGAGCGTGATGTGCGTCTTAACCACCCAGCTTCCGAGTGCCGACTGCTGATAGATGTTCTCGGTGCCGTTTTCGCCTGTTTTGGCGGTGTTGATCTTCAGTCCGCCTGCGACGAAGCCCGCATTAGCGGGAACAGGGTTCAGGACATTCCATTCAGGTCCTGCGGCGCCCGTCTTGAAATCGGTGGTTACCGGCGGCCTTCCAAAGCCCACACGGTAAGTAAACTCCTTGCCGGTAACTGTGTTTGTGGTTTTCAAAACGGCTATTCCCGGGATAGAATCAATCTGAGTAACGCTGTAGGTAACATCGGGGTTGCCGCTCTTCACAAAATCGACGGTCGGGAGGACGGAGATCCCATGGGGGATATTTACCGAGTAATTAAAGTTATCTCTGTCAAAGCCATGGATAGGCGCCCCATCAATCAGGATGCCCTCGGGATATGCGTTGGATTCAACGTACACTACGAAGTCGCCGGTGGCGGACTCGCCGTTGTAGGTAACCTTGGCAGTTATGGTAGCCACGCCGGTCTCGGCGGCAGTGATGACGCCGCCTGCGACTGAAACGACGCCCGGGCGGTTGGAGGTATACTCAACCGTCATGCCTTCGGGCATGGCCTTACTCTTGCCCTTAATTATGTAGCCGTAGAGCGTCTCGTCGTTCATCGCGACAGTGACTTGCGGGTTTATGGTCTTACCCTTGTTGAAGATAAGACGTTCGGGGATGTCATTCTCGACGTCTCCGGACTGTATCGCCTTAGCGGTGACGACCGCGGGCACATGCTTGAGTGCTCCGGTGACATTAATGTCGGACTTGAGCACGATATCCGCGCTGGACTTGCCCACCTGGATCTCATAGCGGCCTGTGTCAACGGCGTACCTCATAAGAGACTCGTTGAAGAACGCGAGATCAGGAACCTTGACCTCGAGTGTGACCGTCTTCGTCTCATTCGGCTCAAGCTCGACCTTGTCAAAGCCCTTGAGGCGCTTGTAGGGCCTGAGGAGTTCGGCGGCGGCGTCGGGCTGAGCCACATAGAGCTGCGCGACCTCGGCGCCCTTGACGGAGCCGGTGTTCTTTATATCGAACGTAACCTTGAAGGAGTCGTTTGCATCGAGGGCGGTTTTGTCGATCCGGAGATTTGAATACTCAAAGCTTGTGTAGCTCAGGCCGTAGCCGAACGGATAGGAAACCTCTCCGTTGAAGTACATATACGTGCGGCCGTTTGAGCCGTTTGTCCTGTAGAGGTTATAGTCTGTGATAGAGGGGATGTCCGTTTCGCCGTAGTCGTTTACAACCTTGTGCCATGTGGCGGTAACCTTGCCGGAGGGGGTTGTCTTGCCGAAGAGAACGTTTGCGAACGCAACGCCCTTGCGCATGCCGGCATAGGCAGACCAAAGGATAGCTCCGACGTCGTTTTTAAAGCTCTCGACTTCCATCGGGCCGCAGGTCTCCATTATGGCGACGGTGTTTTTGTTGGCTTTGCCCACTCTGGAGATCAGTTCGGACTGCGCGCCGGGCAGCTTTGTCGTGCTGCGGTCGGCATCTTCTGCGGATGTGCTGCCGTTGCTTCCAGCGACAACGAGCACGAGGTCGGAGGCGGCGGCCAGCTCAACGGCGGCGGGATCAACGGTGTAGAAGACGTTGACGTCCGTGCCGGATTCGGTGAAGCCCTTGTGATATGTGATAACAGCCTCAGGGTTGATGGCCTTCACGGCGTCTTCAATGCCCTTCTGGATGGTGACGCGATTATTGGCGCCGGGGTCGGCTGAATAGCCGCCGAGGAATGTGCTTGTCGCGCAGTATCCAATGAGCGCGATTTTAAATGCCCCGGTGGCCGGAATCTTCAGAGGGAGAAGCTTTTCGGCGGCGGCGCCTTCTTTGGCGACAAGATTGTTTTGGAGGAGGACTATGCCGCTTTCGCCCATCTTCTCGGTTATTGCCAGACGCTCAGAGGTCTGATTCCCGAGAGTGACGCCTGCATAGACCGCCTTGCGGGCCGCCGCATCGGTGACGTAGCTGATATTTCCATCAAACTCGCCGAGTTTCATGCGGGCAAGCATCGCGCGGTGCACCGAGATGTCAACCTGGTTTTCGGTGAAAATGCCCTTCTCTGTCTCAAGGCCCAGCATAGAGCTCATATTTGTGATATTTGTTCCGATATTGCTGCTGTGTCCGCCGTTGCACTCCACGTCGTTGCCGTGCATAAGCGACTGGGCGAACAGCTCCGGCGTCGTAATAACCTTGCCTGTGAACGGGTTGATATACTGATGTCTCGCGATTGTGGAGACAGCGTCACAGTCGGACACTACATAGCCGGAAAAGCCCCACGTCTGGCGGAGCAGCGTGTCCAGTATGTAGACATTCAGGGCGGCGGGAACGCCGTTAACATGGCTGTAAGCCGTCATAAGAGACTGAACGTCCGTTTTTTTGACGATATCGCGATACTGCGCCGAGTAATATTCCCTGAGGGAACGCTCATCCATATTGGCGCCGCCGGTAAGGCGGTTACGCTCGGAGTTGTTCGCCAGATAGTGCTTAAGCGTAGTAATGACCTTATTATATCCGGCGGGATCCAGGAGCGCGCCGTTCTGGTCCTTGCCTTCCATACCCATGACGAACTGTCCGCCCATGACGCCGCTCATATAAGCGTCTTCGGAATAGCTCTCGTCGTTGCGGCCCCAGCGCGGGTCGCGCGCAAGGTTAACAGTGGGGGAGAAGAAGGTCAGGTTCAGGTTGTTGCCGGAAACGCCCTCGCGGATCTCATTGCCGATTTCCGTGGCTTCTTTGTAATAGAGGTCACGATCCCAGGAGGAGCCGACGGCGTAGCTGACAGGGTACATAGTTCCGCCGGCAGCGGAGCGTCCGTGGATGGCCTCGCTCCACCATGTATATCTGTTGATGCCGAGTTCAGGGATGGCGGCAGAGCCCTGCGTGACAAGCTGGGATGTTTTCTGAGAAAGGGTCATCCTGGCGACCAGGTCGGCCGCGCGCTCAGAAAACGAATAAGATTTGTCCTGATAAATCGGCACAGCCGGAACCTCCGTGGCAGGCGCGTCCTCCGCCACGGAAACCATTGGGACAAAGCTCATGCATAGCGCCGCTACCATTATCAGCGCGACCATACGTTTCATGACCATGTGAAACCTCCTCATCTTTCTTACCGGTTAAAATATTTTTGATATTTCCTCTGCTGTGCGAAAAAAAGCGGTCGGCACTTTATTATTTCATCTATCATCCTCCGTGTAATTATTTACAGGATAAGCGTCCCGCATCGCATGAAGCCGCACCGATGTCATGCGAAAATTGCGCGTCCTCCGCAAATGACCGTCCAAACAGAGAAACACGCCGCCGTTCTCCGCGGTTTTTTTGCTTGGGCGGGTCAAGGCAGCTCCGGTATTGTCAAACCGAACGGCTTCATATACATTGCAATATTCACTACCCTTATTAACGCCATGAAATACTGTTGGAACAAGGGAATTAGTGCCCGGGCACATAAAAAAATGGCGCGTCATTGGCAAAGATATCTCCACTCTGGGAAAGCGGATGTCAAACACTTCAAAGACGCGCATATTATTCTATGTTTGGATGATAATACTAAATTAATATACTATTCTGGATAAAACAATCTAAATATATATCTATTGCACAGTAATAATTATACAAAATAAAGTCGAATATGTCAACATATATTATTAACTATTTGTGAAATAACGAAGAAAAAGGACAAAGCAGGTTGCTGTCAAAAAAAACTGCCGATGCATATTGAATTATCATGCAATCAAGTGTATACTGTTAGCATGCTGGCGCTTTAACGCGTTATCGAATTAATGAAGAAGATGGAAAAGGAGAATGAGCATGGGCAAGGTAACATTAAAAGCGAGAAAACTCACGGTAATATTGCTTGCCGCCGCAATTATGCTTTCCGCGCTGATTCCGGCCGCCTCAGCAGATTTTCAGGGGAATATCCCGACTGTTAACCGCAGCGGCCTCAGTTTTGCTGAAAAAGCGTTCCTTTCAAGGCTTGACTACGACAAGATGGAAGGGAATCTCAAATATCTGGCCGATAACATCGGCTCCAGATTCTCGGGTACGCTGGAAGAGGATATTACCGTCGGTTATCTGATGGAAAGTCTTTCCTCCTACGGTTATCAGCCCTGGACCGAGCAGTTTGAGATGCTCAGGTATCCCGCGGGCTCAGAGCCGACGCCGAACTATTTTAACAACGGAAGGATTGAGATTGGGGGCGGGTCATATAATTTTTACGGTCCTGCCTGGGCCGCCGAGAGCAAGCTCCCGTTTTCCGGCAAGATCACAGCCGCAGTGAAAAAGATCGACTGGCGGAATATCGACACCGAGCTTCTGCCGGAGCAGGAAGGCGTGGCCGGGAAGATCGCGGTTGTCTCCATGTCCGCCGCCGGGTCGGTAAGCGCCGCGCGTTATAGAACTGTGTATACGGACGCTGTTAAAAAGCTCAGCGCGGCGGGGGCCGCCGGCATCGTCTTTGTATATCTCAAACCCGCCGACAACGGGAACACAGGCTATTCAAGGATTGCGGCAAACGCCGTTTCGGACCTTGAGTCAGCGGTCAATATCCCGGTCGGATGCGTCAAATACAACGACGCGGCCAAATTTCTGGATTCGATCGGAGAAGGAACGTCGGCGAGCCTCAGTATGGCGGTCGCGAAATACGCAAAAAACGTTTTTGCCTTCCTGCCTTCCTCGACAGGCAGCAAAAAAACCGTCTACATATCCTGCCATCACGACTCTGTAATCTCAGGACCGGGCTGCAACGACAACGCCTCGGGCACTGCGATGACGCTTGAGATGGCGAGGGCGTTTAAGAGTGTGTCCTTCGACTATAACATCATGTTTATGTTTTTTGGCGCTGAAGAAAACGGCCTGCTCGGCGCGTATGCGTACACGAACAAGATGTCTGCCGAGGAGAAAAGCAACTTTGTCGCCAACTACAATATGGACATGATCTCCACCGGCGCGGAGGACTGCAACTATATCTTCGTGAACATCAGCGACACGCGCCTTCAGGCGCTTCAGAACCAGATTACAGACGTAAACGTCGCGCTGAAGGACAATCCCGCCGCCGTGGCCATCGCGGAGGAGAATGTTCCTTACGCCGCTTCCGTTAAGGCGGCGCAGAAGCTCGGCTTCCCGATGGAAAATTATTTCTTCTGCTATGATACGACGACCGATCACTATGCTTTTGTCGTCGAAGGCAGGAAAAACAGCAATGAGTATCCAAATATGTTTGACGCGATTGAGTACGACTGGCGCTCGAACAGAAAGGGAACAGGCTTTGAGCTGCTGTATCACAAGGTCGGCGATACGCCGGAGCTGAACTACAGCAGGACAAGGGCCGAATCCCAGGGCGACATAATCGCGCTTGCGGTTTATGACACCGCGGGGGCGGAGCGCAATCCAGAGCTCAAGGGCATCAAGGTCGGGGTCTCACAGCTTGTCGCGGGATACGGGGCAAACGTGCCTGTCACAGTTGACGGCGCGCGCCTCGGAGATGTGGACGTCTCTATTGTCTCCAGAGACGCGGCGAAAACCGTTTACGGTCAGGCCAAAATCGGCGGCGCGGGCAGCGTGACTGTGAATATCCCCGCCGCGAAAAAGATACCCGCTGGGGTTTACGATGTTGTGGCGTCGTCCGGAGAGTCCGGCGCGACCGCTCAGCTTACGGTCGTTGCCCAGCCGGAAGGGTTTTGGTCGCCGAGGGTAACCAGGGAGGCGGGCAAGGTAGTGGTCACCTTCTCAGCGCCTTTTGGATTTAACCCTGCGAAGAAGGCCGTGACAATAGGCGGCAGCTCGGTGGCGGATGAAAAACTCACCGTGGAAGGCGCGGTGCTTACAATCGGCGCCCCGGCGGAAGAGGGCGCGGCCGTCGTGATTTCCGGCGTGAGGTTTGCGGAGCTGTTCCCGAGCTACAGTTTCACGTTTACGCTGAAAGCCTAATATCTGTATTGTCAGGAAGTTGATGTTACCCGATAAGAGATAACAGCCCTAAAGATATTTTAAAAAGAGCGTGGCGGCAGCCTTTAAAGCTGCACGCTGTGCTCTTTTTTCAGCCTTTTTCCAGATGCCGCAGGCATAAAACGTCTCCCCGGCGGGGTAAAGATAGCCGGATAATAAAGACACATTGCCAAAGTGCCCGTTTTGTTATATAATGACACAAAACCTTTGTGCGCCGCCGGGCGCGTTGCAATAAAAGGGGGGGGATCTTTGCGTAAGAGACTCAGGGAAACGACGTATGAAGCGCTGTCAGCGGTACTTCCTATAACGGTCATTGTTTTTCTTCTAAGTGTAGTTGTGTCCCCGATGCCGGTTGGGACGCTGATGCTTTTTTTGTTTGGCGCATTTTTGCTGGTAGTGGGAATGGGGCTTTTTACACTTGGCGCGGACATGGCCATGATGACAATGGGCGAGGACATCGGAATTACAATGACAAGGACCAAGAATATTGTGCTGGTCGGCTGCGTCAGCTTTGTTATGGGCGTGATCATCACTATAGCCGAGCCGGACCTGCAGGTGCTCGCTCAGCTTGTCCCGGGGATACCTAACCTTTTTTTGATCCTCACGGTTGCGGGCGGCGTGGGCATTTTTCTTCTGCTCGCCATCTTTCGCATAATCTTCCGCATTAGCCTGCCAAGGATGCTAATCGGGTGCTATGCCCTTGTGATCGTTCTTTCGATTTTTGCCCCGAATAATTTTGTCTCGGTTGCCTTCGACTCCGGCGGCGTTACCACCGGTCCGATCACGGTTCCGTTTATTCTTGCGGTCGGCATGGGCGTCGCCTCGATCCGCGGAGACCGTGAATCCAGGGAGGACAGCTTCGGACTTGTGGCGCTTTGCAGTGTCGGGCCTATCCTCGCGGTGCTTATTCTGGGCATTTGCTTTAATCCCGGGGGCGCAGCTTATACTCCGCCGATTATTCCCGAAATCTATACCTCGCGGGATGTTACGCTGGAGTTTGTCCACGGCACGCCGCACTATTTTTCAGAGGTTGCGCGGGCGGTCTGGCCGATTATAGCCGTTCTAGCCCTGTTCCAGCTTTTGACCAAGAGATATCACAAGAGGCAGCTTCTGCGCGTGCTGATCGGATTTGTCTATACCTTCGTCGGGCTGGTTTTGTTTCTTACAGGCGTCAATATAGGCTTTATCCCGGTAGGTCAGTCGCTTGGGTCCGATATCGCGTCGTCGCAGGCGAGCTGGATACTGATCCCAATCGGAGCGCTCATAGGATATTTTATTGTTGCGGCGGAGCCGGCGGTGCATGTGCTCAAAAGGCAGGTTGAGGAGGTATCTCTGGGCGCGATACCGGGCAACGCGGTGCAGCGGTATCTATCAATAGGCGTTTCGGCGTCGCTCGCCATCGCTATGCTGCGCGTGCTGACCGGGATCTCGATCTACTGGTTTTTGATTCCGGGGTATATAGCGGCGATTGCGCTCACATTTTTTGTGCCCAAGCTTTTTATAGGTATCGCGTTTGACTCGGGCGGCGTCGTCAGCGGCCCGATGACATCGACATTTTTGCTGCCGTTCGCAATCGGCGCGTGTACCAATCCCGAGAGGATTATGACCGACGCCTTCGGCCTTGTGGCGATGGTGGCCATGACGCCTCTGCTCGCCATTCAGCTGATGGGACTTACCTACAAAAAGAAGCTGGCGCAGGCGACGCATATCGATGTTGAAGACGATTCCGGTGATGAGATTATTGAGTTTGAGGAGGATATGGCTGATGACCGGCAATGAGCCAATGTTACACATGACGCCGAAGCTGCTGACGGTGATTGTGGATCATGATGAGAGCAGCCGGCTGGAGGATATTCTGCGCGAGAAGCATGTGCGTTTCCACTATATGCTCAGCGCGATGGGGACGGCCAGCTCGGAGATTCTGAAGGCCTTCGGACTGTCGGGAACGGAAAAAACGGTGTGCATCTGCATGGAGCCTGCCTTCAGGGCGAAAAAGCTCATGACGGCGGTGGCCGAGCGCATGGAGCTTACGCATCCGGGCAACGGCATCGTGTTTCTTATGCCGGTTTCGGGAGTCAGTATCACGGTTTCAAACGTGTTTTCAAAAGAATTTGAACAGCACAGGGAGGTGTGGGCTGAAAATATGGACAGAGAAGCGGAGAGAACAGGGCAGGAGGCCAGATATGAACTGGTTTTGGCGGTGATAAACCAGGGCTACAGTGAAGATGTAATGCATGCGGCGCGCGCTTACGGAGCGCGCGGCGGGACGATTGTCGACGCCCGCCGCACCGGTATTGAGGACGCAGTTAAGTTCTTCGGCATATCGCTTCAGGCAGAGAAGGAAATCGTCGCGATCCTGATTCCCAAACAGCAGAAGAAAGAGCTGATGCAGGCAGTGTGCAAAGCTTGCGGAATGAAGACCGACGCGCACGGCATCGTATTATCGTTGCCTGTGGAGAGTTGCGCCGGGATAGATATGGGAGATGACATGTTCTAAGGTAAAGTCTTTGCTTTTCGCCCAGACGGATATTTTTGGATAGGGGAGCCCCGCGGTATACCGCGGGGCTCCCCTATTGTCTGCGCAAAAATGGAGCTTTTGAAAAATATTTGGCGTGCAAAGCCACAGCTTTTTTAGAAATTATTTCCAAATTATTGGGGATATGGCGAATATCGACAGAAAATTTCTAAGAAACATATTATGATAAAAGGCATAAAATTCCAAATACATACATGAAAACCGCTGCAAATCCAATAATCTATTTTTTGCTTCCATAAGCGCCTCATACTGTTAATACTTTGCGGCTATTTTTAATTGATAATACGGCATATTATATCTGAGCAAAAATTAAAGCCGCAAAAACCGATATGAAAGAGGTGTTAAGATGGGAACGCACTTCAGAAGCGCAAATAAAAGGATTGAAGTGTTTCTGCTTGCAGTTATTATATCAGTAGGTCAGTTTACGTTTTCGGCCGCTTCAATGCATAGTTCCGCGTCGCTGGCCAGCACGCTTCCAGCTATAGAAAGCGGTGCCGCGCAGAGTGGGCAAAAAGACGCAAAGCTCCCGCAAGAGCTTATCCCGCTCGGGCATGCAATAGGCATCAAGATCGTCACCGACGGCGTAATCGTTGTCGGCATGGCGCCAATCAAAACCGAGACGGGCGAGGTTTCTCCCGCGTCGGACGGCGGTATCCAAAACGGGGATATTATAATGAGCATCAACGGAAAAGATGTTGATTCCACAAAAAAGCTTCAGGAGATGGTCGGCAAGTCCGACGGCAATGAGCTCGATATAGCTCTCCGCCGAAAAGGGAAAGACCTCAGCGTGAGGGTGACTCCGGCAAATGCCGGGCAGGAGGGCTTCAGGCTGGGCGTGTGGGCGAGAGACAGCATCGCCGGCATAGGCACGCTTACGTTCTACGATCCTTCAACAAAGATATTCGGAGCACTCGGGCACGGCATCAATGATATTGACACGGGCGAGCTGGTTCCGCTTTCCTCAGGGGCCATAATGCTCTCCTCAATAACCGGAATAAGGAAGGGAGAAGCGGGAAAGCCAGGAGAACTCAAGGGCGACTTTGACATGGAGCGCGAGATCGGGGCGCTGTATTCCAACAGCATGACAGGAGTTTTCGGGAAGGCGCCGGACAAAAAGACATTCGGGTCCGGCAAGGCGTTCCCGGTAGCCAGGAAGAGTGAGATAAAGACAGGGCCTGCAACTATCTTTTCAAGTGTTGAAGGCAGCGAGATATGCGAATACGGCATTGAGATACTGAAGGTCTACCCGGACATCGCTTCCTCGGACAGGGATATGATGATCAGGGTCACCGACGAGACGCTCTTGTCGAAAACTGGCGGTATTGTGCAGGGCATGAGCGGAAGTCCAATTATACAAAATGGCAAAATAATCGGAGCGGTAACACATGTTCTTGTGAATGATCCCAAGAGGGGATATGGGATCTCTGTCGAAAAAATGCTTATTGACGCGCATTCTGAACAATAATCTACAGTTATCTGGGAAAACCGCAAAATAAGGCGAATGATATTTCCAGTATTTTACAAATTACTATTGAAAAAATTCCTTCCTTGTGATAAATTAGTATCAAATGATAGGATTCATAAAAATACAACATTGTATACGGAGGAATAAGCATGGAAAATGCAATTAAGATTCTAATCGCGGATGATAATGCCGATTTTCGCTCACTATTGATGGACGCCCTTGAGTTTGAGGATACGTTTGATGTTGTGGGCTGCGCCAAAGATGGTTTTGACGCGTTATTGATGCTGGAGAAGTTCACACCGGACGTTTTGCTCATAAACTATATTCTTCCCGGCATTGACGGGCTCGATGTCCTCAAGGAAATATCATCCAGAAATATGAAGAACAAGCCTGCAATTTTCCTTTATTCCTCTTTTGCCAGCGATCAGATAACCTCCCGTGCCACGGAGCTCGGAGCGGACTATTTTATGCTGAAACCTTTCGCCACGTCAACGCTGATTGACAAAATCCGGCGGTTTGACTTTAGGAGCAAGCCGCAGAAGGAGCTGAGCCTCAGGATCGTTAAAAGTTCGCAGAGCGTTGAGGCCATGGTGACCCACATCATCCATGAGATAGGAGTTCCTGCTCATATTAAGGGTTATCAGTATCTGAGAGAGGCCATTGTCATGGCGGTAAACGACATGGACGTTATCAACGCGGTGACAAAAGTGCTGTACCCTTCGGTGGCAAAAACGTTTTCCACCACGGCGTCGCGCGTTGAGCGGGCGATACGGCATGCGATTGAAGTAGCGTGGGACAGGGGAGACATTGAGACGCTTCAGAGCTTTTTTGGGTATACCGTTTCAAACGCAAAGGGGAAGCCGACAAACTCAGAGTTTATCGCGATGATAGCCGACAGGCTTCAGCTTCAACTCAAGACAGGGGCGTAAAAATTTCAGGTAAACATCGCTTCGGGATCCAGTCCATGCGTATTGCCTTTAAAACTAAAGCTGGAGCGGCTATCTGTGCCGCTCCAGCTTCTTTTTGATAAAGACCCCCCCCGGCTATGCCGGGGGTAAAGCTTAAGCGATATTGTGATAGAAAACTCCTTTTGATAGAGTGAGGAAGCGGTCAGCCAACTGCAACCAAACGAAATCAAAAGGAGGACATTCGGATGCCGAAAGACACAAAAAGCTTATCGCATACGACGTGGGATTGCAAGTATCACCTGGTATTTGCGCCAAAATATCGCCGAAAGATAATATATGGAGATCTTAAGGTAGAAATAGGGAAACCGGAGCTTCTGGTGCAGAGGCTATTACGTAGACACGGCAGGGAAAAATGCAAAAAAGATACAAGAATATATACGGAATCAGCTGAAAGAGGATCAGATACACGACCAGATGAGCATGAAGGAACACACAGACCCGCTTATGGGTGACAAGTAGCAATTCCCTACGTAAATGGCAGGCCGCATACCCGCCCCCGGGCGCTGCTGGTAACATATGGCTTCGACCTCTCTTTGTACAGTATGAAGAACCCGGAAGACGTTTTTTTTAAATAAAATTTAACAAAATACTTATTTAGTGTAAAAACAGCTAAAAATGGAAAAAACAAAGAAAAAGGAACATTAAATACGTTAGCATTATTATACAAAAATATATTTAGATGTTTTTGTGTTCTATTGACTTTATACAAAAAACCATTATAATTACTGTGGTTGATTAAATCTGTACCGCGTCCGCCCCGCACTGGCGGACAAAGCCGGGATACCGCGACTTGCCGATGCACTTATAAAAAAATGGGAGTGAAAATAATGAAGAACTCAGGGAAACCGAAGAAAATCACGAGGATAATCGCCCTCACGCTTACCGTTGCGCTATGTATTGCGGCGTCGCTGCCAGCAATGGCGGAGGATAGCGTGTTCGCCCCGACGCCGGCATACGCGTTTCAGGATCACAATGTCGGCGCAGGCGACCGCGTAGACAATGTTCTCTCCCTGCTCACTCTGGAGGAAAAGATCGCGTTGAATGGAGGCTCGGGCACCGTCGCCCGCCTGGGGCTTAACAGCATCAGAGGCGGCGGAGGTGAAGCGCTTCACGGTATTGCCTATGCTCAGGCTACGGTTTTCCCCTCTCCGCTCGGCCTTTCCCAGACGTGGGACTTTGACCTGCTTTACAGAATGGGCGACGCGATAGCCGCGGAGTCGCTGGCGAATAACGGTGGGCCCTCGCGCCTCGCTCCGGTACTGGATCTGCTGCGCGACCCGAGATACGGGCGTGCCTATGAGACGCTGGGTGAGGACGGCTTCCTGACGGGCAGCCTTGGAACGGCGATTACAACCGGCATGAATAAGAGGACAAGCGAGGGGTATCAGCAGTTTATGCCGAACCTCAAGCATCCTCTCGGATACAACAACGAGATCAACCGCCTGTGGACAAACAGCGTGCTTACAAAAAGAAACACCTATGAATACTACGTAAGGGCGTTTAAATACCCGATATCCGGCGGCGGAGCAAAGTCGTTTATGAACTCATATCCACTGATTAACGGCAAGCCGATGTCCGTGCAGCCGCTGCAGTACGACATGCTGTTCGACTGGACGCCCGACTACGACGGCACCGGACACTACGAATTCAGAACGGTTAACGACTATGGAAGCGGCTCCAGCATGTTCGTACACAGCCAGCGGTACTTTGACGACAGCCCGCTCGGCAGGGCGCTCGGTGTTGCTCAGGGTACGAAGAACGGGCAGATGAGCTGGAGCTTCAGGAGCTATGGCTCACAGACCGGCCCGCTTTACGACGCTCTGGCGCGGGGCATGGTTTCCGAGCATGATTTTGAGGAGAACGCCCGCCGCGCCGTGGCGATGCAGCTCCGCATGGGCGACCTCGACCAGCTTGAGCTTCAAAGTCCTTACATAAAGCCCGGCGCACAGACCTCCGCCGTCAGGACAGACCTGATGAAAGAAAACAGGAAGCTTGCGTTTGAGACGTCGCAGGAGCAGATCGTAATGCTCAAAAACGACGGCGTCCTGCCGCTGAAAGCCGACACAAAGGACGTTGTGCTTCTGGGCCCGCTGGCCGATCAAATACTGAACGACCATTACACGGGCGGAAGGTACTACAGCCTTTCCATGCTCGACGCGCTGCAGAACAAGCTCGGGAAGAGCAATGTGTCGTTTAACCGCGCGATCGATACAATCGCGCTTAAGGCGCCCAACGGCAAGTATCTGGTCAGCGGACAGAACCCGACCTGGAGAACCGCCGGCTCATCAAATGCCGCCGACACGGCGATACTTGCAAACAGCGACGCGGCCGCAGCCACGATGGCCGATACCGCGCTCCTCTTCGAGCGCCACGACTACGGTTCGACCTATAACCTGCTCCGTACCCCGATAAACAGCCAGTATGTGCAGGTTACATCGAACACGAATACTGCGCACAGGCTGACGATGATCAACAACACGTCAAGCCCGGGCGAGGCCAACAAGGTTACCGGACAGACACAGTATGTGAACTATCAGACGTTCAGATTTGTCCCCACAGATGACGGGAAATGGGGCCTTTATAACCTGATAGCCGGAAACGGAAGCAACGGCGGCGTCGGCAAAGCCTATGACGCGGACGACGAGGACACGAACAACGGAACGTATCTTAAGCTCGACGCCGAAACAGGTCGTCTTGTCGCGGATCTCAGCACAATCGGCCCGTACAGGAACGAGAACCACATCGACGGGCCCAGCATCACGCAGAGCAAAGTCGACGCAAACGGCTCAGACGAGGTAATAGACGGCCTCAAGGCCGAAAGCAAGTTTGAGATACAGTCTGTCCAGAGCAGCGAGCAGGCCATCGACGCCGCGGTTGCGGCCGGCGGAGAATCCGCACCGATCATCCTGGTGCTCGGGTATGAGCCTCACATGAACGCGCGAGAGGCGATCGACCTCTACCACACCGGCCTGAGCGACCAGCAGATGAGGATTATAAACCACACGACGAAGACGCTCGGACGTGACGTCATCCTAGTCATCAAAACCGGCAGCCCGATGACGATCGACAGCACGGTGCAAAACAATCCGAAGATCAGGGCAATCCTTGAGATAGGCCATTCCGGGCAGGAAGAGGGCAGCGCGCTTGTCAGCGTGATGTTCAAGGACGGATACAAGGCGCCCAAGGCGGGATTTGCGCCCGTAAGGACGGGATATAACTTTGGATCGGCTGTTCCGGCGCCGTTTGAGGAGTATCCCGGCTACTATGCCACTGCCGACGACGACTATGTGTACATCCCCGCCGCCTCCCCTGCGGGAAGGCTTTCAGCCACGTGGTACAACAAGATTTCCGACATGAAGGGCGCCAGCGAGGATCATCCGCCGCAGTCGTACTCATGGCCGGCCTACAACGAGGCGTCAAATGACAACCTCAGCAATATGGACGGCACAATTAACACCGGACTTATGACCTACGACATCATCAAGGGCGAGCGCACCTATCAGTATTTCAGCGGCAAGCCACTCTACGCATTTGGATACGGCCTCACGTACACGACGTTCAAGTATAAAAACGTGAAGGTTTCGCCGATAGCGGATGGGAAATTCACGGTTTCAGGCATAGTTGAGAACACCGGCGGAGCCGCGAGCGACGAGGTTGTGCAGATATATAGCTCGTTCACCGGTGAGGCCTCGAGGATAAAGCAGGCTAATAAGCGCCTTATCGCGTTTGAGCGCCTACACGACATCGCTCCGGGCGCGGAGGTTCCCTTCAGCTTCGAAATCAATCTTTCTGACAAGCTCGGCGTTTATGACGTCGAGACAGGGAAACTGATTGCCGAGCCGGGCAGTTATCTTATCTGCGCGGCGGGATCGTCCGACGCTGAGGCGGCGGAGGGAAGCAGCGCCGTCCTGGCCGTAAGCGCGGAAAACGGCGGAACGCCTGCCGCCGCAAGAGACATCTGCAAACTGACATATGCTGAGGATTTTGACGATTACAGCGACGTCGGCGGAAGGATGGACGACATCGAGCTGATAAGCGCCTCGGCGGAATACCGTTCTGACACCGCCGTGCAGTTCAGGAAAAACGGCGCGAGCCTGGTCTTTAAGGGTGTTGCGCTGAAGGGCGCGGCCTCAAAGCTCACGGCGCTCGTCGGCTCCGACAGGGCGGGCGCAATCAGCGTCTACGCGCTTCCGGCAGGGGCGAACCCGGCAGGGCTGAGCTCCGCGACGCCTGTCGCGACGCTTGCGCTGAGTGACACGCGCCCCGTGCAGGGGCTGCCGACAGGCCTAGGCATTGGCCCCGTCGGCGTGAACCCGGGAACCGTGCAGGGGCAGACCTACAAGGACGCCTATGTGAAACCGTCCTGGGTAAAGGCTTCGGCCGACCTCAGCCTCCCGGCCGGAAATTATGATATCTATTTTGTCACTCAAAACCGCGGCGCCGCTTTAGACTGGTTCAAGTTCGGCGCGGCAGCCGACACGACCGAAGCGATTGCAATCGCGCAGCTTTACTCGCTCAGCTCCATCAGGAGTAAGGGCGGCGAGCTCGCGCTTGAGGCAAAGCTCACGCCGGTCACGTCGATGGATGCCGTCACATGGAGCATAACGGATCTGAGCGGAGAGCCTACCGCTCTCGCGACAGTGACTGCGGCGGGAACTGTAAAGGCTTCCGGTACGGCGAACGGGACTGTGCGCGTCACGGCGTCGTCCGGAGGAAAAACCGCCGTTATGGACATACTGATTACAAATCAGCTCGACAGCAACAAGGTTGTGATCTCCGGAAGCGCGAAAACGGTTGAGTATCTTAGCCTAAGGACGGGCGCCGCCTTCGGCGCAAACGACAGCATTATCCGCTTTAAGGGCACGAACCAGCAGACCGCTGTGTTCACCGAGCTTTTCAGTGAGAACGCCAACAGCTACTACCTGCCGAATGTGTATCTCACAGTGCCTTCCTCCGAGATCGATTGGAAGGTTACCGCGACAGACGGCGGCCCGACCGCTCTCGCCGAGATCAGCGAAGCCGGGCTCTTGACCGCGACCGGGGCCGGCGACGGCGAAGTCAAGGTCACCGCGACGCTGAAGAACAACGCGGACATCTTTGCCGAGCGCGTTATCCTGCTTCAGAACCAGGGGACGAAGGACGCGTTTAAGATGCTTCAGGCGGAGAACTTTGACACCGGCGCGGGCCTCGCATCACCGACCTCAGCAACAACCTTCGGAACAAATGGAAACGAGATGGGGCTTTACGCGAACATAGCCGCCGGGAACGCGCTGCTGTTTAAAAACGTGGACTTCGGCGCGGGTGCCGACGGGATCTACCTCAGGCTGGCCTCTGCGGCGGGAAGTCAGGTTTCTGTCTTCATCGACGGCAAAAACGCGGAAGAGGGTGGCACACAGATAGGGACGGTCGCCGTCTCCGCGACGGACAACGTAACCTACGCGACCTACGGCGCGGATATCTCTCAGGTGAGCGGTGTGCATGATCTGTATCTGACGTTTTCCGGCGCTCTGAGGCTGAACTGGCTCCAGTTCACGCCGTCCGGACTCTCAATAAGCACGAAGGTCACAAAAATCGTCGCGGGATACGCCGCGAATATTCCGGCCGACATCCTCATCCCCGAAGGCGGCACCGGAGGAAAGCTTGAGCTGCTTGCTCCGGACGGCACCGTGCTTCACTCGGCGGATGTGTCGGCTTCCGGGAGCTATCAATTTAGACTAGAGGCTCCTCAGGCTGTGGCAGGGCAGTTTAAGCTCAGGCTTGGCGGATCTGCGGCGGTTGTGGAATGCGTCGCCGCGCCGGAGAACCTGTGGGCGCCTGTTGCCACGGTCATTGACGGCCAGATAAAGGTCACGTTCGCGTCAAATGTCAGCTTCAATGAGGCAAAGAAGGGCGCGAAGGTCGGGGAAGATATTGTGGATGCGGCGAAGATCTCTGTATCCGACAAGGTTGTAACTATCGACCGTGGGGCGGCGGCCGGACAGCAGATTCAGCTCTCGGGCGTAAAATACGCCGATCTGTTCCCGAGCTATAGCTTCACATTCAGTCTCAAAGTGTAAAATCCGTACAAAAGAAAACCTCTCATCGGGGGAGGCTGCGCAAGCTATGCGCAGCCTCCCCCTGCTGTTTAGGGAGCAAACAGCCCTGTCTTTTTGGCAGATTGTGCACCTTTCAATAGTGTCAACACACTCCAGGAAAAACAAGGGCTCACATTTTTTGATATTCAAAAAAAAACTAACAACTAGTTGTTTTGGAAGCATTTTATCCAATATGGGTATCGAAAAATATATGGCATATCAAAAAATTATGGCGTGTGAAAATGAGGCATTATCTGATAGAATTACCACAGGAGGTTTGTAGACTAAAAATGGCGCGAATGCGCCTAATGCGGAAAGTCGTCAACAAACGGAACAAAAATTAAGGAGGCATATTTATGAAAAAGACAAGTAGAGCACTGTCCATGATGCTGTCCGTCGCAATGGTGCTTGCCCTGCTCTCAGGGGTATCGTTTTCATCTGCGGCGGGAGACACAGTGACAATCACGTTCGACTCGCAGGGCGGCAGCGCGGTTGCGGCGCTTGCCAATCTCGCAAAAAACAGCGCGGTTACATTCCCGGGCAATCCAGCGAGGGTGGGATACACCTTCGCCGGGTGGTACACATCCCCAGACGGCAAGCAGTATGAGGGCGTGCCAACGGTGGGCGGCGGATTCGGAGGCGTTGCCAGCCTGTCCGTTGGAGCTTCCGACGCTACATACTACGCTCAGTGGATAAAAGACGACAGCATCAAGTATGTTGTGACCAAGGCCTCCGTGGCCGGCCCGGACGTAAAGCTTGGATACTCCGAGTTTTCCGGAAAGGGGCTCATCTATGCGGACGGGAGCCCGGTTAACGCCGCCGGATACGCGGCCGACGGCACGAACCCGGTTTTTAAGGACCTGAACGGCAACGGGAAGCTTGATGCCTATGAGGACTGGAGGCTTGATGCCCTGGCCCGCGCCGCCGATCTGGCGGAGAAGCTTACGCTCAAAGAACAGGCTGGACTTATGCTTTACAGCTCGCACCAGATGAGCTGGACAAGCCCTGACATCGGCTATGACCAAGTTACGTTCCTCGCGAACGACGACCTAAGGCACGTTCTGATCGCCGGAACGGGCAACACGGCGGATATCCACGCGAAGTGGAGTAACAGCGTGCAGGCCCTGTCCGAGAAGTTCGGCAAGGGCATCCCTGCAAACAACTCGTCCGACCCGAGGCACAGCGCGGCGGTTGGCGTTGAGTTCTATTCAAACAACGCGGGCACGATGTCCATCTGGCCGAACTCGCTCGGCATATCCGCGACATTTGACCCGGACGTGATGCTCCAGTTTGGAAAGATCGCCTCAAAGGAATACCGCGCGTTCGGCATCTCCACGGCGCTCTCTCCGCAGGTTGATATCTCCACCGACCCCCGCTGGAACCGCACAAACGGCACCTTTGGGGAAGATCCGAAGCTCTCCGCCGACATGGCGGGCGCTTATGTTAAGGGCTTCCAGGGCACGTTCGGCGGCGCGACCGGCGACGCATCCGACACATCCGGCAAATGGGGCTATGACAGCGTCAACGCGATGATCAAGCACTGGCCGGGCGGCGGCGCCGGAGAATCCGGACGCGACGCGCACAACGATCTCGGCAAATACGCGGTGTATCCGGGCGGCAATATCCAGGCGCATATAATCCCGTTTGTTGACGGCGCGCTTTCCGGAACGGCCGGCAGCATTGAGCGCGCCACGGCCGTGATGCCCTACTACACAATCTCCAACAACGTCGACCCGACCGGCACCGATGTGGCCAACGCCCTCAGCAAGTATATGATTGATGAGCTGCTCGTCGGGAAATACGGCTTTGGCGGCGTTGTTTGCACCGACTGGGGCGTGAACAGCACAAGAGGCTGGGGCCCGAGCATAGAAGATCAGACGGAACAGGAGCGCACATACCAGCTCATCATGTCCGGCGTCAACCAGCTTGGCGGCGTGAACACGTCCAGGTATATAATTATGGCCAGGGACATCGCGCTCAGCAAGGGCACGCAGGCCCAGTTTGACGCGGCTATGGACGTCTCCGCCGGGAAGCTTTTGATGAACATATTCAAGACGGGACTTTTTGAAAACCCCTATCTTGATCCGGCCGCCTCGGTGGCCATAGCCAAAGACGCCGCCAATAACCAGGCCGGCTTCGACGCGCAGGTCAGGGCCGTTGTAACACTGAAAAACACAATCCCAACCCGGGCGATAACTCCCGCGACAAAGGTCTATGTTCCCAAGAACGCCTCCGGCAGCTATGTTTTCACAAACAAGGGCGCAGACGGGGCAGATAAGTTTATCTACACCGATAATCCCAAAGAGGCCGACCTTGCCATCTATACGCTGAACAGCGCGACAAACCCGGGAGCGCCCGACATGGCCTTCTTCGGCGGCGGCTGGTATCCCGATGTCCCGAGTGCTGCCTATCCGATGCCCCGCCCGGCCGGCGTTCCGGCAGGATTCTTCCCGCTCACCCTTCAGTACAGCGAATACACCGCGGTTAACGGCCGCGAGGTGTCCATCGTCGGCGACTACAGGGACAAGGACGTGAGCGTTTCCGCCTCCGTGCTGAACCGCACATATAAGGACAAGACTGTCACCGCCAGCAACATCGGAGATCTAAAGACCCTCCTCGAGATAAAAGAGGCTATGGGCAATAAGCCGGTCATCACGGTATTAAACCTCGATAACCCTCCCGTTATGACGGAGATCGACGCCGTTTCCGACGTTGTTCTCGCCCGCTTTGCCTGCTCTGACGCGGCTGTGCTCGAGATACTCTCGGGCGCCAAGGCCTCCACTGGCATGCTCCCGCTTCAGATGCCGAAGGACATGGCCGCCGTTGAGTTCCAGCTCGAGGACGTTCCCCGCGACATGGCCTGCTATGTCGACTCCGAGGGCCATACCTATGACTTCGGTTACGGCCTCACGGTTGTGGACGGCGCTGTCAAGGTTATCGGAGTGGAAACGGCCGATGCCCGCTTCGACAAGTATGTCACCGGCAACGCGGTTCCGCTCACGGCTCCGGTTGTCAACACAACCGACAACGGCATTGCAGGCTTCGTCAGCTTTAAGACGATTACGCTGCCTGTCGCCACTGTGGGCGCCGCATACTCAGCGGCAATCGAGGCCAACACACCAGGTACGGCGATCTCTCTCGTAAGAGTTGAGCAGAACGTAAGCGGCACCGCGGGCACTCTCCCGGCAGGGCTTTCATTCGCGGGCGGCGTGATCTCCGGAACGCCCACTGCCGCCGGATGCGTGCAGCTCGTCGTAAAGGGGGAGGCCGCCGGCAAGACTGAGCGCATTTACCGACTGAACCTGCTTGTAACCGCCACGGCCTCGACTGTGAAGAACGACCCCAATGCCCTCTCCATTCAGCTCACATTGGCCGGCGCGAAGACAGCGGAGAACTACACGGTCTCCACATGGATGGACTTCAACAGTGCCCTCCTGGCCGCCAAGAGCGTATATGCGCAGGCTAAGGCCTTCACGGCAACGCAGGGACAGATTAACGCCGCGGAGCAGGCGCTTTCCAAGGCGCTTTCCATGCTCATCAGGGAGGATGAGGCGAGTATTGCGGTTCCGCTTCAGAAGATAGTCGCGGGGCACGCTGCCAATATTCCGGCGGAAGTCAGCCTGTATGGCGTTCCCGTCGGGGCGGCCGTCAGCCTTTACGGTCCGTCCGGCGCGAAGCTGAGCTCGATGAACGCCTCCGATAACGGCAGATATGTCTTGACGATCAAGGCGCAAGATGCCGTCGAGGGGACTTTTACGGTGAAGCTTGAGTCAGGCGGAAAGGTTTTTGCTCAGAAGGACGTAGCCTGCGTAAAGCAGCCTGAAAACCTATGGAATCCGTCGGCCGTTGCGGAAGGCGGCATGGTCAAGATCACGTTTGCTTCCGAGGTGAGCTTCAACGAGGCCAAAAAGGGTGCTAAGCTCGGCACGGCCACCGTTTCGGCGGATAAGATCTCCGCATCGGGCACAACCGTCGTGATCGACAGCGCCGCGGCCTCGGGCAATGCGGTAACCGTCTCCGGCGTCAAATATGCCGACCTCTTCCCGAGCTACAGCTTCTCCTTCACGATAACAATTAAGTAACCAATAATAAGTATCCCCCGGCGTAGCCGGGAGGTTTTCTTCATCACAAGAAAGCAAAAAAACCGCCTAACAGGCGGTTTTTTTGTGGAGCTGGTGATGGGACTCGAACCCGCAACCTGCTGATTACAAATCAGCTGCTCTGCCAATTGAGCTACACCAGCAAAATCTTGCGACGCGGGGCTCAGCCTTTCCGTTTAAATTGCGGGATACACCGCATAGGCGTTTCTCCACAGTCACGAAGATGATTATACTGGATTTTATTTTTCTTGTCAAGGGGAGAATAATAGGCTTGGGTCAATACCGCAAAGCCGTCAGATGCTCTTTGTGTAGTGTTGACTTAGAACAAGCGTCCCGGTTGCCGCGCAAATGCCGGCCTCCACTTATCGATGTTCTTCGGCACATGCACCGCTTTTTTGCTGCTCTTTTGATAACGGGAGTGAAAACCAGAATATGCAGCCCTTGCCGCTTTCGCTTTCAGCGCCGTACCCGGCGCCGTGACGCTCCAACACCCCTTTCACGATCGAGAGCCCGAGACCGGAGCCGACCTGCGCCCGCGTGTGTGTTTTGTCAACTTTGTAGTATCGCTCCCATATGTAGGGCAGCTGCTCTTTCGGGATGCCGGGGCCGTTGTCGCGCACCTCAACCCTGACACTGCCGTCTGACACGGTTTGTATGACCCCTATAGCGGCGTCGCTGCCGGTGTGGGTTACGGCGTTTGCCAACAGGTTGTAAATCACCTGGGATATCTGCAGCTCGTCGGCCGTGACATATGCGTCCTCGTCCGCGTCGAAGGTTATCGTGACCGGCTCGCGCTCCAAAAGCGCAGAGAGCCGCGCCGCGGTGCCGCGGATGCTCTGCGTCAGGTTGAATGTAGACATGTTCAGTTCTCCCGCGTTCGACTGGAGCTTTGACAGGTCGAGCAGGTCGGCCACGAGGCGCGTCAGCCGCGCAGCCTCGTCTATGATCACCTGCGCGTTTTCAGGCGTGTTCTCTCCAGGCAGGTCCCGCATAACCTCCGCAAATCCGATAATCATTGTCAGCGGCGTACGAAGGTCGTGCGACACGTTGGAGATAAGCTCGCGGCGAAGCTCCTCAACGCGGGAAAGCTCAAAGGCCGCGGTGTTCAGCGTGTCCGACAGCTGGACAATCTCGCGATAGCCCCTGCCTTCAAAAATGACTCCATATTCACCGCGCGCGAGCCTCTTTGCCGATTCGTTGAGGTTAATAAGCGGGCGTGAGATCTTCCGCGAGATGAACAGCGCGAGGGCAAAAGCGAGCAGCAGCAGGACGGCCGTGACCCAGATAAGCTGCACACGCAGCGTGTCCACAGTTGCGCCTACAGGCGAAATCGTTGAATTGAGCA
Organism: Oscillospiraceae bacterium; assembly: GCA_031551205.1. Classification (GTDB taxonomy): domain Bacteria; phylum Bacillota; class Clostridia; order Oscillospirales; family JAVBNY01; genus JAVBNY01. The sequence goes on along the minus strand of JAVBNY010000025.1, from coordinate 23,111 downwards.
GGACAGTATATTCCGCGCCGTCACCTCCCATGACGGATTTCACGCATACAAGACTTTCGGACATGCCTCTGTCGGGCGGCGGCGCCGGCCCCCGGAAGCGTTCTCTGTCGTATTCAGCGTTTTTAAGGTTCTCACGCGTAAACTTCTCAACATATGTCCCACCGTTTGCGAGCGCCTTATCGCGAAATTCCGCCAGCATGGGAAGCGGCATGTGATGGATAAGGCAGTCGGGCAGCACGTCCGCGGAACAGAGAAGATTGCCGCTCCCGTCGGAGACGGTCACACAGATGCCGTCTCCCTGGGCGATCCTCGAGACCAGCTCCTGCAGCTCGCTGTTTTCAATATTTTGACCTATCGTCTCAGCGGCAGACACAATTTGTTCTGTTTTAATGTACTTATAGAAGCTGTCGAGAAACACCGTCTGGAAAATCCAGAGTACGGCTATCATCATGCCGGCGAACAGCGCGATGTAGAAAAACAGCTTCCACTTAATGCCCAGCCTGTCAAGCCTCAAAACGGTATCCCACCCCTCGCAGCGTTACAATAAATCTCCTGTAATCCCCCAGGCTGCTTCTCAGCAGCTTAATGTGCGTGTCAAGCGTACGGTCATCGCCGTAGAAATCATACCCCCAGACCTCGGTTATGAGCTTTTCACGCGTCAGCGCAATCCCGCGGTTACGTACAAAGTAGAAAAGAAGGTCATACTCCTTGGGGGACATGTCCGGCCGTTCGCCGTCCACAGTGACAACCCTGCCCGTAAAATCCACGTCAAGCCCTTCAAAGCTCACGGTCTCGTGTTTTTGGCCGTCCGTCTTTTGGGCGGAGCGCGCAAGGATAGCGCCGATGCGGGCCATAAGTTCTTTGGGAGAGAAGGGTTTCACCACATAATCGTCAATTCCGAGGCCAAAGCCGTGCAGCTTGTCGTATTCCTCGCCGCGCGCGGAGAGCATCAGAACAGGCGTGCTTTTAGTCTTGCGAATCTCCCGGCAGGCGGAGAACCCGTCGAGCTCGGGCATCATGATATCCATGACAATCAGATTGAAGTCCTCTTTCCGGCAGAGGGCCACAGCTTCCATACCATCTCCGGCCTCACTGACCTCATAGCCTTCAAACTCAGCGTACTTCCTGATCATCAGCCTTATTTTTTCCTCATCGTCTACAAGCAGAAGCTTTGCCATTTTGCCACCTCAAATCCATGTTTCGCCATATGTGCCGCTTTTATTATACAATGCTAACACCCTATTGTGAAGACTGTGTGAATGAGACTTGATCGCGCGCTGAAAACGCGCTGAGCCCATTTGTAAAGGCTTTTCAGCGCGCTTTCGATTGCGGTAATTCTTAGGCAACACCGCGCAAAGAGCGTTGACACTCTTTGCGCGGTGTTGCCCTTATTTTTAGCTCTACCGAATGTTATCCGTCGTTTAGGTTCTTCTCCTCTGAAAAGACGACGCGCGTGTCGTCGGAAAGTCCGGGAGGAGGGGCCTTGTGCGCCGGTTTTTCGGCGGGGCCTACAGGGTTTTTAGACTTTGGATCAGGTTTTTTCTTGTCAGTCATCTGTCCGACCTCCCCGATCTGCCGCCGGGAAATCCGACATTGCTGTCGCCCCATTTTGAAAGCCACTTCTGCTTGTCGTTTGCGACAGCGGCTACTATCGCGTCGCCTGAACTGAAGGAATCAAATGTCCCGGCGGATATTTCATCTGTCACCATGTTCAGCAGGCTTTCGTAATAGGCCTCGGGAGATACCCCCTGCGCGGTCTGATGGAAATGATCCTGGGTTTCCGTATTCGCGAAATGCGCGTATCTGTCCTTCACCTGGTCGATCAGTTCATCTCGGTTCATAAAACACCTCTCCGGATTATTTTACACATAGCGCAGTTCCACATTGTGAGCTATTGTCATAGTCTTGCTTCGGGGAGGAGGAATTATTCACAGACAGGGCATCTGAAAACCGGCCCGTTTGACAGCGCAGGGCCGCCCTCTATATAGGGCGGCCCTGCGATTGTTTCTCAGTATCCCCGGTAAGCGCCGGCAGCTACTTTGTGAGGTATGTGAGCGTAAACGTAAAGCTATAGCTCGGGAAGAGATCGGCGTATTTGACGCCGGAGATAACGACCTTATCATTGCTCTGCGCAGCCGTGCCCGCGATTGTGACAACCTTGCCGTCCGCGGTGACGCTGTCTCCCGCAACAGGCGCTCCGGCAACCGTAACGGCCTTTTTCGCGGCGTTAAACGTCACATCGGAGGCGAAGGTCACGACCGTGCTGTTGGGGCCAACGGTTACGACCGGCGACCAGAGATTCGCCGGCGCGGCGCACACCTCAACGCTGCATGTTGCCTTAATATCGGTACCGGCAACCTCAGCGACGAAGGTGAATGCACCGACGGTCGAAACGTCCGCCGCATTGAGATGAATCGTGGCGCTGCCGTTAACTACCGCTACGCTGTTCGTGGGATTGGTCTGCGGATAGACAACAATGCTCGCGCCGCTCGGGAGATTCGAAGAGGCTACTGTTACCGGTATATTAGCGGCGTACCCCTGTACAATTGCGGAAGGGGCGGCAACCGCCGAGATCGTCGCGGCCGGAACAACGTTCCATCCGCTGTACCAGAGGCCGGCCTGACGGTAAGTCATCTGGCGAAGCTCTTCGACAACGCCTCCGCTGTTGCGGGTATACAGGCGGCCCTTCCAGTCTCCGCTGATAACCTTTTCGGCCGCAATGCGCATGTCTCTGACCATCTCGATGCCCGCCAGCTTCTGCAGAGGCCTGGACTGGTTCCACATAACGGAGTACATCGCGCGCAGGTTTTCGGTCTCCTGCCAGGAGTGGCCGGAAAGGAAGTACAGGCCGTCCACGTCTTTAAAGCTTACGTCCTTATCATAGAAGCCGTCGGCAAACTTTGCGATCTTGGCTTCCAGCTTCTTCAGGTCTTCAGCGTAGGTGGTCATCGGGACCTTGCCGGCGCCGAAGTAGAAGACATAGCTGCCGGAGCCCACAGCGTCGCCGGTGACAAGATAGCTGTTTTTCAGCGCGCCCTGAGCCTTATTGTCGTAGAGATAGCACATGGAGCCGTTTGTATGCCCTATAACCTCAATGCTCTCAAATGTGATGGGGGCTTCGCCGAATTTGGGGCCCACAATGGTGTCGCCGTCGTTTACATAGACAAAGTTATCCTTGTTAAGCGAGGCGGGCACGGTGTCGTTCGCCGGCCAATAGACCTTGCAGTCGGCAAACTGCCCGACCTTGGCGTAATGATCGCCGTGATTGTGCGTTATGACCACTTCGATTGGCTTGCCTCCGGCCAGTTCGTTAACAAGCGCGCGAAGATCGCCGTTGAACATGCCGGTGTCAAAGAGCGTGGCCTTGTCGGAGCCGACAAAGAGGTACATATCCTCGTTTGAGGCAAAACCGCCAAGATCCTGAATGCGCCACACGCCGGGCTCAATCTGTTTTGTGGTGTATGACGACGAAAGGGCTTTGGAGTTGATGGTCAGCGTGAAGGTCTGCGCGGATTCGCCGGTTCCGAGGACGATTGTAAATACGTTGGCGCCATCCTTGATCTCGGCTTTGTATGGGAGCGGATATGTGCATTTTGTGCCGTTAATCGTATAGTCAGTGAGATTGGGGTTTGTGGGCTCAGCCACGAGATACACCGTTTTGATGCCGCTGTCGACGGTGGCGGTCAGATCGCGCACCGCGAGCAGCTCATCGGTGATCTTTGTGCTTGCGGGAATAATAGGATTGTCCAGCGGAATGGCGAAGGGCTCAAGCCGGCCGCCCTTGAAAGCGGAAATTGTAACGTCATTCAGGAGATACGAGCCATTGGCGATAGTCGGCCTGGCTGCCATTGAATATACGCGGTCGGTAATGTTGGGGAACGGATAAAGGGCGTTGTCGTTAATGGTTCTTATGTAGATATTATATACCGTGGAGGTCTCCGAGGCTGCGTCCGCAATTTTAATCTCCACATTGTTAACGCCGCCTGGGAGAGCTGTATTGTCGGACGCGAGGATTTTGAGCTCATATCCTCTGTCTCCGCGCTCTCCCTCAAAGCCAAACGGCACAGCGGCGCCGTTAAGGGTCACGTCTATGACGGCGTCTTCCCCAAACGCCTCGGTAAACAGATACATGGGATCGGCATTGGCGGACGTATAGGTGTACGCGGTGGTCAAAGGAGTATAGCTCACGACGCGGTTGCCGACGGGAACCTTGTCAATAAGATAGAGGTCGAGCATGTGGGCCGGGGTAATCTTGTCTTTGAACAACGTGTTGTCTCTGTAGTCATAGGCAGAGGCGTCGTTATAGTACATACCCTGAGCGCCGTAAGCGAACTGCCTCATATACGCGGATGCGGAGGTAGTGGAAAATTCACCGATAAACGGATCGTCCATAACCATGCTGGAGGCGACGTACATGTCCTCAACATATGCAAGGCCTGTCTCCACGGTCGCCCTGGTGCGCTCCTGCCAGGAGTGGCCGGACAGGATGTGCGCGCCGTTAAAGCCCTTTACACGGTTCCAAAACTTTTCCATATCGCGGTTGAAAATGGGCTGGATGCAGTTGTTGTTGCTGTGGTTGAAAACATAGCTGCCCGAGCCGATGCAGTCGCCGGTGATTATGTAGTTCTGCGTGCACTGGCCGTCGGCGTCGTTATCGTAGATATAGGCAAGGTGTCCCACTTCATGGGTGCGAACCGTAATAACCTCAAACTCCAGCGCGCCCTTGCCAAAGTCAGGGCCATAGATTATGTCGCCGGGCAGAGGCATTTTCACGTCTGTATTGGGGTCGGCGTGCCACGCGTTGGAAAGGGCGTTGCCATTGCCGATCATCCAGTAAACGGTGCCTTTGCCCGGGCCCCTGCCGTCCATTCGATATTCTTTGGCCGTAGTGGAGTTTACCAGACCGTAATGGTCACCGTGCGCGTGGGTGATCACGACGTCGATGGGGAAGTCGTCCGGGTTGGCGACGCCGAATTTCTCCGTCAGGATTTTGTATACTTCCTTCTTGAGGTCGCCGCCGCGGCGCGCGCCGTCGCCGCCGCCGTTTAGGCAGTCAAAGAGCATGGCGCGGTCCTTGCCGACAAAGAGCGCGCAGTCCTCGGAAGAGGCAAATCCGCCTATGCTCGTGAACTGGTAGACACCGGTTCCTTTTTCAAGATCTTCCTCTATTATCCTGATCCTGACCCTGTCATAAAGATCCTGGTTGACTATGTTCAGGGTGTATGTCTGCTTGGTGAGACCGTCTCCCGAGGTAACCTCGATGACAACGGGTGTGGTCACCGGGTCGCCGCCCATGGGAACGGTTCCAAGCGATGCCCAGTAGGCGACGTTGAAGTCGTGCGGAGTACCGTTAATTACGAAGGTGGAGTTTTCATCGTAGGCGACGGGCTTAACATATATGCCTCTGTTTGTCGACCACATGTTCTTCATGTCGACATTCAGGGTATATTCGTACTTGCCTGCCTCAATTGGCTGTTCGAGGGGAATATCAACAAATTCAATGCGGGAGCCCTTGAAACCGAAGAGCTCGATGTCAACCAGGTCCGCGTTGGTGTTTGCGGGAACTCTCGCGGGAGGATTATCCCACACGGGCGAGGCGGCAACGGCCACCTGCATCAGGCTGAATATAAGGATCGCTGAAAGCAACAGCGACAGGATTTTTCTTGTTTTCATTTAATCTGCACTCCTTGTCATAGCGTAAATAATATTCATTTCTCTCTGACTTCGTCGCGTATTAGCCTCGGGCAAATAATTCAGATCAATTCGCTGCTTTGCTGCATAAATGTCTTGGCGTCGCCCGGCCGGTCACGAGATAAAAAAACTACCTCCTAAAAAAAGATTTGTGCAACGGTAAAGTATCCGGCCACGCCGCAATACGGCGCCGGGGCAAAGGGCATGTATCTTTGTCGGATCCAAGCCTGAGTGCGGCAGGCCAGAGTCCGCTCAAAGCGGGATGCGTAGCCATTATAGCTGCCGCTTATTATGGCATACTTTCTTAAATTATATAGTAATTACGACATAAAAACGATAAATATTGTGTCCATTATTTATTAATATTGTGACCTTAATGCAAGAATCACGCTCCGCAGATTGGATCGGAAGGACACGATAGGAGGGTTAAGCAGTTCATAGATAATAAATAGCATCAGTATAGGCTATACTGATGCTATATGTAAGGAAGGGTTCATCGCTGTCTGAAAAAGGTAAATATGCAGCAATGTTTGTTAAATTTGTGTCAAACTATTCGCCTGCGCAGGGTTTTTTTATATGCTTTACCAGTTTGCATTTTTTAATTGTAATGTTAAACTAAGACATGGCGACCGTTAAGGCAATACCGCGCAGAGAGAGTGCGTTGCTTTAAATATTTATTACTACAGTTACTGATCGTAACGCACTAAAAAGTAATCACTGCCGCAAAGCTGCGGTTAAAGGAAGGAATTGTCTATGGCAGAGAAAAAAATCTATGACGCGGTTAACAGCGCCGACAGCTTGATGGAGGCGCTCGCGCGTATCAGGGAGGCCCAGAGGGAATTTTCAGGCTTTTCGCAGGATAAGGTTGACCGCATTTTTCGCGCGGCTGCGATAGCCGCGAATAAGGCGCGTATTCCGCTTGCGAAGCTCGCCGTTGAAGAGACGGGGATGGGCGTGGTCGAGGACAAAGTCATCAAAAACCACTATGCCTCCGAATATATCTATAACCAATACCGCGACACAAAGACCTGCGGAGTGATTGAAGAGGACAGAGCTGCGGGCATTACAAAGATTGCTGAGCCAATCGGCGTTATCGCCGCCGTCATCCCGACAACAAACCCCACATCAACCTCGATTTTCAAAACGCTTATCGCGCTGAAAACACGCAACGGCATCATCATCAGTCCGCATCCGCGCGCAAAACGCTCGACCATTGAGGCCGCCCGTATTGTGCTTGAAGCTGCTGTGGAGGCCGGTGCGCCCGAAAATATTATTAAGTGGATTGATGTGCCTTCGCTTGACATGTCAAATATTGTAATGCGCGAGGCCGACCTCATTCTGGCAACCGGCGGCCCGGGGATGGTAAAGGCCGCATACTCGTCCGGAAAGCCCGCCATCGGCGTTGGCGCGGGCAACGTTCCTGCGATTATCGACGACAGCGCTGATATTTTGCTTGCTGTCAACTCGATTATACACTCAAAGACGTTTGACAACGGCATGATCTGCGCGTCCGAGCAGTCGGTAATCGTTATGGAGAAGATCTACAAATCGGTAAGGGACGAATTTGCCGCGCGGGGATCATATTTCCTGAAAGAGGATGAGCTGGACAAGGTTCGAACCACAATTATCGTAAACGGCGGATTGAACGCGAAAATTGTCGGTCAAACAGCCGTTAAAATTGCCGAACTCGCAGGGGTCACAGTTCCCGCAGGGACAAAGCTGCTGATCGGAGAGGTTGAGGACGCAACGGTTGCGGAAGAATTTTCATATGAAAAGCTGAGCCCCGTTCTCGCGATGTATAAGGCGGGGAGCTTTGATGAGGCAATGGATAAAGCTGAACGCATGATTATTGACGGCGGCTATGGGCATACGTCCTCCATCTATCTGGATACTTTGGCCGCTAAGGAAAGGCTTGACGCATTTTCGCTGAGGATGAAAACCTGCCGCATCGTCGTGAACACGCCATCCTCGCACGGCGGCATCGGCGACCTGTATAACTTTAAGCTTGTGCCGTCGCTGACGCTTGGCTGCGGCTCGTGGGGCGGAAACTCGGTCAGCGAAAACGTTGGGGTGAAGCATTTGCTCAATATCAAGACGGTCGCCGAGAGGAGAGAGAACATGCTTTGGTTCCGCACGCCGGATAAGGTATATTTTAAGGCGGGCTGCCTGCCTGTTGCGCTGGAGGAGCTTAAAGCTGTTTACGACAAGAAGCGCGTATTCATTGTGACCGACGGCTTCCTGTTTGACAGCGGGGCTGCAAAACGCGTGACCGACAGGCTTGAAGATCTTGGAATCATGTACTCTGTCTTTTCGGATATCGCACCTGACCCAACGCTTGCCGCCGCGCGCGAGGGCGCGAAAGTAATGGAGATGTTCAGGCCCGACTGCATTATCGCGCTCGGAGGAGGCTCGCCGATTGACGCGGCAAAGATCATGTGGGTTCTCTACGAGCATCCCGAGGCTGATTTCCACAATATGGCCATGCGCTTCAGCGACATCCGCAAGCGCATCTGCCCCTTCCCAAAGATGGGCGGAAAGGCAAACTTTATTGCCATACCCACCACGGCGGGCACCGGCTCCGAGGTCACCCCGTTTGCCGTTATTACCGATGAGACAACAGGTATGAAGTATCCGCTGGCCGACTACGAGCTGATGCCGAATATTGCGATAATCGACCCCGATTTAATGATGGAAATGCCGAAAGGCTTGACCGCGGCGGCGGGCATCGACGCCATGACGCACTCGCTTGAGGCATACGCCTCAATGCTCGCAAGCGACTATACCGACGGTATTGCCCTCCGTGCAATCAAAAATATTTTTGAATACCTTCCCCGCGTCTATGAATACGGCGCTTCAGACCGCGAGGCCCGCATCAAGATGGCTGACGCGGCGACAATGGCTGGTATGGCGTTTGCGAACGCCTTCCTCGGCGTCTGCCACTCAATGGCGCATAAGCTGGGGGCCTTTTTTCACCTGCCGCACGGCGTCGCAAACGCCCTGATGGTCACCGAAGTTCTGCGCTTCAACGCCGCGGAAGTGCCTGCTAAGATGGGTACGTTCTCGCAGTATGACCATCCGCATACGCTGGCACGCTATGCCGAAATTGCCGACAGCCTCGCGCTTGGAGGAAAAACAGATGGGGAAAAACTCGACAAGCTGATTGAGAAGCTTGAAGCTCTCAAGAAAGCTATAGGCATCAAAGGATGCATTAAAGACTACGATGTGCCTGAAAAAGAGTTCCTCGAAAAACTTGATGAGATGGTTGAGCAGGCGTTTGACGACCAGTGCACGGGCGCCAACCCGCGCTACCCGCTGATGAGTGAAATAAGGGAAATGTATTTGAACGCTTACTACGGAAAGGACGGACGGAAATGAAACTGGACAAAGTGATTGCCGTGCGCGCCAACAAGACCGTCTACCGTGACGGGGATTATTCCATAAAGGTATTTGACGAGCCCTATTCAAAGGCTGATATACTCAACGAGGCGCTGAACCAGGCGCGCGTTGAGGAAACGGGTATCCGTATGCCGAAGCTTGTGGAGGTTACGCGCTATGATGGCAAGTGGGCAATTGTAAACGAGTTTATCGAAGGCCGGACACTTGCGCAGATAGCGGATGAAGAGACGGCGCGCTTCGAGGAGCTGATGCTGATGTTTGTCGATATCCAGCTCGATATTCATACGCACCGTTCGCCGCTGTTAACACAGTGGAAGGATAAGATGCACCGTAAAATCAGTGCGTCTCCGCTTGACGCCACCACGCGCTACGACCTTCATATGCGTCTGGACGGACTTCCCACGCACGACAAGCTCTGCCACGGCGACTTCAACCTCTCTAATATCATCATCAGCGACAAGGATGGCGCGCCGTATACCATTGACTGGGCGCACGCGACACAGGGAAACGCTTCCGCCGACGCGGCGAGGACATATCTTTTGTTCCGTCTTGCCGAAAACGTAAAGGCGGCCGATCTTTACCTCCATTTGTTCTGTAAAAAAAGTGATACCGCAAAGCAGTATGTACAGCGCTGGCTTCCAATCGTGGCCGCGAGCCAGATGGTCAAGGGCCGCCCGGAAGAGCATGAATTCCTTATAAGATGGGTGAGCGTTGTCGATTACCAGTAGATAAAAACCTCGGCAAATCACAGTATAGAGCTGCCTGTCCCCGGAGGACGGTGGAGGTAATGCGTGCCCGAAGGGCGCGAATGACCTTGACCGGCCCCGGGGATAATATTTTGTCAAATACGGCGTTTCTCGCCCGATTTTGTCTCAGTATGGATATGCAACTGGGATTTATTAATCATAGGACGCTGGAAGAGGTATTAACGATACAGGAAATCAGCCGCAGCATGAAGAAGAAAAAAGCAAGTTAAGGCACAACCTCACAATTTCACGCACGCTGTACTGGCGCATACTACGCCCCCACTTTGCGTCAATTTTCTTATTAATACACAAAGTATTGCTGCAAAGTATTGCCGCAAAAATTGTCTTAATTGGGAATATATTTCCTGACAATTCAACATACGCCGAATTATGCGGTATTGCCTTAAGAACCATCCGCTAAAAAAAACTGATCGCTTTCATCTTGAACCGGAACAGCCCTGCCTCCGACCGTAACGGGCGGGAAGAAGAAATCCTTCTTGACTTTTGAAAAGAGCGAGGCCAGCCGCGAGGAGTATCCCGCGCCTGGCGGCTCGCCGCTCTGCCCTGTTTCAAGAAGCCTTATGGCTTTGGGATGCAGAACAACCTTTGTGCGGGTATTATTCATAAGGTCGCCCAAAAACCCGGCGTGATCATCATGGTGATGGGTGAGGAAGATGTATTTGAGCTCGGAGAGCGGCCAAAGCCTCTCAAAGCGCCGAATAAACCGCCCCTCCCCTCCCGGGTAGCCCGTGTCAATGGCGAGGACACAGTGTGGCGTCTTGAGAAGGTAGTTGTTTACCACATAGCCGCCGATATTGCGCACTTTAATACTCATACCATTCTCCCGTCGGCGCGCCCTGGAGGTCTGGAGGTATCGAAAAGGCGGACATATTTACACCGCGTGTTTTTTTGCCGTGGCCACATAGGATGAGGCGCTTACCATTTCCCATGTGATGTCCGTAAACAGCGCGGCCAGCAGCTTACGAATCTCCGGTTCGGAGTACATATGAACATCGCCCGCGTGGCCGTGTTTAACCGCCGTATCCGTTATCCCGTGTGTCAGCGAGTCGCCGAGTATGAAGGTTCCTCCAGGCATCATCACGCGGTGAATCTCGGAGAGCGCCGCTTCCGGTGCGGGATAGTGATGGAAAGAGTTGGTGCAGCATACGGCGTCAAAGCTGCCGTCGGCAAAAGGCATGGACTCTGCGTCGCCGAGCACAAGCTCTGCGCGTCCAAGGAGGCGGTCTTTCGCTTTGATAAGCATATTCTCAGCGAGATCGAGGCCGGTGGCGCAAAGGGCGGGATTTTGTGCCAGCATCTTTTCCAGAAGCGCGCCGGTGCCGCAGCCCAAATCCAGTATTGTATTGCAGCTAAGTGCGGACAGCTTTTCCAATACGGCAGGGAACAGCGCCTGTGAGTGCTGCCCGGCCCTGTCGTGGTCATATGTGGCTGCATGCCTGTTAAAGATATCCTTCGAACGGTCTTTCACGTCGCACATATTATCATCTCCTTCAGGGTTCAGCATAACAAAGCTTTTGCCGCAAGTCAATAAATGAGATTTATTTAAGGCAATACCGCACAGAGATTTTGTGTGTATTGCGTAAGAAATTTTTTTGTGATATATGGCGGTAAAATCGCAAACAAGGCGCACGCAAAGTCGTCAGACGCTCTTTGTGCGGTGTCGCCTTAAACAATCCGCTGCCCGGCGACGCGTCATGGGGCATCGGAGCCAAGGCGTGAAGTCAAGGTCAGCATTGCCGCATGATTCGGTTTGCGCCGATTCATGCGGCAAAGTCTTATGCGGCAGTGGTTTTTAAAGTGCAAAAATAATTCATATTTTTTCGTAAAATAATCAAATTCAGTTGTATACATATGGCACATGTGCACAAATATTCCTTTTGCATTTCGGTCAGACGTCCAAATGGACAAGCATAAAAACTGTGCTATAATTGGATATAAGATGAAGAAATATCTTTTTTATCCAATTAATATTGTGGCCATAATATATTGCTTTGGTTGACTTGAGCGGAAGAAAGGATGGTGCCGGCATATAGTCGAACTCGTTTTTCAAAACAGATACTGTGAGAGGCAGAAATAAACTATTGGAGGGTTTGCAATGTATAAAAGACTTATTTCCGCGCTTCTGGTTGTTTCGATGCTGGCGGGCTTTATGTTCACGTTGCCCGTAGCGGCGGCGGGCACAAACATTGCGCGGCAGGGTACAATAAGTGTACCGCACTCAAACGGCGGCGTATCGTCAAACATAAATAACGGCGTTATCTCCACGAGCTATACTCCGTCGACCACATGGAACACATGGGGAGCGACCCAGGGCACGGAGTCGAACCCGTTTTACGTCACGCTCAGCTGGGACCAGCCCTACGAGCTGGAAAGCATGAAGGTGATGTGGTGGGTTTACACCGACAACGGCGTTCACTGGCCGAGGGCCTGCACGGCTGAATATCTTAATAACGGGGTGTGGGTTGACCTTGGGGCAGTCGGCCTTGAGCACAAGGGCGACCCGAACATGGGCGCCTCCGGATGGGTGTTCAACGACGTATGGAACGAGGTTGTTTTTCCTTCCGTGATCAGCACGTCGTCGATACGCCTCAGAGTAATCGCGAACAAGGGCAGCGGGACTTCTCCCGGCTTCGGCATAAACGAATGGGAGGTCTATGGACACAAAAACCCGGCCTCGGCGGACCTGAACGCCATCAGCCCCAGTTTTCTAAAGGGGCTCACTGCTGACGTGGTTCTGCCGTCTGCGGGGGCAAGCGGCAGCGTTATAACCTGGTCGGGTTCGACAAGTCCCGAGGTTCTGTCCAACAGCGGCGCGGTCGTCCGCCCCGTCATCGGCCAGCCCGACGTTACGGGCAAGATCACCGCCAGCGCCTCAAACGGCGATTTTTCCGCCGTCAAGGAGTTCGATTTCTCCGTTATTTCGCTGAAGACTGACCTTGAGACGGTTATGCACGACCTTGAGGCGATTAATCTGGGCAGCCTTTCCGCCGTGAAGGAAAATCTTGTTCTCCCTGCGGCCGGCGAATGGGGGTCGACATTCTTATGGAATTCAGGCGGCTCCGCGAATCTCTGGAATGACGGAACGGTTTTGCGCCCGCCGCTCGGAGAGCCGAGCGCCGCCGTGACGCTCACCGTAACCGCGTCTTTCGGGACGGAATCGAAGCCTAGGAACTTTGATGTGACCGTTGCAAGCCTTGAGGGGTATAAGCAGATAGTTTCCGCCGAGGAGCTCGATATCAAGGTTGTGAAGGGCTCGATCCCCGAGCTGCCGCGCAATGTCAGGGTGACTTACGCGGACGGCGCAACGGAGATGCGCAGGGTAAGATGGGAAAATAACCTGATCAGCTGGGAGGACGCGGTAATCGCCTATGATGCCGGCGCTCATTACGAGGTCAAGGGCATTGTAGTCGGCGACGCCTCAAACAGAGGCGCGGAATTTGAAACCGTAGCGCACATTACGGTAACCGCCGACAAAAAGCCTGTTCCGAGCCCTGTTCCGTCAGCAAAGCCGCTCCCGCTTCACAAGGTTACGCTTGACGGGAACACCATTTTGACAACGAACAGGACAAAGTCAATAAGCTTTTTTAAGGCGGCGACAGGCAGCACGTCCAACAACAGCATCCTTTATAACTACAGGCGCACCTTCGCGCTCGACGCCCCGGGCTCGGCGATGGGCGGATGGTCGGCATCCAACAACTATCTGAGAGGGCACGCCGAGGGGCATATGATCTCCGCTCTTTCACTGGCCTATGCCTCTACAGGCAAGACGGACGCGGTTCTGAAGGAGAAGATTGAAACCCTTTTGACGGAGATCCGTAGGATCCAGCTGATGTCCGGATTTGACCCGGAAACGCAGACCTATGTCTCCGAGGCGAAGGACTTTACAAACCCGAACGCCCTTTACAACAGCGCCAGTCCCTCATCCAGCACGTCTGTCCAGACCAACTGGAGCACGGACATAAAGCTGTGGGGCAAGGGTTACATAAGCGCCTACGCTCCCGATCAGTTCAAGCTCGTAGAGGACGGGGCGCCGTATAACACCACCTACGGGGTTTGGGCGCCTTACTATACGCTTCATAAGCAGCTCTCCGGCTTTATCGATGCCTATGTATACGCCGGAAGCGAAACCGGGCTTGAGATAGCCAAGGACCTCGGCTCGTGGGTCTTTAACCGTCTCAGCAACTGCACCACCGCCGCGCAGCGCACGAGGATGTGGGGTACATATATCGCGGGCGAGTACGGCGGCATGAACGAGGCATTGGCCAGGCTGTATGAAATCACAGGCAACGCCGATTACCTTGAATGCGCGAAGATGTTTGACAACACAAACTTCTTCAACTCCCTTTCGCTGAACAGGGACAACGGGACAAACGCCAACGGCGGAGTAAGGGGCCGCCACGCAAACCAGCATGTGCCGCAGATAGTGGGCGCCGTCAAGGAATTTGCGGTGTCGGGCGACGAAAAGTACTATAACATCGCCGAAAACTTCTGGAATATCGTCGACACGCGCTACGCCCACTCGGTCGGAGGCGTCGGCAGGGGAGAGTCGTTCAGGCAGCCCTACGACATAGCCGTGGAGGCGACCTACGAGTCGGACGAAACCTGCGCGACATACAACATGCTGAAGGTCACAAAGGACCTGTACGCCTATACCCCCGACGACGCCAAATACATGGACTATTACGAGCGCGCCATGATGAACCACATTGTCGGCTCACTTGACGCCGCAAACAGCGACCCGCACATGATCTGGTACAAATACGCCCTGCGTCCCAGCGGCGGCGCCGGACTTGACAGGCGCGGGGCAACCTCGTGGTCGTGCTGCAACGGCACAAGCGTTGAAAACCATGTGAAGTATCAGGAAGCGGCCTATTACGTGACGGACGATACGGTATACGTCGGGCTTTACATGCCCACGACAGCCACATGGGACGCGCAGGGCGCGACGCTCAGGCAGGAGTGCCTGTATCCCGCCGCCTCGACCAAGATTACGGTAAACAAGATTCCCGGCAGCGCCTTCGACGGGGAATTCGACATTAAGCTGCGCGTGCCTTACTGGGCGTCGGCGGGGTATGTCGTGAAGGTTAACGGGGTCATAGTTGCCGAAAATCCCGAGCTGAGCACATATATTTCCGTCGGCAGGCAGTGGAAAGACGGGGACGTCATCGAGGTTTCAATGCCGTTTTCTGCGCATCTTGACATCGCGACCGACAAGATATCCGGAAGCGCCGCCGGCACCGTGATGTACGGGCCGGTCGTCATGGCGATAGCGGACGACAGCGGCAGCAGCGCGTGGAAGACCCTGACGCTCGACTCATATCTGGGGGATGAGAGCCTTATTAAATTAAACGGCCCGGGCGCGGGCAACATATACTCGATGACCGTTAACGGCAGGAGCTTTGTCCCGCGTTACTCGGTACAGGGACAGAACGACACATATTTTCGCCTCAACATTACCGGCGACGGCGCCGCCGTGAAAAATGAGCTTTTTGACACGCTGAAAAGGGCGCATCTGATCAGCCCGGATGACTATTCAGAAGAAATGTTCGCCCCATTTGCGGCGGCCGTTTCGGCAGCTGTCTCCGTGTATCAGGACAGCAGCGCGCTCCAGCCGCAGGTGGATGAGCAGGTCGAGCTGCTTCTTGCGGCAATCTCCCGGCTTGGAACCGGCTCAATTACATCCGTAGCGATCACGGGCGGGAAGGGCACAATCGATATTGGCGAAAGCGTGCAGTTCACAGCCGCTGTGATCCCGGCGGACGCCGAGGGCGTGACCTACGCCTGGTCCGCGAGCGTGGGGGACGGCATAATCATCAGCGTGACCCCCAGCGAATCCGATCCCGCGAAGGTGACGGTCAAGGGCCTTGCCGTCGGTGCGGCGCGGCTTAGGGTGGTGGCCTCACAGGGTGGATACTCCGTCCGCAGAGAGTTTGACATTGCCGTCAAGGACCCGAACGCGGCCAGACTTGAGGCCGTGGCCATCTCGGGAGGCAAGGATACGCTCGAGGCAGGCGAGACGGACACCTATACCTCCGAGATTACGCCCAACAGCATTATGGGCCTTTGCGACTACGCCTGGAGCGTCAGCGCGGGGGACAGCATTTCCGTGGGAAGCGGTTCGTCGCAGGTCAACGTTACAGGGCTGAAATCCGGAAAGGCGACGCTGAAGCTTTCTGTGACATATGACGGAGTCACGATCTCGGCCACGCGCGAGATAACCGTCAAGACGACGGGTATGCCAATTGAAAACCTCGCCAAGAAGATCACATATACAGGCACAGGCAATGACCTTACGTTTACAAACGGCAGGATATCCGACTCGGGAACCGCGCTTAACTCCTGGAACAGGATCTCCGCCGTAAACGACGGGGTTTTCCCGGCACTGTCCAACTGCGCGAATAATCAGGCATGGGCCACATGGGGCGGGAATTACACGATGCCAGTGTGGATTGAGTATAACTTCGGCGGCAAGTATGACATTAACTCCACCGGCGTGTTTTGGAACGACAACGACACCTCGGGATCCTCCGGCGACGGCGGGATCAAGGTGCCCAAATCGTGGACGCTTGAATACTGGGACTATGACCTTGGAACATGGAAAGCGGTTACGCTCCTCGCCGGAGAGTCGTACGGCACAAAGATCGATGTTTTGAACACCGTCAGCTTCGCGGCAGTGTTTTCCGACAGGGTGAGGATCGTCATCCCGCAGGACAACGCGCCCACGGAGCGCGGCGGCGCGGGGCGCCCCGGCATCTGCGAATGGGAGGTTTGGGGCAAGCCGGCCAACATCTCCGCTGACGGCAGGGTGTATATCGCGGCGGAATCAATCCCTGGCGGCTCAGGCGGCCAGTACAGCCCGAGCTTCCTCATGATTTCAGACAGCGCCATGACCGTCACGCTCATCGCGGCGGAATACGGCGCCGACGGCAGGCTTATCAGCTCCAAGGCGCAGTCCGTCTCGCTGGAGGCAGGCGTCATGGAAACCGTCCGGGCGTCAATACCTTTCAGCTCCGGGAATACGTACCGGTTCTTCATCTGGGATTCGGGCTTCAGGCCGCTGACGGCGATAACCTCCGCCGATGGACTGCGCTGACAAAGCGCCCACTACCCAAAAAGGTCAGGCAGAATAAATTTTGAAAGAAGGCCAAGGACAATGGGTTCAACTCTGGCAAAATAGGAACAACAAATGAATATATAAAAAAGTGGCGGAACCGGCCTTTATCCGCCACTTTTTCATATGTATATCTGGACGGCCTCTTTTACGAAAGGAATTGAGGATGAGAACGCACCGATTCAGTATGCACCGATTTAATCATTAATTACCTGGTTCGGCGTTAGGGGTCTTTTCGTACTGAATTGACAACTTCTCAAAGCAGTGATATGCTGTTCTCATACCCTATAGGGTATGGAGGTGAGAATTTGCGTAAGTGTATGGACGCTGAAAACATACATCGCAGGATGAACAAGGTGATCGGCCAGTTAAACGCCATCAATAAGATGGTGGATGAAGATATCCCTTGTGAGGATGTTTTGATGCAGATAAATGCGGCCAAATCCGCGCTGCATAAGGTAGGGCAGGTTGTGCTTGAGGGGCATCTGAATCATTGTGTCCGCGACGGGATAGAACACGGCGATGCGGAAAAGACCATTTCCGAGTTTACAAAAGCAGTTGAACATTTTTCCAGGATGACTTAGGGCAACACACACACAAACCCTGCGCAGTATTGCCCTTGACTTAATATACCTATGGGGGTATAATATGCCCATACCCCTATAGGTATATTAAGGAGTGTGTCAGATTGATTTCTTTTCTGAAAGACGGGGAAAAGCGAGGTATCCTGTTTCTTATCCTGTCCGGCATATCGCTTATTGTCAGCTTTTTTTTCGCAAAATCTCTGCCTGTTGACCCTGCGTGGACGGCAATTATCCTGTGCGGTTTTCCCATTGTGAAGGGCGCCGCCGTGGCTCTATTTACTGAGTTTGATGTAAAAGCAGACCTGCTTGTGTCCCTTGCGCTTATCGCTTCAGTAATTATCGGTGAAACCTTTGCGGCGGGCGAAGTGGCTTTTATCATGACGCTCGGCGCGATGCTGGAAGAACGTACGGTGGCTAAAGCGCGGGCGGGCATCGAGAAGCTTGTGCGCCTGACGCCCCGTACGGCAAGGGTCCTGCGGGAAGGAGAGGAGCAAATCATCCCTGCCGAGCAGGTGCGGGCCGGGGATATGCTGCGGGTGCTCGCGGGAGAGGCGATTGCCGTTGACGGCGTGATTACAGGAGGCGAGACGTCCATCGACCAAAGCGTTATGACCGGAGAAGCCATGCCTGTGGACAAAAGCGTGGGCGATGAAGTCAGAAGCGGGACAGTGAATCGGTTCGGCGCTTTTGATATGATGGCCACAAAGGTCGGAGAGGACAGTTCCCTCCAGCGCATGATAAGGCTAGTGGAATCCGCCGATGCGGGAAAGGCAAAAATCGTGGGGCTTGCCGACCGCTGGGCAACATGGATTGTCGTCATAGCACTTTTGTCGGCGGGCGCCACATGGATTATAAGCGGCGAAATTATCCGAGCTGTCACCATCCTTGTCGTGTTCTGTCCGTGTGCGCTCGTTCTCGCGACCCCCACGGCGATTATGGCAGGGATCGGGAACGCGACAAAATACGGCGCGCTTATCCGGGAGGGCGACGCGCTGGAACGGCTCTCGCAGGTTACGCATATCGCTTTTGATAAAACAGGCACATTGACATACGGAAATCCCGCTGTCGTCGCTGTGGAAAGCTTTATACCGCCGCTGTCTGAGGATGAGCTTTTTACTCTTATCGCCTCGGCGGAACGGCTGAGCGAGCACCCGTTGGGCAAAGCCATCGCGAAAAGCTTTAAAGACAGGACGGGCGCACCGCCGGCGGAGCCGCAAAGCTTTTCTATGATAGCGGGGCGCGGCGTGGCGGCGGAGGTTGGCGGCAGGGCTGTTCTCGCGGGCAACGCAGATCTGCTGTCGGAGCGTGGAATTATGATTCCGGGGCCGGTGCTTGACAGAGCCGCGGCATTTAAAGACGACGGCTGCACAGTTATCTATGTCTCGGTGGGCGGGGCTGCCGCCGGCATTGTGGCTCTGTCAGATGAGCTTCGCAGCGATGCCAGGCAGGTAATAAGTGGCATCGAAAGGATAGGCATATGCCCTATCCTGCTGACCGGCGACAACGGGCAGGCCGCGGCACATATAGCAAAGGAAGCGGGCATAACAGAGGTGCATTCCGGATGCCTGCCGGAAACAAAGCTGCAAATGATTGACCGCTATACGGGGACGGGCGGGTACGTTTGCATGATAGGCGACGGAGTGAACGATGCCCCGGCCCTGAAAAAAGCGCATGTGGGCATCGCGATGGGCGGAATCGGCAGCGATATTGCCATTGACGCCTCCGACATCGCCCTCGTGCGGGACGACATAAAATATTTGCCGCATCTTCTGCGCCTTTCCAAAAAGACAATGGGAAAAATCAGAACTAATCTCACGGCTTCAATGCTTCTCAACTTCGCCGCAATCATTTTGGCCATGACAGGCCTGCTGAGCCCCGTTGTCGGTGCGCTGGTACATAATGTGGGCTCCGTCGTCGTAATAATAAATTCATCACTGCTGCTGAACTTTAAGGATACGCAAAGCGGTGCCAAACATAGTGTTTGACATTGACAGTGCTGTGCTGGTATAATGTTATGATCTATTTCATTAGTGGCTTTGGACAGAGGAGAGTATAATGATAAAAAGCATGACCGGTTACGGAAGGGCGCAGAAAAACTTTGAGCGGCACAGCATTAATATTGAGCTCAGATGCGTCAATCACAGGTATTTTGACTGCGTGGTGCGCGTCCCGAGAATCTATGTGTTCCTGGAGGAAACGGTAAAGTCCGTTGTACAGGGCGTGATCGCGCGGGGAAAGGTCGACGTTTTTGTCACTATTGAGCATGAGCAGTCGGACAATGTTTCCATTTCCCTGAACAGGCCCGTGCTTGACGGCTATATCGGCGCGATAACGGAGATGCGCGGGCAGTACAGCCTGCGCGACGACATGTCGCTGATGCAGATGGCGCGGCTGCCGGAGGTTTTCAGCGTGGTCAAGGAGCAGGAGGATATGGACGAGCTCAAGCAGAGCGTTTCCGAGGTGCTGCTGGACGCGCTTTCGGACTTTTCCGGGATGCGAGAAAGCGAAGGCGGGCGGCTCGGAGAGGACATCCTTCAGCGTGCGTCGGAGATTGAGAGCCTGGTTGCAGTTGTGGAGGAGCGGTCGCCTAAGACCGTGATTGAATACAGGGAGAGGCTTTACGCCCGCATGAGAGAGGTGCTTGAAAACACCGAGCTTGACGAGGGGCGTATTCTGCTCGAGGCGGCGATATTCGCGGACAAGGTGGCCGTGAGCGAGGAGACCGTGCGGCTCAGGAGCCATATTTCGCAGCTCAGGAATATGCTGGCCACGGGCGGCGCCGTAGGACGCAAGCTGGATTTTCTCATCCAAGAGATGAACCGCGAGGCTAACACTATCGGCTCTAAGGCCGGCGACATAGAGCTCTCGCGTGTTGTGGTGGACATGAAATCGGAGATTGAGAAGATGCGCGAACAGGTGCAGAACATAGAGTAGATGATAGGAATGGTTTCATGAAGCTTATTAACATTGGTTTTGGCAACATGATCTCCGCCGGGAGGCTTGTAGCGATTGTCAGCCCCGACTCTGCTCCGATTAAACGCGTGATCCAGGACGCGCGGGACCGAGGCTCGCTGATCGATGCGACATACGGCAGAAGGAGCAGGGCGGTCATAATCTGCGACAGCGGGCATGTTATCCTGTCCGCGATCCTTCCGGAGACGATTGGAGGCAGGGCCTCCGGCCATCAGTCCGATGACGGGGAGGAAGCCGGAGATGGTGGCTGAGCGGGGGATACTGTTTGTGGTGTCCGGGCCTTCCGGAGCGGGGAAGGGGACTGTTATCTCAGAGCTTTTGAGAAGGGATGAGAGCCTGTTTTTTTCCGTGTCGGTCACGACGAGGCAGAAAAGGACGCTTGAAAAAGAAGGGACGCACTACCACTTTGTCGGAAGGGAAGAGTTTATTGACCTGGAGCGCCGGGGCGGACTTCTCGAAAGTGCCGAGTATTCGGGGAACCTTTACGGCACGCTGAGAAAACCGATTGAAGACGCGCTGGATGCAGGCAGAAACGCCGTGCTGGATATCGAGGTGCAAGGCGCGATGAAGCTGATGAAGATGGGGCCACAAGCGGTTTTTGTGTTTATCACCCCTCCGAGTTTTTCCGAGCTTGAGAGGAGGCTTCACCTTAGAGGCACTGAATCTGAGGAAATGATGCACAAGCGCCTCAAAACGGCGCGTGAATTTGAATATACTATGATGGATCGGTATGACTATATTGTCTTTAACGATAGAGTATCTGAAACGGTTGATACGCTGAGGGCGATTATCTGCGCTGAGATGAATAAAACCGCGAGAAGACATGATATAATAGATATGTTCCGTAAAATTGGCACAGTGAATGATGATTTGGCCTGAGGGCTGAGATTTTGGAGGGGGAAAAATGCTGTATCCTTCTATGAACGAACTGACGCAAAAGATTTCCAACAGATACCTGCTTGTGAACGTCGTGGCTAAAAGGGCAAGGGAGATAGCGCACGACTCAGAAGAAAACGGTGAGTTTCTTACTGAAAAGCCTGTGAAAACCGCGATCACCGACATTGCCGAGGGCCGTGTTGTCGGCTTTATGAAAGAGGCGTGGCTTGAAACGCTGTCAAACCCCGACAACAGGAGCGTTTAATCAGGGGCGCGCGAAGCGGGAGGGCTGTATGGACACTGAATGCGGCGCGGCGCCGGGCGTGATTGTGGCGAAGGTGGCCGTCGGCGCGGCAAAGCCTTCGATAGACCAACCGTACGACTATCTGGTTCCCGCGCGTTTTGCCGAAGAGATTTTGCCGGGTATGCGCGTTATGGTGCCATTTGGGAACGGGAACAGGCGCACGGAGGGCATTGTCCTGAAGCTCACGGAGGGGTTGGCCGGCAAAAAGCTGAAATCTGTCGCATCCATACTGGATACGGCGCCCGTGCTCGACGACAGGATGATCCGCCTTGGCGTGTGGATGCGCGACAGGTATCTTTGCACGTTTTACGACGCGGCGAGAGCTATGCTGCCCGCCGGGATGTGGCATACCTTCAGGGCGTCGTACCGTGTTTGCGGCGGTGGGGAAGCGCCTGATAAGGCCGGACTTAGGCCCGGTTCGGATGAGGCCGGGGTCTTTGGGCTGCTGTCTGCGGGGGAGGAATGGTTTCATTCTGAGGACATTGCCTCGGCACTGGGGAAAAGCCCTGAAAAGGCGCTGAAAAAGCTCTGCGAAATGGGACTCGTCATAGAGCGGGTCGAGCCTGTGCGCGGCGGGGCGCGGGACAAAACCGTTAAAACTGCGCGCCTTATCGTAGACGGTGAAGAGGCTGAAAGGCTTGCGCTGCTGATTGAGAAAAAGGCGCCGCTTAGGTGCGCGGCGATCAGGCATATCGCCTCGATGGGAGAGACGTCCGTTAAAGAGATCTGCTATTATACAGGCGCGTCGTCAAAGACGCTGCATTCGCTTAAAAACCTGAATATTATCGAGTTTGGCGAGTTTGAGGCCGTGGCGCCCATTCGCGCTGTTTCGGCATCTGCGCCGTGTGATATTGAGCTCAACCGAGAGCAGACAGACGCCTACGACGGCATAAGCTGCCTTCTGGGCGCAGACGGGCCGCGGGCGGCGCTGCTGCACGGCGTCACAGGAAGCGGCAAGACTCAGGTTTACATAAAGCTTATTAAGGATACGATTAGCCTCGGCAGGCAGTCCATCGTCATGGTTCCGGAAATATCTTTGACGCCGCAGCTTATGCGGATTTTCTATTCGCATTTTGGCGACAGGGTGGCCATACTGCACAGCGGGCTGGGCATCTCCGAGCGGTACGAGGAATGGAAGCGCATAAAAAGGGGGGCCGCCGACGTCGTTGTCGGGACGCGGTCGGCCGTGTTCGCGCCGCTAGCAAATATAGGGCTTATCGTCATTGACGAGGAGCAGGAGCATACATATAAGTCTGAAACAACTCCGCGTTACCATGCGCGTGATATTGCCCGGTTCCGCTGTCTGCAAAGTTCCGCGATGATGCTGCTTGCATCGGCAACTCCGTCGGTGGAGAGTTTTTTCAAGGCTGAAAAGGGTGTATATACGTTGGTTACACTCGAAAACCGCT
>JAVBNY010000008.1:0-121041 GCA_031551205.1 Oscillospiraceae bacterium | reverse complement strand
ATGTGCTAATGTGTTTTTGTCCATTCGGACACCTCCTTTGCTTTCTTTGATGCAGTTGGTCAGACTGAATCCATTTTAGCATCGGAGGTTTTTTTCTTGAAGCTAAAGCTTTTTTATTCCCCCGGCATAGCCGGGGGTTTTTGTCTCGCTTAAGCCACAATAAAAAAACGCGGAGCCATAGGCTCCGCAGGTTCAGAAAATGTATGATCTTCCCAGGATTGAGGCGTTATTCCCCCGGATATCGCCGGGTACGAGTCCTCCGTGCCTGGAATTATTCAAATCAACTGGTTCCGGGTCAGGTGTGAAGTGATATTGTTCCCGTCAGGCCCCCGCTTTAGCGGGGGCCCAGTTTATTTCAGCTCAGTTCTTTTTCAGACAGTGCGGGCCAATTAGTTCTGGAGGAGCTGGAGGACGCCCTGGGGAGCGGACTTAGCCTGTGCAAGCATCGCGGTGGCAGCCTGGGTCAGGATGTTGTTCTTCGTGAAGTTCATCATCTCTTTGGCCATGTCGGTGTCGCGGATGCGGCTCTCGGCGGAGGTCAGGTTCTCATTGACGGTGTCGAGGTTCGAGATTGTGTGCTCGAGGCGGTTCTGGACGGAACCGAGCGAGGAGCGCTGGTCGGAGACCTTCTGAAGGGCTATGTCGATAGCGGCGATTGTCGCGCGGCCGGCCTCGTTGGAATGCACGCTGAGGTTGTCTATGCCGAGCTTGGAGGCCGACATATTGTCGATGGCTATGCCGATCGTCTGGTCTACGCTTGTGTTCGCGCCGACCTGGAGCGTCAGTGAGTTGCCCTTGGAAACGTTGACTACAGAGGCCGACGTTTTTGTCAGGTCGGCAATCGAGAACTCCATGGTTCCGCTGCCTGCTGTGGCGGAATATGTGTTGCCTGTGATTTTTGTAGCGGTAGCTGTTCCTACTTTGACAACGGCGGCTGCACCGACATCAATTTCTGTTCCAGCCGCGGTGTCGGTAGTGATGTTCTCTGTTCCGGCGGAATCTTTTGAAGAGATTGTAAAGCTGGCAAGAGTTGCCAGAGATGTTTTCTGGCCGGCACCTGCCTCTTTGGCCGTGATAACGAGCTTATTGCCCTCAGAGCTCACATCAAAGTCTTTAAGTATCTGAGAAAGGCTGGTTTTAAGCGCGTTAACGGCGTTCGAGTTGTCCTTCGCCAGGTCACCGCTGGCTGTGAAGGAGACGACTGACGTGCCTGCCGTGAGGCTGTCGCTTCCGAATGTGAGCGCGCCGGTGTTGGCTATCGTGACCAGGTCGCCTTCTTTAGCGCCCGCCATGTCAATTGTAAACTCGTGCTTGGCTTTTACACCGGCTGTGGTGACGTTGATGTTATATACGCCGGCTTCGACGTCGCCTGTGGCCTTTATGCCGGCCTTGACGTTGGAACCGGATATCGTTTTTGCGGTTGTCGATCCATCTTTGAGCGAACCGTCGAGAAGCGTCTTCTTATTGAACTCGGTCGTGTAGGCAATCCTGTCAACCTCGGAGGAAAGCTGGTTCATTTCGTCCTGGATAGCGCCGCGGTCAACAGACTCGTTGACGTCGTTGGCAGCCTGGACAGAGAGCTCGCGCATACGCTGGAGGATCGAATGGGTCTCGTTGAGCGCGCCTTCGGCGGACTGCAGGAGCGAGATTCCGTCCTGGGCGTTCTTGGAGGCCATCGAGAGACCGCGGATCTGAGCGCGCATCTTTTCGCTTATCGAAAGGCCGGCGGCGTCATCGGCGGCGCGGTTGATCCTGAAACCGGAAGAGAGCTTTTCAGTGGACTTGGACTGTGCATCTGTGTTCACGCCGAGCTGGCGGTTAGCGTTCATGGCCGTAATGTTGTGTTGGATTCTCATTTTAATTTCCTCCTTGAAATCGGCGCTTTTTGCGCCATTCATCTTTCTTTAAATATTCGAGCTTCCGTGCTCGATATTATGTAAAGCAAAGAGGCGATTCGCCGTGCGGGCCCTGCCCGGTTTTTTCGACCTCTCTCGGCCTTACACAGCATATATCGTCGTATATTCTCGGTTCTTTATACTTTTTGAGCGTGTAAAATATTCCAGTTTTATTGGCCTTAATAATGTTATGTATACTAATCGCATTCATTATTCAAAACCTCTTCTCGCGGTATACAGTACAGCAGTACCCCCGGCCTAGGCCGGGGGTACTGCTGTACTGAGGAAATCTACTTTGTATTGAGGAGACAATATATAAAGCTGAGGAAACTTTATATAGCAATACTATGAGGCGGTCGGCCCGCAGGTAGCGCAGCCTTATCTGCGGCTTGGCCGATGCCGTGTGCGGCAACCGACAAAATGTAAGCCTTAGCAAACATTTTGCTTAAAAACCAAAGCCTTTCGGCTCATGTTCTTTATAATATTAGATGTATACGAAAACAGCAGTCCAAGCAATGTCAAGCGGGCTCAGACGGCCTCAACAATAACACGGCTGGCAAGCGAGCGCCCGAGGGCAATGCGCGAATCTTTGACTTGGAGGATGAGATCCCCCCCGTTTTCACATACGACACTAACCCTTGTTCCGGGTGTGAAGCCGAGGCCCTCAAGAAAGCGCACGACATTATCCCGCCCGCGGCATTCTTTAATAACGGCGTTCTCTCCGTGTGAAAGCATGTTCAGCGGCATAAGCTCAACTCCTCGTCAATGCTGCGTGCAATTATTCTTGTTAGCTTCTACTAACAGTATAGAATAATATCCCTGAAAAGTCAAGCTGCTTTTTTTACAAAAACTCATCCCTGGATAAGCATGGCTTATGCAATTCGATGAAGCTGAAAACTCATTCTATTCCCGTCGCTTGCAGGCTTATCTGATGTTATGGAGGTATTTCCCCTTGTATTCGTTGTAGGTTGCTGTATAGTCAGCCTCCCATCCCCTGTGCAGATTTCGCTTATACTCATGAGAGTCGAAAGTTTCATAATTAAAGCCCTTCCTGCGCTGCTGTACAACGTAAACGCCGATATTCGAGCAGTGGTCGGATATGCGTTCAAGGCTGATAAGCAGCTCCAAAAACGACATGCCGATCTCCACCGTACACTCTCCCCTCTTTAGTCTCTCGATGTGCCTCGCGCGCATAACCTCCGTCAGCGTGTCGATAACCTGCTCAAGCGGCTCGATACGCATTGCCTTTTGAATGTCATAGTTCTCATACGACTGAACCGCAAGATCCAGAATATCGTCCACCGCCGCCAGGATAGTCAAAAGCTCCGTCTTCGCGGCGCCAGAGAAAGTCATGTCCGCCCGATGCATGCCCTGAAGCGTCTGCATAATGTTGACCGAGTGGTCGCCGATGCGCTCAAAGTCCACAACAGAATGGAGCAGCTCAGAGATAAGAAAGCTTTCGTCGCCGGTCAGCTCTCTGTCGGTGAGCTTTATCAGATAGTTGTCAATCTTGACCTCGTTCTTGTCGAGGATCTCTTCGCTGTGTTTGATACTTTCAATCTTTTTTGCGTCATAGCCTACAGTCTCCAGCTCGGCAGACCTTTTGAAGTTGCTCTGTGCGACATGGCCCATGCTGACAACGACATCGCGCGACTTTTCAAGGGCGAGCGAGGGCGATGCCAGGAATCGCTCGTCCAGCACGCTGATTTCCGGAGCGCCCTGCTCCGCGTCGTCGCGGATCGTGATCATTGCCAGCTTCACAAGAAGCCTGTTGAACGGAAGCAGAAGCGCGGTGGTGAACACATTGAAGAACAGGTGGAATATCGCTATGCTGCCCCTAGTCATGATGTCGTCCCAAAATGAGAGATGGATAAAGGTCTGCACCATATACATTATGGTTAAAAACACGATTGTTCCGATAAGGTTGAAATAAAGGTGGATCATCGCGGCGCGCTTCGCGTTCTTATTGGCGCGCAGGCTGGAGAGGATCGCCGTTATGCATGTCCCGATATTTTGGCCTAGAATAATCGGCGCCGCCGCGGAAAACCGGATCGCCCCGGTCGAGGTCAACGCCTGAAGAATACCAACCGATGCGGAAGAGCTCTGAATAATCGCAGTCAGGATAGCGCCGGTTGCCACACCGACGACCGGATTTGAAAACATCGTGATCATGCTAATAAATTCAGGCATGTCCTTCAGCGGGACGACAGCGGCCTCCATCGTGTTCATCCCAAAAAAAAGCACGCCGAAGCCGACAAAGATGAGCCCTAAGTCGCGCCGCTTCTCGTTAGATGAGAAAAACAAAAGCGCGGTGCCAATGACGGATATAATCGGTGCAAGCGAGGTCGGCTTCAGCAGCTGCAGAAGAACGTTCCCCGACTGTATGTCCCCAAGGCTCAGTATCATTGATGTAACAGTTGTTCCTATATTCGCACCGAAGATAACCCCAACCGTCTGACCAAGCTTCATCATTCCAGCGTTGACAAAACCGACGACCATAACCGTCGTGGCCGATGAGCTCTGAATAATGCCGGTCACAACCGTTCCGAGAAGTATTCCCTTGAAGATATTATTCGTCAGCCTCTCCAGGAGCATCTCCAGCCGCCCGCCGGACAGTTTTTCAAGCCCGCTCGACATAGTGGACATGCCGAAAAGGAAAAGGGCAAGCCCGCCGAGAAGTGAAATAATGTTTAAAATGCTCATCTGCTACCTCCAAGTATCTGTGTCTAAACATCTGCGTGAAAAGCACATTTTATGAGATATGTGAATATATTATATATGGGCCACTGCAAAAAGGAAAAAGGCAGGGGGTATTTTTTATGCTGTCAGCCGCGATAATACTGCTTCTGAACGGAATCTACCTTACTCTGAGGATCTCGGGTTCCGGTTCGTTCCCGCGACCGCTCAGCGAGAAAGAGGAGCGCGAGTATCTTCTCTCTTGCGCGGAAGGAGATATCGGAGCGCGCAACATCCTGATTGAGCGGAATCTCCGCCTGGTCGCGCACGTAATAAAAAAATACTATATCGCGAGCCGCGACCAGGAGGACCTGATCTCAATCGGTACAATCGGACTGATCAAAGCCATCTCAACCTTCGACGTCTCAAAGGGCGCAAGGCTTTCGACCTATGCGGCGCGCTGCATCGAAAATGAGATACTAATGCATTTCCGCAGTCAGAAGAAAACGGGCTGCGAGATCTCCCTCTCGGATCCTCTGGATTCCGACAAGGAAAACAACAACCTTGCTCTCATGGACGTAATCTGCACAGATGACTACATCCTCGACAGGCTGGACGCCGCCGAGATGAGCGCGAAGCTTTACCGTCAGATCAATCTCTGCCTTGAGGACCGTGAAAAACAGATAATCGCTCTGCGATATGGGCTTGACGGCCACACACCGCAGACGCAGAAGGAGATCGCAGGAGTGTGCAAGATCTCGCGCAGTTATGTATCGCGCATTGAGAAGCGCGCGCTTTCAAAACTTGAAGAGGGCATCCGCCGTGAGGAGGAGCTTGAAAAATCAAAATGCCGGAACCGCAAAAGCTAAGGCAATGCCGCGGATGCCTCACGCGGCAAAGGGATGAGAATATATTATATATTATGAAGGAGTAATCTTCAATTCTTTATTTCCAAGAAAACATAGCCGTTCATAGCCGTTTTTATCCGCTATAATAACAATATGCAAACACTTGTTCAAAAAGTGTTTGCAATTTTATTTGGGAGGAAGTATAATTATGGCAGCAAGAACAAAATCGAATGTAGGGACAGAGGCGCATTTTTCCGGTATTTGCAGGGGAACGGTGTTTGCCGGCAGGGGCTTGGACGTGGCCAAAGTGATGTCCAATTTCCCACTGGACAGTCATGGTACTTTTTTGGAAGCGCAGAGAAAACGGGCCGAATTCTTCAAAGACGCGGCGGCGATGAGCCAGTCAAGGCCGTTTGCGGCAAGGATGGAGCACCTTTCGGGCAAAGCCGAGGAGGCGCTCGGAGAGCTGCTGCAAGACATGAAGGAGCATGAACAGGCGCTCAGCTTTATGGACACGCAGTACAGGCAGGACCTCCGCAGGACCGTTCAGGGCCTTGCAGATATCGCAGAAATCGGCAAGGCCCGCAGCGAAAACGCGCTTGAAATTACCATTATTTTGGACACGGCGTTTCGGGGCAGCGCGTTTGGATTCTCAAAAATTGAGAACACTGCCAGGATTATTCGCGACGCCAAAATCCCATTTTGCGGCGAGCGCGACAAGATGGAGCTTTTGCGCAAGGCGCTGAAAACCGACCCGAGGGATATCTCGAATCATGACGAGCGGCAGTTCTGCGCTTCGCTTTTTGACACCTTTGGCAAGGGCCTGGTCAAGGAGTCGGTGGCCTTTCTGGATTTCAAGGAAAATCCGCATATGGAGGGCAGGTGCGGGCACAAGCTCGGCTCGCAGGCCTACTGTTTTGAGATGCTCAAAAGGGCGGTGCCAGCGGAGTTCTTGGACAATATTTCGAGCAGCACGCGCATGCGCGACGCCGTTTTGAACAGCGTTTACACGGTGGCGTACCGCCTGATGGAGGACCTGCGCAAGGCGGCAGACGGGGGCGAGTATCTGGAAGACGGGCAGATTATAGCCGTCCGCACCGCGCTGAAAAGCGACCTGAACAAGCTGAATGAGCGCGTAGACAGCCTGACAGCCGGGCTGGACGCGCTGCTGGAGAAGGTGACATTAAGTGCAGTGGAGGAAATTACAGTTCTTCCTGACGCTGGAGGCGCTGATGCTGCTGGCGTTTTAGTCTGGACGGGAGGCGAAGCGCTGTCAATTGGCACCTCCCTTTCTGGCGCTACAGGACTTGCTGGAATACTCGGTCCATTTTTAATGCTAATGACATTATCTGGAGATACGATACAAACGGACAGAGCGCAAATCCCTGCATTAAGTGGTGAGGGAAGCATTGATTGGGATGTATTTCAGGGCTCATGGGAGGCATATGAAAAATCAGGGGAAGCAATTATTGACATTACCTGGATTAATGACAACCTAGACAAGACCGTAAAAGAAATTCTCAAGAGCAAAAGGGGAAACATCAAAAAAGCTCCTAAAAAGCCAGGTGATCCCGACTGGAACTCCATTCTTGAACTTACATTGGCAGAAATCCTCAGGCGTGCGCAAGATGGAGACAAAGGCTTTGCTAGAGTATATAAGCTTTTAACAGACTTAAGATTTAATAAATAGGGGGAATTATCATATGGATGCCCTGCAAAAAATGATTGAATTTCTGGACAGGCTTGATAAGTGCAAGATTTATTATCGGTTAAATAGGATTCGAGATAGTATACTTGTCGAAATAGCGGTTCCGGGAGAGCGGTGGGAGGTGGAATTTATGTACGACGGCTCAGTTGTGATTGAAAAATTCAAAAGTGAATGTGAGATATATGATGAAAGTGAAATAGATGTCCTATTCAAAGAATTTTCGGATTAGTTTTTATGTTTGAGCGAGGAAGGGCGCGCCCAAGTGCGCCCTTCCTCGCTCCGCGCTTAAACACGACCTAAACACAGGCTCCGTGCTCGCGTCGACGGCCTGACAGGCGGCCTGAACGCGCTGCTGGAGAGGCTTGGAAAGGCGGATATAGATCGCAAAGATCTCTATAAAGCCGATGAGCTGACATCTAATGAAAAAGAGATGCTGTGTGAAAAGTACATACTAAAGTTAAACTCAATTCAAAGGGCGCCCAGAGATTATCCCGCTATTATCGAAGGATTCGATGCTACATATCTTCCTGAAAGCTATATCGGTAAGATACAGGCGGATGCGCGCGTAAAGGCAAAAGAGCTCTTGCAAGAAATAGTAATTAACGAAAGCTTCTTTAACGGTATGGTATTTTATAAGCTTGACGTTAAGTATGAAAAAGAGTATGCGGGTGCCCAAATAAAGTTTTTTTGGACAAAGGCTTTGATACAATTGAGGCAATTAAGCAAGAGGCCACTGGTTTTGTTGTAAACGCTTATTTAGCTCAATTAGGATTGCCCCCAAATGCTGGCCCATCTGATATGGCTGCTATAGCCGTTGCAGCTAATTTAGATGCTTCCCCCGGAGCGGGGGATTTGGTAAAAGCTATTACAGGGCCGCTGCCTTCTTTTTCAGAAAAGTCTGAGCGTGAGATGATAGCGGCGGGGAACCGAAGGGACAGAATAAAAGAATCTATTTACAACTATTACATTACGAGAAGGGGGCTTCGAGAAAAGTTTATTAACAGAATAAACGAAATAATCGACAGCCTCGGCGCATCTCCATGCGACTACACCTCATCAGAAAAGGAGACGAAATTGTATAATATTTTTGTCAGGAACTATCTTAAGAGCGTGAAAATAGAAAACGAAGTCGGTCATGGTATTGAAAACGCCGAATCTTATCTAAACTGATTTATGGGCAATTAAGAATTATGTATCGCGCCCTTATTCCAGATAATAAGGGCGCGATACAGGGAGGAGTTAGTTATGCCAATCGCGAATATTATTATCATTCCAATGAATATTGCGGCCATTATTCTGCTTGTTCGAGGGATAATGCTGTACCGAGAATTTAAGCCGAAGCTGACAGAAGAAAACTATGATATAAACTTTCCCTGCGGGTTTGGAGGCCTGCTAATGGCCATGTCAATATTACTGGGACTCCGTATGCTGTGGGTAACGTTCGACGCTTCAAGATTTTTAGGTTTATACGCTAATTTCTTCATCAGTGGTAAAGGCTCAGACTTTGACAAGTTTTATTCAGAGATTTGGGCGGTCATGGGCGCGAGATGTATTTTTTTCACAAAACTTTTTATGTCTCTGTCCGGGCTTACACTTGCCGTATTAATAATTATCAATCTGGTAAAAAAGAACCCATCATTCGTTGCATTTCTATTGATATTAAACGTAGTTTATATTTCGGGTTATATTGTGTGGGCCGTATTTTCTTCTCAAACAATTCAGATAAAAGATTATTTGCCCACTTTGGTGGGAAGTGTGCTATGGCCATTTTACTTTCTATATTCAAAGAGATTTAGGAACACTTTGATAATCGAAAAGACAGGCAAAAAAATGTGTGTCAAAGGCTGATGACGAAACATTTTAAACACGACCTGAACAAGCTCAGCGGCCGCGTAGACGGCCTGACGGGCGGCCTGGACGCGCTGCTGGAGAAGCTTGGAAAGGCGGCGGAAAATCTCTCGAAGGGAGCGTACTACATAACCGACCCGGACTCAGCTGAAGGAGCGGGACACAGTTCCCTCCTTTTGCAGGACGACGATGGGCGCTGGTGGTATTTTTTCTGGGGCGGAACAGGACCCGTCAGCAATAAGATAGTTCAGATTGAAAAGTTGCCTGTGCACGTTGATCCTTCAAATCTCGATGAGGTCAATAAGTGGATAGCCGGGAACGTCGACAAATTCGGACAGCAGCTGTTTGGCGCGGGGTCATTTGAGTTTAACCCGGAGGAAGACAGCTATAACGAAGCGGTGTACATTGAGGGGGATTTTTCAGATTCTCTTGAGTATGCCCTTATGCAAATGACCAATGCCCTTCCCCTGTATAATGATACCGAACCAAGAGTTCGAAAAGCGGTAAAATAGAACAGGATGGAGGTATCATAAAATGGCAAAACAGAACTACACAGCGGAACAGACCATTGTGAAATTGCGCGAAGTAGAAGTGCTGTGCTCCCAGGGAAAATCGGTGGGAAATGCGGTACGTGGCATTGGAATGAGCGAGCAAGCCTACTATCGCTGGCGGAAGAAATATGGCGGGATGAGCGCGGAAGATGCCAAGCGGCTTCGGAAACTGAAAAAGGAAAACTCCGGATTGAAGAAGCTGGCGGCACACGGACGTGATCGACGTACTCTCCGGGTTGTTTATCCAGCGGGGCTGTCCCCTGTACATTTGCAGCGACAATTGCAGTGAGTTCACCGCCAGAGCTGTTCGGGACTGGCTTCATAACTTGGAAATCACGACCGCATACATCGAGCCGGGCAGCCCTTGGGGCAACGGATTTTGCGAGAGATTCAATTCCCGGATGAGGGATGAGTTTCTGAGCTGCGAGCTTCTTGACACGCTGGTGGAGGCGGAAACATACAGTTCCAGAAAAAAAGGTTTTTCCCAATTCTTCCTTACAGCCTCTAAATGCAATCGTTCCGAAAGGATTAACTCCAAAAGGTGATAATAAATATCGCTTCATCGAAGACCATAGCAGTGTACCGCCAATTGTTGATATTACGACTTATGATAAGGGCATCTATGTCAAATAATGCTCATATCCTGTTTTTTGCGGAACAATTGATTGGCTTGCTGTCTAATACAATATTTACGGTGTCCGCAGTGCCCCAATAGCGTCCCCCGCAAGACAAGACTGTACATTGTAAATGAACACCGGCTTAAAAAGCCGCTTTCACCCTTTGAAATCTATTTGCAGCATCTTATTTAGAGATTTGTCAGAAATATAAAGTAAAGACCACATATCTCTATGCAGATGATATGCGGTCTTGTTGCACCCTGTATGACAGCTACCCTAATTCAGTTTTGTTCATGCTGTTTTATCATTAGCTGTCCTTTGGCGGCTCTTTTATTGTGTCATGTAGCCTCATGTGGCGAAAAAGGGGCTTTCCATCGCTACTAACAGGACGAGCCGGAGATAAATGCGAGCGCCTCTTCAAGCGTCGGGATTGATTCGATGGCCCCCTTTTTCATTGTGGTCATCGCGCCGACAGCGTTCGCCAGTTCCACCATACTGTCAATCTCGGGCCGAGACAGCCTAACAGAAAGCCCACCGGCGATCCGGCTCAGGATAGCCCCCATGTAAGCGTCGCCCGCGCCGGTTGTGTCCTCAACGGCGACCTTCGCCGTGGAAGCCTCCTTTGTATATCCCGGCGTGTAAAAGGCGGAGCCGGCCGCCCCGCGCGTCACGATCACCGCGCCGATACCTTTGCTGAAGCAGAATTCCGCCGCTTCGCGTTCATCTTCGGTACCGAACACAAAAGGCATCTCGTCGAGGCTGACCTTCAAAAGATCGGCAAAGGGCAGAAACTCCATGATAGCCGCCCGGCAGAGACTATGATCCCGCCAGAGATCAAGGCGCACGTTTGGATCAAACGAGATGATGCCTCCTGCCTCCCTCATCAGCGCGATAGCCCGCCTGTGCGCCTGTTTAACCGGGGCCTCGACGAGGCCGAGCGAGCAGAAATGCAGTATGTCGCCGCGCGTGAAAACACCGTCAGGAATATCCTTCTCGCTGAGCAGCATATCCGCGCCTGGATTGCGGTAGAAAATAAAATCGCGGTCTCCGTCGGATTTCAGAGCGACAAAGGCAAGCGTTGTGTTCGCTTCACGGGTCGCGGAAAGCAGGGCTGTGTCCACCCCGTGGCGGTCAAGCGTCTCTTTGAGCAGCCGGCCGAACGCATCGTCACCAACCTTCCCTATAAACGCGCTTTCCGCACCCAGTTTTCTGACTGCCGCTGCCAGGTTGGCAGGCGCGCCGCCGGGCGCCCGCTCAAAACACAACACGTCCTCAAGCCGCGCGCCCTTTACTGTCGGGATAAAGTCGATCAGCGCCTCGCCGATGCAGTATACCTTCGGCATAAAAACACCTCCATCTCCCTTCGATAGTGTCTACACGAGAGCAAAATATCTGTCTAGAATATATTTCAGCGGACGACAAAAGTCAATACCAGCACATCAGGAAAGAACCATTATCATGGCAACATAAATTCTCCAAGCCTTTTTTCCGCGAGATCGGAAAAGTATTTAAGCGTGATTTTTGCTCCGCTGCCCCTTAGAAAATGCCTTGACGCGAGCTCGTCCGTATACTGGCTGAGAGGATACACCCGGAAGTTTTTATATCCGCGCTCAAAGTGCGTGACGACCGGCATAACACCCGCGTCCGTGAGCGACACACGGCCGCCGTCAACGGTGAACTCGGCCTTTAGGATCCCGCCGAGCATCGTATCCGCCCTGTCTTGGCTTGAGATAAGGTTCCCGAGCGAATAGGCGACAAACGTTCTGCTGCCCTCGCTTCCGGTGATCCACTCGGCAGACTCCAGCACGTGCGGGTGATGGCCTATCACAAGCGCCACGCCGAGGTCGGCAAGAAGCTTTGCCAGGTCCTTTTGCTGCTGCGTGGGCTCCGCGCGGTATTCCTCGCCCCAGTGCATCGAGACAATGACGGCGTCCGACTGCGATTTCGCGCTCTCCACGTCGCTTTTTATGGTCTCCTCGTCAATAAGGTTCACAATCCATTTGTTTTTAAACGGGATTCCGTTTGTCCCGTAGGTATAAGAAAGCCACGCAAATCTGACGCCGCCGGCCTCTAATAGCCTAACTCGGGATCTCTCATTTTCTGAGCGGTTCGCGCCGATCACGGTCATGCCGAGGCTGTTTAAAAGCTCTGCAGTGGCCAGCAGGCCGGGCTCATTTTTGTCCAGCGCATGATTGTTGGCCAGATTCACGATGCTAAAGCCCGCATCTCTGATACCGTATGCCACGTTTGACGGAGAATTAAAGCGCGGATAGCCGGAAAACGGGACATTGTCGCCCGCCATAGGCGTTTCCTGGTTTATAAACGACATATCGGAGGACTGCACAAGGCCCCTTATCTCAGAATAAGCAGGCGAAAAATCATAGGCGTCGGCAGTTTTTGCCCACCTGACAATCGTGTTGTGGATCAGGTTATCGCCCGCTGCGACAAGCGTGACTCGCCGAGCGGCTTCCGGCTCAGGCGAGGGCGGTTGCGTCGTTTCCTCCACGGGCGTGATTTCGGGCGTGTGCGTGGCAGGCGGGAGCGTGGAAAGGCTATCGGGCGGCTCGCCGGAAACCGTTCGAAGAGCCAGCAGCGTTATCGCCGCGGCCAGTACAGCCGCCGTGAGCAGTAGGGCAGTTTTTAAAACATCCTTTTTCATACCCCGACACCCCCTCTCACCGAAGAAATAGTTATGGCAACATCGCATAATTCCCGAGCTGTCACGGCAACATTATAACAAATCAGAGAAGCTCTTGTCCAATCACTTTGAGGGCATTTTTCTTGACAACAAAAATGAGCTATGATAGTATTCTGAGGTATACGCCGCTGTGGTGGAATGGCAGACACAAGGGACTTAAAATCCCTCGGTAGAAATACCGTGCCGGTTCGAGTCCGGCCAGCGGCACCACACCCATTGACGCGGGCATCTATGGGGCGCCGTTTTATTTAAAATCCTCGGGCGGGGCTGATTTCCCCCCTGCGGGAACGTGGCTGCGCCGAGATTTGCGCAGAGCTTCCGCCCTCTTGCGGTTGCTCCCGGCGATTTTGATGTCCAGTAGCCTTTTTTTGGGCTTTTTGTTTTTGGAAGGTGATTTTACGGACAATGCCGAGCGGTATAAAGACCTCAAAAATACCTCCCTGCTCACAATTCTTTTAAACGCGCTGCTTTCCGGCGCAAAGCTCGCGGCCGGGCTGATCAGCGGGAGCTCGGCGGTGCTTTCCGACGCGGCCCACTCGCTGTCTGACGTTTTGACCACCATTATGGTTATTGTCGGTCTGCGCTTCTCCAGCGAGGAGGCTGACAGGGAGCATCCATACGGGCATCAGCGCATTGAGTCGGTCGTGTCTCTGCTGCTTGCCGCCGTGTTGGCGGCGACAGCGCTCTCGCTCGGGTATTCCGGCGTGATGAATCTGATCCAGCATGTTGCGCCTCACTCCTCCGTCTTCGCATATGCGGTGACGCTCGTATCCATCGCGTCAAAGGAGTGGATGTTCCGGTACACGCGCAAGAAGGCAAAAAAACACGGCTCCTCCTCTATGCTCGCGGACGCGTGGCATCACAGGACGGATTCGTTCAGCTCGATAGCAGTGCTTTTCGGTCTTATCGGCGTCAGCTTCGGGCTTTGGTATCTCGACGCCTGCGCGGCCATCGCCGTCTGCCTGATAATCCTGAAGGCCGCCTTCGATATCAGCGTCGTTTCATTTAATCAGCTTGTGGACAGATCCGCCGATAAGGACGCTTATGACAAAATTCTGAGCCTGGCTGTGTCGGTCGAAGGGGTTCGACGGGTCGACCTTCTTCGCACACGCCTAAGCAGCAGGATTGTTTTTGTGGAGCTTGAGATAACGGTTGACCCAAATATCACGGTCTTTGAGGGGCACAAAATTGCGAAGTCGGCACACGATCTCATCGAGTCATGCGGGCTGCCGATAGGGCACTGTATGGTGCATGTCAACCCCGACATGGGCACTGATGAACGGCATGACGGCTGAAAAATAAATGAGAGAGGCAAGGCCTCTCTCATTTATTTTTCTCGCCCGGACATGCGGATAAACGGAAGCTCAATGAGACGCCGCAGCATGAATACCGGGTTTTTTGTCATGCTCATAGGGTTGACAATCAGCGGGATCATGCCGCAGCGCACCGCGCCGAGCACATCCGTGAAAACCTGGTCGCCGATCATCGCGACGCGCCCGCACGGAAGGCCGAGTCTTTGCGCGCCTTCGCGAAGGCCCTTGCGCCGCGGCTTAGACGCGGAGCATACATA
Source organism: Oscillospiraceae bacterium (assembly GCA_031551205.1). Taxonomy (GTDB): domain Bacteria; phylum Bacillota; class Clostridia; order Oscillospirales; family JAVBNY01; genus JAVBNY01. The sequence goes on along the minus strand of JAVBNY010000008.1, from coordinate 106,630 downwards.
GCCTATCCCGGCAGCGTCGCAAATCTTGGAAACCCGTCTTTTCTTTCCGTTTGAAACAACCAGCGACTTGATACGCGCGTTTTTAAGACTCTCAAGCCACCTCAGCGCCTCTTCCGTCGGCATGTGCGAGCCGTAAGGCGCGAGCGTGTTGTCGAGGTCAATGAGCGCGCCCTCCGCGCCCAGTGCACGCAATTCATCCGGAGTTATCTCAGAAACGCTATTGTATACTTTTTTAGGGATCGGCAGAAGCGGCATCCCGTTTCCCTCCCTCAAACGCATATTTTGTTCCCTGTTTGAATATATATTACTCAGACGCTGAATTTTGCACAAACCCATGTAAAATATTCGCGGTGAGCGGATACCTTCAGAAACAGCTGTGTGTCTGATTGTATCACAGAATATTCGGATAAAAAAGGGGACATGTTCCATGGACACCAAAAAAACTGTCATTATCGCCTCCACGCCGGCGGATACGTCTACGGCACAGGCCTTCGGCATGCCGGTCGCGCATATGGCGTACCGGGTTGGAAGCGACCTCACGCTCCTCAGAGGAGGTATCGGACTGAATGTGCGCGGCGGACTGATGGTGCTCAGCGATACAAACTATGTGGGCTCAGGCGGGAATATCCAGGAGCTTTGCCGTCAGGTGACGCGTGAATGTCTTTCCCGCGGGTTCGACGGCGTGATAGTCGACTTTGAGGGGAAAAGCCATCCTGAGCTCCTTGAGTTTATCGGCGAGCTTATCATCCGCCTGCAAAAGCACGGCATCGCGGTTATAGCCGAGGAGAAGTTCGCCGATATATCTCCACGGCTTCATCTGCTGGTATCCGGCGCCATCACCGGCGGGAGCCTTCAGGAGCATATGGAGGACAGCATCTCGCGGCACGGCAGGGGCAGGATTATCCTTGAGATCGAGCGCATTAGGCACAGCTTTCCACTTCCCTCGACGGACGGACGCGGCAAAATCCTTACTGCCGCCGAGCTTGACGCAATGATTGAGGAGCACCATCCGATGCCCTTCGTCTCTCAGGAGCTGTGCACTAACTACTATACGTATAAGGATCAGACAGGCACGTTCTTCGTGCTCTACGACAGTACGACGACGGTGCTGAAAAAGATTGATATGGCGGCCCGTCTCGGCATAAGCGAGACTTTGCTGCTTTTCAGCGAATACCGCGAGGTGCTCGACGATATCGTGGCGGCCATTCGCCAGTAATTTATGTTTTTAAAAATATATCTTGAATAAAAAAAAACTTTCAATACATACTAATGTGGCAAGTCAAAGTAAAGCTTGAGCCGTGAAAGAAACGGGGTTTCCGCAATACGGTCTTTTGCTTTACTTTGACTGCGTTTTTAGGCTAATATATTAAATAAAGGCTAATGATCTTATGAAAAAAAATAAAAATGCGCTTTTATCCCTGTCAGCAGTGCTTTTTATTTGTGCGCTTATTGGCTGCGGCCCTTCTTCCTCAGGCGGGGGGGATACTCCTCCTTCTCCCGCTGAGAAAACGGTGCAAGTGCCTCAAAACGAGGATATCACTTCGGCTTCACCTCCCCTCGCCGCGCCGGAATCTGACGTGCCACAGGCGGGCGAATCGCCCATCGGAGACAGCGCGCCGCCGAATCAAGCGGCGGACGATGAAACTCGCAAGCCCCCCAAAGGTTCTCTTAAAAAAGGGGAGCCGGCCGGGAATGCACAGACCGAGATAAAGGACTTTGGGGAAAACCGCACAAAAAACCTCAGACTAGTTGCAAAAAAACTGAGTGGCAGGATAATAAAAGCGGGCGAAGAATTCTCATTCAACAAATCCGTGGGGCGGAGGACGCTCAGCCGCGGCTTTCGAAAGGCAATCGTCTTTAAAAACGAGGAAAAGGTAACGGAGGTGGGGGGCGGCATATGCCAGGTGTCCACTACGCTATACCAGGCCGCACTTGAGGCCGGATTTGAGATTACCGAGCGTCACGAGCATAGCCTGGAGGTCCCTTATGCGAAGAAGGGAGACGACGCCACTGTGTACTATGGAAAGCAGGACCTACGCTTTGTCAACACCTCGGGATCCGACGTCAGGCTGGAGTGTAAAATCGGCAAGGACAGTGTCTACACAGGGTTTACGGCAGTATAGGCCGTTAAAAAGGCCGCCCCCCACCGATGACCCGCCCCCCGGTCAACAGATAATAATTATCCCCTCCGGCTACGCCGGAGGGGATAATTATTATCTAGCGAAAACCATACGTAGAACGTATGGTTTTCTTTGTACAAAAAAGTACTCCAAAGCTTTGCCTTGGAGTACTTGGAGCTCCCGGTCGGACTCGAACCGACGACCTGCGCATTACGAATGCGCTGCTCTACCAACTGAGCTACGGAAGCATTGGATCGTGAATCACGCTTTAACATTGTACTATACGTTTATTGGCTTGTCAACACCTTTCATGCAGGCTTACCTCTATGCTTTTTATTTGGGGAGTGGGACTGTCCGTCAAAAACTTTAGGGCTACAAAAATAATACGCTGAATGAGGAACAAAAAATAAACAACCGCGGGAAGCCAAGGATACGAATGAGAATTGAGCTTGTCTTCGGGCACATGACAAATTCAATGGGAAGCATGTTTATCCGATGTATAGTATCCGCTCGTGTGGAAAGCGCCATTGTTTTGAAGAATCTAACCTATAACATATCGCCTGTTAATAGTGTAAATCCGCACATTATTTGGACATTTGACAGCCATGCATTGAAACTCTTTGGGTTTTTTCGAGGTGCCCATAAATAAAATCTCACTGGACATATGCCGCCTATGCTATTATAATAAACTTGCGGATATATATATGAAAAGGGTACAAGATGCCATCTTTTCAGGCGTTGCTTATCAGATAAAAATAAATAAATATTTAGGAGGCATTAAAGTGGATATCGAAGCGTATGAGGCTCTTGACAATAAGTTGAGGAGCCTTTTGAAAGAGGATCTGGTTTTCAGAGAATTCCGCAAGAAAATCGGCAGGTTTTTCACTGCTTCAACAGGAAGCGTGAACGACAGTTTTTTTGAAGCGTCACATCAGATGAAGCGGTCAGGGCAGGAAGAAGATGAGCCTGCGGGAATTTTTTCGGGGACGGGGACAATGCACCGGCAACTTATGGAGCGATTCACAATCGTTGATTTCGACGCAAAGAATACTGAGGATATTTTTATTTCCCCCTGCAGAGATATCTCAATATGTAGGATTCCCAGATATTTCAGGCTGGAAAATCACTCTGTTACACCGCTGAATGTGCTCTTTGTGTACGAGGGTGGGGTCAGCGTGGAGCTTGAGGGTCGTGAATATGTTTTGAAACAGGGAGATTTTGTTATCCTGTCGCCGGACATGCCGTTTTCAATGTGCATCAGCGACGACAAAACCGTTGTCCTTTCAGTGATGATCAGGAAGAGCACTTTCAGGGCGCGGTATCCCGATCTTTTGTTTGACAAGCACCTCGGCCGCCTGTTTTCCGACATGATCCTGGGAAATTCAAGGATTTTCGTTGTTGTTAACGCCCCTGACAGTAAGATTGTGCGGGAGATCATGCTCGGGATGCTTTTTCAGCAGAACAGCGGCGACAAGTTCAGCAGCCGCGCCGTAAAAAGCTATTTGGACCTGTTTTTTAGCCTTCAGCTTCCTTACATAAAGGCCGAAAGTCTGCAAAGTGTCAAAGATCTTCCTAGAGACATTTTGCTTTCCAACATCATGTCCTATATTTCTAAGAATTTTCCCACCGTGACTCTCCAGGAGCTTTCGAAGTTTTTTTCGTTCTCGACTTCACACATGAGCAGGCTGCTTGTGTCGGGATACGGCAAGAGCTTTACCGAGCTGATTACGGAGATAAGACTTGAAAAAATCCGCGATCTCCTGCAGGGGACGGACATGAACTTTGAAGAGATCTGCGAGCTAACCGGATACAGTGATCCACGCCAGCCAAGGCGGCTCATTAAAAAGCATTTTGGCGTTGCCCCGAATGAACTCAGGCCGCGCCGCAAAAGTCTCAGAGCATCGAGCGCCTGACCTTCTCCCCATTAGTGACCCGTCTGCGAATCTGAAAAAAAAGAGGTATCCCCCGCCGGCGGCATGGGGATACCTCTTTTTTACATGCGCATCATTACGAAAGTGTTCATTAGGTTAAATTTCCCATATCCCCACTGGTCATTTGGATATGTCAGATCCGGCTCGCGCAGACAACCTTTGATAAATTTTGATCTGATGTAATACGAATTCATTGAGAGTTCGTTCCCATCTATAACGCCCCACTGAAGCATGAGGGCGCAAGCCCCGGCGGTGATAGCGGAGGACACGCTTGTGCCGCTCATAACGCCGACGCCGCTTGGAAATATTCCCGATACATTTTCTCCGGGCGCGACCATGAGCGGGGAGTTAAGCGGCATCCTGGTCGGGCCCCAGGAACTTGAGGTATACAGACTGTTATCATGAGAATTGTAGGCGCCGCTCGTTATTGTGCCGATCGAAGTCGCGGGTGTAACAATGGTGGTATGCGGAGTAGGAGACAAAAATTCAATATCCGGATCGACAAGCCCTGTCAACGGCAGCCACGCGTGATATTCCCCGTTAATGATTATGTCCCCATAAAGTGTAATTTTCCATATGCCCGGAGTTGGATCATGTATCTTTATTATTGTAAGCTGGCTTGACGTTTCTGAAACCGGATAATAATACTTCACAGTAATTTTAGAGCTTTCCAGGATCAGTTTTGTGCTATAGGTGCTGCCTGTTTTCACGGGCACACGCCCCACCACCTCTCCGGCAGGAGATGTAATGGAGACTGATATCTGATCCGAGGAGTAATTCCAAACGCTTAAAAAAATGTCCTCCCGGCTGTCGCCGCACTTGATCTCAATACTAGTTGTGTCGCTTGTTTTTGGAAGCCTGCCGCTTGTGTGATGCTTCATGTTGCTTTCGTTCCCCGGCGCCACACTGACAGCCAGACGGTAATCCGAGCAGAGATCCGTGAGAAAAAGTTCCATCACATTCAGACCGTCGTGGCTACCCAGGTTTGTGCCCGTGCTGATGCAGACGGAAATCGGCTGTGACAGCTCATACGCCTTTTCGAGAATATATTCTACCCCAAGCATAACGTTGCTGGATTCGAAAACGTTATCCTGTTTTTTGGTCGTGCAGAAGAAATCTGTGTAATACTTCAGTGCCTTCTTCAGTTTTACAATAATGAGATCCGCATCCGGCGCCGCGCCGAGAAAATTGTTATTATCTCGGCTCGCCGCCACTGAGGCCAGGAAAGTGCCGTGGCCGACAGTATCCGCGTGAGGCACAAGCTTGGATGGGTCGGCGGAGGCCAGCGCGGCGTTGATTTGACTGTTGGTAAATTCAGTGCCGAAATAGTATCCCTCCGGCGCGTTCCCACTGAGTGTTTGATCCCAGATGTATTTTATTTTGCTCGTTCCGTCTTCATAGATAAAAGCCGGGTTTGTATAGTCAATGCCTGTGTCGGTAAAGCCAATCAGAACGCCTTGCCCACTCAGGTTTAGGTGCGGCTGCTGCTGTACCTGAACAATGCCGGCGGACTCGAGCTCCTGCCTGCCAAGGAGGCCCATTGTCATAGGGTAAACATTGATGTCGTACATCCCCAGCTCGTCAAGTATGCTTTGCAGGTATTCAATCTGTGTATATGCGACAACATAATATGAGATTATCAGCTTGCTGAGGCGGATGTACGGCCTTTCATCCACGAAGTCCTGCAATACCTTGCTGTATGTAAAAACAAGATCAATCGTGTCAGGCAGGGCAATAAATTCCTCCATGGGCATGGCCTCTAGCTCCTGCTGGGTCGGCATCTATCTTCCCCCCTCTATATATTTGGTCAAAAAGTCCATCGTAGAATACAGGCAGAGCGCGCCGTAACCCCAGATGGGATTCGGATAGGAAAGCGAAGGGTCACGCCTTGCCCCCTTTTGCAGGAAAGCCTTTATCCTCTGCCCAAATAAAAAAGGATCATTGCCTCGTACAATCCCCCATTCCATCATCAGGGCGGCGGAGCCCGTTACGAATGGGGCGGCCAGGCTGGTGCCTGTGAAGGTATCGTATCCGCCGCCTGAGCGCGTTGAGAACACATTCACGGCAGGAGCGGATATATCAGGCTTTATGTCTGCTCCTCCTCGTGTATATCCTCGCCCGGAAAAGGAAGCGTAGCTGCCCAGCCGGGAGTCATAGCCGCCAACAGAAATGACGCTCGCGGAGGTGGAGGGGATTGTCAGTGTTGTGTCAATCGAAGGTATGGCAAAGGAGGTTTCCTCCGACACCTCCTCCGTGGTGGGCAGCCAAATGTTGACCCTGCCGTCGATGACATAGCTTCCGGTGATTTTTATTGACCACAGGCCCTGAGTGATGGCGTTTTTATCCGCCTGAAGCAGGATGTATATCTCCTGGTCGCCGTTATAATGGGTTGGCTGGCCGTAGAATACGGAGACTGAGATGCCTTCGACATTCATACGTGTCAAAAGCCGGTTAAACGGGATAACACCGCTTGACATGCCTGTAGGCGTGACAAACTCCACCAAAAAAGTGTCGGCAAAGTTTTTCCATATGTTAATTGTGAGCTGGCTCAGATTTGCCGCCGTGGTAAAGCTGACGTTAAGCAGCTCGTTCTGCTTTATTTTTGCAGAGAAATGATGCCCTTCCGAGGCTTCGTTGCCGGTTGCGACAACTACAACGCATTTCCATTCCTGCGAGATGTCGTCGATAAACGTCTCAAAAAGGGAACTTCCGTCGTGCGAGCCGTTATTTGTGCCGTAGCTTATGTTGATTGAAATCGGCATAGACATGGCGTATGCCTTTTCAATGCTATACTTGATAGCCCGCATAATCTCGGTTGTCCTGGCAAATGAGGGCTCTCCCCTATTGCCCAGCTTTACAATAATGAGCGACGCCTCCGGCGCTACTCCTTTTTCCCTCCCCCCGCTCTGCCTGCCATTGCCGGCGGCAACTCCGGCGACACAGGTGCCGTGACCGAATTCATCACCCGCCGGAACGGCGGCAAAAGGATCAGGTGACATGAGGGCGGCATTTAGCTGCTGCTGCGTGTATTCCGCGCCGCTTTTGAAGCCCTCTGGAGGAGTGCCGCTTCCGGTCTGATCCCAAAGCCAAAGGATTCTGCTTGTGCCGTCGTCATTGCGAAAATCGGGGTGCGTGTAGTCAATCCCCGAATCGATGATAGATATAACCGCGCCAGCGCCTTTAAGGGCGTATTCAAAATCATCCTGCACCTGCGGCACGCAGGAGCGGGCCGCACCCTCATTTATGCTGAGTGTGAGTATTTTCGGCAGCTCAACGTAGACAATTTCGGGGTAGCTGAATAGAAATTCAGCCTTTTCGGCGGGAAGGGTGATAATCGCATAGTTGTCGTTCAAAACCTCAATATCTGCGGCCAGGTCATTTTCAATCATAGAAATATTGCCGTTTTTTTTCACTATCACCTCAATCAACGATAGATTGTCTGTCGAGATCTGCATGTTTTCCTCCTAATAAAAGCTGTCAATCCATTTTATCTCAAACTGCTTCCAGACCCATTCCCCAAAGCTCCACACATACCCGGCCACCCACCGTTCGTCAAGGCGCTTAGGGAAAAACCAGAAGCACTGTCTTGTGTGAAGCCAGACGTACATATATGTGTTAAGGTAATTCTTCAGCACACTTGGATCAGTCATCTTTAAATCACTGCAATAACTCGGCAGCGCCTTCGGCGGAGGCGAGGGGGGATATCCTCTTTCTTTCATTGACAGTCCTCCGCCCTTATTTCAGTTCGGCTATTCTGCTAACAGCCACATAGATATCGGATATCCTGTACCAGGTGCCGAAATCCACGATCCCGCTGGCCGGTAAATTAAATATTCTTTGAAAGGCTTCCACCGCGGAGAGCGTCGCGGGGCCGTATATCCCGTCGGCTTTCACCTTTTTTATAGCGGGATAGTTGTTCGAAATACGGTTTAGCTGCTCCTGGATCGTGCGTACATTTGGACCTCTCGATCCGTTCTGAAGGGTCCCCTGAAAAGACTTTGGCACGCCGTCAACTTTTTTTGCCTGCATCAGAAATACTTCCTGCCCATAGGCGTTTTTCAGGATGTCGATCGCGGAATAACCCTTGTCGGCAAGATTTTTTGTCCCCCACTGCGTCATCCAGCCCGGACAGGTCACGTTTTTGCCGTCGCAGTACTGCGTCAGCATAGGCTGGCGGATACCCTCCTTCGTCACAAAGGTTGTGAAGAGTTCGTCGACAACGGCTGAAATTTCGTTAAAATAGTTGCGTCCGTAGCTAAAGGCGTGGTCAAATGCCGTGGAGTTTGTAATGGTAAAATCATAGCCCTTTCCGCGGTACCATTCGGTGTAGATCCGATTTAATGTGAAAGAAAGTATCGCAAGCACATTGGCGCGTATCGCGGAGTCAGGCCAAGTGGAGTATATCTCGCAGCTCGCCACGTTTTTTATGTAATCTTTGAAGGGCACCCAGTAATTCTGCGCTGATTTATCATCCGGATTTCCGGCGTGTACGATAACAAATTCGGGAACAATAGGGTCCGGCAGTACAACGAATCCCTTGCTGCGGGGCAGCGGCTTTACGTCATCCTCAGGGATCTTTGGGGGATATTGTCCGTAAAGCACCGGCGGCGGGATAACAATATTTTCCGGAGCGGCGCGCTGCGGGGCAATAATTATGTCCTGCTCGGCGGTGGTGTTGGGGAAGATTTGAACGCCCGCGACCGAAGCTGTCACGGCTTTGTCATGCAATACATTTACAGTATATTCACTGTAAGGCTGCGGCATATCCTCCGCAAGAGAATATTCCTGCGGAGGTGCGGAAAGATTGAGAATGTCGGTCTGCCCTGATGTGTCGGTTTCCGCCTCGGCAACTACGTCGCCCGCCTTCGAAATCACCTGAACCCCTGTAAAGGCGAGCGGGTTTCCCCTGCCCGACTGATATACATTAATCTTGAGACGGCCCATTTCAGCCATAAAAACCCCTCCGTATCTTATATATTATTAGAATATGCAAAAAGATCGATTTCTGTGAAAATTGGAAGGATGCTTTATCAGCGCTTTTGATACCGTCATACTATATAGAGAAGCGCCTCCGGAAAAGTGTCCGGCGGCGCCTCTTGGAGAAAGCATTATTTGAGTTCTTCTTTCGCATAAACTCCCGCCTCGACGAGCAGCCCGACGTTGTCCTTCGTGATCACAACAGCCCTGCAGACAAAAGTTGGGATGAAGTAAAAATCAGAACCAGACCGCGCCTTTACCGATGGCAATCCTTTTGACACGCCCGGCCTCAAGCTTCCATAGTAATCAGTGGTGATGCGGAAGTCAAAAAACATCGACATCGACTGCGTGCCCGCGATAATGTTTTTTACGGACTCGAGCTCACAATCGGATCCCGTCAATAGCGGGAAATCGTCCTTTGTAAAGCCGGCAGCGAGCAGCTGATGGAACATCGGGTTTCTATATCCACATTCTAAAATTACCTGCGCTTAAAAGCAACAGGTTCATAAGATAATTAACTTTACTGATTGACAACAAGAGAATAATGTTGTATCATATCTTAGTTGCTGCGATTGCAAGTCTGGCACGTTTTTGCATATAGAGAGAAAGTCCCAGAGTTTCAAAGACTTACGGACATTCCAAATACATTAATATTGGGATGTAGCCAAGTCGGTAAGGCACCAGACTTTGACTCTGGCATTCCGCAGGTTCGAGTCCTGCCATCCCAGCCATATGATCCACTAGCTCAGTCGGCAGAGCACCTGCCTTTTAAGCAGGGAGTCCCGCGTTCGAGTCGCGGGTGGATCACCATAAAAACCTCTCAGAGCGCTCAGCGCTTTGAGAGGTTTTTGTTTTGATGCATGTGCTCTTTAAGTACATTATTGTGCTTGCTTTTTTGTGCGCGGAGAAAGTGGCACCTCTTTCTAAAAAAAAATTTACGGTACCTGCAAAAAAACTCTTGACATTTGCAACAGGTACCGGTATAATACAATCAGACGGTACCGGTAGTACAGGTGCCGTAAGAAATAAAAAAAGGAGGCGTTCTTCATGAACGAATCGAATATCGAACTCTACGAAAAACTGTCAAGGCTGCAATGGCTGCTGCACAAGCATCATCTTAGGGGGCACGCCGAGATGGGCCCAATGGCCGACACCACACGCGGACAGGGGAGAATCCTTGCCATACTGAAAATGCAGGACGGCGTGAGCACAAAGGACATGTCTTATCTGCTGGGCATCCGGGTTTCCTCTCTCAACGAGCTGCTATCCAAGCTCGAAAAAGGCGGATACATCACCCGCGAGCAGTCTGAAATTGACAAGCGCGTGATGCTGGTGAGGCTAACCGAAAAAGGCAAAAACGAGAGGCAGCAGGAACGGGATCTTGGCGATATGTTCGCCTGCCTTTCCGAAGAGGAACAAAAGTCGTTCGGACAGTATCTTGACCGTATGATCGCAGCGCTCGCTGAAGAAATGGGAGACGATGGAGACGAAAACGGCGAATGCTGGCGGCAGGCCATCCGTGAGCGCATGGGCGACGAGATGATTGACAGGTTCGCTTTTATGAACCGCGGCGGATTTGGCCCGCGGCACGGCTTTGGCGGGTTCCATAATCAAGGGCCGTTCGGGCGTGCTAACAGACAGGAAAGACCCGACAATGCGGACAGACCTCAGCGCCCGCCTGATGTCCCGCGCGGGCCGGAGAGTGATTAGGCATCATCGCACAATTTCCCGCGCATCCGAGCAGGGGGCACTTTGCCCCCGCTCGCCGCCGCCGCTTTGCTTTCATTGCGGCGCGTCCGCAGGGCCCTAAGTTACAGGCGCAATTATATAGGAGGGGTGGATATATTATGTTTTCAGTTATTGTCGGCATACTTTATGCTATTATAAGTCTTATACAAAATCCCACAGGAGAAGGTACATCCCATGCTTAAAACTATCAAACGCCTGCCGCCGCTCAAAACGCTGGGCGCCATCGCGTTTTTATTTGTACAGATCATCTGCTCCCTGATCCTGCCATACATCACCGCCGACATCATCAACAAAGGCGTGATTATGGGCGACACATCCTTCATCTGGTCACGCGGCGGGCTGATGATCGGGCTGTCGCTGCTCAGTCTGGTGGGCGCTGTGTTCAACACGCTGCTGTTTTCGCAGATTTCCTACAATCTGGGCGGCGATCTGCGATCGGATATCTATCGCAAGGCGCTCCGCTTCTCAAAAAAGGAATATGATCAGTTCGGCGCATCATCGCTGATTACACGCAACACAAACGACGTGACCCAGGTGCAGACGCTGGTCGAGATGGGGTGCAAATTTCTGCTGCTCGCCCCTGCTTACCTGGTCGGCGGAATCATTATGACAAGCCTGCTTTCACCAAAACTTGCGCTTGTCTTCCTGTCCGCCATCCCGTTTCTTGTTGTCGCTTATCTCGTTATCTATAAGTTCGCAAGCCCGCTGTATGTCAAAATGCAAAAGCTGATTGATAAGCTTAACCTCTATTTCAAGGAGGGCCTAACCGGCGCCAAGGTCATACGCGCGTTCGGAAAAGAGGAAGAAGAGTATGAAAAATACCGCGAAGTAAACCGTGAATACACCGGCGCGTCAATCAAGGCGGGGACGATTATGAGCTTCTTCTTCCCGGTAATTACAATGCTTATCAGCCTGGCTACGCTGATTATTGTATGGATCAGCGGCCATGAGATCGCGGCTGGAACGATGCAGGTCGGCTCCATCGTAGGGGCAACCAGCTACGCGGCGCAAATCCTGATGGGGTTCGCCATGCTGACGCAGGTTATTCTGTCCTTGCCGCGCGGGCAGACCTCGGCCAGCCGTATCTATGAAGTGCTTGATATGCCGCTCTCGGTGGACGACCCCGCAAACGCCGGAATTTTCCCCAGGCAGGAGCCCACGCTGACCTTTGAGGATGTGGACTTCCGGTACAGCGGAGCTGTGAGAAAAACGCTGTCGGGCGTAAACCTTGTTGTGCACGGCGGGCAGACGTTGGCTGTCATCGGTTCAACCGGCGACGGAAAGACCTCACTGATAAACCTGATCTCCCGGCTTTACGACGTTGAAAAGGGCCATGTGCGCCTGAACGGGGCCGATGTGCGCGATGTGCCGCAAAAAGCGCTGCACGAAAAGATCAGCTTCGCGCCGCAGGCCTCTACGCTGTTCTTCGGCACCATCCGCAGCAACATGCTGATCGGAAAGCCGGACGCGACCGACAGTGAGATCTGGGCGGCGCTGGATATGGCTCAGGCCACGGAGTTTATCAGTTGCCTCGACAAAGGGCTCGACAGTGCCGTTGAGAAGGCCGGAGGCAACTTCTCCGGTGGGCAGAAGCAGCGGCTCTGTATCGCCCGGGCGCTGCTCAAAAATGCGGACGTCTATGTGTTTGACGACTCCTTCTCCGCGCTTGATTATATGACCGACGCCGCTGTGCGCGGTGCGATGAGGGAAAAAACACAAAATGCCGTAACCGTTATTGTCGCCCAGCGCGTGAGCACCGTCATGCGGGCGGATATCATCGCGGTGCTGGACGGTGGTGCACTGGCGGGCCTGGGTACACATGAGGAGCTGCTCGAAGGAAACGCAGTGTACAGGCAAATCGTGGATTCACAAGTTTACAGGGAGGTGAGCTGACATGGCTGGTCCAATGAACAATCGGCAAGATATGGCAAATCGACAGGGAATGCAGGCGCAAAAGCCCAAGAAGCTTTGGCTCACTGTAAAGCGGCTGCTGAGCTTTATGAAAAAAAGCGCCTGGCTCATTGCGCTCACGCTTCTTGTGGCCATAGCGGGCACTGTAATGCAGGTGCTGAGCCCCAGGCTGCTGGGCGGAGCGACGACCGTGATTTTTAACGGCGTCAAAGACGGAACCGGCGTGGACTTTCCCCGGCTTGCGAGCATTCTTCTGTCCGCGGCGGCGCTGTATGCCGGTGTGTTTGTCACATCGTTCCTCCAGCAGCGGATTATGACGGTGGTCTCGCAAAAAACGACCTACACGCTGCGAGGTAAACTGAAGGCAAAGATGAACCGCGTTCCGATATCCTACTTTGACAAAAACCAGAACGGTAATCTCATGTCGGTGGCTGTCAACGACGTTGACAACATCGTTACAAACCTCCAGCAAAGCCTTTTGGGCATCATATCCAGCGTAATTCTTGTTGTGGGAGTGCTATGGACTATGCTGACCATCAGCCCGCTGCTCACGCTGCTCGCCCTGGTGTTGGTGCCCGGAAGCGTGGTCGTCATGAAGCTGCTCACCCCAAAAACCAAGAAATACTCGAAATCCTACTTTAGTTCGCTTGGCTCTCTGAACAGCCAGATTGAGGAGACTTATCAAGGCTTCACCGTTATAAAAAGCTTCAACGGTGAAGACGATGCACTCCAAAGGTTTGACAAGGTCAATGCCCAGATGAAGGAATCCGGCTGGAAAGCGCGCTTTGTCGGCGGAATTATGATGCCGTGTATGCTGCTTCTGGAAAACGTGGTGTATGTGCTCCTTGCGGCGTTCGGCTGCGTGAGCGTAGTGCACGGATCGATTATAATCGGCGATATGCAGGCTTTTTTGCAATATTCTAAGCAATTTAGCCAGCCGCTCACGCAGTTTACGCAGATTTGGAGCAATATCCTGTCGATGATTGTTTCCGCCGAGCGGGTTTTTGAGATGCTGGACGCGGAAGAAATGGCCGAATATAACACCGAATTTCCCGTCCGGGCAGGTGAGGCCGCAAAGGTCGTATTCGACCATGTGCGCTTCAGCTATTCAGACGCGCCGCTGATGAAAAATTTCAGCATGGAGGTGCGGGAAGGACAGATGGTCGCCATTGTCGGTCATACCGGCGCTGGCAAAACGACGCTTATTAATCTGCTTGAGCGCTTCTATGAGATACAGGACGGCAGCCTGCGCATCGACGGGGTTGACATCCGCAACGAATCCCGGCAGGATGTGAGAAAGAAAATCGGCATGGTGCTGCAGGATACCTGGCTGTTCTCCGGCACTATTTATGATAACATCAAATACGGCAATGAAACCGCCTCTGAAGAGCAGATATACGCCGCCTCGAAGGCCGCCTATGCCGACGAATTTATTCAAAAACTGCCCGACGGCTACAATACCGTGCTCGATGAGGACGCGGGGAACATTTCTCAGGGGCAGCGCCAGCTAATCACGATTGCGAGGGCCTTTGTATCCGACCCGGAGATTTTGATCCTTGACGAGGCCACCTCAAACGTGGACAGCCGCACCGAGCTTGTAATCCAAAGTGCGATGAAGCGGCTGCTGAAAGGCCGAACCAGCTTTGTCGTGGCGCACCGGCTGTCCACAATCTACGACGCAGACCGCATCCTGGTGATGGATAAGGGCGATATTGTGGAAACCGGCACGCATAAAGAACTGCTCTCTCAAAATGGGACCTATGCGGACATCTATAACAGCCAGTTCGCGGGCGAGGCGGCGTAGAATCAGATGAAAAACAGACGGAGCGCAGATTCCTCTGCGCTCCGTCTGCTTTTGAGGCGTCTCAGGCATCAGAATATCGAAATATCGGATTGACTGTCCAACAAAAAAGGAGTAAGATAGAAGCATAAATCAGAAAAAGGGAGTGAGACAATGGACGGCAAACCCCGAAGTCGGTTAACCGGCAGCAAGCCTGTGTATGAAAACACTAACCGAACGGCCCGCGTCGGGTTCGGACAGCCGCCCATTGAGCCGTTTTGCTGATGGGTTGACTTGCCGTTGCTTTGCGCCGCCCTTCGGGGCGGCTTTTTGCTGCCAAAAGGTTTTCATCCGGGCATACAAGAAAGGAAAGGATGATTCCGATGGCTTTTTTGAGGGACAATTTTCAGCAGATCCAGCAGAAAAAAAATGAAAGCGAGGCGCGTCTCCGCGGTTTTGCTTTCATGGATATGGACGCACTTTTTACTGAGCTGCAATCCGCGGACACAGGGCTCACCGCAGAGCAGGTGGAGGAAAAACACGATGAATTCGGCAGGAACGTCATCACCACCGGCAGAAAAAACACCATGCTCCGCCGGCTTCGCGGAGCGGTTATCAATCCTTTTAACATCGTGCTGCTCATCATCGCGGTCATAACCCTGTTCACCGACGTGATCTATTCCTCACATCCGGAATTTATGACAGTGGGCATTATTCTGTCGCTCGTGATAATTTCCAGCCTTGTCGCCTTTGTGCAGAACGAGCGGAGCAATGCGGCTGCCGAAGGCCTTTCAAAGATGATCTCCAACAAGGCCGACGTATGGCGTGACGGCAGACTTGTGGAGATAACAATGGACGAGGTGGTTCCCGGCGATGTTGTCAAGCTGTCGGCCGGGGACATGATCCCTGCGGACGTGCGCTTTTTGACCACCAAGGACGCCTTTGTGGCGCAGGCCGCGCTGACGGGCGAATCAAACCCCGTGGAAAAATTTGCGGATATCAGCCCAAATCGCGATGATACGCTGACCGATCTGCAAAACATCGGCTTTATGGGCTCCAACATGATCAGCGGAAGCGCGACGGCGGTCGTAATATCCACCAACAATGAAACCTATATCGGCTCTATGGCAAAATCACTGTCTGGCGACAGGGCGAAAAACAGCTTTGAGCGCGGTGTGGACTCAGTGAGCTCTCTGCTGATCAGGCTCATGCTTTTGATGGTACCAATCGTGTTTCTGATCAACGGCGTTACAAAGCACGACTGGGCGGGCGCGCTGATGTTCGCTATCACCATTGCCGTAGGGCTGACACCGGAGATGCTTCCCATGATCATGACGTCGACACTCGCTAAGGGCGCCGTTTCCATGTCGAGGCATCAGGTTATCGTCAAGACGCTCGGAGCTATCCAAACTTTTGGGGAGATGGATGTGCTCTGCACCGACAAAACCGGGACATTGACAGAGGACAAGATTATCCTTGAAAAGTATATGAACGTTTTGGGAGAGGACGACAGCCGCATCCTGCGCCACGCCTATCTGAACAGTCATTTTCAGACAGGGCTTAAAAATCTTATCGATCTGGCCATAATCAACCGCGCAAAAGAAAATGGGCTGGAGGACATGCTGCCATCTTACACGCGCATTGACGAAATCCCTTTCGACTTTACCCGCCGCAGAATGAGTGTGGTTTTGCAGGATAAGAGCGGAAAGCGCCAGCTCATCACAAAGGGTGCTGTCGAAGAAATGATCGCAATCTCCTCA
Organism: Oscillospiraceae bacterium; assembly: GCA_031551205.1. Lineage (GTDB taxonomy): Bacteria > Bacillota > Clostridia > Oscillospirales > JAVBNY01 > JAVBNY01. Next base: position 90,402 of record JAVBNY010000008.1, on the reverse strand, counting down.
TTGGTTGAATGGCAGGGAAAAGTGATGTCGCTCACGGATGAGATGAGAGCCCGCGTTATGATGACCTATGAGCGGTATAATGCCGACGGTCTGCGCATGCTTGCCGTGTCGCAGAAAAACGAGGTGCCGGGCGTCGACGTGTTCAGCGTGGCGGACGAGAGCGATATGGTGCTCATCGGCTTTGTGGGCTTTCTTGATCCGCCTAAGGAAAGCGCGGCCGCTGCGATCTCGGCGCTGCGCGACCACGGGGTGCGCACTGTGGTGCTCACCGGCGACAGCGAGGGCGTTGCCGTCAAGGTATGCAAAAAGGTAGGGCTGGACATCTCGCATTTCCTGACCGGCAAGGATGTGGAGGCGATGGACGACGCCGCGCTTTCACAAGCAATTAAGGAATGTAATCTGTTTGCCAAGCTCTCGCCGTCACAGAAGGAGCGGGTGGTGTGCGCCTTCCAAAAGGACGGGCACACGGTCGGTTATATGGGCGACGGCATCAATGACGCTCCGCCGCTGCATCAGGCTGATGTGGGCATTTCGGTCGACAGCGCGGTGGACATCGCCAAGGAGACCGCCGACATAATCCTGCTCAAAAAGGATCTGATGGCGCTTGAGGAGGGCGTGGTAGAGGGGCGAAAAACCTTCGGCAATATCGTCAAGTATATCAAGATGGCGGCCTCAGGCAATTTCGGCAACATGATTTCGGTTATTATTGCCTCAGTCTTTCTGCCGTTTTTGCCGATGCTCCCGGTGCAGATTCTCACTCAAAATCTACTGTGCGATTTTTCACAGATGGGAATCCCGTTTGACAGCGTAGATAGGGAGTATATCAAAAAGCCGAGGAGATGGGAAACGAAATCCATCAAATCCTTCATGGCCATTATGGGGCCGCTTAGCTCCGTGTTTGATATCCTGTGTTTTGCCATCATGTGGTGGATTTTTGGCGCCAATACTAAAGCGCTGTCACCGATGTTTCAGTGCGGCTGGTTCGTATTCGGCACCGTGTCGCAGGTGCTGGTAATCCACATGATCCGCACCGGAAAGGTGCCGTTCTTGCAGAGCAGGCCGTCGCCGGCGCTTTTGGTCTCCACGCTTGTCGTCGCAGTGGTGGCGCTGGCCACAGGGTTTTCGGGCCTTTCTGTCGGCATTGACATGGCCCCGCTGCCGGCCGCATTTGCGCCCTGGCTCATCCTTTTGCTGGTTGGATACTCTATTGCGACACAACTGATAAAAAAAGTATATATCAGCCGCTTTGGAGAGTGGCTTTAAAACGCCCGCCTTGCCGCGAGCGAAAAAGCCCGCCTGTTTTGCGACAGGCGGGCTTTTTATATGTCCGGCATTCCCCGTGGGCACTGCCTATCCCTCTGCATTTAAGGCAAACAACTCGCAGAGATTGCGCGGTGTTGCCTTAATTCTTCTTACCCAGTTTTTTTCCGATGTCGCGGTTGAGCATCTCGCGCAGGTTTGCGGTGTATGTTTTCGCGTTCTGCAAAAGCGCGTCGCAGAAGGCGGCCACATCTTCGCCCGTGATTTCCAAAACGCGCTTGCCGTCCGCCGCGCCCGCTTCGAACAGATCTATAAGCTCATATTGGATCTTAACCATATCATAGCCATCCCCCGCCGCAAAGCTCCACATGTACCGCTGGATTTTTTCATACACGAACCGATAATCTTCGGGCAGCGCTTTTACCCTGGCCGTCATTTGCCGGTACTCTTTTTTGTCCCCGACCAGTTTTTTTAGGATCTCTAACATATCTGTTGACCCTCCTTTAATTCATTAATCTTTGACGCGACAAAGTCCCATTTTGTCCAGAAACGGCGCAGCTCTTCGCGCCCCTCTTCGTTAAGCGTGTAAAACTTGCGCGGAGGGCCCATATCGGACGGTTTTTTTTCAATGTCTACAAGCTTGTTTTTTTCCAGACGCAGCAGAATTGTGTAGACCGTTCCCTCCACAACGTCGGTGAATCCCAGAGCATTCAGCCGCCGTGTGATTTCGTAGCCATAGCTTTCTTCGCGACTAATGATTTCAAGGACGCAGCCCTCTAGCGCGCCTTTCAGCATTTCTGTCAGATTTTCCAGCATAATCACCCCTCTGTATTTCGCATCACCGGTATGCAGTGCAACTTACTACCAGTTATATAGTACCACTGAGTAGTCACAATGTCAAGCGGGATAAAATGCAATTTAGCCAGGATGTGCATTCATAAAAAACAAACTAAAAACCACAAGGTCATTATTTCTATATTTTGCGCCATAATAATTACAGAAATTACATGAGATTTTGTGTATTATCTAATTTAGGGCATTTAGGGCAATACCGCACAAAATCTCATGTGCGCTGTTGCTCCGGAGCAAAAAACCGATGACGCCGGGCCTCAAGTCATTGCCGAAAGAGGGTGAATCGTCAAAGCGAAATCGTATGCCCGCAATATAGACACACACAGACGCGTAAAATTTTGAAGCAGTATGGTAAAACAAAAAACGGAGGTAAAAAGCAATGAACCTTAAAAGAATTATTGCGTTTATGCTGGTACTCGCGTTATCCATGGGCACGGTTTTCTCATATGCGCAGGGCGGCTCGTATGCCCGCCTGTCGACCATTTCAGCCGATTTTGATCTCATCGTAGATGTCCTTGAGTGGGGCAGCGCAACGACCGCCGTCATCATCGACATGGGCGTTAATGTCCGCGCTGACGCGATTGCCAAAGATACCTTTGCCGTTTCAGCTGTGACCAAGAACCCCGTAAACAATAACATTGTGTACGATGGCGGCAGAACGATTACGAAGGCCTATGTGAGCGCGACGAGTGAGATCGGTACGGCCGCGCTGAGCGGACGCTATATCGTGCTGGAGCTCAAATACGGCTACAACGCGACAAACGCCGAAGTGAACGGCTGCGCCGCAATTATTTACCAGAGCAGGAACTTCTGGCTAAACCAAGAGTACACCGTTACGCAGAGCAAAGCCATTGACGGCATATACGCTCCGGTGTCCTATTCCTATCATAAGACCGTAAGGCCGATCTATGACGATTTCCTCCTTGTCAACAACCCGGTGGAAGGCTATACCGGCCAAACTTACCGCGTATATATACCTGAAGCTGACGGCCCGCTGCCGCTTGTGGTCTGGAACCACGGCTCCGGCGAGGGTTACAGCGCCAACGGAGGCGGCAATGAAGGCGCCCAGCTGTTTGCCAACATGGGCGGCATAGGCTGGGTCAAAAATGCACCTGAGGACAGTATAGTTCTTGTCCCGCAGAGGAGTCTGAACGGCTATTCCAGGGCGGGCGTTATCGCCTACATAAACTATCTGGTCGAACAGGGCGTCGCCGACGCGAGCCGCCTCTATGTATCCGGCTGCTCGGCCGGCGGTCAGGAGACTCACAGCTATCTGCGCGAATTTCCCGATGTCTGGGCCGCGGCCGTTCCTGTGTGCCCGGCAAGCGGAGGAAGCCTCACGGCAGCTCAGCTTGAGCCGATTAAGGACATCCCTATCTGGTATATCCACTCGGAAGAGGACAGAACCGTTGCCCCCTCTCATTCCCTCACGCCTTACTCAAGGCTCCTTGAGCTTGGCGCGAAAGAGGTAAAAAGAACATCCTTCGCAAATGTGTTCGGAACAGAGATTCCCAACGCGGATTACGAAAACACCAAATATCCTGACGGCCACTGGTCTTGGGTTATAGCGCTCAACAACGTGTATGTCGAGGCCGAAAAATCCGCTGTAATGGACTGGATGTTCGCGCATAAAAAGGCCTCCCTAATCCCGGACGGCGCTTCATTTATACAAATAAATGATTACGGCGCGGACGGCAGCGTTACATATATGTACACTCCCAGTGTACTGAATGATCCTGTCCCCATGATGACGCCGGTGATCTTTATTTATCCCGATCAGGCTCCGGCAAACTCAATAAAAGCGCAGCAGCTTTTGTCCAAACTTGGGCTTATTGATCTGGCAGAGCGGGAGCGCGGTGTGATTCTGCTTGCCACACCGACTGGAGGCGGCTGGAGCAATGATGACATTACTGTTTACAACGCGCTTCTTAAGGGCATCTGGTTCAACAACAACACCGATACAAGCATCAAGAAACTCACGTACTTTAACCTGATATATGCCATGGGAGAAGGCAGCGGCGCAACCTTTATCAACAATAAGCTGTCTCAAAACGCCAACCGCATTGCCGGCGTGGCCACATTCGGCGGAGACGGCTCCGTTATGCCGGCCTCCGGCGTGCCTCTTCCCGCATATATCGCGGGCGGCAGCGACAATGCCATCGGATATTTTAAGGCCGTCAACAATACAGACCAGTCCGGCACTGTATCCGGAAGGACAGTGTATTATAATGCCGTAAATGACAGGCAGCGTGTGATGGTAAATCCCGACGCCCTGACATCGTTTGACAAGGAGGCTATCCGGCAAGCCTGGGACAGCATGCTTCGCTACACCACCCGCGCGGCGCTTGCAACACGTATCTACGATGATGCCGACTCTCCTGAGGTCTTCACACTGCTTCCCAGACCGAATGTAGAGGCGCTCGGCCTGACCATGAGGGTGAATAACGAGAAGGAAAGCACCCGCTGGTATGAATGGATACCGAATGAGGCGCTGGAGCCCGGCACAGCCGAGAAGTTCCCCCTGGTGCTGGTATTGCACGGCGGCGGAGACCATGATGTGTATGAGGCGGAGAGCAACGGCTGGGTCGCTCTGGCCGGCAGGGAACGCTTCATCGTCGCATCACCGAAGACCACCTCGAAGGCAAATAATCTTGCCCTGTTGAAAGCAGTGATCGCGAAATATCCCATCGACGAGTCCCGCATCTATGTCACCGGATTTTCGGCCGGAAGCAGCGCCATAAATTCGACGCTCAACGACAAGGACACCATAGAGCTCTTCGCGGCCATGGCGCCCTTCTCTTGGTCCAGGGCGTATGAATACAACAAAAAAGAGACTAAGATCCCGGCCATGTACCATACCATGGACAACGATATCAACACCACCGGGACGGTTGAGGGACAGGGTGACAAGAGGTTTCTCACCGTGGCCAATAACTATACGACGCTGACAAATCTCTTAGGAATGCACAACATCGCTTTGCCTGCGGGAGCGTTTACAAGCACCAACACCTTTTTCAGGTTTGATACTTATCCCAACGGCCTTGATACCCTCACCACAACTTATGGCATCACAGGAAAGACCACAAACTTCTACGATGCGGACGGCATAAACATGGTCAGGCTCTCCTACTGGGAGGGCATGGATCACGCTCATTTCTACCCCAATGCTGAAATTGCATGGGATTTCCTCTCGCGTTTCTCCCGCGACATAAGCTCCAAGGAAATAATCTATGACGACGAGGGAAATATCCGCGCGACGCAGACTATGGTGGTCGAAGGCTATGACTGGGGCCCCGGAGTATCAAAGATCATCCTGACGCTGGACAAAGCCATCGACGGCTCCAGCATCGACGCTTCCAAATTCATAGTGAATACCACAAAAGGTACGTCAGCTCCTGCCGCGCGTGAGGTTACCGGCGCTTATCTCTGCGACGAAAACGGAAACAGGATCGACTCCGCAAGCGGAACCATGATCGCGCTCGAATTGCGTGTTGGAATCCTGCTCACTGTCAGCAACCCCTATCAGAGCTCGCTCTGGGCAAACCCCTACAACAACGAGATTACCTCAACTGGCCTAACCTCAAACGGTGCGGCGGTCGCCATCGCTATTGACCCCGTGCCGACAGGCAAAATCATGCCCGAGGTTGACAGGTTTGACCTCAGCGGCATCAAAACCGTGGGCGATGTAACGATCGGCTACGCCGCTTACAGCCCGGCCACCGACAGCGTGAAGCATCCGCTCGTCATCTGGCTGCACGGTGGCGGCGAGGGCGTCAGAGGCAGAAATGTCGGGCTCGATCTCCCAATCCTTGCAAACAATGTCTCAAACTTTGTGCGAGACGAATTCCAGACCGCGATGGGCGGCGCCTATGTGCTTGTCCCGCAGTGCCCCACCACCTGGATGGACGCCTACAAGCAGACCGCGGAATCAGGTAAGGAAGGCGACACAAGATTCACCGAATGTCTGCTGGCGCTTATCAAGGAGTATGTCAAAAACAACCCCGGCATAGACGAAAGCCGCATCTATGTGGGTGGATGCTCCAACGGCGGCTTCATGACAGTTAAGCTGCTTCTGGCCGACCCGGACTACTTCGCGGCCGCCTATCCCGTTTGCTCGCCATACAATAACCTACATCTCACCGACGCGCAACTGGAGAGCATCAAAAATGTGCCGATTAGGTTTGTGCAGGATCTGGCCGATCCCACTGTCGACGCCAGGTATGCCATCAACATCACTAACCGCCTGAACGGCATGGGAGCTGCCGACTCGCGCATCTCACTGTTCCACCCAATGGAGGACAGTATGGGCAATACCGCCGCGACATCAGGCGGCGCATACTCCGAGCATTTCGCCTGGGTCCTCTGGCACTCCAACTCAGCCTTCAAAGCTCTGACAATCCCGGCCGGCACGGTATACCAGTTCCCTGTGACCGTTAACAGCAACAACGTCAAAATAACAGCCGGAGAAGAATTTACGCTGAGCGTTGACAATGATAAGAGCGATTTCTGGGCATGGCTGTCCGCTCAGAAGAAGACTGACGTTAGCGCGACGCTCACGTCGCCCATTTCCAAAATTGTCGCCGGATATGCCGCTAACATCCCGGCAATGCTGACCTTTACAGGCGAGCCCGCGGAGCTCGCAATCTCCCTTTCCGATCCAAACGGCGTTCTCATCGCAACGGCGTTGGCGCCCCAGAGCGGTACATATATGTTCAGTATTACGGCCGCTCAGGCGGTTGCCGGAACATACACGATCAGGGCGATGAACGGCGCGGCGGCCGTCGCGGAGACCACGGTTGAGTGCGCCGCTCAGCCCACTGATCTCTGGCATCCCGTTGTCACGGTTTCCGGAGGCAACACTATTGTGGTCTTCGCCTCTAATGTGACGTTTAACGAAGCCAAAAAGGCCGTAAGCTTCGGCGGCGCAGCCATCCCGGGCGGCAACGTCACGGCGGCCGGCAATGCCGTTACAATCGAGCGGGCGGCAGAAAAAAATCAGCAAATTGTTATCTCCGGCATCAGGTACGCCGACCTGTTCCCGAGCTACAGCTTTACATTTACAATAAACTACGCCGGCTGATGGTATAAGGCAGCGCCTAATTATATGCCGTTGCCCTCACTAGGATAAATGCAATGACCGGATGATTATCATCCGGTCATTGCATTAGAAACGGGCCAGCTGCCCAAGCTTTATCGCTATAAGCTGGAGCCTCCCTATACCTCGCTTATGCTACACTGCGAGGGAAGGCGCCAGTACCACTTTGTTATGTTGTGCATCTGCGCGGCAACATCGCTGTTAATCGCCTGAGCTCTGACGCGCCACTCCCAGTTTTTCTCCAGCGTTCCGGGCAGATTCATGCGCGCGTCCTCGCCAAGGCCCAAAACATCCTGGAACTGCGTCATCGCCACGAGCGACGGCGAGCCCCATGCTGTCTTTATCGCACCCCAGTTGACGCCCTCATTGTCGTAAAGTCTCATATAAACGCGGGCGTAGTCCAGCGAGTCACGAAACAGATCGTGCTGGTACCAGTCGACAAATGTCGGCGAATCGTGCGTCGATGTGTAGGTTATAGAGTTCGGCGGGCAGTTATGCGGCAGATATATGCTCTCCTGGCTTGTGTCGAACGCGTAAACCAGCACCTTCATACCCGGATATCCGGCCTGGTCAAAGAATTTCACCGCTTTTTCGTCCAGGCAGCCGAGATCCTCGGCAATAATGCTCACATCGGGCACAGCCTTGCGTATGGCCTCAATGAGCTTCATGCCAGGGCCCGTCACCCACTTGCCGTCGATCGCCGTCTCGGCATCGGCGGGAACCTCCCAATAGTTCGCAAAGCCTCTAAAATGGTCAATTCTCAGCACGTCAAATAGCTTCATTGATCTCTTTATGCGCCAAATCCACCACTCGTAGCCGGTTTTTTCATGGTGCTGCCAACTGTAAATGGGGTTGCCCCAAAGCTGCCCCGTCTCAGAATACAGGTCGGGCGGAACACCGGCGACGCATTTAAGCCGCCCGTTGGCGGAGAGTTTAAAAAGTTCAGGCTTTGACCACACCTCCGCGCTGTCTGCGGAAACATATATCGGCAGATCGCCGATTATTTTTATTCCCTGCTTCCCGGCGTACGTCTTCAGGCTGTCCCATTGCCTGAAAAATATAAACTGCATAAAGGCGTAAAACCCAATCTCTTCGGCCAGCAGCTTGCGATACTGTTCCATCGCCTCGGGCTTGCGCCTGGCGATATCCCTGTCCGGCCATTCAGACAGCGGACGCATATCAAAATGCGCCTTGACAGCCATAAACATGCAGTAATCCGTGAGCCATTCCCCGTTTTCCTTCTCAAAAGCGGAAAGCTCCTTTGCAAAACGGCCCTTTGCGTTTTCATAAGCTTTTCTTAGAACCGGATAACGCAGCTCATAAAGCCTGCCAAAATCCACAAAATCAGGCGTTTCCGCAAACAAGATGCCTTCGTAGTCATTTTTTTCGAGGAGCCCAATGGATAACAGATCGTCAAAATCAATAAAATATGGGTTCCCGGCCGCGGCCGAAAAGCTCTGATAGGGGGAGTTGCCGAACCCGGTCGGCCCGAGAGGAAGTATCTGCCAGTAGGTTTGCCCGGCCTCTTTCAGGAAGTCGACAAACCGGAACGCCTCCTCCCCGAGAGTACCAATCCCATATTTGCCCGGTAGTGATGAGATGTGAAGAATTATTCCGCTTGAACGCTTATTCATGCCGGATAGCACCTCTTTCAGCTGGTTTTTAAGGGCATATTATCATTACTCATTATATACATGATCGATATTTCACGTCAACCTCTTTAGCATTTCCAAAAACACCGCCAAAATGTCTTAGACAACACCGCACTTTCCCGGGACTTCCATCCCAATGAGTTTTCCTTAGCTCACTTTATAGCGTTTTTATCCTCTGTCTGGGTAAACTGCCGTCCGCATTCCTTGCATTTGTATCGTTGTCTCCCGTGATTGAACCCTGCCTTTACCGTTTTTTTCACTTCTGCATTTCCCGCACTTCATCAATAATCACTCCCGTGATTATTCTATTACATTATTTTAGGGTTCATCTACAGCTTGTATCCAAATAGCAGGAACGCTATCCCAGCACCCAGTGCGATCTGGATGATTGGCACTGAAACCGACGGTACAAACCGGTTGATGGATGAGGGTATGATCTATTTCGCATGCCTCATTTTGCTGTATTGAATGTCGGCTCCTCCTCTCAAATTCGTTTGATTTTTTTGCACAGATATGCTAATATATTTAAGCGATACCGCCGGATTCAGTGTGTGTCGAAGCGATGGGGATTTGTTGCCAATCGGGCCGATTTTTGCGTCAATACCCTGTGTATTAACAAAAATATTGGCGATGAGGGGGAGCAAACAGCCCATCATTTGGGTACGTGAGGAACTCCCGATTGTATTGCCCTAACACATAACTGCATTCCAATTGCCCGTAAGGAGTTCGAAAAATGAAGCTGAAGCCCGCCGACAAGGCCCCAAACTTCACATACAACACGCCAAGCGCGCAAGGTCAGGATTTTTACTCGTCGCTCAAAGCTCACAGAACTATCCTGATTTTCTCGCGATATATCGGCTGCCCCCTGTGCCAGCTCAAACTGATGGAGACCGTTCGGGGCTATGATTCCATAACAGACGCCGGCGGAGACGTGTTTTTCCTCCTGCAATCTACAGTTGAAAACGCTGGAGAGCGTCTGCGGGAGTTGGGCGTGAGGTTCACCGTCGTGCTCGACCCGGAGCAAAAAATCTACAAACTGTACGGTGTGACGCCGGCCAAATCCAAGCTGGGACTTGTTTCGCCCAAGGTGCTGGGCAAGATCCGGGAGGTCAAGAAGCTGGGCATTGAGCACGGCGCATACGAGGGCAATGAACTTCAGCTCCCCGCCACATTTATTGTAGACGACCGAGCGGTCGTGCAATACGTGCGCTACGCGAAAAACGCCGGCGATATGCCGGACAGCCGGGAGTTGCTCGCGCTGCTTAAAAACCAGGAGGAATCGAAATGAAAATCAGACCCTATCTTACGTTTAACGGCACCTGCAACGAGGCCATCGAGCTTTATAAAATGGCATTCAAAACCGACACTATGCAGATCATGCGCTTTTCAGACATGCCTCCGAACCCCGACTTCCCTATCCCGGACGATATGAAAGGCCGCGTACTGCAGGCCACCATGAGCTTTGGCGACGACTTCATCCGCATGTCTGACTGCGGCCCCGGGCAGCCTCTCAACGACCCGGAGTCGGAACGGATCTCCCTTGCTGTTGAAACAGGCGCAGACGAGGTCAGATACGCGTTCACCGTGCTGGCTGAGGAAGGCCGCGTTGGAATGCCGCTTGCCGAAACCTTTTACAGCCCCTGCGCAGGCGTCGTATTTGACAAGTTCGGCGTAATGTGGAACTTTGTCGCGCAGAAATAATAAGATGACTTTTTATAAAAACACAGCGGCTGAGTCGTTTCATGACTCAGCCGCTGTGTTTCTCAAAGCCCATATGCTCTCAGGGCAAAATAATTTCACAAAATAGCGCGGATACTATCTAATTACAACCGCTGTACCCGAGGCAATCACCATAAGCATATTGTTGCCGGATCCTAAAACCTCATAATCAAGGTCAACCCCGACGACGGCATTAGCCCCGACAGCAGCCGCCCTCTGCGAAAGCTCGGCTAGCGCGCTTTGCCTGGCCTCGATCAGCTCGTTTTCATATGAACCGGAACGGCCGCCAAAAAAATTGGTGAAGCCGGCGGCAATGTCCTTGACAAAATCAACCCCGGCGACAATCTCGCCGAAAACAATGCCCCTGTATTCAAGTATCTCTCTTCCTTCAATCCCGGGTGTGGTCGTCAGAATCATATAAAAACCTCAAAATATCCAGAAAGGTAAATAATGGCGACCCGGATGGGACTCGAACCCACGACCTCTAGCGTGACAGGCTAGCGTTCTAACCAACTGAACTACCGGGCCACAGCAAAACCAGCCTGTCTATAGTACAATAAACCCGAGGCAATGTCAACACTTTATTCTGAAATGCACTCCGTCAAAGTGGAAGCGGCGAGCGCGGCGCCAACCGCTGTGGAAAACTCCGCGTTAGAGGGGATTATGAAATTTTTATCAAGCAGCTCAGAGAGTGCGGAGAATATCTCTTTAGCCTGAGGAACCGTCGTCAGATTGCCGATAAGCACAATGTCGCGGGTGCTTTCGCTCCTTGCGGCGAAGATTGCCACAACGCCGATCGCCTGGAATACCAGGTTTATTATGCCGAGAGCGAGATCCTCCGGCGTAGTGGCGTCGCTAATGCGCCCGAGGTTTGCCGCCGTGAGGCTCGGATTCAGCTCTGAAAGTCTGTCAGGGGTGAGGTCTCCGACGAGAAGGTCGACATTCGTCAGCCTGCCTCGCTTTGCCATCTCAATAACCGTCCTGATATCCCGGACGTTCAAAATGCGCTGAGACAGGCCCATCAGCGTGCCTCCGCCGATGCCGGTGCCCCCGAGATATTTAATGTTCCCCTCCGAGGCAAGCACCATCGCCGTTCCGGTGCCCATACTGACAATAACCGCGCTTTTCAGCCCCGAAAGATGAAGGCCGCCGAGCCCGTTTGCCAGAAATTCCTCTACCTTTGTCGTCTTGAGCCCATAGATCGGGCTTTTGAGATACGATGAACCGACGCCGGTGACCATCACCCTGTCGATGGTATCGAGGCTGAGCCGATTTTCGCTAACAAACCTGCCGAAAGCGCCGAAAAGCGACGTTATCTGATCCGTCGCGCGCACAAGCATCGGCGCCTTGATGCACCCGTCCTCAAGTCCGACAATCTTGGTAGTGCTGCCGCCTACGTCAATACCTATCGTGATGCTCATCGGTCACACCGCCTTGCCGCGCGCGCCCATCCTTCTGATCGGCCTGCAAACGGCGCTCGCGGCAATGGCGCTGAGTATCGCCTCCGGAATCCCGCTGAAGAGGATTGTGGAACCGATTACTATTATAATTGCCTTGCCTGCAAGCGAAGAATATTGGCTCCCAAAAAACAGCCAGATTCCACCCATTACGCCAAAAGTGTTAACCAGGCTGCCGATCGCGCCGCTGAGTGAAAGGCTCAGCACCTCTTTCCCGGGAAAAGCCCTGGAAAAAGCCCTGTAGCTGAGCCCGGTAACCGTTCCGATAAGTATCCTTGGTACAAAGCAGATCAGAACGCTGCCGAAATTCCCCTGAAATTCGCCAAAAGAGTAAAGTGGGGTAAACACAAACGCGACGAGTGGGTTTGAAGGATAAAAAGACCATACAATAAAGCTGAAAAGCCCCGCAAAAAATCCCATCGCCGTACCCGCCTTCCATCCGAGAAGAAGCGACGTGATGATGACCGGGATCATGGCGAGCGTCATGACAATCGGCCCGAGCGCGGGAATCGAGCCTAGCACGGTAAAGCAAAAAACTGCCTCAATTGCAAGAAGTATTGAGAACTGAACAAAATAGAGTAACCTGTCTTTTTTCATCCGCTTCACTTCTCCTTTTTCAGACTGCGCAAATTCGTTTGAGAAAGGGGCGGATTCTTCCGCCCCACTTTATTGTCACTCCGCGCTCTCAGAGCGCTGATACTGCGCATACTCAGCGTACATCTGCTCCTCATCGGGCGCATACCCGCTTTTCTGCCCGCGGATCGTGTTCGCGTCGTCAAAGTCGCGGTACATGTCCATACCGGAGCCGGCGGGCACGAGCTTGCCGATAATAACATTTTCTTTAAGTCCGACGAGATTGTCGATCTTGCCCTTTATCGCGGCCTCGGTCAAAACCCTTGTCGTCTCCTGGAAGGAGGCCGCCGAGAGGAAGGAATCCGTAGCAAGCGACGCCTTCGTTATGCCCATGAGCATCGGGGTGGCCTCCGCCTCCCTCAGCCCCGTCTCCCCCGCTTCAGTCCTGGCGCGGACGGCCGTGTTCGCGTCCTCAAACTCAAAGATATCGACAAGCGCGCCGATGAGAAGATCCGTGTCTCCGGCATCCTCAACCTTAATTTTCCTCATCATCTGGCGCACGATGACCTCGATGTGCCTGTTGTTAATATCAACGCCCTGCTGCGCGTAAACATGCTGAACCTCGCGGATCAGATAGTTGTGCACGGCCGACAGGCTCTTGATCCTGAGTATATCGTGCGGGTTGAGCGCGCCGTCCGTCAGTTCATCTCCCTCGGAGACGCGCTGGCCGTCGCGGACCCTGAGCATTGAGCTGTACGGAATGGAATAGCTCTTTGCCTCTCCCGTCTCGTCGTTTTTGATCGTTAGGCTGCGCATCGCGTTGCGCTTCGTTTCATCAATTGAGACAGTGCCTGATATCTCGGCCATCTGGGCCACCCTCTTCGGCTTTCTTGCCTCAAAAAGCTCTTCAACTCGCGGAAGGCCCTGCGTAATGTCCGAGCCGGCTACGCCGCCGGTGTGGAACGTTCTCATCGTAAGCTGGGTTCCCGGCTCGCCTATTGACTGCGCCGCAACGATGCCGACCGCCTCTCCGATATTAACCGGCGAGTTCGTCGCGAGGTTCGAGCCATAGCAGTTGGCGCATATGCCGTGCCTCGCGCGGCAGGTCAGCGCCGAGCGGATTTTCACCATATCGATGTTCGCCGCAACCATCGCGGCTATCTCCTGCTCGCCTATTATCCTGTTCTTCGGGACGATGACGCTGCCCTCAAAATCGGTAATATCCACTGCGGTATACCGCCCATGCAGCGACGACGAGAAGTTACGCCTCGTCTGCTCGTCTGTTGCGGCGTATTCCGGGGCGATTGTAATGCCGTCCGCCGTGCCGCAGTCGATCTCCCTGATGATGACCTCCTGCGAAACGTCGACGAGCCTTCGAGTAAGGTATCCCGAGTCCGCCGTTCTGAGCGCAGTATCGGCGAGTCCCTTTCTGGCGCCGCGCGACGAGATGAAGTATTCAAGAACCGTGAGCCCCTCGCGGAAGTTTGCCCTGATCGGGATCTCGATGGTCTTTCCCGCCGTGTTGGCCATCAGGCCGCGCATCCCCGCGAGCTGGCGGATCTGATTCATGCTTCCGCGAGCTCCGGAGTTGGCCATCATGAATATCGGGTTAAACGCGTCAAGGCTCCTCTGAAGCGCCTTTGTAACTTCTTTAGTGGTTTTATCCCACTCATTGACGACCAGGCGATACCTCTCCTCGTCTGTTATGAAGCCGCGCTTAAACTGGTGTTCGATCGCCTTAACCTTCTCTTCGGTCTCGGCAATAAGCTGCTTTTTTTCCTTCGGAACAACCATGTCTGATATCGAGATGGTGATCGCGCCCTGCGTCGAGTATTTAAACCCGAGAGCCTTGATTTCGTCGAGTACCTCGGCAGACCGCGCGAAACCGTATTTGTCTATGCAACGCTTTACGATCTCCTTCAGTTCATCTTTACGCGTTGTGAATGTGACCTCAAGGTCAAATATCTTGTCCGGGTCGCTCCTGTCAACAAAGCCGAGATCCTGCGGCACTTTTTCATTGAAAAGTATACGCCCGATCGTGGCGTCGATTATCTTCGACTTCATTACCCCGTCAATTTCCTTTGTAACCCTGACCTTGATCGGCGAATGTATCCCGATAGCGCCGACATCGTAGGCCATGCGCACCTCGTTCTCGTTGGCAAACACCTTGCCTGTGCCCTGCTCCTCACGCTCAACCGTGAGATAGTAAGCGCCAAGAACCATGTCCTGCGTCGGAACAGTGACGGGAGAACCGTCCTGCGGGCGGAGCAGGTTGTTGGCCGACAGCATCAGAAGCCGCGCCTCAGACTGCGCCTCCGCAGAAAGTGGGACGTGAACGGCCATCTGATCTCCGTCGAAGTCGGCGTTATACGCCGTGCAGACCAGCGGATGCAGCTTTAATGCGCGGCCCTCGACCAGTACCGGCTCAAACGCCTGTATTCCGAGCCTGTGAAGCGTAGGCGCGCGGTTGAGAAGGACGGGATGCTCTTTGATAACGTCCTCCAGCGCGTCAAAGACCTCAGTGCGCGCGCGCTCGACCATCTTTTTCGCGCTCTTAATATTATTAGATATGCCGTCTTCCACGAGCTTTTTCATAACAAACGGTTTGAAAAGCTCGAGCGCCATCTCCTTCGGCAGTCCACACTGGTAGAGCTTCAGCTCAGGCCCGACGACAATAACGCTTCTTCCGGAATAGTCTACGCGCTTTCCGAGCAGGTTCTGCCTAAAGCGCCCCTGCTTGCCCTTGAGCAGATCGGACAGCGATTTGAGCGCGCGGTTATTCGGACCTGTAACCGGCCTGCCGCGCCTGCCGTTGTCAATCAGCGCGTCGACGGCCTCCTGAAGCATCCTCTTCTCGTTCCGGACGATGATGTCCGGCGCGCCAAGCTGGAGAAGCCTCTTAAGGCGGTTGTTGCGGTTAATCACGCGCCTGTAAAGGTCGTTTAGGTCGGAGGTTGCAAACCTGCCGCCGTCGAGCTGCACCATAGGACGAAGCTCGGGAGGAATGACCGGCACGGCGTCGATAATCATCCACTCGGGGCGATTGCCCGACAGCCTGAACGCCTCTGAAACCTCAAGACGCTTGATTATTCTCAGTTTTTTCTGACCGGAGGCGTCGCGCAGCTCGGCGCGCAGCTCCCCCGACAGCTTTTCCATATCTATCGCGGAAAGCAGGTCCTTTATCGCTTCGGCGCCCATTCCGGCCTTGAAGTCTTCCTCATACTTTTCCCTCATGTCGCGGTATTCGCGCTCGGAAAGTATCTGCTTTTTCATGAGCGGCGTATCGCCCGGTTCGGTGACGATATACGACGCGAAATAGAGCACCTTTTCAAGAAGCCTAGGGGACATGTCGAGAATCAGCCCCATTCTGGACGGGATGCCTTTGAAATACCAGATATGCGACACCGGAGCGGCGAGATCAATGTGTCCTATACGCTCCCTGCGCACCTTGGCACGCGTGACCTCAACCCCGCAGCGGTCGCAGACCTTGCCCTTGTAGCGTATCTTTTTATACTTTCCGCAGTGGCATTCCCAGTCCTTTTGAGGGCCAAAAATCCTTTCGCAGAAAAGGCCGTCGCGCTCGGGTTTGAGCGTGCGGTAGTTTATCGTTTCGGGCTTTTTTACCTCTCCAAACGACCATTCCCTGATCATGGACGGGGAGGCGAGACCGATTTTCATCGCCTCAAACTCATTATAGCTCACAGACCGTCAGCTCCTTTCGTTAGTCCAGATCAAAAAGATCGTCTTCTTCGGCTCCCGCTTCAGGCTCCGGCTCCGGGTCGAGGTCCTCAAGCTCCTCGTCCAGGATCGCGCCTAGAAGATCATCCTCAACATCTTCATCGGCTTCTGCCTCCGCCGCCTCGCTCTCAAGTTCTTCATCCATGACATAGGACTCGTTGTCATGCCTGATCTTTGTAAAGTTGTCGTCCTCTTCGTCCTCGCGCAGCTCAATCTCATTACCGGCCTTGTCGAGCACGCGCACATCGAGGCAGAGCGACTGAAGCTCTTTCACCAGCACCTTAAACGACTCGGGCACGCCCGGCTTAGGCACATTGTGCCCCTTGACGATGGCCTCATAGGTCTTCACGCGGCCGACAATGTCGTCCGACTTGACCGTGAGTATCTCCTGAAGCGTGTAGGCGGCACCGTAAGCCTCGAGCGCCCAGACCTCCATCTCTCCAAACCTCTGCCCGCCGAACTGCGCCTTGCCTCCCAGCGGCTGCTGGGTTACAAGCGAATAAGGCCCCGTCGAGCGCGCGTGGATCTTGTCGTCCACAAGGTGGGCAAGCTTTAAGAAGTAGACATACCCAACTGTGACCGGATTGTCGAACGGCTCGCCTGTCCTGCCGTCGTAAAGCACGGTCTTTCCGTCCTTGCTGAGGCCGGCCAGCTCAAGCGTCTCCTCGATGTCAAGCTCGTTCGCACCGTCGAAAATCGGGGTTGCAACTTTCCAGCCAAGGGCCCTGGCCGCTCTTCCAAGGTGAACCTCCAGAACCTGGCCGATATTCATTCGAGAAGGGACGCCCAGCGGGTTCAGCACAATATCCAGCGGTGTTCCGTCGGGGAGGAAAGGCATGTCTTCCTGAGGCAGTATGCGCGAGATAACGCCTTTGTTGCCGTGACGTCCGGCCATCTTGTCTCCTACGGATATCTTCCTCTTTTGCGCTATATAGCAGCGTACAACCATGTTGACCCCGGGAGACAGCTCGTCGCCGTTCTCCCGCGTGAAAACCTTGACGTCCACAACGATGCCGTATTCGCCGTGCGGCACGCGCAGCGAGGTATCTCGCACCTCGCGCGCCTTCTCTCCGAAGATCGCGCGGAGCAGCCTCTCCTCAGCGGTCAGCTCAGTTTCGCCCTTAGGCGTGACTTTTCCTACCAGGATATCGCCGGAGCGCACCTCCGCGCCGATGCGTATAATGCCCCTCTCGTCGAGGTCGCGCAGCGCATCCTCGCCGACGTTGGGGATATCCCTCGTTATCTCCTCAAGCCCGAGCTTCGTATCCCTCGCCTCAAGCTCATACTCCTCAATGTGGATCGACGTAAAGACGTCTTCCTTCACGAGGCGCTCGTTAATCAGGATGGCGTCCTCGTAATTGTATCCCTCCCACGTCATAAAACCGATAAGCATGTTCCTGCCGAGGGATATCTCTCCCTCGACGGTGGACGGCCCGTCTGCCAGCACATCGCCTTTCTTAAACTGCTCACCTGTGGATACGATCGGACGCTGGTTTATGCAGGTTCCCTGGTTCGAGCGCATGAATTTCAGAAGCTTGAACGATTTGTCGAGCCCCGATGCGTATCTCACGCTGATCTCTTCCGCGCTTACCTTTGTGACAATGCCGTCCTCCTCGGCGATGACGACAACGCCGGAGTCGACCGCGGCCTTATACTCGATGCCCGTGGCGACAATAGGCGCCTCGGGGACAAGCAGCGGAACGGCCTGCCTTTGCATGTTTGAGCCCATCAGCGCGCGGTTCGCGTCGTCATTCTCCAAAAACGGGATCATCGCGGTGGCAACAGACACCATCATCTTCGGGGAAACGTCGATAAAATCTACACGCGAGCTCTCAACCTCAAGTATCTCGTCCTTATGGCGGCAGGTCAGCCTTTCACGCAGGAAGTTGCCGGCCTCGTCATAAGGCTCGTTCGCCTGGGCGACGATAAACTCGTCCTCCACATCGGCCGTCATGTATACGACCTCGTCCGTGACAACGTCGGTCTCGGCGTGGACGCGCCTGTAAGGCGCCTCGATAAATCCATAGTCGTTTATGTGCGCGTAGGTTGACAGATACGAGATCAGCCCGATGTTCGGGCCTTCAGGCGTCTCGATCGGACACATGCGGCCGTAATGGCTGTAATGGACGTCGCGCACCTCAAAGTTGGCCCTGTCACGCGAAAGGCCGCCCGGCCCGAGCGCGGACATGCGCCTCTTATGCGTGAGCTCGGCCAGCGGGTTTGTCTGATCCATGAACTGGCTCAGCGGCGAGGACCCGAAAAACTCCTTTATCGCCGCGGTGACCGGCCTGATGTTTATGAGCGACTGCGGCGTGACGATGTCGAGGTCCTGGATGGTCATACGTTCCCTGATGACCCTCTCCATCCTGGAAAAGCCTATCCTGAACTGATTTTGCAAGAGCTCACCGACGGAACGCAGCCTGCGGTTGCCCAGGTGGTCGATATCGTCAATTGTTCCGATGCCGTACTCGATGTTGTTCAGATAGTTGATGGAGGCGAGGATGTCGTCCACCGTGATGTGCCTCGGGATAAGCTCGTCGATGCGCTCGAGGATTATCTCCTTGAGGTCGGAGGGGTCGGTGGAACCGAGTATCTCCATAAGGACGGGATATTTCACCTTTTCAATTATGCCGAGCTCGGCCTTCGGATCAAAGTCGACATACCCGTCAAGCTGGACCATCGAGTTTGAGAAAACCTTGACCGCTCTGCCGTCGACATCGACAAACGCGACGCTGACGCCTTTGTTTTCAAGCTCGTATGCCCTGTCCCGCGTCAAAACCTCGCCGGCCTCTGCGATAACCTCTCCGGTCACCGGGTCGGCAAGCGGATAGGCAAGCTTTTTGTTCATGATCCTGCTCGCGAGCGCGAGCTTTTTGTTGAATTTATAGCGCCCGACGTTTGAAAGATCGTAACGCCTGGGGTCAAAAAACAGGTTGTTAAGAAGCGTTTGCGCCGAATCTACCGTCGGTGGCTCTCCGGGGCGCATGCGCCTGTAAATCTCAATGAGCGCCTCATCCTGTGTTTTTGACGGGTCCTTGTCGAGCGTCGCTACAATCCTGTCGTCCTCGCCGAAAAGCTCTTTTATCTCGCTGTCCGTCCTGATACCTATCGCGCGGATAAGCGCCGTTACGGGCAGCTTCCTGTTCTTATCTATCCTGACGTGAAAAATGTCGTTGATATCAGTCTCATATTCAAGCCACGCGCCGCGGTAAGGGATAACCGTCGCGCCGTACACCGAGTTTTCCGTCTTGTCCGGATGCTCCTCAAAGTACACCCCGGGAGACCTGACGATCTGCGAGACGATGACGCGCTCGGCGCCGTTAATAATAAACGTGCCGTTATCGGTCATGAGCGGAAAATCGCCCATGAAAATCTCCTGCTCCTTTATCTCCTCCGTCTCACGGTTACGCAGCCGCACGCGCACCTTGAGAGGCGCGGCGTAGGTCGCGTCGCGCTCCTTGCACTCCTCAACATTGTACTTTGGGGTATTCTCAAGCACAAAATCAATAAAGCTAAGTTCAAGATTGCCGGTATAGTCGGTTATTGTGGCCACGTCCTTAAAGACCTCTTTCAGCCCGACGTCGAGAAACCACCTGTATGACTTCTTCTGCACCTCAATAAGATTAGGCAGGTCGAGAACCTCGTTCAGCCTGGCGTAGCTTTTGCGAACGGTTCTTCCGTTCACTATGTCCCTTACGCGCATTAAAAAATCAACTCCATTTCACATTTTCGCATTGGAGAATACACCTATTTTTCCGTAAAACACGTCTTTCCCATTATATAATACTACTAATTTAGTAGGTTTCACGCGATATAATTTACTTTTTATGTCTGTTTTTTACATAATGTGCATTTTGGAACGCGAGGCAGGGTTGTCACTATAATCAAAATAAATCTTGATTATCCGGCCAGCTAATGGTATAATATCAACAGGAAAGTAGATTTAAGTATTCACTTTCGACCGTGGATAATTATCCTATCATGGTTCTTTTTGCATGTCAAGTACATTTTGCGCCCGGAGGGGCGCATTTTTATTTCCGACCTCTGCGGTTTAGAACCGATGACCCCGCAAGCTTAATTCCCATGTGCCGTCAGGAGGCTGAAACTCATGAATAACGAACCGCTTGACCTCGGCCTTACATACTATAAAAACGGAGAATACGGCGCCTGTATCGAACTGATGACGTCAATCATCGCGAGGGATCCATTCACCCCCGCCGCATACTGGTACCGTGCGCTGGCGCTTTACGCGCTCGCTCAAACGCCGGAAGCTGTCATGGAAGCTATCGCCGACGTCGACCGCTGCATAATCTATGCGCCCGATCCGGTTGCGAACGCATACGGACGCAGGGGAATCTGGCGATTTTCGCTGATGGACTACGACGGCGCGATTTCAGACCTCGACACGGCCATCGGCATTAACAACTATTGGGGCGAGGCGCTCTATTTCCGCGCGCGAACCCTTATTGCACTCAATCGCGGCAGGCAGGATACCGAAAACGCTTTGCGTGATATAGAAGACGCCATACGTTACGAGGAAAGCCCCGCCTCCCCTTTCTTCTTCTGGCGCGCGTTTATTAAAGACGCGTTGGGGCTTGAATCCGACGCGGTGAGTGACTATCTCAGGGCCATAGAACTCGACCCAAAAAACGTCATGGCAATGAACAGTATGGGCTATAACTACGATCACGGCGTCGGCGTCGAGCAGAGCAGGGAGCGCGCGTTTGAATTCTACCTGCGGGCCGCTGAGCTCGGCTTCCCGGTGGCGCAGAACAACACCGCGTTTTTCTACAGGCAGGGTTTTGTTTCACCGGTCGACCTTCAGAAGGCTTTTTACTGGTACAACCTCTCCGCTGAGCAGAATGACCCTGTCGGCCTCTACAATCTCGGGCGCATGTACGAAATCGGAGAGGGGACGCAGCGCAATAACGCAAAAGCCGCCGAGCTTTACGAGCGGGCGTCCCAGCTAGGGCACGTCGGGGGTATTTTTAACCTCGCCGAGTGCTACGAATACGGCAAAGGCCTGCCCCTCAACGAGGGTAAAGCCTTTGAGCTTTACAGTAAACTCGCATCCTCCGGCATCGCTTTTGCGCAATATCAGATCGGCAGATTTTATTACTATGGTAAAAGCGTCCCTCAGAGCTATGAAAACGCGGTACACTGGTACAGGCTCGCGGCGGCCTCCGGCAATTCCGCCGCGCAAAACTCACTTGCCTGCTGCTATGACGAAGGCCGCGGCGTCACTGTGGATAAAAAAAAGGCAATAAGCCTTTTTAAAGCTTCCGCCGCGGACGGCAACGCCTTTGGGTGCTTTAATCTTGCCCGCAGATATGAGCGCGGGGCGGATGTACCTAAGAATGTGCGTAAAGCGCTCAGACTCTTTGAAATTTCCGCTGACAACGGCTTTCATGCCGCTTACTACAGGATGGGGCACATCCACTGCTACTCGTTGCATGATTTTGATAACGCGGAGCGGTATTTCAGGCTTGCCCTGAGCCTTGGCATCGAGAATGTTGAGAGCGATCTCGCTGCCGCCCTGCTGCGAAAAAGGGGCGCGGCAAAGTATGTGACGGAAACGGTGTCGCTGCTTGAATCCGGCGTGGCAAACGGCAGTATGTTCGCCGCCTTTTCGCTCGCCGAGATACTTATGTGGGGCAGGTTCGGGCTTGCGCCGGATCCTGCGCGCGCTGTCAGGCTTCTGATGGAAGCGAGCAACAGCAAAAGCGAAGGCGAGGCCAACTATCCATGCGCTGTCGGGCTGCTCGGGCGCGCCTTTGAGCTCGGACTCGGCGTAGGACAAGACGAGGCTGAGGCGGTGCGCCTTTTCAGAAAGGCGGAGGACATCTCGAGGGCACGGGGCGGCTGCTCCTGCTTTCAGGAAAGGCTAATCCACGCCTACAGGCATGGAATCGGCGTCAAAAAAAGCCCGGAAAACGCTCTTGGTCTGGCGAAGGCAGCGGTTGAATCCTCACTGGAAGAGGTGTCCGACTGCCTGATTATGTATTACGCTTTCCTCTCTCTTGAGTCCGAGTGCGGGGAGGACACGCTGTTCAGCCTGAAGACTATGCTGCGCGGCGTATTAAGGCGTGATCCGCACGAAATTACGGCGCGTCACCTGCTTTATATCACGCTCTGCCGCCTAGGAGAGCGCAGGGCGGCTTCAAGGTGCCTCTCCCAGCTTTCCGAGGAAATTGAATCTTCACGTTCCATCTCCGCCGCCCTGGTCAAAAAGAGAATACTGGATAAGCAGCTCTTCCCTGTCTGCCCGATGCCCTCAATAGAAGATTTATCGGAAATATTCTGACAAGCTTCCGTAATATCTGCGGTTACTGCAAATTCTTTGTAATCTCAAGAAATACTGCCGATTATTATCTGTGATATTATTGACTTATTAGCAAATTATGTTTATAATATTTGAGAAATTGAAGCTATTTTGAAGTTTTTCGACAATATTTTTGCCCGCATGCCGCAGAGCATGAGGTTTTACGGGGGGATTTGCATGATAAAAAGGGAATCTACCCTGAAAGACGTGGCCAGGCTTTCAGGCGTCTCAGTTGGAACCGTCTCAAAGTATATTAATAACCCGGGCTCCGTGAAGGAGAAAAACCGAAAAATTATCGGCGAAACGGTCAAAATGCTGAAGTATACGCCGAACACGCTTGCACAACGCCTTGCAAAAGGCAAGTCGAACACCGTGCTGCTCTATATCTCGGTGGAGCCGGACATCGGCACATCCACCTGGCTGCACGACCTCCCATTTATCCAGGCAATAAACGATTATCTCAAGCCCACGGACTACAGCCTTCAGATAAAAATTGGATCAATCGGGAACCCGGAAGAGACCTTTGAGTATATCCGAAACTGTATTTTCAGCCGAAATATTGACGGCGTCGCCATCGCGTCGGCGTGGACTTTGCCGAAAAAGCTTATTTTGGGACTCTTAAAGGAGGACTTCCCCTTTGTCCTGATCGACAACCATAACCCACTGATAAATTCCAACGACATCACCGCGGACAACCGCAAAATGGTTGAAGACATTGTGGATTACCTCGCCGATTTGGGGCACAAAAAAATTGGCTTTATCTCTGTGGACAGCGACCAGCAGCACATTAACGACAGGCTGGGCGGCTTCAGAAGCGCGATGGAGCGGCACGGCTTCGGCATTGACGACAGGCTGATCCTCAACGGAGACTATGAGATTCAAAGCGGATACCGCTGCGTCGACGAGATGCTTTCCGCCGGCCTGCGGCCGACCGCGCTGATTGGCGGCAACGACAATATGGCAGTCGGCGCCATCAAGGCCATCAAGCGCCACGGGCTCTCGGTTCCTGGCGACATCTCCGTCGTAGGGATCGACAACAGTATTGTGGCGCAGGCCTGTGACCCAGTTCTCACAACGATGTCTATGCCTGTCGGTGAAATCGGACGGATTGCGATCGAGAATCTGCTTAATAGAATTGAAAACAATGAATATGAAATCAGGCGCGTTATACTGTCGTGCAGTTTTGTACACGGAGAGTCCACCTGCCGGGCTAAAGACGCCTGAGCTTGCAATGCGAGGTTTTAACATGACTGTTGTTGAAAAAAAAATCCCGGTATCGCTATGCGAAAGCCCTATCCCGCTGGATTTTTCAAAATTTCCAGAGTTTGACGCGCATGACTACACCGCACGGATAGACCGTCTTCTAAGTATTGCGGAAGAAAGCGACTTTGATTCCCTTATTGTCTATGGGGACAGGGAGCATTTTTTTTGCCTTCATTATCTGACGGGCTTTGACCCGAGGTTTGAGGAGGCGCTTCTGGTGCTTTCCAAAGGCAGTGTTCCGTGCCTTATCGCAGGCAACGAGGGAATGGGATACTCGGCGGCTATCCCTTTCGAGCTTGAGCGCGCGCTTTTTGAGCCGTTCAGCCTGATGGGTCAGCCCCTCACCTCCGGGAAAACGCTTTCCGGCATCTTGTCCGGACTCATCGCCCCGGGCGCAATGATCGGATGTATCGGATGGAAAAGGTTCTCCGACCCGTCTGTCCTTGATTTCCCCAGCTTTATTGTCGACGCCCTGCTGGAGCTCACCGAGCGCCGCTTTCTGAAAAATGCCGCCGACCTTTTGATGGACACAGGCTACGGGCTTTTTCACCACATCTCCGCCAAAGAGGCGGTCGCTTTTGAAATGCTTGGGACAAAGGCCTCGAGAAATGTTTACGGCGCGATAAAATCGCTCCGGCCAGGCATGTCCGAGCTTGAGGCCTCCTCCGGACTGGGGCTCGACGGCGAGCCGCTGAGCGTTCATCCCAACATCAACTTTGGGGACAAGAATGTCTCTTACGGGCTGGCCAGCCCGACCTCCAGCCGCCGACTGGCTTACGGTGACCTTATCGGCGTAGGTATGGGCTACAGAGGGACGCTGGTGCACAGGTGCGGACTTTACATCAGGGACGCGTCAGAGCTCGTAGGCGAGAGGTCGAGGGCAATGGGCAGCTTTTACAGGCCTTATTTCGCATCAATCGCGCTGTGGTACAGCCTGATGAAGATCGGCACTTCTTTCGGCGATATCTATGAAACGCTCGACCGGACGCTTGGGCTCCGCAATTTCGGCGTAGGGCTGAACCCCGGGCACCTGATCCACACGTATGAATGGACCAATTCGCCGTTTTCCCCCGGCTCAAAAGAGCGGGTACGCTCGGGCATGGCCATTCAGTGCGACTATACTGCCAGCGTGTTTAAGCCGTATCTCTCGGCGCATATTGAGGACGGACTCATTATCGCCGACGAGGCGCTTTGCTCTGAGATTGCCGCGCTTTCTCCGGAGAGCATGGAGAGAATCACAGCGCGAAAAGAGTTTATGCGCTCTGTGCTCGGCTTTGACCTCCCCGATGAGGTGCTCCCGCTTTCCGATCTGTGCGGGGTGTGCTTCCCCTACATGGCTGACACGTCCGTGATCCTGGCTGTCGAGTGAAAATTATGCCGAACAGCTCTGCATATGTGAGCAGTGCTATCATTTTTTTTGGTGTCAGGCTAGATATATAATTTTTTACGATATCCAAGTCCTTACATGTAATTCTATCGGGGCGGCCATTTGGCGCCCCGCTTTTTTAATGTTTAAAAACTTTAAAAAGCGGCCCCCAAAGCAACAAAAGCTGTTCTTAAACATATGATATTGGTAAGTTTAAGAAGGAGATGACGCTATGAACTGTTCTCAGCAAACAAGGTACATACTCCGTCAGGGTGACAACTTGTATCAGATCGCCCGTTATTATCAGACTACAGTCCAGGAAATACTCGCACAGAATTCCGGAGTTGACCCCTATAATCTTAAGGTTGGAACAGCTATCACCTTCTGTCCGGGAGACCGGTTCATTACACAGCCGCAAAATCCAAACCCTCCCGCCTGCCCCAATTCCTCTGCGCAATTCAGCCTGCTGACGAACATGCGCAAGGTGTGGTCGCAGCATGTATACTGGACGCGCCTGCTGCTGATCAGCATCGCGGAACGGCTGAAGGATCAGAATGCCACCACGGCCAGGCTTCTGGAAAATCCGTCGGACATTGCCAGCATCTTTGCAAACTATTATTCTGTCGATACCGCCAAAGCCATTGAAGAGCTTTTGACTGAGCATTTACAAATAGGGGCCGCGCTGATCACCGCCCTGCGCGACGGCAAAACGGCAGATTCGGAGAATTTAAAGCGGCGGTGGTATCAAAATGCCGACCAGATGGCCGACGCTTTCAGCAGTATCAGCCCCTATTACAACCGCGAGGAAGTCCGAAAAATGCTGTATAACCACCTTGATTTGACCACCCAGGAGGTAACCGCGCGCCTTGCGGGTAATTATCCGATGGATATAGACGCTTTCAACATGGTAGAGCGAGAGGCGCTTTCTATGGCGGACTATTTTTCTTCCGGAATTATGCGGCAATTTCCGCAGAAATTTATCTGACCGAGGATTAAATCAGCACGCGCCGAACCAGGCGTATCGTCCTAAATCAAAATAATCACAAACCACCCGTAAAACGGGTGGTTTGCTCTAGCCCTATAACCGTCGGGCAACGCCTCGATAAACTCATGGCACATGGCGGCTCTGGCGGCGGCGACAACTTCCTCGTCTGTCGCGGTTTCACGACCCATCCGAATATTATCCATAATGCTCTTTTGAAAGAGGAACACCTCCTGAAAGACAAAGCTGAGATTCTTCATCAAAGCATCGAGAGAAATCTCCCGCACGTCAGTTCCGCCAATGGTGATGCGCCCGCTGAAGAACAGATAGAAGATGAACGATAAGGCAAAGGCCTGATAATCCGCTGCTCGGCTGCCGATCAAAATGCCCACCGGCAGCACAAACAGGAACAGGCTGTTTAGGAGCACCTGAAACAGGCTATAGCTGCGCTTGACGCTGCCGGCGTATTCCAGCGACATCTTTTCGTTTTCCTTGATGGTGTCGTAAAACTTCTTGAAGGAGTGGACAGTCTGCCCGAAGGCTTTGACCACCGGCATACCGCGTATGTACTCCACCGAGGAGTTTGCCATCTCCAGCTGCTTTATCTGGTATTCCGCAGCAAATTTTCTTGGCACGGGCTTGGACATGCCATAGATTTCCACACCAAAGCCCAACAGCAGCCCGATTAGGCAGGCAAGGCCAAGCCGCCAATCAAAGACGAACAGCAGCACAATCGCCGCCACCGGAGCCGCAAACAAGCCGATGGTATCCGGCAGCTGATGCGCGATGAAGGTCTCCACCTTACCAATATTTTCGTTCATGGTTTTGCGGGTTTTGGCCGTCGTGTTGGCGGTATGATACCCCATCGGCAGGTTACCAAGATGCCGCCGCAAAGCGCATCCGCAAATCGTGTACGATGTCAAACGCGGCCTTGTGGCTGATAAGACCTGCCGCAAAGTTGCACAGCAGTCCTGCCGTGGTGGCGATGAGCACCATTACCGCAATGCGCATGAGCGTGGGGGCGGGCAGCCCACTCAGATTGTCCATGTGCAGCAGAATCTCCCGAACAATGCCGTAGATGCCGAGACAGGGCGCGAACGACAGCAGCGTTCCTATTACAGCAACGATGCCCGACAGTGTCAGCAGCCCTCTTTTTTGACTGGCAAGACTCATCAGGCCGGGTTCTTTGGGTTTCTTTTCTTTTGACACGCTGATTCCTCCTTTCGAGACACGCACATAAATCCAGTTGTTTTATTGCGCTGTCTCATGTATAATTTATATAGTTAGATACAGCTAACTATATAAATTATACTGTCGGCGTAGATTTTTTTAACAGATTCGGAACGGATGCTCCCTCCCGTGTGAAATGGCTCCGTCCTGTGTAGAGAGGAGGGCGCTATGCCTGTCAAAGGAATGCAGGGCTGGCTTGATTATATGGCGGAAGAGCTGGGGCTTATTTGCGAGCTGACCCAGTGGGGAAAGCGATATAGCCTCCCGTCGGAAACGGGGCACGGCACGACCGAGTCTGTTGAAGAGCCGGGGCTGTGGTGTGTCTGGATAAATGATTTTACGTTGAATAAAGAAATGAAACCCACTTATATTCAAGACGACCCCCTACTGTATATCCTTTTCTTATCAGGAGAACTCCGTTTTTGACAAAGCGCAAACCATATGGCCAACCAATGAGATCGCTGATTTTCACATTCCGCACGGATTTACTTCCAGAGGCGTCTGAGTGTACTTCTTTACGGCCTTTTTTGAGAAACTAACCGACCGTGACGTCATGGATTTTATCGCCTCGATCCAGTCCTATGACTACACCGCTTTGACGAAGCGGCTGACGCCCGCGCTCAGGCAAATACTGGATTATTCCGGCGAGGGGCTGCAACGCCGATTGTTTGTCGAAAGTCGCGTACTGGAAATCGCGTCCATAGGATTCGCATTCTGGAAGCCCCCGATGAAACCACACAAAGCACATAGCCGTTTCGTTTTGAGTTTTAGATTTAATGTATGCATCTATTGAAAACCCAAAACTCACTGCTGAACTAATCAGTGTAATAGCTGCGCAGATATAATAATACATGTTTCTCACCCCTCATAAACAAAGCAATCTGTCACATGGTCATTTACCATGCCCGTAGCTTGCATAAAAGCATAAATGATAGTCGAGCCAACAAATTTGAAACCCATCTTTTTCAAATCCTTGCTGATTTGATTCGAGATCGGTGTTGTGGCGGGTATTTCATCCATCTCATTCCAATGGTTTCTAATCGGAGTGTGATCCACATATGCCCAAATGAACTTTTCAAAGCTGCCATATTTTTTCTGCACTTCCAGAAATGCATTGGCATTCGTTACAGCAGCGTTCACTTTTAGTCGGTTTCTGATTATCCCTTCGTTTCCCAGCAGCTCTTGTATTTTACCCTCATCGTAAAGAGCCACTTTGCAAGGATCAAAGCCATCAAGTGCTTTTCGGAACGCTTCCCTTTTTTTGAGTACAGTGATCCAGCTAAGCCCAGCCTGCATACCCTCTATAATCAACATTTCAAACAGCTTATTGTCGTTATGTATAGGCCGCCCCCACTCATTGTCGTGATAATCAATGTATATAGTGAGTTCCCCCACCCAAGAGCATCTTGTTTTT
Organism: Oscillospiraceae bacterium; assembly: GCA_031551205.1. Taxonomy (GTDB): domain Bacteria; phylum Bacillota; class Clostridia; order Oscillospirales; family JAVBNY01; genus JAVBNY01. The sequence goes on along the minus strand of JAVBNY010000008.1, from coordinate 61,479 downwards.
TCACACATTAGGTATATCCTTTCAATCAAGTCTGTTTTCTTTAAGAAGTACCATACTTAATATAGCATGAGTATGTCAAGTTCATAGGAAGCTTTATTGATGTGCCTTATCTAGCCAAAACTGAACAGTGACAAGAAACGCCGCTACACTGAATCCTCGAACAACTCAAACTCAGCATTATATACCCGCGCGCGCAGCTCTTTATACCCGTTGCCCCAAACCTCCATTGAGTCCATGATGGGGCGCAGACTGTCGCCCAGCTCCGAGAGCTTATACTCCACGCGGGGTGGCACTTCGGCGTAAACGGTGCGTACAAGAAGCCCGTCATCCTCCATCGAGCGCAGATTGTCCGTCAGCACCTTCTGGCTGATGCCGGTTACGCTTTTGCGCAGCTCACCGAAGCGTTTTGTCCCGCCGAGCAAATCCCGCAGAATGAGCAGTTTCCACTTGTTCCCGATTAATCCCACTGTTGTCGCCACAGGGCAAGCGGGCAGTTCTTCCTTCGTCAGCATGTGCATTCCTCCAATGGTTACTAAAAGGTGCCTATATAATAGATTTGTGCCTACTTTACTTTCGGTTGTTTGAATATTAGTATAGTCTTACAGGCGGGAAAAATCAAGCCCGACCAAAACAATCGGAGGTCATCCATATGAAAAAGAACAATTACGAACTAGTAACGCTTGCTAAGGGCGAGGTCAATGTCTACGACTTTGGCGGAATGAAACTTCACGCCTACAAGACGAACGATTTTCTCAGCGATGAGGTGTTTATCGTCGAAAAGGCGGGCAAGGCCGTTGTGATCGAAAGTCCAGCTTTTCTCGACAACTGCACAGAGCTTGCGCAGTACATCGATGGCCTGGGCGTTAAAGTGGAGGGAAAACTGATCGCCTACCATATGGCAGGCGGGACATTCCTGCCAGAGGTTCCGGTATATGCCACGAAGAACGCCGACGAGTACGGTCATACTGGCGGTGGCAAGGCGCTTGTAGACAACTTCACCGCCGCGTTCGGCGCGGAGTTTGACAATTCGCTGCACACCGTTACAAACATTATTGACGAAGGCCCTGTGACCATTGCGGGTATCGCCATGAGAATTATCGGCACACACGAGGCGTTCGACATTGAGATTCCAGAGATCAAAATGGTATACACCCACATGCTGGGTCATGACTGCCATTCCATCGTGGCGGGTGCGGGACACGCCGACGCCATTATCGGGCAGCTGGGAGGGTATCTCGAAAAAGGCTATGATCTCGTACTCACCTCGCACTATACACCAGAAGATTTGAAAGACGTAGAGACTAAGATTGCGTATCTGGAAAACCTCAAGCGAATCGCGGCGAAATGCGCGTCGGCTGACGAATTCAAAGCCGCTGTGCAAAAAGAATACGGCAACTATGATGGCGGCAACTATCTGGATATGACGGTGGGATTCTTCTTCACAGCCTGACAAAAGCAAAACTGCGGCGGGGTCGGATGTCCAATCCGGCTCCGCTGATCTTTGCGCAGGAGCTATGATCATGAAAACTTTTGAAGAACGGCTCGAACAGGCGAAAGCAGCAATTGAACACGCCGACTGCGTTTTGCTCGGTGCGGGAGCCGGCCTTTCAGATGCGGCGGGACTGACATACAGCGGCAAACGCTTTGAGGATAACTTCGCTGACTTTATTAAACGATATGGCATGACGGATATGTATTCCTCAGCGTTTTATCCGTTTCAAACGGAGGAGGAACGCTGGGCATACTGGGCGCGGCATATTGCCGTCAACCGCTATAATACGCCGGCGGCGGCGCTTTACAAAGAACTGCTCAGGCTTTTAGCGGATAAGGACTATTTTGTCATCACAACCAATGTGGAGCATCAGTTTTACAAGGCCGGATTCTCTGCTGACAAAGTCTTCGCCGTTCAGGGTGACTACGGCTATTTACAGTGCGCCAAAGCCTGCCATGGCACGCTGTATGACAACGAGGCGCTTGTGCGGGAGTTGCTTGCAAGCACACATGGTTGCAGAATCCAGACAGCGCTTATACCAAAATGTCCGGTCTGCGGCGGCAGGATGGAGGTCAACTTGCGAAAGGATAACCACTTTGTGGAGGACGAGAACTGGCGTCTTGCATTGGAGCGCTGTTCAGATTTTGTGAAAGAACATAGCGGCAAGCGCATCGTCTTTCTGGAGCTTGGCGTCGGCTATAACACACCGGGGATTATTCGCTTCCCCTTTGAACAAATGACCTACGCAAATCCCAGCGCCACGCTGATCCGCATAAACAGAGATTATCCGCACGGCGCTAAAGAAAACGCAAAGCGCACCGTTTCATTTGATGAGAATATGGCGGAGGTGATACAGGCGCTATGAGCGAGCAAATCAAACGGTTACGCAGGATGGTGGAGATTCTGATAGGTGAACATACCCAATATCGAAACATTGCGCTCCCAAATAATGAATCGGAGCTATTCAGGCTGTATCGCATCCTTGTCAATATTCTCCCGCCGATGGAGGCAAGTGAAGAATATCTTGCGTTGAAAGACGCTTATTTACAAGCCGCCATTTCCGAAAAAGGCATAACAGATGCCGATAAATTTAATCGCAAAATTTCCTTGTGGCAGGGTGACATCACGACATTAGAAGCCGACGCCATCGTCAATGCCGCAAACAAAAAGATGCTTGGTTGCTTTGTTCCCTGCCATGGCTGCATTGATAACGCCATTCACACTTATGCGGGCGTCCGGCTCCGCTTTGCCTGCCATAAATTGATGTAGGAGCAGGCATATGACGAACCAACAGGCGGGGCGAAAATAACAGCGGCATTCAATTTGCCCATAAGCGCCGTCCCTGCGGGTTTTCGCGCCGAGAACGTCCGCAATTGATTTTGCGACCAAGGGTTTTTCTGCGATAACTAACTTATGCCGAGTTGCCGAATATGAATGGTTGTTTTGCGATATGTCCATATTCATGTCAAATCCTCCTTTGTTTTTTTGCATAATAAATGCCCCACAGCATTACACTTTCCACTTTAGCAGCTTGACGTTTTTTGCCTTTTCTTCTGTATCATCAGTTTCATCATAGGCATCATAGGGAGCGTCCGGATTATATGGTTTTTGCTTTACCCATGCGTTGCAAGCCTTATCTTTGTGAGCAAAGGCAAAATCAAGACTATCCGTCCACCCGGTATGCCCGGTTATAACGATTGGGGATAGCTTTCTCTCCCGCAGCTTCTGTTCCAGTACATGCAACGAATTTTTAGCGACCGTATTATTTTCCGCTAACATATTGAGGAAACTATATCCGCCATCCATACCAATCCAAATGGTATCCCCGGTAAACAGATAAGTGTCATCAAGTAAATAAACCAGATGTCCCCAAGTATGACCGGGAACAAGAAAACACTCGACCTTAATCCCCTCTATGAAGAAAATCTCTCCATCCTTTAGAAGAACCTTCGTGTTTTCGGTTTTTACCATAGAAAGCTTATGTAGACCGTAGATTACCTTGCGGCACTTTTCTCCTGTCAAATAGCGATTTTCCACTTCCCCGATATAAAGGCTTGCACCCTTAAAGAGCTGATCACTATCTGTTTCCACTGCACCCATATGGTCGGTATCTTGATGTGTTATTAAGATGTGCGTAATACTTGCATGGTCAATGCTCAACCAACCCATCTTTTCATTTAGCCGGTCATAATTGTATCCTGCGTCAATCATAATTGTCGTATCATTCTTTGTATAAAAGAAAATATTAGCAACAAACTCACGGATACAGCTTACATAATCATCAATATATCCGGTATTTAACGGGGTAAATATTGCTTTTCCGCGAAAAAGACGCGCCATAATCTTCTCTTGAGATTCTGATGCCTGTTTTGACATAGTGCAACTCCCTATAATATCTATTTGCCTATTTATTCTTAATTATACCACAAATAAAATGATAGCTATAGTCGTACTTATGAAAGTATTTCTGATCTAAACCCCTGAATGGCGGTAAATTAGTTTATGTTCAGCAACACATAAACAAGACTTGGAATGGTAATACCTCCTTAAAATATTTGTAATTGTATTGACATTCCATAGCTACCTATGTATAACACATAGGTAGCTATGATTTTTGGAGTGTGATTGAATGAACAAAGAAAGCATTGGCGTATTGGTTAAAATAATTGACATAGAATTTGACAGGCTTTCTAATCAAATGCTAAAGCCCTATGAGCTTACAAGCACTCAGTTTAAGATACTGTTGTATCTGCTTAAACGAAAGCAGGAGATTACAAAGCAGATTGATCTTGAAAAGCATTTCGGCTTGATGAATCCGACAGTTAAAATTCGCCAATCTCCGCTGAGGACAAGGAAAAAATCGGTCATTTGAATGCAGAGAAGCTATTGAGAATATAACGGAGGGACTACATGAGCCTGAATACCAAGCAATTTGAGCAAACCAGGATAGAAATGACTAAGAACTTTGAGCTATCCGGGTTGTCACCTGAAACTATCCAAGCTGATTTGGGCTTTAACTCACAGGAATTCAAAAACGCTCTGGAGGTTTTGCCGCGTTACAGCCCGACAAACGTGTGGAAACTACGGGATTATCTGGAAAAGAAGATACTTGAGCAGGGCAAAAATCCGGTTCCTTTTTCTGTGCTCACAAATAATATTTATTACCGGTATTAAAGAGGCGAACGCTATGATTTTCTATTTTACAGGCAGCGGCAACAGCAAACATATTGCGGAAAAGATAGCGTCCGCAACCGGCGATCGTGTTATCAACATTGCCGATTGTATGCGGAGCAGTCAATTCTCGTATGAACTCACAGCAGAAGAAATGCTCGGCTTTGTTGTACCCGTTTATTTTATGGGCATTCCGATCATTGTATTGGATTTTTTGAGCAAGCTAAAAGTTTCATCGACGCAGGACTACTATTCCTATCTTGTTCTGAATTGCGGGGGAACAACCGCAAACGCCGAGGGGATTTTTAAACGTGCATATCAAATGAAAGCTGTGTTCGGCGTATTGAGCGTTGACAACTATGTTCCGATATACAAAATTGGAAGCGAAGCTGCTATCAATGAATGCCTTGACAAAACGGAAAAAGAAGTCGAAGATATTGTCCGTCATATCAAGGTGAGGGATGTCGGTTCCTTCAATACGCACAAAAAACGTCTGCCTCGCTTGTATTCGTTTATTGGGTGTCGGGTGTTTATCAAGGGTAGAAAAACCGATAAGTTTGAGGTAAGTGAAAATTGTATAAATTGTGGGCTGTGCGCAAAGGTATGCCCGCGCGGCATCATCAAGCTTGAAAACAGCAAGCCGGTCTGGACAGCCCCGCAGTGTGAACTATGCTTTGGCTGCCTGCACAGATGCCCGGTTGCCGCTATCAATTATGGAAAGAAAACGGCGGAGAACGGACGCTATTTGAATCCGAGAACACACTTATAAAAATGAGGTGCAAACATATGGATTTTAAACAATTATTTAAGGCAATTTCGCCCGAAGAGATAAAAGGCGATGTTTTCACCCTTTTGGGTAAGGTTTTTTCCCATCGTTACGGTAAGAACCCCAGACAGTTGTAATGCGATGGTTGCCAGCGGTGGTGGGTTGGCGGTTCATTTCAAAAAACCGGCTACATGGCTCATTTTCCCCTCCAATCGCTACACTCTTGAACTGATTAAGGCAGAACAGGCATACACGCTTTCATTCTTTGCAGATAAATATAAAGAACAGTTTATGGTTTTGGGGCAGAAATCCGGCAGAGACAGCGATAAAATGCAGGAAGTAGCGCTTACCACAATCGAAACACCGCTTAGAAATATGGCGTTTGAAGAAGCTCATCTGATTATCGAATGTAAGCTGATGCAAGTAACCACTATACTCGCAGACGATTTTTACTCGGAGGAAGCCAAAGCCTATCTCGCCGAAGCATACACCGCCCCCGGCGAGGTTCGCCAGTATGTGTTTGGGGAGATTATCGGCGTTTGGGAGAAGAAACAAGTTTGATTTCCAAAATAATAGGTCAAGTCCATACTGGCCATTCATAAAGGGGTAGGGGTTTCAAATGAACTTAAAATCGGATACCATATTAATTACCGGTGGAACATCGGGAATTGGTCTTGAGATGGCTAAACAGCTTATAGCGCTGGGAAACACTGTTGTCATAACAGGAAGGGACATTTCAAAGCTGAAACAGGCAAAAAAAGAATTGCCGACTGTCCACATATATCAAAGCGATGTTAGTGATTCAAAGGCAATATGCGAGCTGTATTCAAAAGTAACGGCTGATTTTCCCAAGCTGGATATACTGATTAACAATGCGGGGATTATGCGTGCTGTTGCTTTTAACGAGACCGAATACGATTCCAATATGCAGTGAAATCGACATTAATTTAAGTGGCCCTATTCGCATGGTTCAACGGTTTTTACTGCACTTAAAAAAACAGCCGGAATCCGCTATTGTAAATGTCTCTTCCGGTCTTGCTTTTATTACATTTGCCAAGGCACCTATATACAGTGCTTCCAAGATTGGCATTCATGCATATACCAAGTCACTTCGCTTGCAGCTTATACAAACAAGCGTCAAAGTGTTTGAGCTTGCACCTCCGAAAACCTCGAAGCCTCTTTTTAATCGCGACGTTACCACTAACGACAAGAACAATAATATGCCGACAATGGATGTTCCAGATGTGGTTAAAGTTATGATTAATGGTATAAAAAGAAACAAGTTTGAAATCTTACCAGGTATGAGCAAAATGTCAAAGCTGGCAGGACGGTTTACGCTTTAACCGTGTGGTTATCAATCACTATTCCTCACCTAAGTTATACCTGCCGCCCAAGTTCGGACGGCAGGTTTTTTGTAGTTATGATAATCTCAATTCGTTTTAGCCTATCATTTTGGTTTTGCGCCCGCGATACAGGGTCGCGCCGCACAGTCCCGCACTGCTCAAACAGAGAAGCGCCAGAATATAATTGCCATAGGTTGGGGCTTCGCCGGTCTTGGGAACGGTGATACCGCCCATCGGCGGGTTATCGTCGGGGATGATAACCGTTTCAAGCTCATTGGTCACTTCAACTTTGACGGTGACTCCGGCTTTTGACACCGTAAACAGGATTTTGGTGGAATCCAGCTTGTAACCTGATGGACTTTTTAATTCGCGCAGGTAGTAGTCTGATGGGTTAAGTTCCAGCGTGACCGTGCCGTCAGAGCCAGTTTCCAGTAATCGGCTCCGCTTTCTGGTGGGATAACTCACCGGCGCATAGCTTGTAATAATATCCGTCAATCCGCTTACGTTGCGGAGGCTGTCCGCAACCGCTTTTGAAGGCGGACACATATCTACCATTGTGGTAACACCCCATTTTATTGGGGTTTCAATGCCCTTTTTTTCTTCCATATGGACGTGTCCGTCAATCAGTCCGGGCAATAACGTGCAACCTGTTCCATCAATCACATTGCCCGCTTCTCGATCCGCAGGCTTTTCCAGTAAAATTTTGTCCCCGTCAATATAGACGGACGCTGTCTCAAGCAGTTTGTTTCCGTCAAATATTCTTGCATTTTTAATCTTAGTCAACATGGAATCCTCTTCTCCTGCCTCTTCAATTTTTTGGCTGTCGGGCTCAATAATTATTTGACTTGCGGCCTCATTGCTGTTTTGGCTGTTCAAGGCGGACGTTCCCTCGCAACCGGCGCAAACGACCGCTATAACGCCAATCATCGCGAGTGAAGCATACCTCATTTATCAACTGTTCTTTATCCGGGCTGTAGTAAACATAGTTTGAAACGAAAATATTGTTTTCCAGTCCGCCCAAAGCAAATTCTGCCATAACATCATGCTTATCAGTGCAAAGCACAATGCCGATCGGCCTCTGGTCATCCCGGTCATTGACTTCTGCGTTGTAGTAATTCAAATACATGTTCATCTGCCCGACATGCTCCGGCTTGAGCTGCTCTGTTTTTAGGTCAATCAAAACATACTCTTTCAGTATTTTGTTGTAAAATACCATATCCACATAATAATGCGTGTTGCCCAGCGTCACGCGCTGCTGGCTGCCAACATACATAAATCCGCGCCCAAGCTCCAGCAGAAAATCCTCAATGTGGCGGATAAGCCGCGTTTCCAGTTCTTTCTTCATAATTGGCTTGTCCTCGCGCATCCCCAAAAATTCAAACACATAAGGGTCTTTCAAAATATCCTGCGGCTCGGTAATGGCAATCCCTTGCCGGGATAAGGCGAGCACGGTCTCTTTGTTTGCTTTGCCGTCCGACAGCAAAAGACGTTAAAACAAAGAGGTTTCAATTTGCCGCTTGAGTTCGCGCACCGACCATGCGGAGTTTTGGCGCTCTTTCTCGTAAAAGGCACGTTTGTCTTTGTCCGAAATAATCAAAAGCTCACAATAATGCGACCAGTTCAATTTAACAGACAGCGTCTGTTGAATTGAATATTCAAGATAAAAGCGACGCATGAATTGAAGATTTGACACCGAAAAACCGCGCCCGATTTCTCCCGTCAGCTCTTTTGCCAACACAGACAGCAACCGCTTGCCATATTGGGCTTTGAGATTTCCGTCCTGCTCATGCTCCACAATGATGCGCCCGATATTCCAATACGTTTTCAAAAGCTGATCATTAATTTTTCGAGCGACTGACCGTCTTGCCTCAAGCATCAGCGCTTTGATTTCCCCTGCTATTGTATTGATAGGCATCAATTCCATAATTTCACTCTCCTACTCTTTCTTCCCCCGGCTCTTGTACACATTGTATTGATTCTTGCACCGGGGACTGCAAAAAACGGCATTGGGATGCGCCGCCGCGAACACCTTTGTGCAGTGCTTGCAGGAGCGCAGCGGCTTCGCCTCGTCAGTCAGAGCAAAACTGAACATCATCGTAACGCACAGCAGCAGCGAATGAAAATCCCACACAATCGTCGGCTTGTCCCGCAGGACAATGTGATAGGTAGGCGCAACGCCGCCGAAAGCCGCCATGCCCTGCCGGTAAATGTCGCGGGTGGTTTCGTCGATCTTGTCGTAGTCCTCATAATACAGAAAGCTGGATACGAAAGTGAACGCCCAATCCTTGAACTGCGTCATCAGCCAGTCGTACCGCTCGGCGTACTCCCGCTGAAAACTCATGTTCAGCGCCGTTGGCATGTCGCCCATCACCATAGAAAGCGCCATCATCTCACGGTCGGTCACGTTCCAGCGAAGCCCGCCTTCATCTTTTTGAAAATCCAGCTTGCCAAACGGAAAGAACAGCGCGGCGTAGTCTTGCGCAGGCATTGATTCCTGCTTGAGAAAGTGATTGACCGGCAGATATGCCGCGTCGTAATCCATGAACTTTGGCGTGGTGGGCAGCGCGGTCATAAAACCCAACAGGCCATACTTTGTAACAAACTCCAGTACCGCCGCCTGGATTTCCGTTTCCTTCGCCCGCTTCATGCAGAGCATCCCCACGTTAAGCATGTCCAGTACCAGCGTCTCGGCATCCTTGAGCGGATCATAAATGGCGGGCTTCGCCTTGGGAGCGGGCGTGATATACAGCACGCCATCCCCGTCCTTTTTGTATTCGTATTTGTCATACCGCACCCATTGGGAACTCGTCTTATCAAACAGATTGTTCATAGCGCATCGCCTTGTCGGTAACCTGATTTCAAGAAATATATATTACAAATATATTACTCGCCGCTTTTTTCGTCAAGAGCGGCTTTTTGATTGAACACTCCTGCCCGGTAGTTTTCCAAAAACATCTGTTGAGCCGATGTGAGCGGCAGACCCTCATCGTATCGCGGGGAGAGCCATATGTGTAGCTTGTTCCGTAAGCCGGTGATTAACATGTCATATACCTTTCGGATATTCCTGTCGGTCTGCCCGCGACACTTCGCAAGCCGCTGTGGGGAGTACAGCCGGATCGCCCAGTAATACAGTATTTTGCGCTGGTTTTCATTCAGCGTTTTCAAGAGATTCGACATGGTGGGGCTGGAAGTGAACTCGTGCATTTCATGCGGACAGTCGAAAATGACATCCAGAAAATCGCCTCTCAATAACTGGTGCCACCATTCGTGCTCAAGAGGACGTGGAATCACCACATCAAGCCCGGATTTCATTTCACCCTTTTCATCACTCGCGTTTACCTTGTCTCAGTGCAGCATTTCTGCGTTGGGACGACCTATTTCATGCCGCCTTTCACGCCTTCTTCGCTTCGCATCCAAGCCGTTCCATATCATCACAACTTCCTGATAATCAGCCATTGTCCGAGCGGCGTCCTCTTGCCGGGTTAAGGCAATCCATTTCGTGTCCCGTGCAAGCTGTTTTCTTGTCGGAGATTGCTGTTCTACACCGCCGCCCCCTTTTTTATTGACACGTTCAAAATATTTTTACCTTTTTACAAAAAGAGTGCCGAAACACCCCCTGTTTTTGTCCTACTTATAAGAGGATGTAATCTTATTGAAAACCGACAGCTTACATCTCATAGAGGAAAGGAGGAAAGCCAATGCCCGAAACATATTCACGCGAACTACCCGCCAAGGAAAAGAGCGCCATCCGCAAGCTGGTCACATCCATGTGCGCAAACTTCGATTACGAATACCAGTGTCTGCCGCTGGACGGAACCTGCTACATGTTTACCATCGCATTCAACACCAGCGGCCTGTGCAAGTATTTCCGAAACGCCGTGCTGCCCCTCGACCCGGCACTGGAGGGCGTGTTCAATCACAAACCTGTCAAGCCCTGCAAAAGATGCGGCAGAAAATTCCCGGTCAACGGCAGGCAAGCGTATTGCTCGGACGCCTGCGCCGAAGCTGCCAAGCGGGAAGCCACCGCCGCGCGGGTTCGGAAGCGCCGAAACCAAAACAGTTCATACGTAACGCTTTAGGCTCCGCAAACGCCTATGAACAGAGGGTTTGCGGGGCCGTTTTTACGCAGCGCGGGGTTTTATACTACCCCGACGTTTTATTGCGCCACGCGCGCGGAAAGGATGGTTTAATGGCCCAAACAAAAACAGATTACAACAATCGGAACGATATCACACAAGACCAGTATACGTCAGCAGGTCAAGCAGATTAACAACAACCGACGATTATGATGAAACGCATCGGCTCCACCACCTATCGGGTGAGCGTGCAATTCAGTCAGACCAGAAAGGAGGATATGAACGACAAAATTTATGTGGCTTATCAAGGGCGAAGCGGAGGCGGTTGGGCAATGATGATTATAGAGCAAAACTTTTACGGGGCGCTGTATAAGCGCCCCGTTTATGGTATACTGGGATTGCTATGAATGGGTCGGCTGCCTGAAAGGAGTTCATTATGAACGACAGGCAGCCGGTAAACCCGGACACATCCAAAATCACCGCTCTGTACGAGCGTCTGTCTAGCGAGGACGATGTGCAGAGCGAGTCCTGCTCCATTCAAAATCAAAAAGCGATGCTGGAAAAATACGCGGCGGACAACGGGTTCCCCAACCCGCGGCATTTCTCCGACGACGGCTACTCCGGCGGAAATTTCGAGCGGCCCGATTTTATGAGGATGATAGATGACGCCAAAGAGGGCGTTATTAACCTGATCCTCTGCAAGGATCTCAGCCGTTTCGGAAGAAACTACATACAGACCGGACAGTTTACCGACTACATCTTTCCATCAATTGGATGCAGATTCATCGCGCTGAATGACGGCGTCGATACAATCAACAACGACAACGACATCATGCCATTGCCAAGGAGAAGCCGTATCAGGCCTGCCACATCAGCAAGCGCAGTGCTCTTTACTATCTTGAGAGTGGGATCATCCTCAGTGTAAACAACGGGAAAAAGCCCGCATGTATTCAATAGGCAGGTATTTACAAACACAAAAAATCGGCTATAATATATATTATATTAATTTTAGCCGAAAGCCGGTGGAAAGATGAACTATATTAAAAGAGCCATGGAGGGCACATTCAAACGTCTCTCTGCGGAGTTTCCCGCGATACTAGTGACCGGCCCGCGCCAGGTGGGTAAAACCACTATGCTGAAAAAGCTGATGGATGAAGAAAACGCCGGGCGTGAATATGTAACGCTGGATGACCTGGGCGAGCGTGAGATGGCGAAGAGCGACCCCAAGCTATTTTTCCAGATTCATAAGCCACCTGTCTTTATCGATGAAGTGCAGTACGCGCCGGAGCTGTTCCCCTATATAAAGATTCATGTCGATGAGCATCACACCCCGGGAGACTTCTGGCTTGCAGGGTCGCAGGTGTTCAAGCTGATGAAGGGCGTGCAGGAATCTCTTGCCGGTCGTGTGTGTCTTCTCAATATGTCCTCCATGTCGCAGGCGGAAATATGCGGCTCACCCACAAGACCGTTTGTGTTGGATATAGAACGCCTCACAGCGAGAGCAAAAGAAGTCGCGGCAATAGACACGCCCGCGCTATATCAGCGCATTTTCAACGGAGGGATGCCAGCGCTTGCAAGCGGACAGTATACCGACCGCCGCGCTGTATACAGCAGCTATATCAGCACCTATATTGACAGGGACGTCAAAGAGATATCTGGCACTATCGACTCGCTCAGGTTTATGAATTTCATCACGGCGGCAGCCGCGCTTTCCGGACAGATGATGAACTATAAAACGATAGCTGACGGCGCTGAAATCGACCAACTGAAGGCCAAGGAGTGGCTGGGGATTTTGGAGACCTTGGGGATTGTCTTCTATCTACACCCATACTCCAGCAATGTGCTTAAGCGCACAATTTCCAAGCCGAAACTCTACTTTTATGATACCGGCCTGGTGGCGTATCTGACGAAATGGAGCGACAGTAAGACGCTGATGAACGGTGCAATGAGCGGCGCAATTTTGGAAAATTACACAGTGGCAGAAATTATCAAGAGCTATAATAACAGCGGTGCCGAGCCGTTTATCTATTATTACCGCGACAAGGACACCAAGGAAATCGACATCATCATGGAGGGCGACGGCAAGCTCTATCCTATGGAAATAAAGAAAACAGCCTCTCCGGCCTCACAGCTGACGCGTGTGTTCGGCGTGATTGAAAAATCGCCACTCATACGTGGAACAGGCGCGATACTTTGTACCAGCGACAGGCTGACCGCATTTAATAGTGAAAACTTGGTTGTACCGATTTGGCTGATATGAGTCCGGCGGATGGTATTCAATAAACACAAGCGCCAACGCCGGGAGAGTGATACAATGGACGAAAAGCAGGACAATAAGGGTTTTTGGAACCGTTATGCAAAGCTCTGCGGCTTTGCCATCGAACTGGCAGGCAACCCAAGATTTCTTGACATCAGGTCTGATATTTTTTTACTGCCCTACAAAGTTTGAGACGAGCGGGTTGAAGACTTTTTTCTGGACTTTCTAATTTTTGATAATAAAGTGAGACCATGGCTGACAAAAATCGCAGATGAATATTTTACTTCAATGGAGGGAGAAATTTTGATTGATTCACAGAAAAATATTCGAGCCAAGCCCTTCTATACACTATCTGGGCATCAGGAGTTATCTGTTTTTATCGATGGATTTTCTTTGGATATTTTCCTATACAAAAAAACAGGCGAAAACGCTCTCAAGGATTTATGGCCCGCTTGGCTGTTGTTAGGAAATGACCCGGAGGGTAAATATTTATGGTCACTGCTTGACGGTAAAAGTGAATGCAATATACCAATACTTTTGTGCCCTGACGATATAGACTTTTCATGCATGGCTGTTGTCGCACAGACGCGATATGAGCCTGAATTTGTGATTTGGGAGCGAATCGGAATAGTTGACCAGTCACAATTTAACGTCAAAGAGTGGAGAGAGTCCGGAATACAAAATATCAATAAGTGGTCTGATGATGACTGGTCTTTATATGGAGAGACTCTTGCTCATTTGGACACTAACGATGAGCTATGGCAGACATGGTGGTCTGAGCATTGGCCTGATGAGGCAAGCCGGAGGGTATGGAATTATTACCATCCATTTTTCAACAATAACAATAATATTAAGTGGCTTCCATGCGAAAGGTTTATCTTCCGCAATTCTGATTATGACGCATGCATTGAGAAGTTTAGAACGCACATGATAGCTGAAATTAAGAGGTAAGAGGGATATGTAATGCATCATAACACGATATGTAATTCAATTACCGCCGAGCTTGCTGCCGTTGAGCGCCAGGAAAACGCAACCATTCTCCTGGCTGTCGAGTCCGGCAGCCGCGCCTGGGGCTTCGCTTCGCCTGACAGCGACTACGACGTGCGCTTTTTGTATGTGAGGCCGATGGATGAATATTTAAAGTTGGAAAAGCGGCGAGACGTCATTGAATGGAAGCTGGATGATGTCCTTGACATCAACGGCTGGGACTTTGATAAAACCCTGCTGCTACTTCGAACCTCCAACCCTACACTGTTTGAATGGCTCTCCTCGCCCATCATTTATAAAAAGCATCCGTTCATTGATAGGCTAATCGCCATCTCCCACGAATACTTTTTGGCAAAGTCCGGACTTTACCACTACTTGAGTATGGCCGAGAGCAACTATCGGGAGTTTTTAAAGGACGAACAGGTGAGGCTCAAGAAGTATTTTTATGTGCTCAGACCGATTCTGGCCTGCCGCCATATTTTAGAAAACGGAGCACCGCCGCCCATGCTGTTTGAAACGCTGCTGCACAGCCAGATGGATAGTGTGGTTCTGCCATATGTGGAGGAGCTACTTGCGCAGAAAAAGCTTGTGCCCGAGTTTGGCGAAGGTCCGCGGGTGGACAAAATCAACAGATACATTGAGCAGAGCATAATCGAGCTGAAAGAAAGGACACAGACTCTCCCGCCAATACACAAAAAGGACTGGCGGGAGCTCGACGAATTATTCTTGGAAGCGGTGAAGCTGAAATGAGCACGACATTTGAAGTGGCATCTATTTGATTAAGCTGAGAAGGCAATCACAGGGAGAGTTCTTGTGGATATACTTAATAAAGGCGATAGCGGTGTTCGGAAAACGTTCAACTAAACACGTGGATTGGAATACAATTCTATAAAAGATTTTGCAGATGCGAAGAATATGGAGAACGCTTGCGTTATCTTTGAAGGGGACTGGAGTGGACAGATTTACTTGACCTGTCCGATGAAGTATGTCCATTGCTCAGAAGACATATTGCTCAACTTACTAGTAACCCTTGATGACTATGACTGGCACTGTAATGGTGGAGATGGTCGTGGCATACTCTTTGAAGTGTTGCCCTTCGGAGCTGGAGTGCCTGGAGGCATGGGTGGCGGCGCAATAGTTGATGGCCTTTGGATTCATGAACGACTTGAAAAAGCCAGTCTCCTTAACCGAATTGCCGCAGTTGTTTTTGGCGAGAGCAGCGTGCTTTAGCAGACCCAATGAAAGGAACCCCCGGTGAGCTTAAACGACCTCACCGGGGGTTCTCATATTATTTCTCACAGTCTCGGGTCAACCGGCTCGCTCTCCAGCGCCAGCACGCCGAATACGCACTCATGCACGCGGTACAGCGGCTCATTTCGCGCAAAACGTTTCAACGACTCCATGCCCAGAGCAAACTCGCTCAGCGCCAGATTGCGTTTCTTGCTGAGCGACCGCTTTTTCAGCCGCTCCAGATGGCCGCCCAGCGTATACTCCGGTCCATAGATGATGCGAAGGTACTCCCGACCGCGGCATTTGACGGCGGGCTGCAAAAGCTCGGCGCCCTTTGTGGCAATAAAATCAAAGGGCTTGACCACCATGCCCTCGCCGCCGGAGGCGGTCAGCTCCTCCCACCATTTAACACCCTCGGCCACGCTGTTTTCGTCCAGCAGATCGACAAGCAAGTGACTCGTCGCCATAAAGATTGGGTCTGCGCCGGTCATGTACCTGGCGATGGTCTCCATGTGCCAAATATGGTTTTCATTGCACCAGGTTTTGCCCTCGGTGGCGAGGATGTGGAAGGGAGCGATGCGGTAATCGTCAAGACCTTGCACATCCCAGCAGTACTGCCGGTAGGCGTTGGTATAACGGTCAAGCGCATTCTGACGGTCTGTATATTCTGCCAGCAGCGCCGACAGGTCGGCCTGCTGGCTGGACTGGGATTCTGCCTCCATTGATTTGCCGCCAAGGGTTTCGGCGGCTTTTCCGATGGTGCCCACAGCCAACGCAAGTCCGCTGCGCCCGGCGCGGCCAACTGGGGCATACTGCTCCTCCAGAAGCTTCTGTGCCTTAGCCGACCAGGGCATGAGCTCGGTATCCAGACACACCCAGCCAGTGTTGAAGTCATCCCAGAAGTGCGAACCCGCCAATGCATTTTGCAGGCGTGTCAGGATAGCGTTTTCCACCGCCGCGTCGTCAAAAAAGTGCCGCCCGGTGCGGGTGTAGATAATACCGAATCTGCCGTCCTTCACACCGAAGCGCTGCTCGGCAGTATCCGCATCCCTGCATAGCACGATAACTGCACGGGAGCCCATGTGTTTCTGTTCGCAGACCACCTTGCCGATACCTCTCGTTTTGAAATAGTCGAAGGCCTCGGTGGGATACTCCAGATAATCGGGCTGACGGCTGGTGTCACAGGGAGACATGGTGGGCGGCAGATAGATGAGCCAGTGCGGATCGGCGGCGAAACGGCTCATAATTTCAAGTGCCGCAGCGGAGTTCTCCGCGTTAATCTTGATGGAGCGTCGCAGCCGGGTGTTTAGATATTTCTGCCCCAGTACATCGTCGATGTTCAGCATATCGTCGTATTCCAGCGGTTTATCCAGGAAGGGCTTAGCCGGCGCGTAATACTCCTGTTTGGCTTCCACCTGCACGACTTCCTTTTCCGGGTAGCGGTAGGCAGTGAGCTTTCCACCGAACACACAGCCGGTATCGATACAGGCAGTGTTGTTCATAAGCTGTACCTCCGGTGTTGGCGTGTGGCCATAGACCACCAGCGCCTTGCCCCGGTATTCGCTCGCCCAGTTTAGGCGCACCGGCAAGCCGTATTCATCGGTTTCCCCGGTGGTATCTCCGTAGAGGCAGAAATCCCGCACCCGGCCAGAACCTCGGCCCTGGTATTTCTCCTTTAGACCAGCGTGGGCCACCACCAGTTTACCGCCGTCAAAGACATAGTGGCTGATGAGCCCGTCGAGGAAGGTTTTGACCTGTGCCACAAACTCCTCACTCTCGGCCTCAAGCTGCGCCACTGTCTTATCCAAACCGTGACTCAGCTGCACGTTGGAGCCGCGCAGCTTTTTAAGGAGCTTCGCGTCGTGGTTGCCCGCAACGCACCACGCCGCGCCCGACTGTACCATGTTCGTCACAAGGCGCAGAACCTCCATGTTCTTGGGTCCGCGGTCACACAGGTCGCCGAGAAAAACGGGCCTCCGCCCTTCGGGTGGTATCACTGTATAGTTTTCCGCGTCGACCACGTAATCCAGTTTTGTCAGAAGCTCGCAGAGCTCGTCATAGCAGCCGTGGATATCGCCGATGATATCAAAGGGCCCGGTCTCGGATTTCTTGTTGTTCCAGAGCGGCGTTCGGACGATCTCGACATCCGCGGCCTCTTCCTCGCTTTTCAAGACATAGACGTAGCGGAAGCCCTCTTTTTGCAGGAACCGGATGGAGCGGTGCAGTTGCTGGGACTGCCTTGTGATAACATGCCCGCCGAAATCCCGGTCAGGGCGCTTTTCATTCCGCTCCCGGCAGGTTTTCTCGGGAATGTCCAATACGATGGCCACGGCGTGGCAGTTTTGCTCCTTTGCCAGATGCAGCACCGACGCACGGGCCTCTTTTTGTACGTTTGTGGCGTCTATGACGGTCATCAGTCCCAGTTCCAACCGCTTATTCGCCACATAATAAAGAGTATCGAAGGCCTGGGACGTGACCTGCTGATTGTTCTCGTCGTCGGAAATGAGGGCGCGGAAATAATCCGAGGACAGCACCTCTGTGGACTTAAAATGGGTTTTGGCAAAGGTCGATTTGCCGCTGCCCGACACACCCATGAGCGCCACAACGGCAATTTCGGGAATCTCTATCCGCATAAAAAATAGTCCTTTCGTTTTATTTCACATGTCAAGCGTCCAGCCGCTCGCGGGCGGTCGAATAAGCCTGCTCACGGCATACGCTCTTCGCGGGTAAACACCCCCATCTGGGTCGGCGCGCCGAGGTTTTCATCGGCGTCGCCTATTTCGGAAAATTGAACAGAATAGCCAAAACGTCCGGCTACATTTGAAGCCCAAGTACGGAACTCGGCGCGGCTCCACTCGAAGCGGTGGTCGCCGTGACGCAGTTCGCCGTCATGCAAGCTCTCATACTTGGCATTGTACTCTTTGTTCGGCGTGGTCAGCACCACCACAGGCGGCTTGGCATACTCGAACAGCACCCGCTCAAACGCAGTCAGCCGCGGGATATCCAAATGTTCGATGACTTCGACAACGCAGGCAGCGTCATAGCCCTCGAAACGGGCATCCTTGTAGGTGAGCGAGCCTTGAAAGAGCTTCACTTTTTCTCTCAGGCTGTCTCCGGCGCGGTCGAGCTTCAGCTTTTCGCTTGCCCGCTCCAGCGCCACATGGGAGACATCCACGCCCGCGATGCGGAAAAACTGACGCTCCTTCACAAGCAGGTTCAGGAGATTCCCTTCGCCGCAGCCGATGTCAATCACACTGCGCGCGCCGCAGCTTTTCAGAGCCGCGACTACGCTGCCGAGCCTCTGGGTGTTGAGATTCAGCTTGCGCTCCGGCTTCTCTTCGGCCTCCGGCACGGCGGATACATCATCAACCGATTTATCCTCCGCCTCAGCCAGCCGCTCAAACGCCATGTTGACAAGCGAGCGGCGTCGGTTCAGATAGCGCCCGGTAATATAGGCCTTCTCCGGGTGGTTGGGGAGCCAATCCTCACCAATTCGCAGCAGCTTTTCTACCTCGTCCGGTCCAATCCAGTAGTGCTTCTGCCGGTCAAACACGGGAATCAGCACGTAGATATGCTTCAGTAAATCCCGCAGCCGCACCTTGCCTCGGATGGTCAGATTCACGTATTTGCTTTCGCCCCAAGCTGGAAATTTCTCGTCTGAGATAAACGTCTCGTAGCTTACTTCATAGCCCAGCGGTTCAAAGACGCGGCTGAGCATCTCCTGTTCGCCTCGGCAGGGCAGCATGGCGATGACAGCAGTCAAATCCAGTGGGGAATCGGACAGCGCTTGATGCTTATCCGCCCGTCCGGTCATGGCGGTACCGTAAACCTTTGAGAGGGCCGTGCTCATAAAGGACGATGCGACATAGGGCCGGTCATTGACATAGTCAAAAAGCCCGCCGCCTGTTGAGCCGACTTTTCCGCGCGCCAGGTCGATGGGGTCGATGTCCAAAAGCAGCGCCGCCGTCGTACGCTCATCCGAGACCTCAGGATAGAAGACGTAAGCCTTGCCATAGCTCAGCTCAAACACCTGTGGACGGTATGGATTTTTGTAGAGCAGATAACCGAGGTCGGTCGTATTCTGCCCGGTGTAAGTAATCGTCAAAAGCATGTGCTCACGCTCCTAATCTCCAAAGCAATCAATATTTGCGCGTATGTAAGCGGCAATTAGTTCCCCAAACGATTCTGTGTTTGAGGCCTTATAATATTCATCGTCAAAAGGGTTGAGCGGATTATTTTCATATGAATCCGCAAAATCCTGCATAGTGGCATCATGACGATTTGCAAAACTGTCCTTGTTTTCAAGGTAAACAATATGTGCCCGCGCGGCGATATCCGCAAGCTTGTCTGCCACGATGGCCGACAGCGCGTCTGCTCCGCTGGCAGGAAGAAGATGGCCGTCGTTAAAATAATACTGATTGAAACCGCCGTTATTGACTTCGCCATCAAGGGCATTTGCGGCTATCACCATTTGGCACGGCAAAGGCAGCGTCTTTAAAATCTCAAGATGCCGTTTAGGCGGTAAAGCTTTTGTCTTTTCAAAAATCCAAGTTAGCGCCGCATGCAGAAGTTTATCATCTTCCACAAGCAGGAACTCTTCCTTTGAAAGCGTTTTGAACCGCTCTTCATCCAATTTCCACTCGTTCATGGATTGCGTCATTTGCCGTGATGTTTTTTTCATCTGAAGCAGGTCTTTAATCTTTCGAAACATATTACGCCCTCCTAAGTGGTTGTTGCAGACAGATACATCCAAAAACATGCATTATTATATCACACATGCTAGCAGTTGTGAACGCTTTAAAAGCTTGCCTGCCGAGGGTCCCCCGGCAGGCTTTAATCTGACTAACGTACCCGCCGAAACTCTAGTCCCTCATATACTCGTATGGGGTTTCCGCGTTCGATTCTGGCGTGCTCCAGTCGGCTCAAGCTTTTCTGGTCGGCATCGCTCTTGTGATTCATTGCCGATACCAGCTCGCAGAGACGGTCGAGAGCCAGTTTCTTGTTCATGTGCTGGCTGCGCGCCTCCGTGGATTCCACGCTGAGCCCGAGCGGCACATAAATTGCGCGGACTCCGGTCTCCACCTTGTTGATATGCTGCCCGCCCTTGCCGGAGGAGCGGAAGGTCTCGAAGCGGACGAGAGTATCGTCAAAGACGATTTCCTGCGCCTTGCCGACGATGCTCACGTCGACGTACCAGTTCTTGCGCTTGTGATTTAACCGTAAAGGGCTCTGGCAAATCCATTGAATCGAGCCTTCCAGATGAGACAGGTCGGCTTCACTCTCCAGAATGACGCTCTTATAGCAGTCTCTTTTTGCCCCCGGAACGCTGCTTTGCACCGCTATTTGAGAATATTCGGATAGCAGCGCCTCCAGCAGTTTTCCCACTGCCAGCTCGCATTCGGCGGGGCCCTGCCCCGAGCTGAGTTGAATCCTCATACCACTGCCCCCCTAACCCTTGTAAGTGATGATAGGTCGCAGAGTGGCAACCAGCGTAATGAGATTATGTTCCAGCAACGCTGTGAGGATGTGATCGATGTTCTTGTAGGCCTCGGGCGCTTCCTGGAACAAAAGCTCGGTATCGTGGCAGACCACCTTGCTTTTGAGCTTGGTTTGACGGATGCTGTCCCGGTCATATTTGTCCTTGATTCGGGACTTGCACAGGCTCCGCGCCCACTTGCGCCCCGCTCCGTGGGAAAGGGACCACAAAGCCTGTTCTGTGTCCCTCGTCGGCTTCACAATATAGGTCAGGCTGCCGCGGGAACCAGGCAGGACGATAAGTCCCTCCTCGGATGAGACCGCGCCTTTGCGGTGAATCCATAGATTCTCCCGCTTTTCGAGATAATTGTGATTAATGTCAATGAGCGGTATCGGAGAGGTATCATAGCCCAGCCAATTGATGAGCTTCGCGGCCACAAGAGCACGGTTGCGCTGTGCCCAAAAGAGGGCGAGGTTGTGCCGTTCAAGATATTCGGCGGCCTCAAGTCCGGTTGCATCAAGTCCGGCGGGATTGCCGAATTCTCTGTATATCTCCTGCCCATACCCGCGTGAGCCGCTGTGTATAAGAAGGACAATATTTCCCTCCGGCAGGTTCAGCGCCGCGAAATCCTCCGGGCTGAACACCTTTTCCAGCCGCTGGAATTCGGCGAAGTGGTTACCGCCGCCGATGGTGCCGAGGTCTGTAATGGGGCTGGGTTCATCATAGGGGTTTATCGTCTCAATATCCCCCAACTCCCGGATGTAATTGAGCCGGGATACCCAGCGCTTTTCGTTGTACTTGCCTAAGCTGATGCAAGTGTCAAAAAGACCCATGCCACAGCCGATGTCGTTGCCAAGCAGATGTGGATAGAGGGTACCCTCGGTCATAAGCACCATGCCCACCGGTGTTTTCCCGGCGTGCAGGTCGGGCAGTCCAACGGCACGGACCGCGCCCGGAAGATTGGCGGCAGCCTCAAGCTGATTCACAGCCAGCGACTCCAGCCAGTTTTTTTCGCAGGTGATGATGTTTACTTTTTCGTTCAAAATATCTTTCCTTTCAAATTGTAAAGAAGCATATGTGGCCAATTTTGCGCGCAAAAAGGCCGTGGCAGAAAACCACGGCCAAAAACGCATATTGGTCGAATGTTTCCTGTCGGGTATTTAGTTTTCGGTCACCAGATTACATAGCACCAACATAAGAAACACTCCTTACAAATTGAAATTACTAACTAAGTATATATCATCGGAGATTGTCCTGTCAAGGAATAATAGAAGAGAATCGATAATTGAAATGCAAAACAAAGATACATATTAAACTGTATCAGCGAGCAAAAAAGCAGAAAATATTTTTTCAAAGGAGTAAAGTTGTATATTTACATATGGAGCAAAAGACAGATAATATACAATGACCTACATGCGATGAATATGGGTAATGACAAAAGCTGACCGCTTACGAAAAATAAAAAGCAGTTAAGTTGCTGACACACAACTTGACTGCTTTTTAACACCAAATCCCTCAAAATCGTCTGTTGCAATTTGTTGCAAATGGGATAAGTTTAGGCAATTTTAGAGGGGAAAAACGTGGAGCTCTTATCCAGATTCGAACTGGAGACCTCGTCCTTACCAAGGACGCGCTCTGCCGACTGAGCTATAAGAGCAAATGCAGTGGTGGTGCGAGTTTCAAGGTTTTCGCCATTCTTAAAACGTGAGTATGGCTACATAATCTTCGCTAATTGCTACAGTTCTTCGATTAGTAGTCAGTGGCAAGAGCGCCCCTTACCAATGATCCGCTCTGCTGAGTAAGCTCATATGGACAGATTCAACCCTATTATAATACAATATAGATGCCTCGTTGTCAACAAGAAACTTATTGTATCATTCACCTCTGTTTTAGAGCAATACCGCACAGAGATTGTATATGTATTATGTCAGCAATTTTTTCTTTATCTTTTTTTGCGTAAGCTTACCTGCGAACGCGCTAAGTGTCATTTTATTTATGTCCAAAGTTTATCGCTTTACTGTGAATTTTACCGTTTTTATTGTGGGGCTGAGCCATAAATAAATAGAACCAATGCGTCAAAAAGCTGCTCCCGCACCAGTAAATTTAGTATGTGTTAAAGTTAGCCTAGTCAAACAAGTAATTGATTGTTACATTTGACGGAAGTTTTTGCTTGCATCTTACTTTGAGTGGGTATAATATATATCTACTAACTAATAATGATTCTCACTTTACTATTTTAGCCCTTGCGCACAAAAGTCTTGCGCGTCCTGTGGGCGCCGCAATAAAGGAGATAAATATGAACACGTTTGTTTACGCGGACAACGCGGCCACCACCAAGCTGTCAAAAACTGCGCTGGATGCGATGATGCCCTATATGACTGAGCAGTACGGCAACCCGTCCAGCGTTTACAGCTTCGCAAAAAGCTCGAAACAGGCGATTGACCTGGCCCGGCAGCGCATCGCGGCCTGCCTCGGGGCGGATCCCCGTGAGATTTATTTTACCTCCGGGGGGACTGAATCCGACAACTGGGCAATACGCGGCGCGACGGAGCGCCTGAGCTCTAAGGGCCGCCATATTATCACCTCAAAAATTGAGCATCACGCCGTTATGCATACGCTTCAGCGCCTTGAGAAGCAGGGCTTTGAGGTCACATGGCTCGATGTCGATGAGTTCGGCGTGGTCACGCCGGAAAGCGTTGAGCATGCTATCAGGCCGGATACGATCCTTATTACAATCATGGCCGCTAACAACGAAATAGGCACTATCCTCCCTGTGAGCGGCATAGGTAAGGTGGCGCGGGAGAAAAAGGTTCTCTTCCACACCGACGCGGTGCAGGCCGCAGGGCATATCAGTGTGAATGTTGAAGAGTGGAACGTGGACATGCTTTCGCTCTCGGCGCATAAGTTCCACGGACCGAAGGGCGTAGGGCTACTGTATATGAAAAAGGGCGTCAATCTTCCGCCGCTTATAGACGGCGGAGGGCATGAGTTCGGCAAGCGCTCCGGCACGGAGAATGTGGCCGGCATTGCCGGGATGTCTGCCGCGCTTTTGGAGGCCTGCGAAAAGCTCGACTCCAATGCCGAAAGGCTGCGTGCGCTGCGCGAAAGGCTCACGCAGGGTATTTTGAAGATACCACACACCATGATTACGGGACACATGGAAAACAGACTCCCGGGGCTGGCGTCGTTTGTCATAAAGTATATTGAAGGCGAGAGCATGGTTTTGCGACTTGACCTGGCCGGCATTTGCTCCTCCTCCGGTTCCGCCTGCTCCTCGGGCTCGCTTGACCCTTCGCACGTACTCCTGGCAATCGGACTCCCGCACGAGATCGCACACGGGTCGCTGAGGCTGTCGCTCAGTGAATATACGACCGAAGCGGAGATTGACTATATCCTTGAAAGGCTTCCCCCTATCGTCGAACGCCTGAGAGAAATGTCCCCCTTGTGGGATCGTGTTAAATAGTATATAATATTTGGATAATCCGAGCCGACTATGTTAATTGCTGCACGGTCGGACAATTTAGAATGGAGGCTTTTAATGTACAGCGATAAGGTAATGGATCATTTTTCGAATCCTCGGAATGTTGGCGAGCTCGAGAACGCAAACGCTGTAGGCGAGGTGGGAAACGCCAAATGCGGCGATATAATGAGGATATACATGCTGATTGAGGACGACATAATAAAGGACATCCGCTTTAAGACCTATGGCTGCGGGGCCGCAATCGCCACCTCGTCCATGGCGACCGAGATTGTCAAGGGCAAGAGCATCAATGAAGCGCTCTCTCTGACGAATAAGGCTGTGGCCGAGGCGCTCGACGGTTTGCCCGCGCCTAAGCTGCACTGCTCCGTGCTGGCTGAGGAGGCGATAAAGTCCGCCATCGCGGATTACTATCGCCGCCAGGGCGTCGACCCCGAACCGATTGTTGGCTGCGATACCGACTGCGCCCACTGCGGACACTGAAAAAACACCCGCCTCAATGGCGGGTGTTTCCTGCATTTAATGAATATTTACTCGGCCGGAGGCTTGTTGTAGCCCTTTTCCCCGAAAGAGCCGAGCTCCAATATCCACGCCTTTTCCATCTGCCCGGCCTCGAATCTCACGTCTAAGATGTCGTCCGTCGGCTTCTCCTCAAGTACGCTGAACTCAAAAGCATCTCTGGAAAACTCTTTCCAGTCTTTTTGGAGCCCTGAGTTGGGATGCCTCCCCATATCTAGCTGCGAGCTTATCGTGAGCCATTTGTTCTTGAGATTTGGGAATCCGGCGACGAAAAGCTTTCCATTGACGTTGTTCTTTATCTGCACAACGCCCATCATTGTCTTTATCTGCATGAACTCCTCCTGGAGCTCCTTTCGCCTTTGCTTGTCCATTCAATCTCCTCCTCCGTCGGTGTTTTCGCTCACCCTGAACCTGACGATCTCGTCGACGAGCTCAAGCGGCAGCGGATTTTTGTGTGGAAACTGTATCGCGCCCTTGGAGGTTTTGTAGCCTGAGAGCCTGTCTTTAAACATCTCAACCCCGTTTGCTCCGGGATAAAACCCGATATGCCCGGTGAAGCAGGCGAAATGAACGAGATTTCCATTCTGGTAGAACGTAGGCATCCGCCAGCTCATCCTTTCGGAAGCGCCCGGCGCCGCCTTTCTTATTGTCTCTCGCATAGCAGACAGCCTTTCGCGCATGTCCGGCGCAAAAAGCGCGATGTACTCGTCAATTGTACCCGGTGTCTTTTCATCGGGCGCATTATCGTCCTTTTTCAAAAAAGCACCTCCCTGCCGCAGTTTTTCTGATTATACCAGCGGCGGAACGGTTTTTCAAGCAAAAACACCGAAAAAACTCGTGAGGCGGCGGGATTTGAAAAGAAAGCTTGAAAAAAAGCTCCGCAGATGATATTTTATAATGTAGTCTTATTAACTTGCGCGCATGACCGCGGAGGGTTGCTCAAAGAAACGAAAGGCTGACAGGACTGATGGCGGAGATTCAGGTAACCGGCGTTTCAAAATATTTTGGCGAAAAAAAAGTTCTCGACAATATCTCATTTGAGGTGTATGAACGCGAGCGCGTCGGGCTTATTGGGAGGAACGGCGCTGGGAAAACAACGCTTTTCAGCATCATTACGCGCGCCCTTGAGCCGGATGCCGGCAGCGTGTCTGTCGCGGCGGGCAGGCGCGTGGGCATTATGACGCAGATCCCCGAGTATCCTCACGGCTTTCTCGTCGAGGACGTGCTGCGTACGGCTTTCAAAAGGGCTTTTGAGATAAAAGCCCAGATGGAGGCGCTTGAGCGTGAGATGCAGAGCGACCACTCAAAGCAGACTTTGATGAAATACGACCGGCTGATGGCTCTTTTCGAAAGCTCAGGCGGCTATTCGATGGACACGGACACCGACATTGTGGCAAACGGGCTCTCTATCTCCCCCGCGATGCGCGCTCTAGAGTTCGAGCTGCTTTCTGGCGGAGAAAAGACCCGCGTCAACCTCGCGAAGCTTATCCTCGAAAACACCGAAATACTGCTCCTTGACGAGCCGACAAACCATCTCGATATGCGCTCATGCCAGTGGCTTGAGGACTATCTTTCGAGGTTTAAGGGCACGGTGCTCGCGGTGTCGCACGACAGGTATTTCCTTGAACGGGCGATAAGCAGGCTGATTGAGATTGAAAACGGCAGGGCCGAGTTCTTTTCAGGCAGCTACGGATATTATACGGCTGAAAAAGAGGCCCGCATATCGGCGATGATGGAAAAGCGCGAACGTGAGGAGACCGAGCTCAAAAGGCTTGAGGAAACCTCACGGTGGATGCATCAAAAGGGCACTGAGCACATGCACAAGCGCGCGTTTTCGATAGACAAGCGCGCGGAAAGGCTCAGGCAGGGCATGACGGAGGCATATCACAGGCAGAAATCCATGCGGTCAAGCTTTAAAAGCAGGGAGCTTTTTGCCGATGATGTACTCATTGCAAAAGGAGTGACAAAGTCCTACGACGGCAGAACGCTGTTTTCGGGGCTCGAGCTGGAGGTCGGCAAGGGCGAGCGCGTCGCTATCATCGGCGGCAACGGCACCGGAAAAACAACGCTTTTAAAAATCCTGCTCTCAGAGGAGGCGCCTGACAGCGGCTATGTGGTTATCGGCGACTCAGTGCGAAAGGCATATCTTCCGCAGATTGTGCGCTTTCCCCACCCGGAACGCAATCTGATCGACACAGTTATCTACGAGCAAAACTGCAGCGCGCAGACCGCCAGAAACGTCCTCGCTTCGCATCTCTTCCGCGGCGACGACGCCTTTAAATCGGTTTCCGTGCTGTCCGGCGGCGAGCTGTCGCGCCTGAAGCTCTGCTGCCTTATGAGCGAGAGCATCAACCTCCTGCTTCTCGACGAGCCGACAAACCATCTCGATATCGCGTCGCGCGAATGGATGGAGGAGGCGCTCTCGAGCTTTGAGGGTACGCTGATCTTCGTTTCGCACGACAGGTATTTTATCAACCGCTTCGCAACGCGCGTTTGGGAACTGGAGGACGGAAAAATCCTCGACTTCATCGGGGATTACGACGAATTTGCGGCATACAAGCGACGCATGGATGAGCAAAATTCCGGGCCTTCGGCCGCAGCTCCGGCAGTGGCGCCGTTCTATTCGCAGCGCGGCAAAAAGAAGAAACCGAAGGGACGCTCAGGCGCGGACGCGGAACGTGAGATTGAAGCCCTTGAAAAAAAACTTTTTGACCTGGAGCTCAGCATGGAATCCGCCTCGTCGGACTATGAAAGGCTCTCGCTGCTGCTCTCCGAACACGAGGAACTGAAGGGCATGATAGACGTATTATATACAGAGTGGGAGAATCTTACAGATGGGACTGACGACTAAAAAACGTACCGGTTACAGGGGCAAGTCGCACTTTTCCTTTCCCCTTCCGATAGGCGTTATCTGCCTGGTGGCGGCGCTTATCATCTACGCCGTATCCTTTGGCGAGGCCTTCGGCGCGCTTATTCTGGCTCTCGTCGGCATGTACTTTCTGGTCTTTGGCGCTCTCGGCCTCGTCACCTCAAGCGGATGGCCCGGGCGAGCGGCCTTCATCCTTCGACGGGCGATGCTCATCGCGCTTTCTGTCATGGCCGCCTCTTTTATTGTCATTGAGTGCATGATCCTCTCCGGCGCTCACACAGACCCGGACGCGGAAGGCTCGGATTTCCTAATTGTGCTGGGGGCGGGAATACGCGGGGAGACGCCGTCCGCCGCTCTTACGTCCCGGCTCTCCGCCGCGGTTTCATACTGTGGACGCAATCCTGACGCTCAGGTTATCCTGACCGGCGGACAGGGGCCGACCGAGGCTATTACCGAGGCGCTCGCGATGCAGCGGTATTTTATCTCTCACGGGGTTTCTTCCGAAAGGATAATTATGGAGGAAAAGGCGCTTGACACTATTCAGAATGTACGCTTTTCAAAGGATATCATCGATGCAGCCTCCGCTCAAAACGGGATTATAAACCCAAAGGTCACGATCCTGTCAAATGATTTTCACATCTTCCGCGCAAGATACATTGCGTCAAGAATTGGGCTCGGCAATGTAACGGCTGTCTCGGCGCCTATGCCCTATTTCCACCTGAGGGTTACCTATTACGTACGCGAGTATTTCTCAATGCTCAAGGTTTTTCTTGTAACGTAAATCATAAAAGGAGCCTCTATATGCTAGAAAAGCTCGAACTGATCGAGAAAAAATTTGCCGATATTGAACTTCAGCTCTCTGATCCCGGGATCTATTCCGACACCGCCCGCGCCGCCAGGCTGCTAAAAGAACAAAAGGATCTCACGCCGCTTATCACGGCTTACAGGCTCTATAAAAAGTATCAGCAGGCGGGAGAGGACGCGCGCGCCATTCTGGATTCTAGGCCCGACCCTGATATGCGCGAGCTCGCTCAGGAGGAATATGACCTCTCCCACGCAGAGATGGAGCGTCTCTTCGGCGAACTCAGGCTTCTTCTGCTGCCGGCAGACCCGAATGACGACAAGAGTGTCATCGTTGAGATCAGAGGCGGGGCCGGAGGCGACGAGGCGGCGCTTTTCGCGGCGTCGCTGTTCCGCATGTATTCGATGTACTCCGAGTCGCGCCGATGGAAGGTCGAGATAACGAATCTTAACGACACCGAACTCGGCGGCATCAAAGAGATCAGTTTTATGATCGAGGGCAGGGGCGCGTATTCCCGCCTGAAATTTGAGAGCGGCGTGCACAGGGTTCAGCGCGTACCTGACACGGAGTCGTCCGGGAGGATCCACACCTCGACAGTTACCGTTGCGGTGCTTCCCGAGGTCGAGGATGTTGAGGTCGAGATCAGCGCCGCCGATTTGCAGATCGACACCTTCCGCGCCTCGGGCGCGGGCGGCCAGCATGTCAACAAGACTGAGAGCGCGATAAGGATTACGCATACTCCAAGCGGAATTGTTGTTGAATGTCAGGACGAGCGCAGCCAGCATAAGAACCGCGACCGCGCGATGAAGATACTCAGGTCAAAGCTCTATGACGTCAAGATGCAAGAGCAAAACTCAAAGATCGCCGCCGAGCGCCGCAGCCAGGTGGGCACCGGCGACCGAAGTGAGCGCATACGCACCTATAACTTCCCGCAGGGCCGCATAACCGACCACAGGATCGGCCTCTCGCTGTATAAAATTGAGGCCATTATGAACGGAGACCTTGACGAGCTGGTCGACGCGCTGATAACAGCGGACCGCGCCGAAAAGCTTCGCGCCACCGACAGCGAATAATTCCCCCTTTTGAGAATGTCCCCTCTTTGGCTGTCATATTTTGTAATAAGACTTGCTTTTGGAGGCGGAGATATGCGGGATGTTATTCTTTATTCGGGCATTGGGATGTTTGTCGGCGTTGCAGGCACGGGCCTGGGCGGCGTCTTCGCCTCGCTTTTCAGATACGACGGCGTTGGGTTTCTCAGCAAAATCCTGGAGTTTTCTGCGGGACTGATGATTGCGATCGTCTGCTTCGACCTGCTTCCGCACTCCTTTGAAGCCGCACCACTCTATGTGGTGCTTGCCGGCGTGATCTCCGGCGCCTCTTGTATGGCGCTGTTCGGGCACTTTGGGCGGCATGGGAGCGGCGGCGTTTCCGGAAACGGGCTGGCCGCCGTGGGCGCGCGGCTTGCCGTCGGCGTGGCTCTGCATAATCTTCCCGAGGGCCTCGCGATCGGCTCCGGCTTTCAGGGGGGCGGCACACTCGGCATATCGCTCGCCGCGGCGATACTTCTCCACAATATCCCCGAGGGCCTCGCCCTTGCCTCCCCTTTCAGGGCCGTCGGCCTGTCGCCGCTCCGAGTGGTGGCGTATGCGTCGCTTTCAGGCGTCCCCATGGGCCTCGGCGCTCTCATCGGGGCTTTGGCCGGCGGAATTTCACCGCTCGTGACGGCGCTTTTCCTGTCATTCGCGGGTGGGGCAATGCTGTTTTTAACATTTGACGACATGATACCCGAGGCAAAACGCGGCGGAAGCGGACATCCGGCGGTATGCCTTCTGGGGATACTGTTTGGTATACTTATTGTAAGGATAATGGGATAAATGCTCACAAAACTACTCAAAATAAACAAAGCCGACTCCGACGCCGCAAGAATCGCCGGCTCGATAATAGCGTCCGGCGGCCTGGTCGCTATCCCGACAGAAACGGTTTACGGCCTCGGAGCTAATGCGCTTGACACCAAGGCTGTGGATAAGATATTCATTGCAAAAGGCCGCCCGCAGGATAACCCGCTTATTGTGCATATCGCGGATCCCGGACAGCTTTCCCTCCTCTGCGCCCGCGTCCCACAGGATGCGCTGGCGCTTGCATCCCGTTTTTGGCCTGGCCCGCTTACAATTATTCTTGAAAAATCCGCGCTTATTCCTGAAAATGTTTGCGCTGGGCTTGAAACAGTGGCGGTGCGCGTGCCCGCACACTTTGCCGCCAGGGAGATAATTGAGGCGGCGGGCTGCCCTGTCGCCGCGCCCTCGGCAAACCTTTCGGGCCGCCCCAGCCCGACGACTGCCGCACATGTCCTTGACGATCTTGACGGCAGGATCGATGCCGTTGTGGACGGCGGGCCCTGCGAGGTGGGGCTGGAATCCACGGTTATCACGCTTGCGCTTGGCGAGAGGCGCATACTGCGCCCCGGAGGCGTAACAAGCGAGCAGATAGAATCCGTGATTGGCAAAGTTACGATGGACGCCTCGGTTTTCAGCCCGCACGAGGGCGTGGCCGCGTCGCCCGGCATGAAATACCGTCACTATGCCCCCGGGTGCAGGCTGGTGCTTGTCGACGGACAGCACGCGGCCGGGTATATTCTGTCGCGGATCAAAGACTTTTCCTCCCCCGGCGTTCTGTGCTTTGACGAGGACCTGCCATTGTTTGAAGGCGTGCGTGCGGTGTCGATAGGCCGGAGGCTTGACCTCGCGTCACAGGCAACAGGTCTTTTTTCCGCACTGCGCAGGCTCGACGCCGAGGGGCACGACATCATTTTCGCGTGCTGTCCTCCGTCGGGCGGCCTGGGCGACGCTTTGAAGAACCGCCTGCTCCGCGCCGCCGCATTTGAAACTGTATTCCTTAACGACTAAAAGTCTTGACAGAAAGGTGGTGTTATTATGAAGATTGTTGGCATAACCGGCGGCTCAGGCTCCGGAAAATCTACCGTTATGCGCATGTTTGAGCGTCTGGGGGCGTATACTATTGACGCCGACGAGATATACCACCGCCAGCTTGAGACAAACAGTGATATGAAAAAAGCGATTATCTCGCGTTTTCCGGACGCAGCTCCAGAGGGGGTTATCGACCGCCGCAAGCTCGGCGCGCTCGTATTTACTAACAAGGACGAGATGTCCGCGCTGAACGCGGTTACGCACAAGTATGTCCTGACAATTATCCGGCGCATGCTTGAGGCGGCGAGCCGCCAAGGCGTCCGCATGGCCGTCATCGATGCGATCCTGATAATAGAGACGGATCTTGACAGATACTGCGACTATATAATTGGGGTCACGGCAACGCCCGAGGTGCGGGCGGAGCGTATATCACTGCGTGACGGGATTGAGCTTGAATATGCGCTGGAGCGCATCAGCGCCCAAAAGGACGACAGCTTTTACCGTATGCACTGCGACTGCATAATCGAAAACAACGGCGAGGGCAAAGAGGTGGAGGCTATCATCTCAAGCCTTTATGACGATATTTTACAGGGCAAGGCCGTGTCCAAACGAAGGAGGTCACTTGATGGAGAAAAAAGATAAAACAAAGCAGGAGCTGAGAAAAGACGAGCTGCTGCTCAGCCAGAAGGACGGTCATGATCTGCTTTCCGACAGCGAGCTTGAGGCGTGCGAGTTCTTTAACGCAGAGTACAAGTCCTTCCTCGACCGGTGCAAGACCGAGCGGGAGGCCGTGCGGTATATGGTCGCGCGCGCGCAGGAGAAAGGGTTCCGCCAGTTTACGCGCGGCATGAAGCTCTCCCCCGGCGACAGGATTTTCAGAGTCAATAGGGCTAAGGCGGTCGTCTTCGCGGTCGTCGGAGAAAAGCAACTCTCATGCGGCGCCGCCATTGCCGCCGCGCATATCGACGCGCCGAGAATTGACCTCAAAACAAACCCGTTATTCGAGGACTCGGGGATTGCCTACTTCAAGACGCATTATTACGGCGGCGTCAAAAAATACCAGTGGCTTGCGATGCCGCTGGAGCTGAGGGGCGTTGTCGCGCTGAAGGACGGGACGATTAAGGATATCTCCATCGGCCCCGGGAAGGACGACCCCGTCTTCTGCATAACCGACCTGCTTCCGCATCTCGCGAATGACCAGATGAAGAAAACGCTTTCTGAAGCTATTTCCGCCGAAAATATGAACCTTCTGATCGGAACGCGTCCGTTTAAAGACTACGACGGCGCGGACAGGACAAAGCTCAGCATTATGGACATACTCAACACGAAATACGGCATCATTGAGGCGGATCTCGCCTCCGCTGAGCTCAGCCTTGTCCCGGCTCACGGCGCGCGCGACGTGGGGCTCGACCGCAGCCTCGTCGGGGCTTACGGCCATGACGACAGAGTATGTGCGTTCGAAGCCTTTCGCTCCGTGCTCGACGTCTCACAGCCCGAGAGGACCGCGGTTTCGATGCTCGCAGACAAAGAAGAGATCGGCTCTGAAGGCGTTACCGGCATGCAATCGGCCTTTTTTGACACATTTATGAAGGATCTTTGCGAGGCGCAGGGCACCTCTCTTCGCGAATGCTATGAAAACTCCTTCTGCCTTTCGGCGGACGTAACGGCTGCGTTCGACCCGAATTTCCCCGAGGTTTACGACAAGCGCAATTCGCCCAGGCTCAATTACGGCATGGGCATTTGCAAGTATACCGGATCAAGAGGCAAATCGGGCGCATCCGACGCTTCCGCCGAGCTTGTAGCAAAGCTTCGCCGCATCCTTGATACCGCGGGGGTGATCTGGCAGATGGCCCCGCTCGGAAAGGTCGACGGCGGTGGCGGCGGGACGGTGGCTATGTTCATGGCCAAGCGCAATATCGACACCATTGACGCCGGCGTCCCCGTGCTGTCGATGCACTCGCCCTTCGAGGTAATCTCAAAGCTTGACAACTATATGTCCTATAAGGGCATTCTGGCCGTTTTCAAAGATAACTGCTAGAACGAAAAAAATACCGGGCAGCGAAACGGCTGCCCGGTATTTTTATGGCGATTTCCCCTGGGCTATCCCGCCCGATGTGCTCACACCCGCTTAAACTGCTTTTCAAATTCCCGCTTTTTCATCACAAATGCGACCGGCCGCCCGTGCGGACAGAATCGGATATCCCTCAGCTTCATTACCCTTTCGGCCAGCTCAAAAAGCTCTGCCTCGCCGCTTTTCATCCCGGCTTTCACCGCCGCCTTGCAGGCGATCAGGTGCAAAAGCTCATCAAACGCATTGTATCCCGGCGCGCTTTTTCCGTCAATCAGGCTTTGGGCTATCTCCCCGATGGTCTGCTCCGCCTCGTCTGCCGCAACGCCGTCCGGCACTGCTCGGATTATAAGTCCGCCATGCCCGAGCTCCCCAATGTCAAAACCGAGCCTGTTTATATTATCCATATCCCTGTTCACCGCGTCAAGGCTTTCGGGCAGAAGCCGCACGGTAACAGGTAATATCAGCGCCTGGCTCATTGCCCGGGCGTCTTTTTTGATCTGCTCATAAATAATTCGCTCATGGGCGGCGTGTTTGTCGATGAACACGACCTCGTCGCCGTCTTCAACTATGATGTAGGCTGAAAACAGCTCTCCGGCAAGCCGCCAAGCACCAAGAAGTGTGCTCTGCTGTTCTTTTAATCCGGTATCCGCTGCGGCTTTGGGCTGCGGCTCAGGCATACCGTCTTCAGCGGCTGTCTTTACCGGAGGCAAGATCAAAACCTCTTTCCTGTCGGCTCCAACCTTCACGCGCACAGGCTCTCCAGCCTGCGCGACGTCATGGAGAAC
Organism: Oscillospiraceae bacterium; assembly: GCA_031551205.1. GTDB lineage: Bacteria > Bacillota > Clostridia > Oscillospirales > JAVBNY01 > JAVBNY01. The sequence goes on along the minus strand of JAVBNY010000008.1, from coordinate 27,233 downwards.
GGCCTCCGCCGCCCCGTGCTCAGCAGCTTCGGCCCGGAATTCATAAGGCCGGCCCGCAGATGAGCCGGCAGGCGGGCTGACAGGCTTTTGAGCATATGTAAATGTCATTGACGGAACTTTTTTCGGCGCGTACTCAGGGCGCGACTCGTTCTTTTCAACCGCTGTCCGCACCGCATAGAAAAGCGCGTCAAAAACATCTCGCTCAGAGGCGAATTTAATCTCCTGCTTTGACGGATGAACGTTTACATCCACAGTCCTCTCGTCAAGCTCCAGATGCAGGACGCAGGCCGGGAATCTTCCTGTCATTACACTGCCCTTATAGGCCTCCTCAAGCGCTGTCGAAAGCATGGGAGAACGGATCGGCCGCCGGTTGACAAAGAAATGCTGCCGCTGCCTGTTACCGTGCGTGCTCTGCGGCTTTGAGGCATATCCCGCGACCCTGACAGACATATGCTCGGCATTAACAGGGAGAAGTCCCGCGAAAAACTCGCGCCCCATCGACGCGTAGATCGCTGACGAGAGCCTGTTGTCGCCCGGCGTATGCAGTTCCTGCCTGCCATCCTTGATAAGCTTGAACGATATCTCAGGCGAGGCCAGCGCCGCACGCATTACGACCGCCTGTATGTAGGACGCCTCCGTAATATCCCGCTTGAGGAATTTTTTGCGCGCTGGGGTGTTAAAAAACAGGTCGCGCACTATAATGGTCGTTCCTTCCGGGCAGCCGATTTCCTCGCGGGAAACCACCGCCCCGCCCTCCAGCGTCAGGCATGTGCCGAGCGGGGCCCCACCTTCGCGCGTCATCAGCTCCACGCGCGACACGGCCGCTATGGCGGCGAGCGCCTCCCCCCTGAAGCCAAGCGTGCCGATAGACGCGAGATCCTCCGCGCGCCTGATTTTTGACGTGGCGTGGCGCAAAAATGCCGACTCCGCGTCGTCCTTCGACATGCCGGAGCCGTTGTCCGTCAAGCGCATGAACACCGCGCCGCCGTTTTGAACCTCGACAGTCAGCGCCGCCGCTCCCGCGTCGACGGAATTTTCCATCAGCTCCTTTATGACCGACGCCGGACGCTCGACCACCTCACCGGCGGCGATCATATTCGCAACCTGCTCGGAAAGCTCAACAATCCTGCCCATTTTCGCTCCTTTTTGTATACAGTTCGGCTATAAGCCGCATCACGACATGCCCTGCCATCAAAAGTCCCGCGCACGGCGGAACCCATGGTGAAGAAGACGGAACGGAACGCCGCCCCGGAGGAGGATCCTCCAAAGGCAGGGGCGTCACCGGCTCCTCATCGCTGAAAACGACCTCAAGCCTGTATATACCCCTTTTGCGCAGTTCCTTTCGCACGACGCGCGCGAGCGGACATCCAGTGGTCTTCGAGATATCCGTCACCTTCAGGCGCGAAGGGTCGAGCTTGTTGCCCGTGCCCAGCGCCGAGATAATCGGAATAGAGCGCAGAGATGCGGTTTCAATCAAATCAAGCTTTGAAGACACGATGTCGATCGCGTCAATTATATAGTCATAGCTCCTGCCGAAAAAGGCCTCTCTGTCCTGTGCTTCATACCTTTTCACGATCGCGGCAACGCGCGCTTCTGGGTTTATGTCAAGCAGGCGCGACTTCATCACCTCAGCCTTCGGAACTCCGAGCGTAGAATGCAGGGCCGCGATCTGCCTGTTGATGTTTGTGAAGCCGACAGTGTCGAAGTCGACAAGCGTGATATTTCCAACGCCCGCACGCGCCACAGCCTCCGCCGCATAGCCGCCGACGCCGCCGAGCCCGAACACGGCAACGCTTTTCCCGAGAAGCGCTTCCACAGACGCGTCCCCGAGCAACATCCGGTTTCTAAGAAATATGTCGTCCATAATACCCCGTTTTCAGAGCGTCTGCCCCTTTTGCAAGGCCCTTCGCGCCAGATACCCCTCAAGTATCAGCGCGGCGGCCACGGCGTCCACGTCTTTTTTGTGTAATTTCATCTTCCTGCCGGTATCCGACAGAATCCTGTGGGCTGAAACGGTTGTAAGACGTTCATCCCAAAGAGTGACTGTAAGTCCTACCCTTTTTTCAAGCAGCGCGGCGAAGGTCTCGCTCTTCCGGGCGCGCTCCCCAGTTGTCGCGTTCATGTTTTTCGGATATCCAAGCACGAGCTCTGAAACTCTCTCTTCCCTGACCAGGGCCTCAATCTCTCCAACTGCCTTTACGTCATTCCCGCCACGGATCACGAGCGTTTTCCCTGTCAGCGTCATCGTCATATCGGATAGGGCGAGGCCTATGCGGCTGTCGCCGTAGTCGATGGCAAGCACCTTCATGTCGCTTCCTCTCCACTGTCAAGCGCGCAGAGCCGCAGTATCCTCGCAGCCATATAAGCAGCGCCGAATCCGTTGTCAATATTGAAAACGGCCACGCCCGGCGCGCAGCTGCATAGCATGCTGGTCAGCGCGGCGAGGCCGTTAAAGCTGGCGCCGTATCCGACCGAGGTGGGCACCGCCAGCACCGGTGTCCTTACAAGGCCCCCCACGACGCTTGCGAGCGCGCCGTCCATACCCGCCGTGACTATCGTAACCCCGGCGGAACGGATGACGTCAAGCCTGCCAAACATACGGTGTATCCCGGCTACGCCAACGTCAAAAACACGGTCGACGCAGAGCCCGAGCGCTTCCGCTGTGACCGCGGCCTCTTCCGCCACAGGCAGATCCGCCGTACCAGCGCTGACGACGCACACATGTAGCTTCGGAGCCGGCAAGGCCTTTCCCTTTACATGCGCGACGCGCGCTACTGCGTGATAAATGGCCTCCGGGCAGGCCCTTTTGACGGCTTCAAAAGCATGCCTGTCCGCCCTGGTCGCCAGCAGGCCTGCTTTTGCAGACGAGAGTATGTGCTTTGAGATGGCCTCAATCTGCTCCGGCGTCTTGCCCTCGCAGAAGATAACCTCAGGATATCCCAGCCGCTTTTCCCGTTCGTGGTCAACGTCCGCAAATCCGAGTGGCCCGGCGTAATCGGTCCGCATAATATCTTTATCCGTCATATATCCTCCCGTCAATGGTAAAAAGACGCGCCGCCGTATGTGAAATTGCGCGTATCGGGCAAAAACCAGCGTATGCCGACTGTATCCTGCCCGGCGGCGCCCTTTGTCCTGATGACCTCGTCCTCGGGCAGCGCGCTTCCGTTTATCGAGATCAAGGCCGAATCCGCATCCCTGACATAGAAGGTCATTCCTCGAAGCATACTGAGCTGCGGGCTGTTGTCTCTTCCGAGCTGTGGGTCGTCAACGGCCTGGATGTCAATGGTCTCGGCATTAGAACTTGAATAGATGAACACCAGATTGTCCCTTACGCGGGCGTATTCCAGGAGGCGTGAGGTCCTCGCGACGAGGATTTTGCCGTCCTTTTGATACTGCGCCAGCGTCGCAAACGCATCCCTCCCCGCCTGGAGCAGCGGGACATACTCTTTTGATCCGCCCAGATGCTGCGCCACGACGGCGAAGCTGCCGTCTCTGACAATGCCGTCGAGATGCTCTTTTGAGAGCTGTTTGTCAACGTCGTATATGCTCCAGTTGTATTTGTGCCCGAAAAGGCCGTCTTTTTCACCTGTGTAACGGCTGAAGCCCCATACCTTCCTGCCGTCCTCAAGCGTTGCGCGATATAGCGGCGTGTTGAGGCCGAACTTTGCGGAAGGGTCGGAAAACCAGATGAATTTCACCCCGCCGGGGATCGTCAGGTCCGCGTGATAATACGGCGAGTCCGGGCTTCCCCCCTGCTGATAGTCCGCTCCGTCACCTGAGTTCCTTAGATTCTGCACATTCGATGCGTTGCCGTGGTTCATCCATACTGTCGGCCAAAGGCCCCGTGAATAGAGTTCGCCCGCAGCCCGCTCGGCCAACTCCCGGGAAAAATGCGTCGTCTTTTCATCCTGCATGGAAAAATCGCCGAACGAGTGCATTGAATCGATCCATCCGCTCTCAATATAGTGCTTTATCAGGTTCGCGTTTTTATAATCACCGCCGGTGCCGAAAAAATAAGTCATCACCGCCGAATTGGCTCTTCCTCCCTTATCCACGGCATCCTTCGAATCGTTCGCCATAAACATCCAGAAGGAATCGGCGATATCCAGCCCGAGACCCTGTCCCATCTCGCCGCCTTCCGTGCTGTTAAGAAACTTGTGATACTGCTCGAATTCCTCAGGCGTCGAGCCGTCAATGTCGGAGCAAACGGCAAGCATCGCGGAAAACGGCTGAGGAAACGGGCGCATTTCGCCGAATGTCGCGGCTTTTGTGCATCCTGAGGCGGCGACTAAAAGCAACGCCGCAAAAAAAACAAAAATCCTTTTCATTCTCTCTCCTTGTCATCCCCTGTTCTGATCCACTGACCCGTCCTCCAGGGCGGATGCGGCCATTTCCCGATATTCAGAGCTCTCTTCACAGGAAGGATAATTCGACATGTTCCACTTATGCGTCAGCGATATCTCCTTGTCGCTGAGAAGGAAAAATTCGTAATACGGCTTCTGATCCGAGGCGCCCGCCTGCGTCATGTTCCGGTATTCGGCCGATCCGAGGGCGGGATCCACGTGATAGTATCTGCCGTCGAGTCTTATTATGTTCCATTTGTGAGCATTATTTTCATACCTTCCGTCAACGACAATACACTCAATGCCAGCAATGTCGCAAAGCTTTTTGTAAGCCAGCGCAAAGCCCTCGTCCGTGGCCCTGCCCTTAATCAGCGCACCGTAAGCGCTCATTTCGTCAGCCGGCAATGCCGGCTCCTCCGCCACGGCATCCTTTGGCTCCGCCACCCTGGCAAAGGAGCTCAGCGCGTTGAACAGAAACAGCGCCGTGCTGTACGTCTTCGGGCTGGCGGGAGCTTTGTACTCTATAAAAATCTCGCGCGCGCGCTTGTCGAGCGCAAGGCTTTTCCCTCGCAGCAGTGAAATATTGTCCGAATATTCGAGCTCGACCTCAATAATCCTGCGCCATCCGCTGTCGGGATACACTGTCACAGTCACCTTGGGCATTCCAAAGGCCGCGTCCGGAACGGTGTAGTATACCTCGGAAAGCACCTTCTTCACGTCGTAATCCGACTCGATGTAGTACGGCGTTTGCACGACAAGCCTTTGGCTGAAGCCGGCAAGGCACTTTTCTACCTCCTCGTAAAACGACCTCGGGCTGCTGACCGGGACAATCTCCTCAATCTGCTGGAGGGTACGCCGATAAGAAATGCTCAGCTTCACCTCGTAGTAGGACAGCATTCGCGCGTCCTTATACCAAATATAGTCCACGGCATACGCGCCCAGCGGGCTCTCCTTCGTAACGTCGAGGCAGGCCTTGGGAAGATCCCTCGACACGTCGCCCGAATAGTTTGTCATGTGTATAACGCCTTCCGTGTCCCCGCTTTGCACAAGAAGCAGTATCACGTTTTTCAGCGCCGTATAGTTTTCAACGGTCTTTACATTGTCTGTCCCCCCGTCACCCCGCTGCTCAAGGTGGGACGAAACGATCATATAGTCCCTGTTCAGCATAAGCGCGCAGCCGGACAAAAGAGATACGCAAAGCAATGCCGCCGCAAGTTTTATATACATTCTTGACATAGACTCACCCATGCGCCTTATAGTATAATCAGTGTAATATCCTGCGGCCGAGCGCCGGAAAGAGGTAAAAATGAGGAAAAAGGCAGTAATATTCGACATGGACGGCGTGCTGATTGACAGTGAGGAGAACTACAACCGCTCAAACGAGGCGTTTCTCTCAAATATGGGAATCGAGCCTTCAAAAGAGCGCCTGACTGAGCTCACCGGGTCAAATGCGCTTGTCAACGCGCGAAGGCTCCTCTCCTGGAACCCCGGCATCGACATGCCTGAGGTTGAGCTTGAAAGAGTATATGCCCAGAGTATCAGAGATGCGCTTTACGGCTCGGAGCCTGTCCTGATTGGCGGCCTTGACAACTGGCTTCCAACGCTGAGATCCGAGGGGATTATGCTCGCGGTGGCCTCGTCGTCAACGCCGGATCTGATCTCATTTGTTCTTAAAACGCTTGGAATAGAGGCCTATATGGACACTGTGACCTCCGGAAAGGACGTGCTGCTGGGCAAACCCGAGCCGGACATTTTCCTCAAAGCCTCCGAGCGGCTCAGCGTCCCGCCGGAGGACTGCCTTGTCATAGAGGACTCTCCGAACGGCATACTCTCAGCAAAGCGGGCAAAAATGACCTGCTTCGCCTTTTCCGGCACCAACAGGCTGGGCTTCGACCAGAGCCTGGCGGACGAGATCATCGCGGAATACAGCGACGAGACTTTACAGCGCATTATATCATGGAGCAGGGCTTAATTCAATCAGAATGATCTGTTTTTCCACAGCCGCCGACAGGTCGCTTCCATAGGTACACCGGGGCTTTCGCTGCGCGAAAGCCCCGGTGTTTTTGTTGAATCAGCCCTTCTGAAAATCCTCAATAAACCTGATAAGCTTTTCGGCGGTGTCCTCACTGATGGCGTGCTCAATCTTGCACGCCTCCGCATCGGCGACCCTCGGGTCGACCTTGAGCACGAGCGTAAGGAAGGTCATGAGCGCGTTATGCTTCCTCAGCACGTGCATGGCCACGCTTTCGCCGCCCTCCGTGAGCCTGATGTCGGCATATCGTTCGTGCAGGACATACCCGAGCTCAACCAAGATGGAGATCGCCTTGTTGACGCTCGGTTTGGCGACCTTGAGGGCGGCCGCAATATCCGTCACCCTGACCGGGGCCTCTCCTCGAAGCGATACGCTGTAGATCGCCTCAAGGTAATCTTCAAGCGATGGTGTCATTTTTTTCCCCATGCATATCGTCCTTTCGGTCACAAAGCAACTTTTTCAAGCATTATATCACAGTTATTGTCCAAAGGCAACCCGGCTCACGCCAGGAGATTCACTGCCCGGTGATAATCGAGAGGCTTGAGCCGGATCTGCTTTTTTTAACTGCAATGCTAATCTCAATACTCTCCCTGAGGGCGGCAACATGCGAGATAATGCCGACAATCCTGCGCGATCCCCTCACGGAGGAGAGTATCCCAAGCGCATCCTCAATCGATCGGTCGTCCAGTGTGCCAAAGCCCTCGTCAATGAACATGGTGTCCATCCTTATCCCGCCTGACTGCGCCTGCACGACGGACGAAAGACCCAGCGACAAAACCAGTGACACCAGGAATTTCTCTCCTCCGGAAAGGCTGCCCACCGAGCGCCGCTCCTGGGAATATCCGTCCACTATCTCAAACTCAAGGCCGGAATGCCTGCTCTTGCCGATACGCTCATCCGTGCGGTAGAGCCGGTAGCGCCCGTCGTGCACCAATTTCAGCAGCCTGTTGGCCTCGTCGGTCACGCCTCTAAGCATGTGTCCAAGAACATATCTCTCGAGCCCTATACCATTGTCTCCGCGAAGCAGCTTTCCAAATTCCAGCAAAGAGTCGCACTCCGGGCCATCTTTTTCAAGCCGCTCAAAAACCGACTCGACGCTTCTTAATGTAAGCCTCATTGTCTCCACCTGTGCCGTGAGTGTCGCTTTCCTGTTTATCAGCTCGGATAGTTCTCTGTCACCTTCCGCCACGCTTCCTCTCAGACGCTCAACGTCCGGCGCGGGCACGCCGTCAAGCTCGGCGCACAGCGCAGCCAGCTCCTGTTTCACGCTGGCGGCGGACTCATAGTATTTCCGAACTGTCAACCTGATTTCGTCGAGCCTGCCCGCCTCAAGTACGCAGGAGAGATACTCCCCCACGTCTGCGAATCCACACGCATTCAACGAAGCTTCAAGCTCTAAAAACAGCCTCTCACTATCACCTCTCGCCTTCGAGAGCTCCATTTCCGCACTTTCAAGCTTCCCATCCGCCTCTCTCAGCTTCTTGGCGGCCTCCGCGTGCGCCGCCTCGATCGCATCATGCCTCAGCTTTGATGATATCTGCTCCTGTCTGCCTGCGGAGATCCTGTCCTCAAGGTCGCTCAGACAGAGAACATCAGGGGCCACCTGCCCTTTGAGGAGCTTTTTCACCGCCGCTAGCGACTCGACTTCTGATCGCGCGGATACAAGCGCGTTGCCTATGGCCCGCACATCATTTTCAAGCGCGGAACGTGCCTCGCTCAACCGGCCTATGCGAGCCTCAATCAGGGAGAGGCGCCCAGCCCTCTTTTCAGCTGCGAGAATCCGCTCATCTAAGAGATCCACGTCCTCCTGGGTGGGCTTTTCAGAAAGTGCCAGCCCGGAAAGCTCACCTTCGAGGCCGGTCACCCGCTCCTCCGCCTCCCGAAGTGCGTCATGCAAGCTGGAAATAGCCCCCCTTCGCTCGCTGGCTTCCATCGCCGCTCTTTCAATCTCCCTGCCAAGCCGGTCTACCTCTTGCCTTCCGTCCGCGCCGGAGGCAGTCTTTTCAGCGGGGTACGGATGCTCGATTGATCCGCATACGGGGCACTTCTCCCCTTCCCTGAGCTCCCGCGCGAGCACAGAGGCCGCGTCGGAAAGCCAGTCGTTCATCGCGCGGTCGCGCCGCCTTCTCAGCTCTTTAAGCGACGCGTCCAGCGTGAAAAGCCTTTCATTCTCCTCTGTTATTTCCTGGTCTATACGTCCGATTTCACGTAAGCGTGATTCTTTTTCGTGTAAAATCGCCAGAACGCCCCGGACAAAATCCCTTTCCCGCCTCAAATCAGGCAGCGCCAGGACGCAAGCTAAAACGCCTCCCCTCGCCTGCTCGAGCTTTGATATAAGGCTCTGAAGGCGCTTTACACGATGCTCCATCCCCTTTTCCCGGGCATCAAGCAAGCGGACATTCCCCTCAAGGCGCGTCGTTTCAGCTTCCGCCTCCGCCAGCTTACTGTATGGCTCTCTCATTGATTCAAGCAGTGTGAGCGAGCGTTCCGCCTCCCGGGCGGCCGCTTCATATCCGTTTGTTTGGTAAAACTCCGCCTCAGCCGCCTCAAAGTCCGCCATCGCCTCACGCTGCCTCTCCTGTGCAAGCGTGTGCTCTACTGACCTTTCTTCCATTTTCGAAAGGCTCTTTATATACAGAGCATACGCCCCGCTGACAAGCAGAGCTCTCTCCCCTTTTCTCTGCGCCTCCTCGATGCCGCGCATATCTCCCGAACGCAATTCAATGCTCTCAAGCTCGGCTTCAAGCTCAGAACGCCGCGAAAAGCGCCTGATAAGACTCTCAGCCTTCGAAAGCGCGGCCCTCAGAGCGCCGATATCCCGCACTTTTTCCGCAATCGCGGATACAACCGCCTCCAATTCATCGGCTCTTTCTTGTATGCCGAGACTCAGCCCGTCCATGCTCTCAAACCCCGCTGCCGACAGCGTGGTCTGGACGGATTCACGAAGCAGCTCCATCCCACGCTTCATATCAAGGCCCATTCGCACGACATATGCGGCAGCCCGGCTCCAAATCCCCGTTCCGAAGAGATTGACGAGAATCTTCTGCTTCTCCTTCGAAGAGGACATCAGGAAGCGTTCAAACTGCCCCTGCGGCAGGATAATAACCCTCACAAACTGATCATAGTCGAGCCCCAAAAGCTCCTCCGCCTTCGCTCGGACGTTCCTGCTTCCCGCGTTTGAAAAAAACGGCTCGAACGCCCCGCCGTGCATCTGGCCGGCCGTCGCATCCTCACAGAGTTCAATCCTGCCTGTGCGCCGACGGAGCACGGTCAAGGTCCTTGAAAACCTGTATTCCTGCCCGCCGAGCTCAAAATAAAAATCGACAAATGTGTCTGTATCCTGGCTCGCGAGCTGACAGCGCATGTTTTCGAACCCGCCGCGCTGACCGCTGCTCGAAACACCGAAAAGCGCGAAGGTTATCGCGTCGAGTATTGCCGTTTTCCCTGCGCCCGTATCTCCTCGGATGAGAAAAAGGCCCGACTTGGCCAAACCCCTGAAGTCAATCTCCTGCCTTTCCACATACGGGCCGAAGGCCTGAAAAATAAGCTTAACCGGCGTCATTTTCTTCCTCCTCCAAGACGGCGTTCACAAGCGCCCTTCTGAAGCAGTCAAGCTGCCCCGGCGTCGGCTTTTGGCGGGCGACATCCTCCATAAACATGCAAAAAAGCTCCTCAGAGCCCAGCGCGCGCACGTCCACGCTGAGCTGCTCCGGCTCGCTCTCATGTGTCTTTCCGCGGATCGTGAGCAGATTCTGCCAATACTGCCTGAATATCGCGGCCGTTTCGGCGCCCGCCTCGGTATCCGTCAACTCCGCCTTGATATAATCGTCGGCATAGGTGTCCGATTTTGCCAAGTCGAGCAGTTCGTCAAAACTCCCCGTCAAGGTGACAAGATCTCTCTTGGGCTTTATATGTATCCGCTCAATAGTAAGGCCTCCGCCGTCCGTGAAGGTGAGCAGCGTCAGTGATTTTTCTGTTTCTCCGAAGGAGTATTTGAGTGGAGAGCCGCTGTAATGCGCGCAGGGTGGCAGGCTTTGCGCCCGGTGAAGGTGCCCGAGCGCTGCGTAATCAAACCCCTCGATAGCTATCTTCCCAATATTCCCGATCCCGCCGACGCGCGCCGACCTGTCGCTTTCGCACAGCTCCGCCCCGGAAAAATAGCAGTGCGCCATCAGGATGTTCACGCAGGAGCCGTCAAGCCCCTCCCTGATTCCCGACAGCACGAGCTCATATGCCCTTCTGAGATCGGGCACCTCGCTCCCGGTGAGAAACGCCAGTTCATCCGGTGAAAAAAACGGCAGAGGGTAGATATCAGCTTTTATTTCACCCGACGTAAGCCTGACGGGCGCCACCGGGAGCTCCAGCTTCCCAAATATATGCAGGCCCGACTTTTTAAGGAGCTCCGCGTAAGAGCCCAGGCGCGAGGCTCCGTCATGATTTCCGGCTATCGCCACGACTTCCACCCCGAGCCCGGAACAAAGGCGCGTAACAATGCCGTTAAACAGCTCGACCGCCCAAAGCGGGGCGACCGCCCTGTCAAAAATATCTCCCGATATGAGCACGGCGTCAACCCCACGCGATTCCGCCGTTTCCACCAAAAAATCGGCAAATGCACGCTGTTCCTCAATCTGAGGGACGTCAAAAAGGCTGATCCCAAGATGCCAGTCTGAGGTATGCAGAATCTTCACAGGTTCACTCTTTCCCACTTCTTAAAATAAGCTCCCCGCAAAAAAGGCGGAGAGCTTTAAATGTAACGTCAGACTTTATCCCAGTCTATTGGGAGCTTTCTTCCGGCGAAGGCTTTTTTTCCGCCTGTACGGGCTTTTTGTCCAGTAATATCCCCGTGACATGCACATTTACATCTGAAACCTTCAGCCCCGTCATCGATTCAACGGCGGTTGCAACAGTGTCCTGCACTGCACTGCCCACCTCGGGTATCCGAAAATCGTACCGCACTATCACAAAAGCGTCAATTGATACGGCGTCGTCGCTCATTGTGATCTTAATTCCCTTTGCAAGGTTCTTCTTTCCAAGAAGCTCCGCGATGTCGAGGCCGATGCTTGAGGCAAGTCCTCCCACGCCCTCAACCTCGCTCACGGCAAGCGCCGCGATCGAAGCCACCACATCCTCGGATATATTGACGCTCCCTTTGCCTGCATCGGTAGAAACATAGTCCCTTCCGTCGCTCATATGTCCATCTCCTTCTGCTTCTTCTCCCGCTTGCGCGTTACCGTAGTATTTTATAACATCAAGATCAATAATGCAAGGGCTAGCCGATCATTTTGGCCGCCTTTGACACGGCACCCGTGACAAGCATCACCGCTATGTTCACCGCGACAATACTCGCCCCCGCTGGCAGATCCAGATAGTACGACGTGAAAATCCCTGCCACAAGGCAAAAAACGGAAACTATTGCCGAAATAACCACGAGCGACCGGAAGCTGCGGGCGACCTTGCGCGCCGTAACCGCCGGAAAGATCACAAGGCTCGAGATCAGCAGCGTCCCCATAATCCGCATCCCGACAACAACCGTAAGCGCCGTGAGGAAGGCAATGAGAAACTGGTACAGCGTAATGTTTATGCCCGACGCCTTCGCAAACGCCTCGTCACAGGTGATGATGAACAGCCTGTTGTAAAACAGCACAAAAAGCCCCACCACCAGGGCGGCGAGAACGGCGCTCATAAGTATGTCAATATCCCCTACGGCCAGAATACTGCCGAACATATAGGAATATACATCCGTGTTAAAGCCCTTTGTAAGTGCCGTTACGATTACGCCGAACGAAAGCGACGCCGTGGCGGCGATGCCGATTGCGACATCCCCGGACGTGCCCTTTTTCTGGCTTACGGCCATTATCACAAACGAAGCGGCGACGACCACCGGGGCGGAGACAAGAAGCGGCGGCAGCCCAAGCGCCAGCGCGAGAGAAAGCGAGGCAAAGCCGACGTCCGCCAGCCCGTGCCCAATGAGCGAATACCGCTTCAGCACCAGCACGACGCCGAGCAGCGCCGCGCACAGCGCGACCAGAACCCCGACAAGCAGCGCGCGCTGGATAAACGTGTTTGACAAAAGGCTTAAAAATTCCATCATCCCGCCTCCCCGCGAAAGCTGCGCCACTCGTCCACGCTCCCGCAGAAGGCGAGTCCGTTGTCAAGCACCGCGACGCGCCCAGCGTGCGCCCTGATCTCGTCCAGGTCGTGCGAGATCATAAAGATTGTCACGCCCCTGTCTTTGTTCAGGCTTTCAAGCAGAGAATAAAAACTCCCCGAAATGTCCTCGTCAAGCCCCGAGCAGGGCTCGTCAAGTATCAGCAGCTCCGGCTTTCTGCACAGCGCGCGGGCGAGCAGCGCCCTTTGCTTCTGCCCTCCGGAAAGCTCTCCGATGCGCTTGCGGGACAGATGCGAGATCCCAAGCAGTTCAAGCGTTTCGCTAACGGCTCTGTAATCCTCCGCCGAGTAAAAAATCCGGCGGCTCCCGCTCTTTTGCGTGCCACTGATAACAACCTCGCACACCGTGGCGGGAAAATCCTGCGGGATCGTGCTGATCTGAGGCAGGTAAGCGACCCTGTCCTGCCCCGCGCCGAGGGTTATGTCTCCCGAGCGCAGCGGGACAAGCCCGAGCGCGCCCTTTATCAGCGAGCTTTTCCCGGAGCCGTTCGAGCCGACCACGCAAAAGTAGTCTCCCCGCATGACGTCAAAGCTTACGTCCGACACGGCAAGCTCCGACTCATACGCTATACTGACGTTTTTTATGCTGAGAATAACGTCCTGCATGTCAGTTCAAACCCTTTCTGACCCTTTCGAGGTTCCCTCTCATAACGTCGAGGAACGTAACGCCCGAATCAAGCTCCTGCTTTGTAACATTGTGTCCGGTGCTGAAAAGCTCGCACGAGGCCCCGGTTTCCGCGGCCACGGTCTTTGCGATCTTCGGCTCGGAGAGCTCCTCATGGTAAACGCACGGGATTTTGTTCTCCTTGATGAATTCGCAAAGCTCCGTCATCGAACGAAGACTAGGCTCGCTCTCCGTGGAGCACGAGTCAAACGCCGAGCGGTATTTTAGGCCGTAGCGTTCAAGATAATAATGATACGAAAACCGCCCCGCGAAACAGAGCGTATCCCTTTTCCCGTTTTTCACGACCTCAAAGGTGTCGTCATCCAGCTTTTTAAGCTCTTTTTTATACGCCTCGGCGTTTTCACGGAAGGCATCCGCCCTTTCGGGAAGCAGGCCGCAAAGCCCTTCCGTAATGTTATCCACCATAACCATCGCGAGCGTCGGATCGAGCCAGATATGGGGGTCGAGCACGTGCACATGATCCGGCTCCTCTCCCGCGTGCTCATGCCCGTCTTCGCCGTGCTCTTCCGCCTCAAGCTTGACACCCGCCGAGGCGTCTACGGCATTTAGCTCACCCTTGGCGCCGCTTATAAGCCTGCCCGCCCATGGCTCCATATAATCCCCCGTATACACGAACATCTGCGAGCTGTAAATCCTCTCCACGTCCTTTGCCCCGGGGTCAAAGGTGTGGCTGTCCGCGCCCGGAGGCAGCAGCAGCTCAACCTCGACATCTTCTCCTGCTACTTGGCGCACGAAGTCATACTGCGGGAACAGCGACGCGATCACGCGGGGCCTGTCTCCGCCCCCCGCAGGGCGCGCGGCGCATGAACAGAGCGCCAGCATTACCGCCGCAATAAAAAGGCAGGTAATTCTTTTCATTTTCATCCTCCGATCAACCTATATCCGGCAGTCGCCGTCCCGCGCGCATGATGAGCACAGCCCGTAGAAAACCGTTTTTCCTCCGTCAATGACAAACCCCTCCGCCTCCGAGACGTGTGAAAGCGCATCCGAGAGCGCTCCGCTCTCAAAATGCACAATACCGCCGCATTCAAGGCACATCATGTGGTAATGCCTCATGCAGGGCTTATCACCGCCGACAAATTGATAACATGCCGACTGGCTGTCAGACAGTATGTACCGTCTCACCAGCCCGCTTTCCTCAAGCTGAGAGAGAAAACGGTAGACCGTAGATTTCGCTACGGGCGTTTTCCTCGACTTGAGCAGCTCCACAAGCCCGTCGGCAGTGATATGTTCCTGATCCAGTACCTTCAGGCATGAAAGTATCAGCGATTTCTGACGCGTGTTCCTCCCGGAAGATGCCCCGTCCGTCTGTCCCATACCAACCACCCTTCACGCTTATTGAAACTGATTCCCGGATTCAATAATACCACAATTCTCTCTGTTGTCAATAAAAATCCGCAAATTGAGTAAAATCCCCGCAAAGCTTTTTGGAAGCATGTTCCCCTTGCAAATGTTGACTAATTTTGCTAGAATGTTCATCGGGTGCGGGATAACTGCCAAATTTCCGCATCGGATGGAGTGACCCTATGTTTAAGCACCTCAGGCAGGGCAATGAATTTTACAGAGACCTTTTCAAGCTTGCCCTGCCTCTTATTATTCAAAACCTATTTGCAAGTTCTCTGAACCTTGTTGATATTTTTATGGTAGGCGCTCTTGGTCAGAAAGAGATGGGTTCCGTCTCGCTGGCGACGACGCTTGTTTTTATAATTATGCTCATAATTTTTGGGCTTCAAAGCGGCTCCAGCGTCCTCATCAGCCAGTATTGGGGCAAGCGCGACATGGACGCTATCAGCCGTGTCCTTTCGCTTGGGATAATCTTCAGCGCAGGGATTACGGCTATATTTACGGTTGCGTGCTTCTTTTTTTCAAACCAGATTATGTCCGCAATGACAAATAATACCGATCTTATCAGCTACGGCGCCGATTATTTGAGTATCGTAGGCCTGGCGAGCTTTTTAACAAGCTTTACTCTTATATTTGCCTCCGCATTGAGAAGTATGGAAAACCCTAATTTTGGGCTTTTTGTGCTCGCTTTCTCGATGGTGGCAAACACATTATTAAACTACATGTTTATCTTCGGTAATTTTGGCGCGCCGAAGCTTGGGGTTGAGGGCGCCGCTATCGCGACCGTCATTTCCCGCGTGCTAGAGCTGGCCATTACAATAGTTTTCCTGATAATTAACCGCGGAGTGGGGCTGCACCTTAAGGCAATGCTGCGGCCGGGTATTCTTATGCTCCGCGATTTTATTAAATATTCGGTTCCCGTCGTCTTAAACGAGCTGATGTGGAGCCTTGGCATCTCGATCTATCCCGTTATTTTCGCGCACATGCGGGATTCTGCCGATATCGTCCCCGCGTATACGATAACAACAAATGTTGAAAGGCTGGCCACTGTTGTCACATTTGGCATTGCCGCCGCCACAACGGTAATAATCGGCAAGTCAATCGGTCAGGGAAGAAGCCGTGAAGATGTGTATTCAATGGGCGCCGCGCTGAATACTGTTTCCGTCTTCCTCGGCGCGGCGTCATGCGTGGTGATGCTTACGCTCACGCATTTTGTTATCCTCCCGTTCCTGTTCCCGCTATTTAAGCTGACGGCGGCTTCGACGACTATCTGCACAGGTATGCTTATTATCTGTTCATTTTCGATTCCTTTCCGCGCGTTTAACTGCACAAATATCGTCGGAGTATGGCGCGGCGGCGGCGACGTCAAGGCAGCGCTGGTGATCGACGTGTTCACGCTGTATCTGTATTCAGTGCCGCTTGCCGCCATTCTGGCGCTGGTTTTCAACGTCCCTGTTTTTTACGTCTATCTTGTGATAGCTTCAGAAGAGCTTGTAAAGATGGCGCCGGGGCTGGTCAGATTCCGCACGAAAAAGTGGATCAACAACGTCACACGGGAAAGTGTGGCCTAGGTAAGCGCCGCACAGAGACTGCGTGTGTATTCTGCAAAAGATTTTTTCGTCATAGGAAGTCGCCTATAAGAACACAAAATCAGGCCGCCGGGCTGCCCACAAAGGCAGCCAGACGGCCTGTTTCAGTGCGTCATTATTTCGAGGCATCTTCTTCGATTTTTTTAAATCTGACAGCAAGTCCTGCCGCGATAAGAAGCCCGCCTAAAAGGGCGGTCAGGCCAATACCCACGCCTCCGGTATTCGGAAGCTCTGTTTGAGGTATCTCATCTTCTTCAATCGTGTAATAGATTTGGCCGTTATCGTCAACGCGCGTGACCTCATGCCAGCCAGCCGGGATCATTTCAGGTGGGATAGGCTCTAAATACCTCGGCGGGTTGCCTCGGTCGACGGTTTCCGGATCAATGGGTACTGTTGGCCGTTCGCTATATGGAGGAGGCGTAGGTGTAACCATTGGGGTGGGCGTAGGGCTGATGAGAGGGGTTGGCGTTGTGTTGGAGGGCGTCGGCGTCGGGCTGGCGGACGGCGTCGGCGTGGTTGTATTAGGCTTGTCCGGTGTCCGCGGATTTGGCGGAACCGTAACCACCACCTCTGCAAAATCAGAGGCGTCATGGTCTTTTGAGGAATCGACAGTGCCATTTGTCTGATAATGTTCATCAATGACATTATCCTTCATTGTGCCGTTATCCGAGGCATTGGAATTGTTGGTCGAATCGATGTCCGGCACATCCGCGCCGCCGCCGTCCTTAATACCGTCGATTTCGGCAATGTTTCTGATAACAAGATTGTTCGCCGCGCCTACGGGCACCTTTAGCACAATGGATACGATCACCGCGTTTGCGTCGCCTCGGGCAATCAGACCGCTGATCTGCTTATCTCCGCAGTACGTCGCCCAGTCAAGATAATAGTATCCCTCGGGGGTGATTGTCCAGTGCCTGTTTTCAGGCGCTGTGGAGGCGGAAACAAACTCAAGTGTGTTTTTGCCGTGTGCAGGGTCGATATATCCAAGATAATCCGTAATGCCCACCGGCTGCGCAACGTCGTCGCTCTGGTTTGTTATGCGGATATTGAAAGTGACCAGATCCCCCGGAGATACCGTTGTGGGCACAATGCCGGATTCACGCCCTGTCTGAGCGGGCGAGACGTCCGCGCCGTTCACTTTTGCCACCCATTTTTGAAGTGCAAGGTCGTATTGTGGAGCGGCAATGTTTCTGTTGTCTCTGTTGTTTCTGATTGTCGCCGTCGTTTTTCCGTCTGCGACGGAGGTTATCACATCCACGGACGCAGAGGTTACAGGATCAATCGAAAGCGTTCCGTCCGCCGCTTTAACCACATGCAGAACGTACTGCGAGCCGGCGTTCGACGAATACCCGTCTGGCGCGACTGTCTCTGTGAGAACGATATACCAGCTGTTGTCGCTTTTTGTAAGGTAATCCGGCGGGATAAAGCTAAAGGACGGGCTAAGGCTGTTAAGCGTGACATCGTCTCCGGCAGTGTTTTTTACCGCGGCGGAGCCTGACGGCGCGGGCATGTCGGCCTCGGCCGTGGTTTGTGGGAAGTATGATGTGCCACCTAAAAATCCTGCTTTAGCGTAGTATGCCTTAAACTCATACCCACTCAGAGCGTTGCCGCTTTCATCCTGCTTCACTACCCGGATATTAAGCGGGATCACACTCGAAACAGTGGAGCCCGTGACTGTGTTTTTAATGACTTGTCCGGCCTTGAAACTCGCGGCTTTATAATTTACGGTGAAGTATACGTAGTAAGCCTGCATAGCCGGCATGACAGCGGAATTTGTTATGTGCAGCATTCCGGTGAAGTCATTATAGCTCGCCGACACCGCCTCGCTTCCCGGCGTGAGCGCGACAGGGCTCTGGAGGTCGCCGTCCAGCGCGTAAAGCGTGCCGGGCGCGGCCTTGAATCCCTCTGTCCTGATATTTGTCACGCTGTCTATGGCAGCGGGATCGGCTATGCTGTCATAGACGTTTATATCACTTGCCCTCAGCGGAGAGCCGGTACCGCTTCTAACGCGCACGGCATAGCTTACCGACAGGGTGTCGGAGCTAATCATTCTGTTAATACCGCTGCCGTCCTGATATCTGTGAGGAGTACCGCCCGCGTAGATCGGGAAGGTGAACGATCCTGCCGGATTGTTATCCGTCTGAACAAATTTCTTGACATAGGCGGAGCCCGAGTCCGCCTTCCAGTATACCTGATCCGACTCTACCGCACTCTTTTCAATCGAGTTATATTTAAACTTAGCTGTGTTCGCGTAAATATTGCTGTAATCAATCTTGGTCTTATCAATAACCGCCAAAAAAACTATTTTATATGCCTTGTGATATTTCTCATCGTCAGGGCTGCCTGTTTTCGGCCATTCCATCGTGTATTTCGTCCTGTCGTCCGACAAGGTTGTGGTAATATGGTCCGGCGTAAGTACATACTGATATGTGCCCGGGTCGTTGTCAACGCCGCCGAACTGCACGCTGTAAATGTACATGCCTTCCGCGTGGCTTATAACCATGTCGCCTGATCCGTCGTCAGCCGGTACCCTGGGATTGCCGGCATAGCTCGATATCCTCATATAGGAATCTTGTCCATAAACAATTTTTTCATTGTTGACTTTCCCATTGGTATCGTCCGCAGGCATATATCTCAGCCCTTTGGGGAGCTGATCTTCAAATTTAGCCCCATACATGGACTGTAACCCGTCTTTGTTGAGCCAGATTTCATAGATGAGATAGTTATCGTCGGCATTAATTATTACCCCGTTCCCATCCGCGTCCGATGAAACAGGCACATATGGCGCGCCCGGAGAGCTCCAGCCGTCGAGCGCAGTTTGTATCTCACTGGGATTTGTTGTGGCCACCCTTCTTTTTGTAATGACATCGGTTACCTTGGCCGCGCTGGATACCACTTTTAGCGCGGCAAAGTCAAAGTCGTCCTCATCTTGTGCGGGAAATTGCAATGCGTGCCCGGTTACCCTGTTGTCTATTTCCTTGGCGCCGGATGACACAAGGGTACCCGCTAAATCGTTAAACGGATCGTTGTCCGGCGTAGAATCCTTATCAGCGATGGCGGGCATGGAGGCTGTATTCTTGCCCGGATCAGCTCCGTCCGCAAAGTATGAGACCTCAACAGCCGAATAATATTGCTCCGGCCTGAATGTGCCCGCTTTAACCACCAGCGGCAGGTCAAGCATATAGGCGTTACTCATATTGCCGTTAAACTGAACATAATTGTCGTTGTCATGACCGTCGCCGGGCACTATTACGCCGTTGTTAAGCTGATGCTTTGTATCAATAGCCGGGCTTACGTTACAGATCCACGTCTGAAGCGTGCCCCAATCATCGTTGTTTGTAACATCCGCGCCTCTGTTCCATACGTTCCCGAGGTTGTCGGTATATGTATTCCCGGCGGTATCAACGCCAATTCCCTCGGGTATATATACCCGCACCTCCGGATTTCGGATACCGATTGTGCCCTGGTTAATAACAGCTATACCCGCGTAAAACTTATGCCCGACAGCTGCGTTGAGAACCTCTGTTGTCATCGGCCATCCTGCGGAGTTGATCCCTTCACTGTAAAGGATCACAGCGGCGACATCGTAGAATTTCCCCTTTTCCGTCTGCATGTCATGGTAGGAAACGCTGCTGCCCGGGGTTGTAAATCCGCTTCCCTGAAACTCCCCTGTGCTGTAGGCGGTATTTGTCAGATGTCCTGTGAGATCAAAGTTCTCCTTTACTACAGCCCAGATATAAACATAGGTTTTGCCGCCGGCGGCGGCCAGATCAACGGGCGCGGGAAACGTATACTTGTATGCCGTATAGTCAGGCGATGTCCTTCCGCCCGTCAGATAAGCATCGCTTACCGCACTCCAATTGAGGTTTAGTTTTCTGCCGTTATTATTGTGATTGGGATCTGGGCTGCTCCACGGCCCGACGGTACCGGGCGCCACCAACACATATCCGGAGGGAAGCTCATCGATTACCGAGCTCACAGTACCCTCGGTGCCCGATATTTTAATTTCAAACACCACGAGGTCTCCGGGCAGCACGGTTGTTGTAGTGTAAGGCATTGCCTTATAGCTCGATATATCGCCTGTGCCGTTGGCTCTGAAAACGCCATAGGTGTGCTTCCTGGTTACCGGCTCGTTTACCGGAACTACGGGGTCAGGGTTGGTGTGAACAATTTCCTGTCCAAACAACACGGTGGAGCCGGATTCGACAATTATCGGAACAAGCCTTGCGATCGTCTCCATGGCCGACTTCCAGGAAAGGGAGAACTGAACATTAACAGTGTTCATCGTATCAAAGGCGGCTTTTACGGAATCCGCATAATCAGAATCGTCGAATATGTCTCCCTGATTTGTATAAGCGACCTTGTTAAACTTGACGTCATACTGGTAGTAGGTATATGATTTGCCCGAAATTTCGCGGGAAACCGTGGCGGCAGGAACTACTGAGGCCGCGTCAAAAATACGAACCGCGGGGTTGCCGTCGCTTCCATTAAAGCTTGCTAAAACAGGGTTGTTCAGAGCAAGATTGTGATCCGGCAGGCCGGAATAAAACTCTGTCCTGACATAAACGGTAAAAACCTCGTCGCCATTAAACTGGCCTGACCCCTGTTTTTGAAAATTCATGCTGTAATTCAGGGTATCTCCAGGCCTGAAGTCAATGTCGGTCTGATTTTGCGCGGCATCAGAATTCAGCGTCCACTTTGG
The DNA here is from genome assembly GCA_031551205.1 of Oscillospiraceae bacterium. GTDB lineage: Bacteria > Bacillota > Clostridia > Oscillospirales > JAVBNY01 > JAVBNY01. The sequence continues at coordinate 6,370 of JAVBNY010000008.1, read as the reverse complement.
GGTAATTGCCCATTGCCCGTCTTCTGTAGTAACAGGCGAGGCAAAAGACTCAATTTTAAGGACTGAAAACAGGTTTACCAACAGCAGCAACCCTAATATAAACGCTGCGACCCTGCTCCTTTTTAAAGTCTTCATAATATACTCCTTATTGTATATGCCATGTCTTATACTGTAAAAATTTTTTGTGTCTTTTTGTTATATCATAATATTATATTTCGAAAGAAAAAAACCTTTCAATAGCATATTTTTATTATTTCCGCAAAATACCAGCTCTGGATGGCCGAATTCGATGCGATTTTCTGTTGTTTATAAGGCTCTATTTTGCCACTCCTTTGGCTTGTCTGTGCTCAAGTAATAAATAAAATCATTTGCCGCTTTTAAAAATCAGAAAAATCCGCTTTTGCATTATCGTGAAAACAGCCATAAATTGCACTTAATGGCATAAAAAAATAAGCAAGTGCACTCACACTCGCTTGATGTTTATCCGGGATATTCACAGCCCGTTATTCACTGAGGCACCACCGCGCAGATATTTTGCGGTGTTGCCCCTAACGTCAGACGCGCCCTGAAACCCTTAACATAGGCGCCCGCCATGCCGGCTATCCGTCCGTCTTATCCTTTTGCGCCGCCTTCCACATTGCAAGCTGGCGCGCGAGGTCGGAGTTTGACGACTGCTCCTGCTGGGAGGCGAGAAACCGCTGAACCTCCCCTTTCCCTGCCGCGTTTGTGGCCCGGCGCTTCTCAAAGTCCGACAGCCGCTCACGGTACCCGCAAATGCAGGTGAACAGGCGCTTTTCTCCTTCGCCGCGCAGCTCAAGCTTCTTGTGGCAATTGGGGCAGCGGGCGTTTGTCTGCATAGAAAGGCTCTTGCGGTAGCCGCACTCCCTGTCGGGACAGACGAGCATCTTTCCTTTCTTGCCCGACACATCGAGCAGAAATTTTCCGCAGTCCGGGCATTTCTCACGGCTGACATTGTCGTGATGATACTTCGCGTCGCTAAAAACAACCTGTGACACCAGGCTCGACGCATATTTCCGCATCTCGGCAAGAAATTTTTCGCGATTAGCCTGCCCGCGGCTGATCAGCGCCAGCTGCTGCTCCCACTGGGCCGTGAGCTCGGCCGATTTCAGATCGGACGGCACAATGTCCACAAGCTGCATCCCCTTGGAGGTGGGCACGAGTTCCTTTCCGCGCCGCTCCATGTAAAACGACGCGAAAAGCTTCTCTATTATATCCGCGCGTGTGGCCGGCGTACCCAGTCCGCTCGTCGCCTTCAGGACATCGCGCAGGGCCCTGTCCTCGATCTGCCCGGACGGATTTTCCATCGCGGAGAGCAGCGTGGCCTCGGTATACCGCGCGGGCGGCTTCGTTTTTCCGGCCACAACCTCACACGCCCTTGCGGCCAGGCGGTCGCCCTGCCTCAGCGGAGGCAGCTCCTGCCCGCCGCCTGAGGCCTCGTCCTCCTCCTCGTCCTCACCGCCGGTCGGAAAAGCTCCGTAAACCTGCTTCCAACCAGGAGCTCTGACCGTTTTGCCCTTAGCGTGAAATTTTTGGCTGCCCACAGTGAGCGTGGCCTTTATCTCCTCATATTCAAACGCGGGCGACAGCACCGCCATGAACCTTCTCACCACGAGGTCGTAAACATTGCGCTCCTCCGGGGTGAGGTATTGAAGATTCAGCGGCTCCTCGGTGGGAATAATGGCGTGGTGATCCGTCACCTTGGCGTTGTTGACCAGATGCCGCGTTGAAAGCGGCCCGCCCCTGAGAAGGAGCCTTGCATGCTCGGCATACGGCCCCACGGCCACGCCCTTCAGCCGTTCGCGCAGGGACGGCACAATGTCGTCGCTGATATAACGAGAGTCCGTACGGGGATAGGTTAAAAGCTTGTGCCGCTCATAAAGTGACTGCATTATGGAAAGCGTCTCCTTGGCGGAATAGGCAAACCGCTTGTTGGCGTCCCGCTGAAGCTCCGTCAGATCGTATGCCGCGGGCGGGGCCTTGTGCTTGTACTGCTTTGTCAGCTCCGTCACCATTGCCTGCTGGCCCCTCAGCGGCGCGGCCAGCGCCTCGGCTCTGTCCCTGTCGTCAAGACGCGTCTCACCCTTCAAGCCGGACCACGAAGCGGAAAACCCGTCGAGCCTCAGGCGCAGCGTGTAGTAATCCCGCGGGACAAAGGCCCTGATCTCCCGCTCGCGGGCAACTATCAGCGCCAGGGTCGGCGTCTGTACGCGTCCGGCGGAGAGCTGAGCATTGTGCTTACAGGTCAGCGCGCGGGTGATGTTCAGCCCGACGAGCCAGTCGGCCTCGGCCCTCGCCTGGGCGGAGTGATAAAGGTTTTCATACTCACGGCCGGGCCTTAGCCGCGCAAACCCCTCCCTCACGGCCTTTTCCGTCTGTGAGGATATCCACAGGCGCCTCAGCGGCTTGCGGCACCCTGCCTTGACGAGTATCCAGCGCGCCACGAGCTCACCCTCGCGCCCGGAGTCGGTGGCGATGATCACGTCGGACACATCCGCGCGCCTGAGAAGCGACTGCACGATGTGAAACTGCTTTGAAGTCTCTTTTATCACGTTGAGCTGCATCTTTTCAGGCAGCATCGGCAGCGTTTCAAGGCTCCAGGTCTTGTACCGCTCACCGTAGGACTCCGGGTCGGCCAGCGTGACAAGATGCCCCAGCGCCCACGTGACGATGTACTGCCCTCCCGAGATGTGCCCCTCTCCGTTTTGACGGCAACCCAGCACCCGCGCGAGATCCCTCGCGACAGATGGCTTTTCGGCCAATACAAGACTTTTAGGCATAGCGCGCCCGCCTTTCTGTCGGCATGGCACACGCGCCACGCCGTTTTTTTTATTATACCGTTTTCCGGCCTCAAATGCCACAATCAATTTTTAAGGACTTACACATAAAGCCGGCCGCCTCCCGTTATCGGAAAGCGGCCGGCGTCGCGTTTTTCAGTTACAGCGCCGTCGATTTTGTAAACGTAAATCTATAGCTTGGGAACAGAACCGGATATTTTATCCCCGTGACCTTTACGATGAGCTCGCCTGAAAGCGGCGCTGAGGGCACGAAGAGCGAGTTGCCCGCGGTAACCGCGCTGTATTTCACATTATTCACAAAAACCTCGCCCAAGAGCTGCCGCTCATATCCGACGTCCGGGAACCTGATCTCAAGCGCGTCCCCACTGTCGTAGGAGCCCTTCAAAACGCTCATATCCCAATAGTCCGCCGAGTTCGGCGCTATTTTGAGCGGAACATCGGCCTTAACGTCCGTGCCCTGGACCGACACACGGAACGTATAGCTCCCTGCTGGAAATGAGGGGCCGGCCATGTCGATTCTGATTTGGTAGCTGAACGAGTTGGCCGCCTTACTCAGCCAACCTGAGGAAACGGTGTTGCCGCCAGCGTCTATAATAGAAAAGGTAAGTTGTCTGCCGTCGAGGCCAGTGCCCGTAAGCGTAATCGGGATGGTGGCCTCGCGGCCGGAGACAAGCGTTGAGGCCGCGCCAATTGACAGGGAGGTGATCGCCGCCCTGTCGACCCATTTGACGTGCAGCCCTTTCCACTTGCCGTCAGATTCTGTTTTAAACCCGACCGCGTCGCTGTAGACATAGGCCGTAGCGTAATATGGTAAGGAATCGAAAGCATTGGAGCCAACCACCGGCTCATCTCCATCAAAATATATGCTTGAAAGGCGTATACAACCCCTAAACGCCCACTCGCCGATACTTATAACGCTGCCCGGGATTACCAAGTTTGAGAGGCCTGTACAGCCATAAAACGCGTAGTCGCCGATGCTGCTTACGCTGTCGTGGATTGTCACGCCGGTGAGGCCTGTGCATTCATAAAACGCATAGTCGCCGATGCTCGTGCTCGGGATTGCCATGCCGGTGAGGCCTGTACAGCCATAAAACGCGTAGTCGCCGATGCTCGTCACACTGCCAGGGATTGTCACGCCAGTGAGGCCTGTGCAGCCATAAAACGCGTAGTCGCCGATGCTCGTCACACTGCCAGGGACGTTATGCGCGCCGCTAACTCTGGGATAACAGACTAAAGTGGTCTTTGTTTTGTTAAAAAGTATTCCATCTTCGGATGAGAAATAGCTGTTATCTGAGGCTGCAATAAATTGCGTTATATTCGGGCAGTCCAAAAACGCATTTCCGCTGAGGATGGCTACGCCGCTTCCGATCGTCACGCTTGTAAGGCTTTCGCAATTATTAAACGCAACCTCACCGATGCTCATCACGCCGTCCGGAATCGTCACGCTCGTAAGGCCCGCGCAATTATCAAACGCATAATCGCCGATGCTCGTCACGCCGCTCGGAATGATATACGCACCGCTTGCTGTTGGATAACGGATTAGAGTGGTTTTAGTCTTGTCGAAAAGCACCCCACCCTCTGATGAGTAATAGTTGTTATCTGGGGCTACAATAATTGTCTTCAAATTTGGGCAGTTTACAAACGCTTTGGAAGAAATGGAAGACACGCCGCTTCCAATCGTTATGCTTGTGAGGCCCGTACAGTCTACAAACGCGTAGTCGTCGATGCTAGTCACGTTGTCCGGAATCGTCACGCTCGTGAGCTCCGTGCAATGCTCAAACATCTTTTCACTAATGTGTGTCAAACCACTTCCGAGAGATACGTTTGTGAGGGCGGTGCAGTAAGCAAACGCCTGGTAGTCGATGCTAGTCACGTTATCCGGAATCGTCACGCTTTTGAGCTTGTCACAGGAAAAAAACGCATATCCGCCGATGCTAGTCACTCCGTTTCCAATCGTAACGTTTGTAAGCTCATCGCACTGAACAAACACACCGATGCCAATGCCCATCACGCTGTCAGGAATCGTTACGGACGTGAGTTCTGTAAAATAATGAAACGCATTATCGCCAATAAATGTCACCGTGTAGGTTTTTCCGCCGGATGTAACATTTTGAGGAATTGTAATCGCACCATAGACGTAGAATTCCGGAAAAATCGTGCCGTTTCCCACCTGCACGGTGCCGGTGAGTCCGTCCTCGGTGAGAATCTTATACATTATGTCGTCCACAGTGAATATCCCGCCCACATTTGGTCGAACGATCCGCACGACGTTCAGCCCATTCCATTTCCCGTCATCTCCGGTTATAAAGCCCGCGTCACTGTATACATAGGCTGTGGCGCCGGAAGGAAGGTTCTCAAAAGCAAGGCTACCCACAAATGGCGGTTTGTCGCTAAAATATATGCTTGTGAGGCCTGTGCATCCAGAAAACGCTTTATTGCCGATGTAACTCACCCTATCATGGATATTCAATCTCGTGAGGCCCGCACAATTATCAAACGCACTATCGCCGATCCTCGTCACACTATCCGGGATGTCATATTCGCCGCTTGCGGTGGGATAACGCAACAGGGTGGTTTTAGTCTTGTTAAAAAGTATGCCGTCCTCTGAGGAGAAGTAGTTGTTCTCTGGCGCTACAATAATTGTACTTAAATTTGGGCAGTTTCCAAACGCATCGCTAGAAATGTTATACACGAAGTTTCCGATCGTTACGCTTGTGAGGTTCGTGCAATTGGAAAACGCATTGGAGCCAATGCCCGACACTCTGTTGGGGATCGTTACGCTAGTGAGGGAGGTGCAGGAATAAAACGTCTGATAGTCGATGGACGTTACTCCGTTTGGAATCGTTATGCTTCTGAGCCCGGTGAATGAAAATGCAATCATACCAATACTCTTCACACTGTCGGGTAATGTTATGTCCGTGAGGCTGTTACAAAACCTAAACGCCTCGCTACCGATGCCAGTTACGCCGTTTGGGATCGTTGCACCGGTGAGCTCTGTGCAGTCTTTGAACGCTTTGTTACCGATGAATGTCACTTCATAGGTTTTTTCGCCGGATGTAACATATTGAGGGATTGTAACCGCCCCGGTGGTGCCGATATTGATTGCCGCCTTTGTCCCGTTTCCCACCTGAACAGTGCCCGTATCGCCCTCCTCGGTGAGGATCATGAAGGTCACGCCATCAACAATGAATGTGTCGTACACTGCGGCACCGGCGGGCAGCGGGGTGAGCATTGCGAAGGAGAGAGCGAGGATAAGCGCAATAGCAAAAGAAATCGGCCGCAAAACTAACTTTTTCATATATTTATTCCTCCAAATCTTAGTATTCTCCAAGTTTTAGTATTTCTAGCTATATTTTAACATTATTGGCTATATTTGTCCACAGCTTTTATATAAATTATGTACAATAAATGACAGTATTTACTAATAGATAGATTAGGCGTATAATGGTGACAGAGAGGGGCTGTTACCATGGCAGAATGTAAGAACTGCAAATCGGAGAAAGTAGTCAGAAACGGAATTGTTCGCGAGAAACAACGTTATCGCTGTAAGGAAT
>JAVBNY010000002.1:0-49688 GCA_031551205.1 Oscillospiraceae bacterium | reverse complement strand
GGGCGATCTTGATCTGGGGGGCTACGCGCCGGCGTATAAGTTTGTCCCGGCAACCGACCGCGGCAAGATAACCCGCGCAATCGACGGCATCAAGGAATGGGCAGGGAGCTACAAGGTGTTCAATAACCAGGATGTCGAGGTTGTCGTCAACGTGACCGAGGCGCCCGACGGTATGCACGTGGATTTCGATACGAATCTTTTTGAGCCCTTTATTATAGATAATTCCATGGCCTACGGCGGGAAAGATATCTTCGATTGGGATACGGACGCGAGCGATCCGGACTGGGATAAGTGGATTGATTTAAATGACCATCCTTATAGTGATCCGAGCAAAAGTCATTACTTACCCTATAATGTCACGATTACACATGAATTTGGACATCCACTGGGCTTGGGGGACGCGTATGAACAAAAAGGAAACCTTCTGTTTGGGACTGACTATACCAAATATCCTGACGCTAAGGGCACAATTATGGAAGCAACTACCACAAACAGCAAAAAGCCCACTAACAATGACATTGAGATGGTGATTCTTGCCTGGCACACAGGCAAACGGCAGAATTTCCAGCTCCAGTTTGGGATAATGACGACCATATCGGAGGCGCTTGGAAAGGGGAATTAGTATGCTGAAAAAGATCTTGAGATTAGCGTTTAAGGGCATCGCAATACTTCTTTGTGCGATAATTGTCCTGTCTCTGGCGTATTGCAGTGTATTTGCTATCTGGAACAAAATAGATTTTGAACGTTCAAAAAAAGAGGCGCTAATGCGCCTCCCTGAAATCAAGGATGAGCTTAGCGCATGCGTTGACAGGCTCGTGCCATATCTTAAGGACTATGGAGAAAAAGTCGCGCTCAGGGATTACGAAGATAAAGATCGCTATTACCGGGTTGAAGATACTGAGAAATGGCGCCTGCGGTATGGAGACGAGGTGGCGGAAGACATACAAAAGCTCCTCTCCTTTGATTTCGAATCCATTTCATTTAATCCACACATGTGTGAAATGGGATTCTCTATTTCTCATGGTTATTCGAGAGGGTACTACTATTACAACCCATATTCTACAAAAATTGAGGCCTATATAGACGAAGAAGAAGGCCGTTATTACGATCAGTACTTTGGAGACGGCTGGGGGTATGAGATTCGGGAAGGTTATCCTTAGATTGCGCCGCTTTAAACCGCCAGTGGGGCGCGCGAAAGCGCGCCCTTTCTGGAATCAAGGAATGGGCAGGGAGCTACAAGGTGTTCAATAACCAGGATGTCGAGGTGGTGGTCAACGTGACCGAGGCGCCCGACGGGATGCACATTGATTTTGACACGCGGGTAATCCCTTTTATTCCGAACTCAATGGCCTACGGCGGGAAAGATATCTTCGATTGGGATACGGACGCGAGCGATCCGGACTGGGATAAGTGGATTGTGTTAAACGATGATGCGCAATCATCCTTAAATCCTAACGCGAATCATACCGCGAAACATGAATTTGGGCATATTTTAGGGCTTGGAGACGCGTATTATCAAAAATCGGCAAACATGCCGGGGATAAACGTGAAGGATTACCCGGATCTGCAGGCGTATAACGACAATTATAAAGCAACGGAAAAGGATCAGGTAACCAATATCTATGACGCTCAAGGAACACAAATCGAGCGTCCGCGCATGGTGATGGATGATTCACGAGACCCCGTGAGACCGAACGACATTGAGATGGTGATCCTCGCATGGTCAACGGGGAAGCGACAGAATTATCAAAAGCAGTTTCCGTGGAACGAGATATCCGAAGCGCTTGGAAAGGGAAATTGATGTTACACAAACTGGAGGAGTAATTATGAGCCTGACCAGAAAAGCATTAATAGTATTGGGAGTGATTACGGTTATCCCCTTGTTAACAGCTGTATTTCATTTGATTTGGGGAGATTATTCGAAATATCCACAGTTTTTATTAGTTTTTCTACTAATGCTGACCGTTCTTGCTTGCTTTTTCTATTTGCGCACTACGATTGAAGGAGACACAAATCTCAGACGTTTGGGGAAGTATATCATCGGTATATTGACGACGGGTAGCTTTGTGCTTGATTACATCGGTGGAAGAAACGGCGCCGCTGGAATAGGTTATTTTTTGATTTTGATGTACATAGGCATGCTTTGTTTTTTATTCTATGCAGTGGGATACTGCGTCTTCGAAAGAAGAAATCATGGGAAATGGAGGTTCGGTAGGATAGTTGCAGCATTGTTACTGTTAATTCTATCCATGCCGATAACTTTCGTATGCCTTTTGGCTACGAATGACGCAGGAATGCCAAGACCGGTGCCAAGCTCAGTGGTGGTTGAAAAGCACACTCAATAAGAAAATGCTAACCACTTTAATTTTCGGGAAGGGGCGCTTTTGCGCCCCTTCCCGGCATCACCGAATAGGCCGGGAACTACAAGGTGTTCAATAACCAGGATGTCGAGGTGGTGGTCAACATAACCGAGCCGACAAACGAGGACGAGGGCATGCACGTGGATTTTGTTGAAAGGTCGCTCGGCGTTTTTGAAGAGCCGATGAGCTATGGAGGCGCAGAATTATCAGATTCAGCCTTTTGTTATGACGACAATATCAGATGCAATTAGCTCGAGGTCGAAGGGCTTGTTCCCGCGCTCTCCTTTGTAGTAGTGCGGCTGTATAATCCCCATCCACTCGTCCCATGGGATGATGCGGTCTATTTGCTCCAGAATTTCTTTTTCCCGCGTCCTGGCTTGCCCGAGCTCGTTGCTCAGCTCCAACAGTGTTATTTGCTTTACAACGCCTCACCACGGCGAGTGCTCTCCAAAAGGTCGGTGACGGCAGGACGCTGGAATGTTGTTCCGCTCAGCCATCATCCACAAACTCGGTCATTTCACCAGAAGAAAGGGCAGGGTTAGATAATCTGACTTCCCCTCTGCGGGAAATCGGTCTTTTGTCTAATACGATTAGAAGCTACACCCGCACATTCAAATCCTTTTTCTCTTGGTGCAATAAAGAAAGGCATTTCAGCCCTCAATTTATCCCGCTACAAAGCCGAAGAGACAATAAAGGAGACATACTCCGATAGCGGGCTTAAAGCCCTTTTGCATTGCCATGACAACCATTTTACGCGAGTATTTACGGGTTCGTGGCAGCGAGCTATCAGATTGCCTATTCTGTACGGAAAGTTGATTGTGCGGCGATGCGTTTACGCTACAGCGGCTTTTAGGTCACTCAACATTAAATATTGCAAAGTACTATTGCAATATCTTTGATACCGGCCTTACAAAGAATTATGACAGTCTTTTACCTCCGGCGCAGATGAAGGACGCGGAAAATAAAATTAAAATGGAGCCGTAAATATGTGCGATAATGATTATACTTACGACTTTCCCCTAGCGCTGATATTTGAAGGAATACTGAAAGGGGCAAAGCAGGACGGCCGCTCCAAACGCGCAAATCCCCTGTTTTCGCAGTGCGAAAACAGGGGATTTTGTAGTTATGTTCCGTTACGAAGCAAGCTCCGCGCGGGCAGCAATGTCATTTGCCGGGCCTTGTGCGGACGAGGCGCCTTGAGGCGACGCGGCTTGCAAGCAGCGGGGCGCCGCAGATAAGAAAGACCACGGCAGCCGCACAGGCAGCGAGCTTGTGCATCCCTCCGATATCTCCCGGCGCGAGAGGCGGATTTTCATCAATAATTTCGACATCGCCGCGCATAATAATCTCTATGGGATTTTCTTTAACCGCACCGGCCGAAGACTGAAGGAACTGCGCGTAATCCTCCGAGGTCGCCCCAACGTAGGCCACAAGAACCACGGCGGAGACGAGGAAGAGAGCCGCAAGAACCAGCAAGGCATATATGTAGGCCGGCTTTTTTGAAGCCTTGACAGCCGCTTTTCTGGTCATAGAAATACCACCTGTAATCAGAATTGTGAACCGAGGAAAAACGCCGCCCGGAGACCATACGATGTGATTATAGCATAACATAAAGGAAACTGCACCAAAATTTTCTCTCTTTTCAAAATTTTCTACCATTTTTGTGCGAATGACGACGGAGCGGTGAAAATATGAGCGCAAATTTTGTTAAAATACCGCGGATAAACAGCCCTAAAACAGTCAATTTGTATAATATGTGTCCGTATTCTAAATTTTAGCACAGTTCTTTCATTTTTACCACTACCCAAAAGGATTATTTGATGCTATAATAAGGTGGTTATGAGGTAGGCTTTGGGTAGGTAGCGCCTTTTTTTGTATTTTTGCGAATTCCCGGACTTCACGGAGGTTTCAGAAATATGTCGAAAGCGGTGTTCAGATACAAACCGAATATACCCGATATTTTAACCGGACTTGCCATTGCCTTTTTTGCCGGCTGGGCCTCTTTCTATTTTTATTTTGTGTTTGACGGATTCAACACCGTGCAGTTTCTTGAAAACACGCAGACTATTGCCGTCATCCTCTGCCTGACCGGCTCATTTTTTCTGACCGCCGTTTTTAAAGACAGATTTAGCCTGTCCGGTAGCTTTGGACTTGTCGCTGTCGGCGCCATGTTCCTTTTGTCAGGCGCTGTGTTCTTTTTTCGTCTCCCTCTCTGGAGTGAGATTATTATCTGCCTGCTCTCATCGATTTTGCTCATGTCTGTGCTGTTTCCCATATTCAGACGTATAGGCGGATTTGGACAGGCTGTTTTCGCTTTTACTCTGGCGCTGACGATGTTCATCTTGATCTCTTTCTTCGGGGGGGAGATTATCCGGTTTTTCCACGACTCACGCCTTTCCAGGCTTATTCTCTGCGCAGCGATTTTGGCCGCAGGGCTGTTTTGCGCGCGCACGGCCGAGAACTCGGCCTCCACCCGGCAGGAGGACTATCCTGTTTCACCGGAAATAAAGAGGCCCTGGCGCGCCGTCATGGCCGCCGCCTGCCTTGCTGCGATTGCGCTTGTTGCCGTCCAGCTCATGCATATTGAAGAGCTCACACTGTTCTCCCCGCAGGCCGTCCCGTTTTTCAGGATCGCGCTTATGTTTTCCGTGATGTTTATGGGCTATTTCGCGATCAGAGGTCGGCTCTGGAACATTTCTTACGCCGTTATTACCACGTTTTGCATTGGAGAAGCCGTCTTTTTGATCACCTTCTCTGGGGAACCCACCGTGGTTTTTTACCTCACCGTTATGCTCTTTATTGCTTCGCTGGCGGGCTTTGCCCTCGAGTTTTTCACGTTTGCCTTCCATGTGTCCGGCGAGCATGACAGAGAGCTTTTCCTCATCCCCGCCTTCTTGCTGCCGAGTGGTCTTTTCTATTTCTACGTCAGTACTTCGGGGCTTGGACGCTCGCTTGCCTTAAGCGCCGATCCGCGCACGCTGAAGCTGCTTACCGCCGCCGTGTTTCTGCTCATCCCGATGCTTCTCAAGGCATTTTACCCCGTCCAGCTGCACACGCTTTCTCTGGAAGCGGACATGTTGGTCGGCGAAGGCGTCCCTCCTCCGGAGCCTGTAACAATCCCGGCGCCTGACGCGCCCGCTGAGGATGCTCCGCGCATGGGCACCGAAAACGACGAAGAGGCCGCCCGCAAACAGGAGGATCCTTACATCCCCGACGCAAACCTCATCTATAAGTTGACAAACGCCGAAAAGAAGGTATACGAGCTTGTTTTGCAGGGGTATTCGAACAATGAGATCGCGGGCACGCTCTATATTTCGATCAACACCGTCAAGTTTCACATTAAGAACATCCTTTCAAAGGCGGGTGTCAAGAGCAAGTATAACCTCGTTGGCTCGTTCCGAAGGGAAGACGCAGGCCAGCCTCCCCGCGGTTTGGAAGAATGAGTGTTTGATAACGAAGAAAGACCCCGACGCAGGACGCGCCGGGGTCTTTTCTTGCGTAAGTGCAGCATTGCTCAGGCGCGTGCCCAAGATTGCGTAATAAAAGCGCCGCCTTCTGCGGATAATACTCCTGAGACTGATAATACTGAAAAATGGCCACAATGCCAACGCGGCGGCGCATGATTTGGCGCTGCTATATTTTGCGGAACCCTGCGCAAACGACAAACTCGCCGGAGGCGCGGCGCAAAAAGATCAGGAGGCGTTTTCATGGAAGTTATGGAAAAAGAGGCGGTTATCGCGCTGGCGAGGGAAAAAAAGGACGAGAGGGGCGCGCTCATCCCGATCCTGCAGGAGACGCAGCGCATCTTCGGATATCTGCCGAAGGAGGCGCTCACGCTGATCTCGGCCGAACTGCGTATGCCGCTGGCAAACATCTACGGCGTGGCCTCGTTTTACGCGCAGTTTAACCTGACTCCCTCGGGCAGGCACAAGATCGGCGTCTGCATGGGCACGGCGTGCTATGTGAGAGGCGCTGACAAATGCCTCGAAAAGATCAAAGAAACCTTGAAGATAAACCACGGCGAGACGACGCCCGACATGCGCTTTTCGCTTGAGCAGACGAGATGCGTCGGCGCCTGCGGCCTGGCGCCCGTAGTCACCGTTGACGAGGACGTATACGGCAATGTAACGCCGGAGAAGATAGACGATATCCTTAAAAAATACGAGTAGGGAGTGCCTTTGATGATAAAACGCGTACACGCGCTTGTCTGCTGCGGAACCGGCTGCTCGTCGGCGAAAAGCGAGGAGATCGCCCAGGCGCTGATGGACGAGGCCGAAAAATGCGGACTGTCCGACGAGGTCGAGGTCGTGCGGTCGGGCTGCTTCGGCCTCTGCGCGCTCGGTCCGATCATAAATATACACCCTGACAATGTATTTTACAGCAAGGTCTCGCCTGAGGACGCGCGCGAGATTGTGCTTGAGCATTTCCTGAAGGGCAGGCCTGTCGAGAGGCTGATTTTCTCGCCCAAGGACGAGGAAAAGCTGATCCACTCGCTGTCGGACATGGACTTTTTCAGAAAACAGGTGCGCGTTGTGCTGAAAAACTGCGGGGTAATAAACCCCGAGAGTATCGACGAGTATATCGCGCTTGACGGATATTCGGCGCTGGAAACGGCGCTCACCGCGATGAAGCCTCTCGACGTCGTCGAGACCATAAAGGCCTCCGGCCTGCGCGGAAGAGGCGGAGGCGGCTTTCCAACCGGCAAAAAATGGGAGATAGCAGCCTCTTACGAGGGCGACTCTAAATACGTCTGCTGCAACGCCGACGAGGGCGACCCGGGCGCGTTTATGGACCGCAGCGTCCTCGAAGGCGACCCGCACGCCGTGATCGAGGCCATGACGATAGCCGGATACGCGACCGGCGCGGGCAACGGAGTGGTCTATGTGCGGGCGGAGTATCCGATCGCTGTCAAGCGGCTGCAAATCGCGATAGATCAGGCGCGGCAGTACGGACTTTTGGGGGAAAATATCCTCGGAAGCGGGTTCGGGTTTGACATTGACGTGCGCCTGGGCGCGGGCGCGTTTGTCTGCGGGGAGGAAACGGCGCTTTTAAACTCGGTCGAGGGTATGCGCGGGGAGCCGCGCACGAAGCCGCCGTTCCCCGCCGAGAAGGGCCTTTGGCGGCAGCCTACGCTTTTAAATAACGTCGAAACCTTCGCGAACGTGCCGCAGATAATCCTTCGCGGCGTCGACTGGTTCCGATCCATGGGGACGGAGAAAAGCCCCGGCACCAAAGTTTTTGCCCTCGGCGGCAACATTGTGAACACGGGGCTTGTAGAGGTGCCGATGGGCATCACACTGCGCGAGATTGTATTTGATATCGGCGGCGGCATCCCTGGCGGCGGCAAGTTTAAGGCCGCGCAGACGGGCGGGCCGTCCGGCGGATGCATCCCCGCGGAGCTGATCGACACGCCGATCGACTACGACTCGCTGACGGCCATCGGCTCGATGATGGGCTCGGGCGGGCTGATTGTTATGGACAACAAGAACTGCATGGTGGATATCGCGCGCTTTTTCCTCGATTTTACGGTTGACGAGTCGTGCGGGAAGTGCACCGCCTGCCGCGTGGGCACGAAACGGCTCCTTGAAATGCTCGTAGGCATAACTAAGGGCAAGGCGAGAGAGGACGATCTGGGCAGGCTCGAGCGCCTCTGCCACACGATCAAGGACTCCTCGCTCTGCGGACTCGGGCAGACCGCGCCGAACCCGGTGCTTTCAACGCTGCGGTACTTTCGCGGCGAGTATGAAAGCCATGTGCACAGAAAGGACTGCCCGGCCGGGGTTTGCGAAGAACTCTCCCGCTACGAGATCCTGCCGGAAAAATGCAAAATGTGCGACGTGTGCGCGAAGAACTGCCCGGTGACGTGCATCAGCGGCGTGCCGAAGAAGACCGTTTACGTCATCGACCAGGAGAGGTGCATTAAATGCGGCGTCTGCTATAAAAAATGTCCTTTTAAGGCGATAACCACGAACGCGAAAGCTGAAAAGTGAGGAAGGTGAAGCCCTGTGTCAGACGTCACGTTTAAGATAAACAACCGCGAGATCACCGTCCCTGCCGGGACGACCGTTTTAGAAGCCGCCCGCATGGTGAATGTCAGCATCCCGACGCTGTGCTATCTCAGGCTGCACGACTTCGACGCCGTGAACCAGTGCGCCTCGTGCCGCGTGTGCCTCGTCGAGATGGAGGGCAGGGGCAGCCTTGTCCCGGCCTGCGCGACATACGCCGCCACCGGCATGAGCATCCGCACAAACTCGCCGCGCGCGATTATCGCGAGGCGCACGATGGTAGAGCTCCTGCTCTCTGACCATCCGTTTGACTGCCTGGTGTGTGAAAAAAACCGCAGCTGCGACCTCCAGAGGCTGGCATCCGAGCTCGGGATACGTGGGGAGATCGAATTCAAGGGCGAGATGTCGACCTACAAAAAGGATGCGTCGTCGCACTCGCTCTACCGCAATTTGGATAAGTGCATCATGTGCCGCAGGTGCGAAACGATGTGCAACCAGGTGCAGACCTGCGGGATACTCTCGGCCCAGGGGCGCGGGTTCGGGACCGTAGTGGGCCCGGCGATGGGGCTTGAAATGAAGGATACTATGTGCACGTTTTGCGGGCAGTGCGTCTCCGTATGCCCGACGGCGGCGCTGACGCAGATAAACAACATCAGAAACGCGTGGACGGAGATTATAAACCCCGACCGCTTCGTCGTAGTGCAGACGGCGCCCGCCGTGCGCGTGGCGCTGGGCGAGGAATTCGGCATGGAGCCGGGCACGAATGTGACCGGCAAGATGGTGACGCTTCTGCGCGAGCTCGGCTTCGACCGTGTTTTTGACACCGACTTCGGCGCCGACCTCACGATCATGGAGGAGGCGCACGAGATAATCGAGCGGCTGAGCGGCGGCGGAAGGCTGCCCATCCTGACGTCCTGCTGCCCCGCCTGGGTAAAATTCATTGAGCACCAGTTCCCCGAGCTGCTCGACGTGCCGTCCACCTGCAAATCCCCGCACGAGATGTTCGGCGCGGTCGCTAAAAGCTATTTTGCCGAGAAGGAGGGCATCGACCCCTCAAAAATAACTGTGGTCTCGGTCATGCCCTGCCTCGCTAAAAAGTATGAGGTTACGCGCGGGGAGCTTCGAAACACGGAAGCAGCCAACGTCGACATCGTGCTGACCACGCGCGAGCTCGCGCTGATGGCCACGGAGGCGGGGGTGGACTTCCTCTCCCTGCCGGACAGCGATTTTGACACGCCGCTCGGAGAATCCACCGGAGCCTCGGTCATCTTCGGCGTGACGGGCGGCGTTATCGAGGCGGCCCTGCGCACCGCTCACGAGATGATCACGGGCAAGGAGCTTGAGGACGTCGAATTCAGGCAGCTCAGAGGCTTTCACGGCCTGAGGGAGGCGGACGTGCAGGTCGGTGACAGGACACTTAAGGTGGGCATCGCTCACGGACTAGGCAACGCGAGAAGGCTGCTCGAATCCATCCGCGACGGGGAAAGCCGGTACGACGCCATTGAGATTATGGCCTGCCCCGGCGGCTGCATCTGCGGCGGGGGGCAGCCCTATCATCACGGCAACATGGAGATAGCGCGGCGCAGGATGGAGGCCATCTACGCCGAGGACAGATCAAAGAAGCGCCGCAAGTCGCATGAAAACGATGCTGTAGCCGCGCTTTACCGGGATTATCTCGGCGAGGTTGGCGGCAAAAAGGCGCACGAGCTCCTTCACACAGGCTATACCGCGAGGGAGTTTATATAGGCGGCCGGAAACGAATGTAAAAGCTCACCGCTATTGAGACGGTGAGCTTTTACTTGATATCAGGCGGTTTCACCGCGGTCGTCCGTATCCTTCTCCGCAAGGAGCTCCTCCAGCTTTTTTTGGTCGATCCTGAAAAAAAACTCAAGCAGTCCGGCGTCAAGCTGGCTCCCCGCGACGCTTTTCATTATCGCGACGGCCTCGCGGTGGGTTTTTTTCCCGCGGTAGACCCTGTCGGTGCACAGAGCGGAATAGGTATCCGCTATCGCGATGACCCTCGACTCGAGCGGAATGTCCTCCTCCGGAATACCGTAGTATCCGCGGCCGTCCACACGCTCATGGTGGTACAGCACCCATTGGCTTATCTCACGGAAACAGGTGTCGTCCATCATCAGCTTGCCTTTTTTAGGGTGCTGCCTGATTACCTCCCACTCGCGCTCGTCCAGCTTTCCGCATTTGTTCAGTATGCTGTCACTGATCGAGATCTTGCCTATATCATGCAGCATCGCGGCGTCCAGAAGCTTTGGCCTGCTTATGCGCCCGCCGTAAAACGGAGAGAGCTCGTCAAAAAATAGCTCAATAATCCTGTACACATGCGCGGAATGGCCCTTTGTGTATGAATCCTTTAGGTCAATCGTGTTGACAAAGGTTTTCATCGTCTCCATCGACTTTTTTCGCAGCACAAACGCGAGTTTTTGCTGTAGACTGACAAATACGAAGATGAAAACAGCGCCAAACAGATAGACGACCAAAACAAAGGTGTATATACTGTCGGTCACGCGCAGCAGATTGTCGGCAAAGCCGACCAGGTATCCAGCCATAAAAAGAAGCATGGAGGCGCTGCAGAAAGCGTCCACCCTGCCGCTCCTGTGCTCCGAATCGTAACTCTCCTGCCTGTTGTATTTCACCAGCTGCCTGAACCGGACGTACGAAACGGCCATAATTACGGCGCCGACGCCTATCAACATCAAATTGACTGCCCTGAGCTGCATTGACCTCGCTCCTAAAAATAAAGTACGCTCCCTCGCGGCGTAAGGCCGCTTATCAAAAATTCCGAAGAGGTGACGCATATGACAAAAATCTGCATAGCAACGGAGAGAGCGCCGGGCGCAATCGGCCCTTATTCCCAGGGCATCCTGGCGGGAGGGCTTATCTTCGTCTCAGGCCAGCTCCCGCTCGACGCGGAAACCGGCGAACTTGAGCCTCTCGACATTGGGAGGGCCGCGGCACTGTCGCTGGAGAATGTCAGGGCCATCCTCGAGGCCTGCGGAAGCTCGATGGAAAAGGTAGTGAAAACCACGGTCTTTTTGACCGATCTTTCAGACTTTGCGCGTGTAAACGAGGTCTACGCCTCGTTTTTCGGAAAGACGCCTCCGGCAAGATCCTGCGTGCAGGTTTCGGCGCTCCCGAGGGGGGCGCGCGTAGAGATCGAAGCCGTCGCGCTGCAATAGGCGGATTATTTTTCGTCCTCTCCTGCGTCTTCCATCGGCGTCCTGCCTGCGGCGGCCGGCGGGCTCTTCCTGTACCGGGAAAACGGAAGCATATCGGAGAGCTCGACAAGTTTCGCGGAAAAGCCGCCCGAAATCTCGCCTAACCTGGGCGTTTCAAGGTATGTCTCGCCCAGCGACGCGTTCGGCAGGCAGATCTGGATCTCCTCAGCCGCGTTGATCGTGAACTGCGCGCTGTGCAGATCGAGTATCGCGAACGAGAGCATCAGCCCGATGTCCTCGGAGATGGCCAGCTCTTTGCGGAACCTGCCGTAAGCCTCCCTTACCATACCGGTAATGCGGCGGTTTGTCTCGGGGTCGAGGTTTTTGACCGCAATGCAAACCAGCTCCGGCGAGACGGAAACGCGGATGAGAAGCCTTGAAACCGCGTCTTCCTCAGCCGGATAGGCCACCATGCAGGAGAGCATATTGTAAAGCACGCGCTCTATCTTTAGCCTGTCAAAGGAGATAATGTGCGACGAAACGGCCTTTTCAAGCGTGATGTCGACGGACTCCACGTTGACAAACGAATTGCTCACGTCCTGGAGCAGGGCAATGATGTCGCTGTTGCGCGGCTCGCACCTGAGGCTCTTCGCGTTATAGCTCAGGCTGTCGATCACATTGTTTGTGAACTTCAGAAGCTGGTGACCGCTCCTGTTTATATGCGCTATATAGTCGTCCACCTTCGAGCCGGGATCCCGGTCTATCCTGGACGAGAGCAGATCCAGCGAGCTGAAGATGATCGAAAGCGGACCCCTGACAGCCCTCGCGAAGGGCTCATATGAAAGTGTCCTGGATTTTTCGTGCCCCGCCTTCGGCCTGAAATGAATGAACCAGTTCGAAAATACCGGGCTGACGTAGATATCGCACGGCTGGCCGGAAATTGTACCTGAAAATCCTTCCTCACCTTGGCCTGTTTTGAAAATCCGGCTGAGCAGCTCGTAATCAAACAGGGTTGAGATCCTTCTGCCCTTACAGTCCGTGAGAAAAAACTCGTTGCACGCCCTGTTGGACATTAGTACCTCAGCATCGTCAATGGCCATTACACAGTCAAAAAAATTGTCAAACATCCCGAATAACTGCTGCATGTTCTGCGATTCCATCTGAAACCTCCCCGCAAATTATTGGGTAAGGACCTGCTTTTCCTAAAATGTCGCTACAATTTGTATTTTTTTGTATTTTTGATTCCGACTTTTGCATTTCTTTTATTATATATCATTCAATAATGAATTTACAACAAAAAATGCAAATATTCATGTCCATTCAGCGGTCATATTTTTATATTCTCAGTAAAATGAACCATTCCGCTTTTTTAGAAAGAAATATTATACAATTTGCCACCTCTTTTTTGTGGGTTATGATATCCTTGTTAACAAGTTTTTAAATTTGCCGAATAAATGCTTGTGTGAATGCGAATGGTAATATATAATGTTTCTCGTGCTGGAGGAAAGCGCGGATTTTGCCCTTTGGCCTCCGCATTTTTAACTGTATGCTGTACCCAAAACATGACAGGAGGAATTTGGAATGGGAATTAAGATTGGTATTAACGGTTTCGGACGCATCGGCCGCCTCGTCTTCCGCAGCGCTGTCAAGCGCTCGGACGTGGAATTTGTCGGCATCAACGATCCCTTTGTCGACGCCGAGTATATGGCCTATATGCTCCGTTACGACACGATCCACGGCAGGTTTGACGGCGAAATTTCCTATGACGCCAATTCGATCACGGTTGACGGCAAGAAGGTAATGGTCTACGCCTGCAAAGATCCCGCCGAGATCCCATGGGGCGCCTGCGGCGCCGACTACGTCGTCGAGGCCACCGGCGTTTTCGCATCCACCGAGGGCGCTTCGGCGCACATCAAAGCCGGCGCGAAAAAGGTTGTCATCTCCGCCCCCGCCAAAGACGCCACCCCGACCTTCGTAATGGGCGTCAATCAGGACAAGTATACAAAGGACATGACAGTTGTCTCCAACGCCTCTTGCACGACTAACTGCCTTGCCCCGATCTCGAAGGTTCTCAACGACAAATACGGCATTGTGGAAGGCCTTATGACCACCATCCACTCCGTAACCGCCACGCAAAAGACCGTTGACGGCCCCTCGAAGAAGGACTGGAGAGGCGGACGCGCCGCCACCTACAACATCATCCCCTCGTCCACCGGCGCGGCCAAGGCCGTGGCGCTCGCTATCCCCGAGCTCAAGGGCAAGCTGACCGGCATGTCCATGCGCGTCCCCACGCTGAACGTCTCGGTCGTCGACCTGACCGTGAAGCTCGCGAAGGAGACCACCTATGAGGACATCTGCAAAGCCATGAAGGACGCCTCTGAGGGCGGGATGAAGGGCATCCTCGGCTACACCGAAGACGCCGTCGTCTCTTCTGACTTTATCTCCGACCCGCGCACCTCGATCTTTGACGCGAAGGCCGGCATCATGCTGAACTCGACGTTTGTCAAGGTCGTTTCTTGGTACGACAACGAGTGGGGCTATTCCAACAAGGTTGTCGATCTCATCTGCCACATGGATAAGGTTGACAACGCGTAACAAAGTAAGACAATACGGCGGATGGGGAAAGCCCCATCCGCCGTTTTTTCGTATGTCAGATTATTTGCACACGCAGGCCCTTTGATTCGAGAAACTGAAGAAAGGCCTCTCTCTGGGAAGCACCCTGGAATACTCGGCCCGGGATAATGTGCCCCTGCAAAGCGCCTATGTAAATATACACGGCTTTGTTGTCATCCAGGACACGCTCAACGGCGTCGTACGACGTCCTGGATTCGCTGACGCTCCCGACATAGATAAAGGACTGGTCGTCAAAGCTGAGCGTCTGCTCGCCCTGAGCGTACAGCTTTCCGCTTTTTTTGTTGCTTTTTATCTGCCTTCTGAGCGACCAGTCGTAGACTTGCCTGTAAAAAATGAACATCAAAATTCCCACCGCGACAAAAATGCCCGCGCCGACCGCCGCAACCGGACGCAGCGTGACGCGGTAGCTGCTGAAAAAAATAATCGCTATCGGCAGCAGGGCAAGGCCAAGCCAGCGGATAGCCTTAATCTGCTTTCTGATTGCCGGCGTGTTAAGTGCGGTCGCCTTGCTGAAATCAAAATAGTCCTGATCACAGAGCTCAAACCTGAACTCAAAGCGCATCTCCGCAGGCCTCCCCTCATGTATTCGTGCGCTCAAACGGGCGCGACAGGGGCGCTCAATACCGCCTTATCACGGCCTCAACCTTGCCCAGGATTTCGGCGGAGCTGCCGTCGATCGGCTCGTACTCGTCGTTTTCCGGCATAAACATGACGCCCTCGCCCTCTTTTTTAAGGCGCTTGCAGGTGGCCTCGCCGTCGATCATCGCGACGACTATCTCGCCCGAGGTCGCGTCCGGCTGGCTGCGCACAACTATGTAGTCGCCGTCGAGGATGCCGGCGCCCACCATTGAATCGCCCTTGATCGTGAGGGCAAAGTAGTCATCCCCTTCAAAGCGGGGGTCAAACGGCAGGTATCCCTCTACGTTTTCAATCGCCTCGATCGGGATACCGGCGGTGACCGTGCCGAGGATAGGCACGCGCTTTACAGCCGCCAGAAGCGACGTGGAGGGGCTGATCGCCCTGGTCTTTCTGTCGTCCTTCTGTATATATCCGCCCTCGCTGAGAATCCTGAGGTGCGAATGCACCGACGAGGGGGAACGGAGATTAACCGCGGCGCAGATCTCTCTGACCGAGGGCGGATATCCGTGCTCGGATGTGAACCTGACGATGAAATCAAGTATCTCCCTGCGCTTGGCGGACAGCTTCTGCTTCATTACGTCCCTCTCCTTTTAATAAAATACAAATGTCTTCGAGTTGTTTTTTACATTATAGCATATGCACGCAAAAAAATCAAACATTCGTTCAAAAATTTTTAAATTTTTCAGAATAATGTTGCAATCATACCTGTTTTCGTATAATCTATATCTGTCTCGGCGGCAGGATTGCGGCACTGCGGCCTTTCACAACCCCGGAGGATTGCTTCCCTCCGGCGTCAGGAGGAAACGGATGAACCCACATGCTTTGCTTCAGAGTATCAAAAACAACATCGAGGACGTGCTTGTCGGCAAACCCGAGATTATAGACCTGGTTTTGTGCGCGCTGTGCTGCCGGGGACATGTCCTGATTGAGGACGTGCCCGGTATCGGCAAGACGACGCTCGTTTCCGCGCTGGCGGCCTCGCTGAGCTGCTCTTTCCAGCGCATACAGTTTACCCCGGACGTCATGCCCTCGGATATAACCGGCTTCTCGATCGCCGATTTTAACACCGGCAAGTTCGAATTTCACGAGGGCGCGATTATGAACCAGATTATTCTGGCGGACGAGATCAACAGGACCTCTCCGAAGACGCAGTCAAGCCTTCTTGAGGTCATGCAGGAGAACCAGGTTACGGTTGACGGCAACACCTACCGCGTGCCGCTGCCGTTTATGGTGCTCGCTACGCAGAACCCCGTCGAATATGTCGGAACCTACCCGCTGCCGGAGGCTCAGCTCGACAGATTTATGATGAAGATATCCCTCGGATATCCCGGCATACGTGAGGAGGTGTCGATCCTGGACAGGCACGACCGCAATGTGCGCCCCGACTACGACATCCTGCCCGTGGCAAACGCGGAGGACGTCCTCGCGCTTCAGGATAAGGTTGACGGCATTTTTTGCAGCCCGGCGATTAAGGAATACATCGCGCAGATCGCGGCCAATTCGCGCGTCAGCGCGGATGTAATGCTCGGCGTGAGCCCGCGCGGCACAATCGCGCTTATGCTGGCCTCAAAGGGCCTCGCGATGCTCTCGGGGCGGGAATTTGTCCTGCCTGACGACGTTTTGAAAATGGCCCCCTACGTTCTTTCCCACAGGCTGCAGCTCAAGCCCGAGGCGCGCCTTCAGGGACTGACGCCCGAGCGGGTGCTTTCAAACATTATGCGCCACATAAAGCTCCCGGATTCGCTATGACCCTCAGGCGCTTCGTTTTTTTCGGGCTGCTATCGGCGCTTTTTATCACGCTCTGGTGCACCGGCCACAGGGTTTGCCTCTGGGCGGTTATTGTCATGTCGTCCGTGCTCCTTATGGCGGCGCTTAATATCCTCTACTCGTTTTTCGCGCTGAGCTTCCGACAGTATGTTACGCCGCAGTCGGTGCTCAGAGGCGAACGGTCGCGCCTTTGCCTTGAGTTTAAAAACGCGTCGTTTTTGCCCTTCTGCCACATACGCGCGACGTACATAACGCTCGATGAGGACGGGTCGCCTTCTGAGGACGTCGCGTGGATCACGCCAAACCCGCTCGGAACATCCAAGCTTGAGATACCCGTCGACTGCCCCTACAGGGGGGAGTATCTGGTCGGCGTCGAGTATATCAGGCTTTTTGACGTTTTCGGGCTTCTGTCCCTCTCGGTGCGCGTCGCACACAGAGAGGGCGCGGCGAGGCCCTGCCTGCTCGTTTTTCCGCGTGTTACGCGGCTCTCCGGCTCGGACAGGTTTTTTAACCTTGAGCGCGCCCGCTCGGAGAATATCCTGGCGCGGCAGGGCGAGCCGGATTCCATCGTGAACATAAGGGAATACCGCCAGGGCGACCTTGTGAAGCTTGTTCACTGGAAGCTCTCCGCCAGGAAGCGGACTATGCTGGTGCGCGAATACGACAACCTTTCTCAGATCAACAATGTCTTACTGCTCGACCTGCGTGACACCGGGCTTGACCCGCGGCTTTCAAGGCCGGTTGAGGAGATGATGTGCGAATGCGCGGCCTCCATTACCAGGCAGGCGCTCGACAGGATGAGGCCGATCCGCATGATCGGCTATACCCGCCGCGGCAAACTCGACATGGAGGGGCGCGTGCCCGGCGCCTTTCAGGCCTTTCACAGCATACTCGCCAAGGTCGCCTTCGACGGGTCGTTTTCACCGGAGGGCATCCTGTCGAACGAGTTTGGCCGGGGGTATACCGGTACGATGACTATTATCACCCGGTCGCTCAGCGGCGCGCTGTCGTCAAAGGCGCTTGAGCTCGCCTCACGCCGCGTCAGCGTGCTCGTTGTGCTCGTTGAGGACTCGGCCGACGCGCCGCTCAGGGACGCGGCCGAGATGAACAGGATCGAGCTCGCGAGCATCAGGATCGTCACTGTCAGACCCGGGCAAAACCTGACGTTTTCACTCGGTGGCGCGCTATGAGAAGACGGGTTTTGCCCCTTTTGGGCGGTTTTTTGTGCGCGTGGGCCTTCTCCTTCGGCATCGCGCAGTCGCTTGTGAGCAGCTATCTGCTCGATTTTTCACCCGGTGAGACGCTTCTTTATTCACTGCTGTTCACAGCCGCTTTCGGGCTCGTTTTTTACAACGCGTGGACACTTTGCGCCTCCCTTGGGCTTCTCGCCCTGTCCTCCGGGCTGCTGTTTTTCCTCAGGCGCGAGATTGTTTTCGCCATTTTTGAGGAGCTTTCGCCGCTTTTTCAAAACTGCTTTGACTATCTGCGCGGCGCGGACTACCTAAAAGGGGACTTCACCTTTCCGCTCGCGCTCGCGTTCTGCGCGGTCGCGGCACTTTTTGCCGCGTGCACCGCGCTGAGATTTCGCGGGGTGTTTATAATGACGCTCACGGCCGCCGCGCTTTTTATCGCGGAGTTTATCTTGGGCCACGAAAACATCTTTCTCTGCATGAGCGTCTGCGCCTGCTCGTGCATCGCCGTTTTCTGCGAGAGCTATGCCGCTAAGGTCGGATCCCACACCGACACGTCGCATCCGGTAAGACACGGACAGACCGCGCTGATGATCATCCCGGCGGCGGCGCTTGCCCTGACGCTTTCATATGTTTTCATGCCGGCGGACGCCTCGCAGTTTATCTCGCCGCGCGTTCAGGAGCTCGTGACGGATACGGCCGGCAACATGCGTGAATATACCGGGTTTTCCGATCTTCCGGGCTTTTTCGCGGCGCAGCAGCAGCGCGAGGAGATCACGCTGGGCGGCCCCGCCTTCCCGGGTGAGGTGCCGGTTATGACGGTCAGGCTTTTTGAATCGGCCGAAGCCTACAGCGCGTCTCAGCCGCAGCCCGGCGACGCGTCCTCCGGTATTTTTCTGCGGGGGGAGGCCAAGGAGGTCTATACCGGACGATCGTGGCAGCGCGCCGAGGGCCTTGACGAGTTCAACGTGAGATACTGGCAGGATTTTCGTCAGGAGATGTTCTACGAATTCTCCGACGTCTTCGGCGAGCCGGAGATCCGGGATGCTAAAAGCGGATTTATGCAAGGACGGAGGAAGGTCGTTGAGATAAACCCACTTGTCTCCACCAAGGTTGTTTACGCGGCCAGCCGCATGACCGACCTCGCCTTTAGAAACGAGATCAGTGTGAAGCTCAGGGGAAACGGCGACATGTACGCCGATTTGCCGCTTCTTCCAAACCTGCCGTACGCTTTTGAATGCTCTTTGATCAACTGGAGAGACCCCGCCGCGGCCGAGAATATACGCTACTTTGAGGCCTATGACAGGGAAAGCTCGTTTGAGGAACCGCCGACGCCCGTCAGGCCGGTTTCCCTGCGCTCAAACACGAACGACCCATATGTCGGCATTATGAACATGCGGTACAGCAATGCGCGGGAGACATGCCTCGGCCTGCCGGATACGCTGCCGCAGTCGGTTTACGACGAAGCGGAAAAGATCACTAAAGGCCTTGACCTGGACTTTGACAAGGCAGCCGCTATCGAGAGCTATCTCAGGGCCAACTTCAAGTATACGCTCACGCCGAGACGCGTGCCCACAATGACAGATTTTGTCGAGGAATTTTTGGAGAGCCGCGAGGGATACTGCACCTATTTCGCGACCGCTATGGCCATTTTATGCAGGACACAGGGCATTCCGTCGCGTTATGTCGAAGGCTATACACTGAACTCCGCTGAACGGGGGCCCGACGGCTCGCTCACCGTGACCGGCAGGCAGAACCACGCCTGGACGGAGGTTTTTATCCGGGGCACCGGCTGGCTTGTCTTTGACGCGACTGCCGGAAGGGGCATGGCCGAGGACGCGGCCCCCCCGGCGCCCGCGTCCCCCGCGCCCTCCGTCACGCCGCCGCCCCTCACTCCGCCGCCCGCAAAGCCGCCGGAGGCCGGAGGCGGATGGGGAGAAGCAGGCGGAATTCTTGCCGCTGTAATGTCTGTGCTCATCCTCGCGGGGATAATCTTTCTCGCTTATAGATTCCAGAAAAGGCGGCTCAGCTTTGAGGGCATACTCCAGCGGACCGGCGGCCCTGAAAAGGCCGTTATGTACATGTGGCGCGACATGCACCGCATACTGCGCCGGATGGGGCTTGAACGCTCCGCCGGTGAGACGTCTCTGGAATACGCCCGCAGGGCCTCGCTCTCCGGCATCGGCTCCTTCACGGAGGCGGCGGTTATCGCGCAGTGCGTTGTTTACGGAGACTATGCGCCCGCCGTGAAGGACGCTGAGCTCATGTTCTCAATTACCGGCGAGCTTGAGCGAATGATGCGCCTGAAGCTCGGCGCGCCGCGGTTTTTCGCCTACCGGCGAATTTTTAGGCTATGACAGGGTGGATTGTTCAAAGCGCGTTTCTTACGACGGAGAAGTTCTCGTGGCAGGCGGAGGCTATCGCGGCGGCGGCGCGCCCCTTTGGCGTTTCCCTGGAAATGAGGGACAACGCCGGCGCGCTGTTTGAGTGGAGCGGGGACGGGGCGCGGCTTCTTTCCGGCGAGCGGGCGCCGGGGTTTGCGATCGCGCTGGACAAGGACATCCCGCTTTTGCGCGCGCTGGAGCTTTGCGGCGCAAGGGTTTTTAACAGCGCGGACGCGGTGGAGCTCTGCGACGACAAGATGAAGACCCACATGAGGCTCTCGGCGGCGGGTATACCCATGCCGCGCACCATATCCGCCCCGATGACCTATCGGGCAGTCGGATACGCGGACTTCTCATTTGTTGACCGCGTTATCGGGGCGCTCGGGCTCCCGCTGGTCATTAAGGAATGCTACGGCTCCTTCGGGCAGCAGGTATATCTTGCAAATGACCCGGACGACATTGTACGACTGCTGAAAAACGCGGGCGGCCCGGCGCTTTTTCAGGAGTATATTGCCTTTTCGCACGGGCGCGACCTCAGGCTTTATATGGTCGGGGATTCTTGCGCGGCGGCGATGGCGAGATCGTCATCCGGCGGGGATTTCCGAGCTAACATATCGCAGGGCGGAAGCGCCGCGCGGCACACGCCCTCACCTGAGGAGCTCTCCCTCGGCCGGGCGTGTATGCGCGCGCTTGGGCTTGATTTCGCCGGGGTGGACATCCTGTTTGGGAGGGACGGCCCGCTCGTCTGCGAGGTGAACTCAAACGCGCACTTTAAAAGCGCGCTCAGCTTCACCGGTGTGGATATTTCCGCCGACATTATGGCGCATGTGGCGCGCGAGATGGGGGCTTCCCGCTGAACGGATGGCTTTTATACGACAGGGCCCGCGCTGAGGGCAGCGCGTTTTTGATTGAGAGGTACCGCGCGGCCTGCGAGCGCGCCGGATGCCATATTGAGCTCGTTTTTTTGGAGGATATTTTCCCCTGTGTTCGTGATGGGCGTCCGGGCGTTGCGCTTTGCTCGGGAGAGACGGCGGCGACCCCTGACTTTGTGATCTGCCGCACCGTGGCGCCGGCGCTTTCGCGCCATCTGGAGCTTTGCGGCGCGCGTGTTTTTAACAGCTCGGCGGTCTCTCTGCTCTGCAACGACAAACGGCGCGCGTACGCGGCTGCGGCTGCGGCGGGCGCTCACGTTCCGGACAGCTTTTTTCTCAGAGGCGGCAGGCTGCCGGAAGACGCGGCGTTTCCTCTCGTCTTAAAGCCGGCGTGGGGAAGCGGCGGAAGGGACATTATCATGGCCGCCAGCGCCGAAGACGCGAAAAAGCATATGGGCGCGCTCGATTGGGAATCCTGGATCCTGCAGGCGCCCGCCCCCGTTTTGGGGCGCGACCTGCGCGTGTATGTCCTCGGCGGAAAGGCAATCTGCGCCGTGCTGCGCGAGTCGGACACGGATTTCAGAGCCAACTTCTGCCTCGGCGGGCGGGCGGGCGTTTACGAGCTGTCGCAGGACGAGCGCGGAATCGTCGAGGGGCTGTGCTCGGGCTTTGGCTTCTCGCTTGTCGGCGCGGACTTTATGTTCGGGGCGGACGGCTCGCTCATTTTCAACGAGTTTGAGGACGTTGTGGGCGCGAGGGCGCTCTACAGCCTGACGGATATCGACATAGCGGGGCTCTACGTCCGGCATATACTGGACGAGCTGGGAGCCGGCTGAAAATACGGTGCGGGGTGATTTTTTGGACATCGGACACGAATTTGACAGGGTATCTTCCCTTTGCGAGGCGATATTTTCCGACAAGATGCGCGACTACGGCGCGACCTGGGCGGTTTTCCGCCTGCCGTCGCTGATCGACCAGATGTGGATCAAGATCCTCAGGGTGCGCACGCTTGAGGAGACCGGCGTCTCTCAGGTGGGCGAGGGGAGGGACGCGGAGTTTGCCGGGATATTCAACTACTGCGTGATCGCGCTGATCAGACGGCGCGCCGGGGCCGGGCTGCCGTCGCCGGACGAGCTTGTGCTGTCGCCTCAGTCCGTGGCTGAGATCACGCCGAAGGACGCGCTCGAGGCCTTTCGCACCGAGGCGGCGCTTCTGCGCTCGCTGATGCTCAAAAAAAATGCCGACTACGGCGACGCCTGGCGGTCGATGGACCTGCGGTCGATCACCGACCAGATTATCGTGAAGCTGCTGAGGATAAAGCACATACTTGGGAACAATGAGCGGCTGCTCGTCTCGGAGGACATTAATTCCCAGCTCTCGGACATAGCGAACTACGCTGTTTTCGCGCTGCTGAGGCTGGACGGGGGGAATATCTGAGTTATGCAGAAACGAATTTTTAAGGGGATCTACGGCGAGGCCTCGCTGCTCGGCTTCGGCGCGATGCGCCTGCCCTGCGGGGAAAGCGAGTCGGACATCGACATGGAGCGGACTGCCGAAATGATAGACCTCGCCGTGAAGGGCGGGGTGAACTACTTCGACACCGCGTATGTTTACCACGGCGGTCGGTCCGAGTCCGCTCTTAGGAAACTGCTCACCGAGCGGTATCCGAGGGACAGTTTTTTGCTGGCGGACAAGATGCCCGTCTGGCAGATACGCTCTGAAAAAGACTTTGAGCCGGTTTTTAAGACCCAGCTCGAGCGCTGCGGCGTAGACTTTTTTGACTTTTACCTGCTGCACGCGCTGGACGCCCCAAAGCTCGCCTCGATGAAAAAGCACGGCGGGTTTGATTACATGCGCGCGCTCAAAAAAGAGGGGCGCATAAAAAACATGGGCTTTTCATTTCACGATACGCCCAATGTGCTTGAGGGCATCTTCGAGGCGTTTCCGGACGCGGACTTCGTGCAGCTTCAGATAAACTACCTCGACTGGACAGAGATAGACGCCTCGCGCATGTACGAATCGGCCTTTTCTCGCGGGATTCCCGTCGTAGTTATGGAGCCGGTGCGCGGCGGGATGCTGGCGCGGCTGCCGGGAGGCATCGCTAAAAAACTGGAGGACGGACTTTCAGGCCAGTCGCAGGCCTCGGCGGCGCTGAGATTCTGCGCCTCGCTGCCCGGGGTTTTGACCGTGCTTTCCGGCATGTCGGACATTTCACAGGTCGGGGAGAACGCCGCGGCCCTAGCGGATCCGCGCCCTTTGTCGGAGGAGGAAAAGTCCATCCTCTTCTCCGTGGCAAGGGACATATCGGCGCTGAACCCGACGGAGTGCACGCAGTGCGCCTACTGTATGCCGTGCCCCGAGGGGGTAATGATTCCGGACGTGTTCCGGGTTTTCTCGGAGCTTGCGCTCGGCGGGGACTTTTGGGACGCGAAGTCCTCTTACGCGGCGCTGAAGGGCAAAAAGGCGGAGGACTGCGTTTCCTGCGGGGTTTGCGAGGAGCGGTGCCCCCAGAAGATACGCATACCGGACGTGATGGAAAAACTGGCCGCGCATAAGCTGTGACGCGCGGGATACTTTGGAGGGTAAATGAAAAAGTCACGCAAGGAATACGGAAACGAATCGATCTCAGCGCTGAAGGGCGCCGACAGGGTGCGCAAGCGCCCGGGCGTAATCTTCGGTTCTGACGGCATCGAAGGCTGCCGCCACGCGGTTTTTGAGATACTGTCAAACTCCATCGACGAGGCGCGCGAGGGGCACGGCTCGCAGATCAACGTGTCGCTTTTTCTGGACGGCTCCGTCGAGATTGAGGACTTCGGCCGCGGCTGCCCCGTGGACTTTAACCCCGTCGAGGGAAAGTATAACTGGGAGCTCGTCTTCTGTGAGCTGTACGCGGGCGGCAAGTATAAAAACGACGAGGACGAGAGCTATGAGTTCTCCCTCGGGCTCAACGGGCTAGGCTCGTGCGCCACGCAGTACGCCTCCGAGTATATGGACGTTTTTGTCTGGCGCGACGGCTTTAAGTATACGCTGCGCTTTGAAAAGGGCGAGAACGTCGGTGGGCTCAAAAAAGAGCCCTCGGACAGGAAAAAGACCGGTTCGCAGATACGCTTCCGGCCAGATTTGGAGGTTTTCACCGACACGTCGCTGGACAGGGAGTTTTTTGAGGAGACGCTTAAAAAGCAGTCGGTTGTGAACCCGGGCGTCACCTTCGAATTTCGCTTTGAGACGCAGAAGGGCTTTGAAAGGGCCAGGTTCTTC
Organism: Oscillospiraceae bacterium; assembly: GCA_031551205.1. GTDB lineage: Bacteria > Bacillota > Clostridia > Oscillospirales > JAVBNY01 > JAVBNY01. The sequence goes on along the minus strand of JAVBNY010000002.1, from coordinate 25,406 downwards.
TACGAAAACGGCATCTCGGATTACGCGCGCGAGCTCGCCGGGGACACAGCGCTGACCGCCGTGCAGTTTTGGACGGCGGAACGCCGCGGACGCGACAGGGCCGATAAGCCCGAGTACAAGGTCAGGCTTTCGATGGCCTTCTGCTTTTCAAACGTTGTTTCCACGCTTGAATATTACCACAACTCGTCCTGGCTTGAGCACGGCGGAGCGCCGGAAAAGGCTGTTAAGTCGGCTTTTGTCGGCGGGATTGACGCCTACATCAGGCAGTCGGGGAAGTATCAGAAAAACGAGTCGAAGATAAGCTTTTCCGATGTGCAGGACTGCCTGATCTTTATCTCGAGTTGTTTTTCCACGCAGACATCATATGAAAATCAGACGAAAAAAGCCATCACCAACAAGTTTATCCAGGAGGCGATGACGGAGTTTATCCGCGCGCAGCTTCAGGTGTATTTTATCGAGAACAAGGCCGACGCCGACAGGGTCATCGAGCAGGTGCTCATCAACAAGCGCAGCCGCGAGAGCGCCGAAAAGGCGCGGCTGAACGTGAAAAAGGTGCTGTCCGGCGGGATGGACATCACAAGCCGCGTGCAGAAGTTTGTCGACTGCCGCTCGCGCGACGCCTCGCGACGCGAGCTTTATATCGTCGAGGGCGATTCCGCTCTGGGCGCCTGCAAGCTCGGACGCAACGCCGAATTTCAGGCGGTTATGCCTGTCCGCGGCAAGATACTCAACTGCCTGAAGGCCGATTTCGCCAAGATATTCAAAAGCGAGATCATTACGGACCTCATCAAGGTGCTGGGATGCGGCGTTGAGGTGCCCTCAAAGCACGGGAAGGACCTCTCAAACTTTGACCTCTCCGGCCTGCGCTGGAACAAGGTCATCATCTGCACAGACGCCGATGTCGACGGCTTTCAGATACGCACGCTGATCCTCGCGATGCTCTACAGGCTCACGCCCACGCTGATAACCAGCGGATATGTATATATTGCCGAAAGTCCGCTTTATGAGGTCACGGCGAAGGGTAGAACGTATTTCGCCTATTCCGACAGGGAAAAAAATGAGCTGCTTCCGGCGCTTTCGAGCCCCAAAATCAGCCGCTCAAAGGGCCTCGGCGAAAACGAGCCGGACATGATGTGGCTCACAACCATGAATCCCGAGACGCGAAGGCTCATCAGGGTCATGCCCGAGGAGGCGCAGCGCACCTCGGAATACTTCGACATGCTGCTCGGAGATAATCTACCGGCGCGCAAGGAGTTTATCGCCGACAACGGCGCGCGGTACCTCGAAATGGCAGACATATCCTAAGGAGATGCCAAAAAAGTCAGAAGCCTCCGGGCGCAGCGCGCCTGGAGGCTTTCCTTTTATGTTTAATCATCCGCTCTTTTTCGGCAAGCGCCGCGCCGTCACCGCCGACATGCACCTACGGCGGCCAAAACGTCATACCATTTGGGTATAATTTCTGACAATATCCGGCAAAATTCACCCTTTTGTCTTTATTATGATAACATATCCGAGCGGACAATTCAATATGGCAAAGTGCTAAATTTATATTTTCTTTAGATAATTTTGGTCAAATTATTCAAACCGGCGCGCATTATTCCGCACTCACGGCGAGAAGGCTCGAAAGGTTCCACGACCGGAAGTCGGAGCAGGCGCGCATGGCGATCCTTTTCTTGTTGGCTATGCTCTCATCCAGCGTTTCATGTCTGAGGGAGTATCTGTCTTCGCTTTTGTAATCGTTATACCCCGAGGCCCGCAGCCTGACAAGTGCGGGGACGGCGCCGCTCGAAAGGCTCTCGGCGAGATACTCCTCGTGCGCGAAGCCCTCCTGTTGAGTGAGATACCTGTGCACATTGTACGAGGCTATTATGCGGTCCATGTCGCAGTAATTCAGGATCAGGTAGCCCGTGATTATCGTCGCGAGAAACAGCCTGAAAAACCTGAACCGCGGCCTTGCGAGCTTTATCAGCACTCCGGCTATCAGCGCGGCCATCACGAACATACCCCATATCGTCAGGAATCGCAGGACAGTGATGCCGTGCACAATGATGTACAGATACATCCTGTAAGCGGCGGAGGCCAGCAGCACGCAGGTGAAGGCCATCATCAGCGCGCACAGGATCCGCGTGGCGGCCCACGCGGCGTGCTTTTCGCGCTTTACGAGCTGGATGCAGCACAGCGCTGCCGTGATATTCAGCCCGGCGGTCTTGCACAGCTCAAAAAAGCCCGAGCGCGCATACTCCGCGTAGGTAAGTCCGGCGTGAGGCAGGGCCTGGGCGGTGCCGCCGAAAAGGTAGACAAACTGCACCGCGACAAACACGGCGTACACGATGTTCAGCAGCGCCAGGGCGGTTATTATTATCTCGGTGCTGACGCTCTCAGAAAGCTTTTCAAGGCATTTATAGCCCTCCGCCCGGACAAAGCTGCGTTTCCGCGCTGTCCATGCCGCGCTGAAGATGAATATCGCAAGCACAGCGCCCCAGATGACCTTTGCCACGATCTCGCCCAAATCCCTGCTTATGCTGTCAAGCATCCCGCGCACCATATCGCCGAAGAATACGTCCGCACCGGTGAGCAGCCCGATCACGACGGCGAGGACGGGCAGCGTGACGGCAACGCCGATAAGTATGTTTATAAGGGTTTTGTTTTTTGACCGGCTGAGCGCGGCTTTCGCGGCCCCGAAGGGGCGGGCGGCGCTTCTAAACGGCGCGGCGAACATATTGAGAGCTCCCTGGAGCAGGATCTTCGGGCTTTTTATGTCAAATTCTCCGCCGCCGAACATCAGGATTACCGAGACGGAGATCATGCACAGCAGAACCAGCATGTTCAGCTCTGTCATAAGGCTGCTGTCAAACAGCGTGTAGCACAGCGCGAGCAGCGCGATCGGGATTTGCAGCAGCGCGCCCTCGCGGCGGAGCTTTGTGCCTTTTTCACGCGCGTAGAGTATTAGTCCAGCCTGGAACGCGAGCACGCACAGCGTGAACCCCAGTCCCAGGGCGGAGGTCTCCGACAGCACCGTCACCGTGTGCACAAACAGTATCCCCAGCAGCCACGCGCCCGCGAGCATCAGGCTGTCGCGCCTGTCGTAAGCTATTGCCGCGGCCGGTTTTTTTACCGCACCTCCATTCGCGGCGATAATGCCCGGGGCGGGTGGGGCGGGCGTCTCAGGTGTTTTCCCGATTGAGTTCGGCTGCTGTTCCATCCGTGTTTCCTCCTTCAGCGTATTCTAAAATATCCGCCGGCTGGCAGGCCAGCGCCCGGCATATTGCCTCAAGCGTTGAGAACCTTATCGCACGGGCGTGGTTGTTTTTGAGTATCGACAGGTTCGCGACGGTAAGTCCCACCTTTGACGCGAGCTCGGAAAGTCCGACCTTGCGCCGGGCCATCATCACGTCGAGGTTCACAATTATCGGCATGCAGCTTCCCTCCTCCCGGGCGCCCCCGCGCGCCTAAATGACAAGATCATTATCTTCCCTCAGCCGCGAGGCCTGCCTGAAAAGCTCCGACAGTACCAGGCACAGCAGCCCGGCGCATACGGCCGCCGGAACGAACAGCGTGTTGTACATCATCAGCGTCCTCGCGAGCCCGTATGTGAAAAGCTCGATCAGAAACCGGCAAAAGGCTGTGCCGGATATCACGAAAAAGCACATGGCCGCGGCCATTATCCTGTCCGCGTTCTCCACCGTAAACGGACGTCCGCCGGCCAGGTTCGACAGAACGCCCCTCGCCTGCCACAGCATCACCGCCGTGCACATACCGCAGATCTCGTAGAAGCAAAGCCTCCACAAAAATTCAGGCCAGGCCGCCCTGTCGGAGGGAAAAAACGTCCACGCCCCGGGGGACGACCAGTAGGCCTCGAACCCGGTGTTAAAGCGCATTGAGAGCATGAAAGGAACGGCGAAGAGCGCCAGGATATTCACGGCGAGCACAAGCGCGACCGTCCACTTCAGCGCCCTTGAGATCATTACGGCAGACTGGGATTTCATACCTTTCCTCCTGTCGGTTTTTTTGCGGGTTACGCACGTTTGCCGCCCGCTCATATCCTGAGAATAGCACACCATCTTGTGACTGTCAACATCTTTTTATTGATAATCGATAATTATTTGTTTTTAATCGATCTGGAATCTTTTTCTTTAGCGACAGGGCCGCAGTGACGATATAATTAGTGGCCGGGGAAATACTAATAAAACGCGGCCTTATGCCTTTTTCTATTTTTTGAACATTCGGGGCTGTTACGGAGGGATTTTTCAATGAAAATCGGGAATTTTTTGCCGCAAGCGGCGCAGGCACAGCAGTCCGGGCGGCTTGAGGTGCGTATCGCTCCGGGAGCGCTTGAGGGCGCTAAAAATGGCGATGTGATTGAAGCAAAAGTGCTCTCGCAGGGTGAGGGCTCGATGTCGCTTCAGCTCGAGGACGGCAGCGTGATCACGGCCTCGCGCTCAGCGGGGCTCAGGGCGGCCGAAGGCGAGAGCATCACCCTGACCGTGCTCGGGCGGCAGGGCGCCCAGCTCGTGGCTCGCATGGACAGCGCGGCGCAGCAGGCGGGCGGCGATCCCGCGGCGATACTGGCGGCGCTGGAGCTGGAGCAAAGCGAAACGAACAAGGCCGTCGTCTCCGAATTTCTTCGTCACGGACTTTCTCCCACCAGGGAGACGGTTGAGGCGTTTTCAACAATACTGAAAACTTTTGAGAGCGCAAGTCCGAGAGAGGTATCCTTTCTTCTGGAGCAAAACATACCTGTTACGGCGGAAAACGCGCAGCTTTTAAAGGGTTTTTGCGAGGGGCGGCACCAGCTCGGAGACATGCTTTCCGCGCTCGCAGGCGAGCTCTCGGCGCTGGAGGACGGCCCTGAGGGCGCGCCCGCTCAGGCGCCCAGCGGAACCGACAGCGGCGAGCAGCCGGCTCAGGCGCAGCCGGTTCAGAGCAAAACACCGCAGGACGCGAAAGTCCCCGCAGGGCAGGCGGGCGCTCTCCCGGAGGCTGAGGCGGCGGATACCGCGCGGCCGGGCGCGGGGGCCATATCGCAAGAGCCGGAGGCTTTGGTAGGCGCACGGCAGGCCGGTGCGCGCGGCGATGCGGAGAATGCCGGTGTACAGCGGTCGGCGGATAACGCGGAGGCGGCCTTACCGAAAAGCGATGTGACAGGTGCGCGTGACGGCGCGGTGATTCCGCATGGCGACGAGCCGGAAGCCTTACCGCGCGCGGCGGCGCGGGAGCCGGGCGCGGTAAACGCCGAACGCGGGACCGGCGCCTCAGATAACACGGCGAGGGCATCCGCTCAGCAGGGCGCACGCGGGCTTGGGGATACTTCTCCTCACGCGGCCCAGCGCGCGGATGGCGGCAGGCTCTCCGACATGATTAGAGACATATATACGAGCCTCAAGGACAAGGATCCTGCGCTTCTCGCGAAAGAGCTGGACGCGGGGGCCCTCAAGCAGAAGCTTGAAGAGGCGCTGACAGCCGTCCGCGAGCGCGCGGCCTCGCTGCCGGAGGCACAGCGGCAGCCGCTTATGGAGCGGGCGCGGGAAATCGCCGACAGTGCAAAATTTATATCAGACCTGAACGGCGGCTCAGCCTTTGTCCAGCTCCCGATAATGCTCGGCGGCAAGGCGGCGACAGCCGACCTCTATGTCTTTGGCGAGAAAAAGAAAAAGGACCGAATCGATCCTAAAAACGCGACGGTTTTTGTTTCGCTCGACACCGTGAGCCTCGGGAAGGTCGAGGCTTTTGTCAAGGTCATCGGCGATACCGTGGAATGCGACTTCAGCCTCGGATCAAAGGAAACCGCCTCGTTTTTTCAACACGGCGGGCAGGAGCTGCTCTCTCTTTTGGAGGCCGCCGGATACAGGTTGACGAGGGCCCGCTTTTCACACCGCGACCGCCCGTCTGATCTTATTGACGTGCCGCGCAGGCGCGAGGCCGTCGAGCGGCGCTATGCCCTCGACGTGCGTATCTAAGCCCCGTATTCCTTGGGACGTAACATTTTCAGAAAGGAACCGCCATGCCTGAAAAGGACGAAAAAAAGCTGCGGCGGATGAAGGCCGTAGCGCTGCAATATTCCGACAAGGACTCGGCGCCGAAGGTCGTTGCCTCCGGCTCTGGTTTTGTGGCGGATAAGATTATCCGGGCGGCAAAGGAGGCCGGCATCCCCACGCACAGGGACCCCGACGTCGTCTACGCTCTGAATAAGCTGAATATTGGCGACGAGATCCCGCCGGAACTCTACACCGTCGTCGCACAGATACTGCTTTTTGTGCGCGCTATGGACGAAAAAAACGGCAAAAAGCCGCCCCCCGGCGATTTGCGGCCGGTTTAGGCTATGCTGTCGCGCAGCATCGCGATCGCCCTGCGCTCAACGCGCGACACCTGCACCTGTGATATCTTGAGTATACGCGCGGCCTTCTCCTGCGTAAGACCCCGGAAGAACCTCAGATGGATAACTGTGCGCTCCCTCTCGGGCAAGCGGCTGACCGCCTCGCGCAGCGAGAGCCTTTCAATGATATTTTCCTCCATGCCGGTCACGCCGAGAGCGCTCTCAAGCGTGAAGCCGTCGTCCCTGTTTTCGCGCTGAAGCGATTCGACCGCCGCCGACGCCGTTTCGGCCACGGCTATCTCTTCGGGCGTGAGGCCGGACTCAAAGCTTATCTCGGAGAGCGCCGGGTCGCGCCCCAGCTTCTGCGAAAGCCTGTCGCGCACGCCCCTGATTGAGTTTGCGCGCTCCTTGAGCCCGCGGCTGACCTTGACGGCGCCGTCGTCACGCAGGAATCTGCGTATCTCGCCGCAGATCTTCGGCACCGCGTAGGTTGAAAACTGCGTGCCGAACTCCGTGTCAAACCCGGCGACCGCCTTCAAAAATCCAAGACAGCCGAGCTGATACAGGTCGTCGGCGTCTACGCCGCGCCCGAAAAAGCGCCGCGCTATGCTCCAGATCAGGCCGGAGTTCTCAACGATCAGGCGCTCACAGGCGGACCTGTCTCCCTGTTTGGCAAGCGCGATAAGCTCGGTTATTCCACTCGGGGTGTTCACCGCCACTACCTTCGCCTGATCCTTTTCCGCATTGTCACCGTCGTACCCTTTCCCGGGCGCGACCTGACCTTTATGTCGTCCATAAAGCTCTCCATAATCGTAAAGCCCATGCCCGAACGCTCGCCGCCGCCTGTTGTATACATGGGCTCGCGGGCTTTTTCTATGTTCTCAATGCCGCGGCCTCCGTCGCGCACGGAGAGCTCAAGTATAGAGCCCTCGAGGATACGGGCCTTAAGCGTGACAGGGCCGATCTCGTCCGGGTACGCGTGGACGATGCAGTTGGTCACGGCCTCGCTCACGGCCGTCTTGATGTCGCTGAGCTCGTCGAGCGTGGGGTCGAGCTGGGCGGCGAAGCAGGCCGCCGTCATGCGCCCGAACGCCTCGTTAACCGACCTGCTCGGGAATACGACGCTCATCTCGTTTAATGCGCTTGTTTTCATATGTATCCCTCCTGTTGAGATTAGGAGCCTATGTCGACTATGCGGTCGACCCCGGCCGCGGAAAGGATCTTTGACGCGTGCTTGCTCAGGTTTTTGACCGCCAGCTTCCCGCCGAGGCCGTCCATGCGCTTGTAAGCTCCGAGGATTACTGCGATGCCGGAGCTGTCCATAAACGTGACGCCCTTCATGTCGAGCGTAAGGCGAGCGGGTAGCCTTGTCTCGATCAGCTCGCTGAGCTCGGACACGATCGTGCGCGCCGTGTGATGGTCAAGCTCCCCGAAAAGCGACAGCCTGAGGCCGCCGTCCTGAAATTCGGCCGTTGTTTTCATCTTTCTGCCCCCTGTCTGAGCGTCCCTGCAGGCAACCGCTGATTTAATCAGAGGCTACTTAGTCCTGGGACGCAAATATCCCTGCCAATTATTGGCAGGGATATTATACAGCATGTCCCATAGCGATTTTTGTCAGTTCGTGTCCGCCAGCAGCCTCTTTGCGCCGCCAATTACCGTGAGCGAGCCGCAAACGAGCACAATGTCGCTGTCTTTAGCCTCCGATAGGGCTGTTTTCAGGCAATTTTCCAGCGTGCCGCCCTCGCGGATATCCGCGCAGTGCCCCGTCGCCGCCTCCGCAACGCTTGAAGCGGGCAGTGCGCGCGCGCCGCCCGTGGACGCCGCGATAAACACATCGGAGGCGGCCGCGACGCGGGGTACGCAGTGCCTGTAATCCTTGTTTTTAAGCATACCCATCACCGTTATAACACGGCGTCCGGAGTATATCTCCTCGAGAGCGCTCAGCAGCACGTTAACCCCGCCGGGGTTGTGCGCGCCGTCGAGCAGGCAGAGCGGGCGCTCTCTGACCGCCTCAAGCCTCCCGCTCCAGCGGACGGCCCTGAGCCCTTCGGCAATGCCGCTTTCCGGCAGGCTGTACCCGCTCCCGCGCAGGACAAGCGCCGCCTCAATGGCTGTGAGCGCGTTCTGTATCTGATGCCTGCCGACGAGCGGGATATCGAGGGTCATGCCCCTGTAGACTATCCTCGAGCCGGATTCGGAGCACCGAAGCACCTCGAGCGCGCCCTCGTCCGGCACTGTGAGCCTGACGCCCTTTTCGAGGCACGCCGCCTCTATAACAGTGAGCGCGTCCCTGTCCTGGCCCGCGGCCGTGACGCAAACGCAGCCCGACTTTATTATCCCGGCCTTCTCCAATGCAATCTCACGCACCGTACCCCCGAGCTCGGCGGAGTGGTCGACCGAAACGGGCGTGACCGCGCAGACAATCGGCGCGGGGATTACGTTTGTGGCGTCGAGCCTGCCTCCGAGGCCTGTTTCCATCACGGCAATATCGCAGCCTTCACGCTCAAAATAAAGAAGCGCGGCGGCAGTGAGCATCTCAAAGCTGCTCGGGTGTGGCTCTCCGCCGGCCAGCATCTCTTCCGCCACGGCCCTGATCTCCGTCATAAGCTCCGCGAAGCGCTCCCTTGTCACGGCGGCGCCCCCCGAGGAGATATGCTCGCATATGTCCTCAAGATACGGGGAGATAAAGAGCCCCGCCTTGAGGCCGCACGCCCCGAGAATCGAATAGATCATCGCGCAGGTGCTGCCCTTTCCGTTGGTGCCCGCCGCGTGTACAAACCGCAGCTTTTCCTGCGGGCTGCCCAAAAGTCTCAGCAGAGATTCTATCCTTTCGAGGCCGAGGGAGGTGTATTTCTCCGCGCCGGCCAGGTAAAAAAGCGTCTCCTCAAAGGTCATTTTTCCTCCCCTGTCAGGCTTTTTGCCAGCCTGACGGCCTCCATCGCGTCCCGCCCGTAACCGTCCGCGCCTATCGCGTCCGCATAGCTCTGCGTAATAACCGCTCCGCCGACGATCACGCGGCAGGCAAGCCCCGCCTCCCTGAGCGCGCCGATAACGACAGGCATCTGCGTCATTGTCGTGGTTATAAGCGCCGACAGCGCGACGAGCTCCGCCCCGGTTTCCCTCGCCTTGGCCACAATTTCTTCGGCCGGGACGTCACAGCCCAGGTCGAAGACCTCGAAGCCGTGGTTTTTGAGCATCAGCCCGACGATATTCTTGCCAATGTCGTGGATATCGCCCCTCACCGTGGCGAGCACGACCCGGCCGCGCTTTTTTGCGCCATTATCACCCGTGAGGCGCGGCTCGAGAAGCCTGAAGGCCTCTCCGGCGGCCTTTGCCGAGGCGATAAGCTGCGGGAGGAAGCATTTTTTTTCCTCAAAGCGGCGCCCCGCCTCCTCAAGCGCTGGCAGAACATCGCCCTCGAGCACAGTTTTGGCGTCCGTCTCCGCGAGGGCCTTTTCGATCAGCGCGGGCATACGCTCATGGTCGCCCCCTAGCACCGCCGCGCGCACGCCATCGGGCGGCGCCTGCGCCCGGGAGCCGGCCGCCGCGGCAATGTACCGCGCGGCTTTATCGTCGTTCCCGTGCAGAAGGTCGGCCGCGAGCCCCGTGAAGATCGCGCTCTCAACGCCGGGGTTCATTATCGCCGCGCTCAGACCGTGCTGTACGGCGGCGGCGAGAAAGGCTGCGTTTATCCACTCGCGCTTCGGCAGGCCGAACGACACGTTCGACAGCCCGCATACGGTATTAAATCCCTTTTGGGCAAAATAACGGATTGTCTCGAGCGTCTCCTTCGCCGCGCCCGTCTCAGACGAGACGGAGAGCGCCAGCCCGTCAACCGCGATATCCTCCCCTGCGATGCCCTGCTCAGCGGCGGCAGTGATTATCCTCTCGGCGAGCTCGGCCCGTCCGGCGGCGGTCTTGGGTACCTTTTCGCCTATCGGCAGCGCGATCAGCATCGCGCCGTATTTTTTGGCTATGGCAAGCGTGCGCTCCATCTTCCCGCTCTCGGCGGAGACGGAGTTTATCAGCGCGCGGCCCGGGTATATCCTCAGCGCGGCCTCAAGCGCGGCCGGGTTCACCGTGTCGATGCACAGTGGCGCGTCCACCCTTGAGGAGACAGCCTCAACGGCGGCAGGCAGCAGACTTTCCTCCTGAGCGCCGGGCATCCCGACGTTAATGTCAAGCGCCTGCGCGCCTGACTCAACCTGGCTCTCAGCAAGCCTGAGGACGTATCCCATGTCTCCGGACAGCAGCGCGGCCTGAAGATCCTTCTTGCCGGTGGGGTTGATGCGCTCGCCGATAACCGTCAGCCCGCGTCCGAAAAAATGCACGCTCCGCGCGCCCGTGATCGCGGAGATGCCACTCTCGACAGGAACCGGCGGGGTTACGCCCTCAAGCGACGCGCTCAGTGCCGCGATATGGGCCGGCGTTGTTCCGCAGCAGCCGCCGAGAATCCCGGCCCCCGCCCCGCAGAGCAGCCTGCCCTGCGCCGCAAACTCCTGAGGAGATACATCGAACGTGGTTTTCCCCCCGGAAAACACCGGAAGGCCCGCATTCGGCTTCGCGAGCAGCGGGACGCGCGCGAACGGGCGCATTTTTTCAATTATCGATATCATCTCTTGCGGGCCGGACGAGCAGTTGCATCCGACCGCGTCGGCGCCCAGGGACTGGAGCGTGATCAGCGCCGTCACGGGGTCGGTCCCGGTCAGCGTGCGGCCTGATTCATCATAGGTCATCGAAACGAAAACAGGCAGTGAGCACTCCTCGCGCACGGCTATCAGCGCGGCGCGCGCCTCCTGAATGTCGATCATTGTCTCGATTGTGAAATAGTCGACTCCGCCCTGAATAAGAGCGCGCGCCTGCTCACGGAAAGCCGAGACCATGTCCTCAAACGTCATGTCGCCGAGCGGGCGCGCAAATTTTCCGCAGGGGCCGAGATCCCCTCCGACAAAGGCGTCGTTCCCGGCGGCCTCGCGCGAAAGCTGCGCAAGGCGCACGTTCATGTCAAAAAAACTGTCGGCAAGGCCGTATTCGGCAAGCTTTGTCCTTGTCGCGCCGAATGTGAAGGCGCTTATTGCCCTTGACCCCGCGCGGACATACGCGCGCTGAAGCTCAATAAGCGCGCCCGGATTTTCCAGCGCCCAGCTCTCCGGGCAGCCGCACAGCCCCTTTTCCTGCAGCGCGGTGCCCGACGCGCCGTCGAGCAGGAACGGGGCGCCCTTTTTTAGCTCGCAAATGAGCTTCTGAGACATCTCTATTCCTCCCCGGAGCGGTTATCGTCGCCGTTTTCGCCTTCCCCTCCGGGGGTTTCCCCATCTTCCGACGGAAGGGCGGCGGGCTCAGCCTCGGGAGCGGAGGCCTCCACCGTCAGTTCGTATTCCTCAAACTCGCTCTTTAGCCTGACTCCCCTGCGGTATGAGAACAGGCCGAGCGCGAGCAGGGCAAGCCCGATCAGCGTCATGGCCGGATAGATATACGGCGGCTGGGGCTGCCCGCTTTTTATCATGTTGTAAATCTCGTAAACAATGTATAAAAGCGCGACTCCGGTCAGTATCTGCGACCGTTTCACGGCCGCTACGTGCTTTCGCATCTCTTCAAGCTTGAGCAGCTTTTTTTCATGCTCGCTCAGGTTTTCCCTATTTTCCCTGTTGTCCATGTTTTTCATCCTTCCACTGTTCACTGTATTTACGCGCGGGAGCCCTCTCCCGCGGCGTTTCGCCCAATCACGCCTGCAACGGCGATCACAGATTTTTCCGGTCTGAGCAGGCCAGATTCCAAAACCGAAACGCCGAGCCTTGAGAGCTCAAGCGCCTCGAAAAGCCCCTTCTGAGCATCCAGCGGCATGTCTCCGTATCCGGGGCTGAAGCGCCTCGTCAGCTTTTCCCCAAAAGGCCTGAGCCTTTGCGAGACAAGGGCGCAGACAAAATCGAGCGCCGCGTCGGCATACTCGGAGGTGTATGCGTCCAGCACCACGGCAAACTCAGGGTCGCGCCCGAAAAGGCCTTTCGTCAGCGAATCGTATCCGGGGACCGTCGCGCCCATAAGGTATACGCCGCCCGATCCGCCCAGAAGCTTCACGATATCTTTCCCGGGCAGCTCCGCGCCGCCCTCAAGAGACACGAGCCCGCCTCCGCGGGAGACTATCCCAAGCCTCAAAAACGCCGCGTCGGCCTTTATCATACCTGCGCAGCGCCGAAAAGCGCCGTCAAGCCCGTGCATCTGCGCCGCATCCAGCTCGGTTTTGCCCCGGCGGTATCCCAGACGGTGGAGCACGAGGGCCCTGTCCGGCCTTGCGGGGACGTTTTTAATCCTCTCAATCACGGCGCTCGCCTCAAAAGCTCAATCACGGCGCGGCGGCTGATTCTGTCAAGGCGGAAGGACGCATCCGCGTCCGGGATGTCCTCAAGCCGGTGCGCGTCGGAGTTCGTTATAAACCGCAGGCCATCCATCTCCGGATGCCTCAGCAGCACCTCCTGCGCGCTTGAGCGGCGCGAGACCTCCGCCGTCCCGAAGTCGAGTGCGGGGTCATATGCCCCGAGGTTCGCGAGGAGCGAAAACGAAGACCTGTCAACATGCGCGGGGAACGCCGCGCCGCCCACGCCCTCAACCAGCGCGCGCACCTCGTGTATGCCGATATCCGCCGCGCAGAGCAGCAAAACATCCTCCTCACGCAGGATATTGTCGTTTTCGTCTACAACGGCCTGGCCGCCAAATATCTCAGGCCGGTTTTTTACCTTTGACAGTCGCTTTTTCACATATCCCCCAAAGGTGAGCGCCGCTTCAAGCGAATCAAAAAGACACACGACGTGGATCTCCTCACGCGTCGTCAGCTCCATGCCGGGAAGCGCGAGAATACCCGCCTCCTTAGCGGCGGCGAGAAACGCGGGGCAGTTTTCCGCCGTGTTGTGATCCGTCAGCGCGATTATCTGAAGACCGGCAAGCACGCACATGTTGACAATGTTGCGCGGGGTCATGTCCGGCTCGCCGCAGGGAGAAAGGCACGAGTGCAGATGCAGGTCGTAAAAGACGTTCATAGCAGCGCTTCGTGCGCCCGCCAGCACAGTTCATAGGCGCTCATCGGCGAGCGGAGCAGCGTCAGCCCGTGCTCGCGCGCCTTATTCAGCAGCGCCTCGTCCGGGCTCACGTTCTCAGCCAAGATCACGCAGCTCGCCTCGACAAGAAGCGCGACCGGCGCGACATTCAGATTCGACATTATCGTTATCCATGCGCATCCGGCCGTGGCGTTGCCCATGACCCAACTCAGAAGATCCCCCGCGTAGCAGCCGGAGACCTCGGAAGCGTCCTCCCCGGAGCAAACTGTCTCAAGCCCGAGCGCGGCCGCAAGTTCGTCTGTCTTCATGCTATGCCCTCCCAGTTTTTCGCGGTATTTTCGCCAAATGCGCAGATACCGCCATAGTCGGTGTAAATTAAGCGCCGGAGTAATATTATCACAGCCCGCTCCGTCAGGCAAGAATTATTGCCCCGGCGCCCGAAACGCGCGGGGGAGCGGCCCGCGCCGCCCCCCTCAGGTATTCTCCCCACTTCCAGCTGTATCAAAAGGCCTTCAGCCCCGAACTTTTTCCCACGCGCCGCTTTCAGATGATCTCGACAGCGCGTCGATAACGCGCATGGCCGAGAGCGCGTCCTGCCCGGAAATCGCGGGCGGGGCGCCTCCCAATATTCCCTCGACAAACAAGTCGGCTATGCCGGAGCTTGTCTGGTTGTCGTTTGTCTGCATCGCGCCGACCATGAACACGGCGGATTCGCCGTTTTTATAGAGTATTCTCAGAGGGTGCCGCGGCGAGCAGTAGATCTCCATGACGCCTTCCGTCCCGTAGATCACGACGGAGTTGCGCTCGGGGCCGTAGTTTGTCCAGCCCGTTATCATCGTGCCAAGCGCGCCGCTCTCCATGCGCAGAATGGCCACCGCGTTGTCGTCCACGTCGATCGCCGCCCCACCGGGGAGTTTTTTTTCCAAAACCGCAGCCTCGCAGAACGCCTCGGCCACCATGCCGCCCAAAAGCCAGATGCACAGGTCGAGCTTGTGCACGCCGAGGTCGGCCATTGAGCCGAACGCGGCGGCGTCTCTTTTCATAAACCATGTGTCGGCGCCCTCCACGCTCCATGATTCCGGCCCGCGGTGCACAAACGTAGTCGTAAAGCTGATCACCCTGCCGATCTCCCCGCGGGAAAGCAGCTCTTTTGCCTTTACGTGCGCTCTGGCAAGGCGCTGGTTCTGGGCAATAAAAAGCGATTTTCCGCTTTTTTCAGCCGCCCTGACCATGAGCTCCGCGTCGATGAGCTTCGCCGCCATCGGCTTTTCGCACAGCACGTGAAGACCGCGGCCAAGCGCGCGTATGGCCATGTCGGCGTGGGCCACATTCGCGGTGCACACGCATACGGCGTCGAGCCCCGGCTCGCAGATGAGCTCGTCGTAGCTTGAAAACGCCTTGCCGCCAAACCTTTCGGCAAACTCAACGGCTCTGCTGTGCGTCGGGTTGTAAAACCCGGCTACCGTAACATGAGGATTCGCGGAAAACTCAGGGGCGTGGCGCGTCCTCGCTATGGCGCCGCAGCCGGCAATCGCGACCTTTAACATATGTAGCCCTCACTTTCACGCTTTGCCGCCATTATATGCCTTTTTGCGCGCAAAAGCAAGGCGCGATATACATCTCGCACCTTGCCGCCTCCGAAAAAGCTCAGGACAGAAAGCTCGTGACATCCTCAACCGAAATCCCCTGATGAAGCGCTAGATTAATTGAGTAGCCCAGTATCTTCGAGATGTCCGTCACCTTTTCGTCAATCTCCTTCGGCGTGACTATCATGCCGCCGGAGAAGCGCGAGAAAACCTCCGGGCTGACCTCTCCGCCGCCCGACTGCTCAATCAGATCGGACGCCAGGGTAGCTACGTCCACAACCGTGGGCACTCCAACCGCGACGACAGGCACGCCGAGCGTCTCTCTGTTTATCGCGGCGCGAGCGTTGCCTATGCCCGAGCCGGGGATAATGCCAGTGTCCGTGATCTGCACCGTAGAGCAAAGGCGGGAGAGGTTCCTTGAGGCGAGCGCGTCGATGACGATCACGCAGTCCGGCAGCAGCTCGTCGCGCACGCCCTTTATGACCTGGGCGCTTTCAAGGCCCGTCTGCCCCAGTACGCCGGGGGAAAGCGCCGACACCGGACGAAACCTGCCGAACATCTCGGGCATCCTGTCGCACAGATGCTTTGTGACCATTGTGTTTTCCACCGTTTTCGGGCCGATCGCGTCGGGGGTGATGTGCCAATTTCCGAGGCCTATGACCAGCGCGACCGCGCTTTCGGATATCCCGAGCAGGGACCGTATCTCGCTCGACACGGCCTCGACCGCCGACCGAAACGCGTCCTCCCCGCCGCGGCCAAGCCCCGAGAGCTCGACCGTGACATATGTGCCCACCGGCTTTCCAAGCTCCTCGGCGCCCTTTTCGTTCAGTATCTCGACCTTTGTGACGCTGAGCCCCTCTCTCTTGTAGTCCTCCGCCTTTACGCCCTCAAGCTTTGTCGTCTCCTCGGCGCACTCCTCCCACAGCTGCTTGGCCTCAACGGCGAGATCCGTGCGGATCGTGTTTTTCTGCGGCATTGCCATCCTCCTTTTGCATATGTTTGTCTCTATTGTTCCAGATTATGAAATTTTTTATTCGGGGTTGTTTTTTTGCTTCATGTGTGTTAATATAAACATGTGAATAGATGATCACTTATATATTATAACCACAGACGGGAGGAATCGGCATGACAGATACCTTCAGCATGGGCGAGGGCATGGTGCTCGACGCCGAAACAGTTGATCTTGTGATCGCCGGGATGCCCGGTGAGGGAAGGTTTAACGAGCTTTCCGAGTTTTTCAAGATCCTGGGCGACCAGACGCGCCTTAAGATACTCTACGCGCTCACAATCAGCGAGATGTGCGTCATGGACATTGCCGCCGCGCTGAACATGGAGCGCACGGCCATTTCTCACCAGCTGCGCACGCTGAAGAGCGCGAGGCTTGTCCGCGCCAGACGGGACGGTAAATCGATCTACTACTCCTTTGACGACGAGCATGTCTCCGGCATATTTGAGCTCAGCCTTGAGCATCTGAGCCACAAATCGAGATGGGAGGAGGAAGCATGAACGGCTTAAGAACGGAGCGCCTTTACATCAGCGGCCTCAACTGCCCCAACTGCGCCGCCGCCATCGAAAGAGAGCTTTCGCGCCTGCCCGGGGTCACGCGGGCGACTGTCGACATGACGGGCGGGCACGTACATTTCGAGCTTCACAGCGAGATCCCCCTCCGCGAGCTTGAACAGAAAGCCTCGGGCATCGCCTCAGGCATCGAAAACGGCGTAACGGTCAGCTCCGCGCGCCGCGCGGAAGAGGATCACGGGCACGAACATCGCCACGCCGATGAAGGCAGAAAGGGCTATATCATCCTCGTGAGGGTCGCCGTCTCGCTCTGCCTGATGGCCGCAGGGCTGCTGCTTGAGCTGCCCTTGTGGGGCGAATACGCCGTGTTTATCGCGGCGTGGCTCTGCGCGGGCTATGAATTTGTTTTGCAGACTTTTAAAAACATCCTCAAGGGCAGGGTGTTCGACGAAAATTTTCTGATGACCGTCGCCACCGTCGGCGCGCTGGCCATAGGCGAGCTGCCCGAGGCTGCCGGGGTCATGCTTTTCTATCAGGTAGGCGAGTTTTTCCAGGGCATGGCGGTTTCAAAATCGCGCCGGTCGATCGCCTCGCTGATGCGCCTCGCGCCCGACATGGCGAGCGTAATAACCGACGGCGGAGTCGTCGAGACGCTTTGCGAGGACGTTCCCGTCGGGAGCGTGATCCTCGTCCGGCCCGGCGACAAATTCCCGCTTGACGGCGTGGTGCTCAGCGGAGAATCCACGGCGGACACCTCAGCCATGACGGGCGAGCCGCTGCCGAAGGAGCTGTTCCCCGGCGAGGAGGCGCTCGCTGGCTTTGTAAACGGAGCCGGCGCGCTGCACCTTGAGGTGACGCGCCCCTCCGGCGAGACGGCCGCCGCAAAAATCATGGAGATGCTTGAATCGGCCTCAAAAAACAAGGCGAGCGCCGAGTCGTTTATTGAAAAATTCGCGCGGGTTTACACTCCGGCCGTTGTGCTGGCGGCGCTGCTCGTCGCCGTGCTGCCCCCGCTTTTTCTCGGCGGCGGCTTTTATGAATACTTCCGCCGGGCGCTCACCTTCCTCGTCATCTCGTGCCCGTGCGCGCTCGTGATCTCCGTGCCGCTCAGCTTCTTCGGCGGCATCGGCGGCGCCTCGAAGCACGGCATACTCGTGCGCGGCGGGAATTACCTAGAGGCACTCGCGAAGGCGGGCACCGTGGTTTTTGACAAGACAGGGACGCTGACCAGCGGCGAGTTCTCCGTCTCGGGCGTATTCCCCGAGGAGGGAATTTCGGAAAGCGAGCTTCTTCGCCTGGCGGCGGCGGCCGAAAACGGATCCTCGCACCCGATCGCGAGATCGATCATCGGGGCATTTGAGGGGAAAGCGCCTCTGGCTGAGCTTCACGAGGAGATCCCGGGCGGCGGCGTGCGCGCGGTCTTTGAGGGAAAGGCGCTGCTCATCGGTAACGCGCGCCTGATGAGGGAAAACGGTATCGAAGCCTCCGGCGGCGGACGTCACGCCGCCGTGCATTTGGCCTCAAATGGCCGGTATCTTGGCAGGATTGAGCTGTCCGACACACTGAAAAACGGCGCCCCCGAGGCTGTTTCGGCCCTGCGTGGCCTCGGTATAAAAAAGATTGCCATGCTGACGGGGGACCGTGAGGAGGCCGCGAGAGACGCGGCCGAGCGCCTTAAGCTCGACGAATACCGCGCGGAGCTTATGCCCGCAGACAAGATTTCCGAGCTCGAGCGTATCATGGAGGAGCGCGGTGACAAAAGGCCCGCCGTGTTCGTCGGCGACGGCATAAACGACGCGCCGGTGCTCGCGCGGGCAGACGTCGCGATCGCTTTCGGCACAGGCGCGAGCGCCGCCTCGGCGGCGGCCGATATGGTCATCGTCTCCGGTGATATCTCAAAGGTGCCGCTGGCCGTCAGGATTGCGAAAAAAACCGCGCTGATCGTCCGGCAGAACGTGACGCTCGCGATAGGGCTCAAGCTGCTCGTGCTGCTTCTGGCCGCGCTGGGGTACGCTCAGATGTGGGCCGCAATTATGGCTGACGTCGGGGTTGCGCTGCTGGCTGTGCTCAACGCGCTGAGGACGCTCAGGATAAAATAGCGCATACGAATGCCTGTTGCATTATTGAGAGCCGCGGTGTAAGATATATACACCGCGGCTTTGGTCTTTTTGTCAGAAAAGGAGGGCTTTCTTGAACACCGGATGGAAAAAAAACATCGTCCTGTTTCTCTCAAGCCAATCGATCTCACTTCTGGGCTCGTCGCTCGTGCAGTTCGCCATATCGTGGCACATTACGCTGGAGACGCAGTCCGGACTGATGATGACGCTGTCTATAATCTGCGGTTTTCTGCCCGTGTTCCTTGTCTCGCCTCTCGCCGGGGTCTGGGCGGACAGATACGAAAAGCGCGTGCTGATCGCCGTTTCGGACGGGTTTATCGCTCTTACGACGCTTGCGCTCGCCGTTCTGTTCTTCATGGGGCACAGGTCAATCACGCTGCTCTTCATCGCCTCGGCGCTCAGGGGCATAGGGCAGGGGATTCAGCAGCCCAGCGTCGGCGCTATACTGCCGAGGCTCGTACCGGAGGAGGCCCTGATGAAGGTCAACGCGGCCAACGGCTCGATACAGTCGCTTCTGATGCTCGTCTCACCGATGCTCGCGGGCGCGCTGATGACGTTTTTTCCGCTTGAGGTTATCTTTTTTATCGACGTCATAACCGCCGCCGCCGCGATATTTATCATGCTCGCCTTCGTGCGCCAGCGGGAGGGCGCGCCTTCCTCACCGCCTGAAAAATCGGGCTTTTTCCGCGAACTGCGCGAGGGATTCATTTACATCGCGGGGCACGGCTTCATTAAACGGCTTTTCATATACTGCGCCGTTTTTTTCGTTATGGCGGGGCCCGTGGCGCTTTTGTCCCCGCTTCAGGTCACGCGGACCTTCGGCGGGGACACGTGGCGTCTGACGGCCATTGAGGTCGTCTTTTCCGTGGGCATGCTGCTCGGAGGACTCCTGCTCATGGCGTGGGGCGGCTTTAAAAACCGGCATCATTCGATTACGGTCGCCTATTTCGCGTTCGCGGCCTGCACAATGCTGTTGGGGCTTGTCCCGTTTTTCTGGCTTTATCTCGTCGTGATGGGCCTGACTGGGCTTTCTATGCCTCTTTTCAACACGCCGTTTTCAGTGCTGCTCCAGGAGAAGGTCGAGCCGGATTTTCTCGGCAGGGTTTTCGGCGTACTCACGATGCTGTCGAGCCTCGGAATGCCGCTCGGCATCCTCGTCTTCGGCCCTATGGCCGACGCCGTGCGGCTGGAGTGGATCTTTGTGGGCACGGGTGTCGTCATGGCTGTTACAAGCGCCTTCATGTGCTTCGACCGGCCGCTGCTTAAGGCGGGCGCGCCTCCCGAGGCTCTGCGGGAGGGATAAAGATCAGGCCGCGGTTTTTTATTGACATGTGGGATTAAATAACGTAAAATCTACTATAAGTACACTATCTATAGGTTTGACGTCGTCAAAATATTTCTCAAAAATTCCATATACGCCAGATTTAGCTCGCGTTGCCTCTGTGAAAAGAAGTCACTTTTGAACACAGTATTTATATTTTCAACGCCATGGTCTGGAGGGAATTGTTTGGATTGTTTAAAAAAATAGCCAAAGTTGCGGCTACCTTTAGTGGTATAATGCTTATCAGCAAACTTCTAAGTATTTTCTTTTTGGTTTATACTATTGCAGTTGGGTTTGCTCCAAATGAGTCGGCAAGTATTGGTATTATAGGCGGAGCAGACGGCCCCACGGCCCTATTTTTGGCAAATGAATTTTTGTCCATTGTATTTCGACAGTTGTTGGGGCCAATTCTATTATTTATTTTAGAAATTTTGGCATACCTTTTTGTTTTTACATTTTCTGTTAAAGCAGTTAGAAACAGCAAGTAATATCTCGCGCCTAATAAGCACTATCTTATAGGTTCGGCGTCGTCAAAATATTCCCTAAAAACTCCATATGCGGGCGTGATGGAATTGGTAGACATGCAGGATTTAGCTCGCGTTACCTCTGTGAAATCAACATATCTTTGTAAACTTCCATACGCGGATATGGCGAAACTGGCAAACGCGCTGGTCTTAGGAGCCAGTGGAGTACTCCTTGTGGGTTCGAGTCCCACTATCCGCACCATCGACCTGAGGCCGCCCGTTTGGGCGGCCTCAGGTATTTTTTCTCTTCTTTTACACCACACGGCATATTGCTTCCTCCAGTTCATCTCAAGCGTCCTCGTAATCATCCCTGCCATCGTCTGGTACTGTGCCTCCTATGTCCATCGCAACACCCCCGTCAACCACGTTGCCGAAGCCGTCGTAGATGGCGAAGTGTGTCCGGAACGCCGCCTTGAGGCAAATCTCAAGATCGAGCTCACCGTCCGACTCTGAGATCAGGATTTTGTCCACGATCATCCGCAGGTGAGATTCGGTGATACTGCCGTTTGCGATAAGCTCATCCAGTAGATCGATGGAGCTTTGCGCCTTCAGTTTTTTTCTGCGGGTGGCAGCCTCCATATCGGTGTAAGTGCCAAGCTGTTCTTTCGCAGCGGTAATGTAATCTTCTCGCTTTGCGATCATGCGGTCGTACCGCTCAGCGTTCGCCTTGTCAACAATGCGCTCCATCAGGATGCCCTCGATCTCCGATTCCAGCGTGGCTACCTTCCTTTGAAGACTTAAGATGCGCCGGTCAACATCCGACTTCTGCCTTTTCCACTCGCAGACCATACGCTCAACTTATGTCCAGTTATCACGCCGTTTGTTCGCTTGACTTCTTCCACACACCGAACGTGCAGCCGGCGCAGAGTCTCGTCGTCAATCTCACTCTGGGCCGCCAGAATATGTGAGAGCTTAGCGAGCTCGACGGCCTCTTTAAACTGAATCCTGCGGATGCGGTTCTCGGAGCCGGCGAGGATGCCCGACATCATTTCGTGGATGGCGTTGCAGAGAAAGTCGGTGTTATAATTGGCATTCAGGTAGGCGATGTAGAAGCGGATCGCCTTATTGACAAATTCATTTCATGACCGGCAATCCGCCAGCGACAGGCTCAGGTCACAGCGGGTGAGCAGGGTTTTGTCCAGCCAAAAAGCGGTGCGGGTCATCTCGGGATCCTTCTTGGCGGGCGCAAGATTTCCAGATTCGGATTTTGGATTGTTTTTCTGTTTCAATGGTCATTTCTCCTTAGGCATAAGTATTGAGCACCGTGATTTCGGGGCGTAAACCCGCGGAATAGCGGGGCTCTCAGAATATGGAAGCGCCGTCTTTTTATGTCATGGCTAAAAAAGTTATGCCAAAGCGCAACGCCCCGGACGGCACTGCCGGGCGGTGTGATTTGGCCTTAAGGCGCGAAAGCGGCATAAGGTCTTTAACTTGCACAGATATATTTCATCGTTTTTGACCGAAATCCGAGGCACGACAGGGCTTCCCACGCTTTGCCGAACACGCCCCGACACGGCGTTCAAAGGGAGGGCGCAGGTAACTTTCCCCACCTTCCGGCGCAAAAGCCGACACAGGGGCACACAGCACGTTCAGGGCGGGTCAGTGCCGGCAGGGTCGGCAATTTGGGGATAGGGGGGTATCCCGTTTTTATCGGCACTACCGGCACCCTCCCGAGAGACTTCAATCAAACGTTTGCCGGCAGAGCGGTATGTACGGTAACGGATGCCAAGTGAGATCAGCTCATCCTGACTCTGCAGCAGGCGCTTGGAGAGGATGTTGGAGTTCACCGTCTCTCCGCTGTGGCGGGACAGCTTTTCCGCAAGCTCGGAGAGTCTGCCGGTAAAGCTGACTTCTCCGCGCAGCCAGCCGCAGAGAAGAGAAACGGTGTTGTCGAGAAACTGCTCGGGGTTTTCCACGTTGTCGGAGAGGAGCGACCACAGGCGGGTGGCCGGATTAAACTCCAGCTGCAGTTCACGGTACTCGATGTCCCGCCCGGAACAGTAGAGCGTTGCCCGGTGCCCTGCTCGTCTGTCCTTTTCCAGCACAAAACTCCCGTCCGCCGCTCTGGTAATACCAGTGGTGCCCGACACCATGTTCATCGGGTCGTCATCTTTTTTGCTTCCGCAGGTGATGGATAAGCAGGATAGCGATCTGATGTTTATCCGCGACGGATTTGAGCACGCTGAGATCCCGGTAGTCGCCGGCGTAGGCGTTGTCGTTTGTTAGCTGCCGGATCTTTTGCAGCGTGTCGATGACGACAAGGCCGGTGTCGGGATGCTCCGAGACAAACCGCTCGATCTGCTCCTCGAGTCCGTCGCCCAGCAGGTTAGAGGTGACGGTGAAGTGTACGTTCTCCGGAGCGTCGTCGGTGACGTCGAAGAGGCGGTTCTGGATACGCGTCTCGCTGTCCTCCAGGCAGAGGTAGAGGGCTGTTTTCTTTTCCGCGGCAAACCGCCACACCGGATCCCCTTTGGCGACCTGAAGGCAGAGCCAAAGCGCGAGCCAGCCCTTTCTGACCTTGGGCGTACCGGCGAGAATATGCAGTCCCTGGGGAAGAAGCTGCCGCACGACAAATCGGATGGGCGCGAGCGGTGTGCTGAGAAGGGCTTCGCCGTCGATGGTATGTAGTTTTTGCATGATGCACCTCCTTATAGTTTGTAAGAGAAAAAAGTCATCTCATATGTGGTAGGTAAAAAATGATCGTTTTTGATACCCTTAAATGCCGCATTTTGAAAAATATTTTTCTGCGGCCTGTATTTCGTTCAGGTAAACCGCCGCCCTTTAACGCCTAGGCAAAGCAAAAGCAGCCTATTCCTACAACCGGAATAGACTGCCCTTTTTTTCTGCGGCCAATCACCGCTTGGCAATTCTGTTCGCCAGAGTTTTATTACAACACGACGGAAGAAAAAAGCGTCATGGCAGGCCGGTGTGCGCGAACACACCGAGCCCTGCGCAAAAGGTGATTTGGCCACCCCTGCACCGCTGTAAACAGCGCCATGACAGGTTTCATTATACCTGTTTTATTTGTCTCGCACAAGATACAGCGCACGCAAGGGATGAAAATGCTCTTTCGAGTATCGCTCACCTGGGAGAGCGCTTGAATGGCATTCAAGAGGTCAGCGGTTCGATCCCGCTTATCTCCACCAGTTACAAGGGTTTCGAGTTATACTCGAAACCCTTGTTTCGTATCTCCAGTTCTGCTAAACTGGAGGTATGATTATGCAGGATTTTGATAAGGATGAAGAGCTCATGACTGATCTGCAGTTTCTTGAATACAAAAGAATACGAGACGAGTTGGAAGCTGCAAGCGAGAAATCGAGACGCTTCGCGCTGATGGAAGCGCCTCCGATTCCGATAGCATGACCGATTATCAGTTCCGGCGCTATGAAGAATACCGTGATAAGTGAGAGGCTCTTGCGCGGGAGTTAGAGCAGTACAAAGCCAAATGCAAGACCCTCACGCAGGAGCTCAATGATCTAAAGAATAAATAATGTCGAAGCGGAGCAACAGCAAGTTGCTTTCAAATCGCCGCATTTTTCGGTATAATACAGGTAAAGGCGGTGATGATTTTGGAAACCAAAGATGTAATCATAGAGCTTCGCAAGCATCATAGTTTATCCCAGGATGAAATGGCCGAGCGGCTCTTCGTCACCCGGCAGGCCGTGTCCCGCTGGGAGACCGGAGAAACTGTTCCGAATACCGAAACCCTAAAGCTGATCTCAAAGGAGTTTGGGGTGTCCACCGATATCCTGTTGGGCGCACCGCCCATTCAGTGCCAAAGCTGTGGCATGACGCTGTACAGCGAAGAGGTCAAAGGCTCCGAGCTGGGCGGGAGCAAATCCGAGGAGTATTGCACCTATTGTTATGGCAGCGGCGCTTTTTTGCGTCCGATGACCTTGGAGGAAGCGATTGAACACAACATTGAATACCTCGGCTCCTGGAATGAGGAAAATGGTACAGCCTTCAGCCCTGACGAAGCGAGAGCGCAGCTCCGGGAATTTCTTCCGACTCTGAAGCGCTGGAAGGTGCGGTAGCAATAAGAGATACGCCCGTTGAAGTCGAGAGATTTCAGCGGGCGTTTGCTATGGGTAGGAAGCAAATATCCATCCCGATTATAAAGCATTTTTCTGTGGTCTTGCCAAATGCTTATTGAATAGACGTTCAAAACTCCCGAATTAGTTTCCGCGTTAGACAAATACAAGGGCGGAGCTTCCAGCTTCGCCCTTGTATAAATCAACTTGCTCCACTAATCAGATACCCTTCATCAATCAGCTTTTACCGCACCCAACTTGTCAAGCCACGCAGTGGCCTTTGCATCCAAATCATCTGTACTGACAAGACTTAACCCCTCGGAGACCTGGCCGCCTTGTACCATAGCTTCAAACAATGTGGCGTAATCCGCTGGGTTTGCCCCTGCTGTCCAAAAACCGGCTACTTTCTTTCCCATAAAATTTGTTTGGCTCAAATACTTCTGCACCGGGTTGGAGGGTTCGCCTCTCCAGACAGGCCCGCCGATTAAAATGATATCATATCCGGATATGTCCGGCAGCGTGCCCTTTAAATCACGAAGCTCTCCGCTCTCTCTTTCGGCATCCACCTCGGCTATGTGCGTTATTTTTTACTCGCTCGGCAAAGCTTCCTACAATATGCTCGCTCATATTTTTGACACATGGCCCTCGCTTGTCTGTCGGTGGATAAAAGAGGCGGGGGCGAAACTCCCCGGCCAAGAGATATCGGGCGAAATAACCCAAATGGAATTTGACGAGATGTGGCATTTCATTGGGAATAAAAAAACAAGCTTTGGGTCATCAAAGCCGTTGACCGTGGCACACGGCGAACTGTGGCCTGGGTGCTCGGCGGTCGTGATACTGCAACCTTTAGGCGACTCTACAGCAAAGTCAAGCACCTGACAAACTGTACCTTTTACACGGATAATTGGGATGTTTTCGCAAAGGTTTTACCTCCGGAGCGCCAT
>JAVBNY010000026.1:0-27891 GCA_031551205.1 Oscillospiraceae bacterium | reverse complement strand
TTTTCAACATAGCACTTGGACGCGCCGGTCTTGATGGCCTTTTCGACAAGTCCGTCGAGCTCGTCGCCCTGCCCAACGTCGGCCGCGACGCAGATGACCTCGCAGCCGTAGTTCTCCTTCAGCCACGGAATGATTATCGAGGTGTCAAGCCCGCCGGAGTAGGCGAGCACGGCCTTATTAATCTTTTTCACTGAAAAGCCCTCCATTTATAAAATGATTTTAAAATAGTATAGCACGACATGCATAAATATGCAATAGCTATTTTAGTTTTTCTACATTGCTGTGTGTGCATTGAGTATTAATGTATATTTATTCGTAATATATGCATATTGTCCCGTTCTTTCCCTGTACTAGCCGTGCTTGACCGCGAATAAGCTGTATGGATAATCTATCTCGCCTTAAGGGGGAATTCTATTGCGAATCGACCGCAGCTCTGTGAGATACAGCGCCTTTGTACTGGCGTTTGTAAATATCTGCATGCAGCTGATGGGCTTTGTGTACCGGATCATTCTGTCAAGGGTCATCGGCCCGGAGGGAATGGGCCTTTTTCAGCTTATCTTTCCGTTTTACGGCATTGTGATCTCGGTCACGCTCTCCGGCGTCACGATGGCAGTTTCACGCCTTACCTCCGAATATTCCGCTCTGTCAAAAAGCGGGGCGCTGAGGCGTCTTGTCGGCGTGGCCGTCTTTATGTTTGCAGCGGTGCTGACAGTTATCTCGGTGTTTGTATTCATTTTCTCACGCGAGATTGCCTCCGGCTTCCTCGGCGACGAGCGCACCCGCATCGCGCTGTGCATGCTTATGCCCTGCCTGCTTTTCGCGGGCCTCGGAAGCATTCACAAAAACTTTTTCTACGGGTTCCACGACGTGACGCCTCCGGCGGCCGCAGAGCTCTTTGAATCCTTAATGCGGCTGATCACTGTGCCTTTTCTTTTGTTCCTGCTGCTGCCGAGGCCGAGCAATATCATGCTCGCGATCATTGTTTTCGGCATGTTCCTGTGCGAGATTATGAGCTTTGTGTTCATCCGCATCGCCTACAGCCGCGCCGTTCCCCGTGCGGACGGGGGCGCCCCTGCCTCCAGGGCCTCTATCCTCAAACAGATCGCTTCCATCGCGATCCCCGTATCTGCCACAAGTCTTTTGGTTAACATAATTTCCTCGCTGAACGTTATTATTATACCAAAAAGGCTTGTCCTCGCCGGATACGCGCACCCACAGGCGCTGTCACTCTTCGGCGTGTTGTTCGGCATGAGCATGCCGCTTTTGACGCTTCCTTCAGCGATTATCTCTGCGTTGTCCATTGTGCTGATCCCAAAACTGGCCGAAAACGTGGTACTTGACAACCGGGGGCTGATACACGAACGTATATCGAAATCAATTATGCTGACCTCGGCCGTCACGCTGCCGGCCATAGCGGCAATCGCCCCTATTGGGGCGGCGCTGGGCAAGCTGCTTTATAATCAGCCAATTACCGGCGAGAACATGCCTCTTTTGGCTGTTTTTATTGCGCTTTCCAACTTCCAAAGTATCTTTACAAGCGTTTTAAATGGTGTGGGACGCCAGAAAACCGCGGCCGCGATCGCAATGGCCGACAGCGTTTTGCACTTCGCCATGACCTACGTCCTTACCTCCATCCCGCAGTTCGGCATCGCCGGATATATCATCGGCGGCGTCACCAGCACGCTTCTCGGCGCGATACTCTGCCTGTATTTTATAAAAAAATACACCGGCGTGAAGATTGCGGTGTTCAAATGGTTTATCGCCCCGCTGCTGGCCGCTCTGCTCGGCGGGCTGTGTTCCAGGCTTTTTTATCTCAGCGCCGCGATGCTCCCTCTGATGGCGCGCGTGCTCTTTTCCGGCGGGGGCGGGGCCTTTATCAGTTACTTCGCCGTCACCCTGCTCGGCGGCGACGAGAGGCTTTATTTCGGCGGGCGGCGCAATAAATCCGCCGGTGAAAAGATCTGATCTGCTGTTTCCCGGCACAAAAAAGGGATTATGCTTTCGCATAATCCCTTTCTGATTGGAGCCTGCGTTATTTATCAGACAGCCGGTGCATTTGTAATAGTAAAGGTGAATGAATAGCTCGGGAAGAGATTCGGATATTTGATGCCCTTGACCACGATCTTAGCGCCGCTCGCAACAGCCTCGAAAGGCGCGTTGACGTGCAGGCGGAGGTTTGTGATGAAGTCGGCGGGGAACTCGGTCCCGTTAATTGTAACCGACCTGGCGGCGCCGGCCTTCCACGCGGCCTCAACCGTGAAGATAACCGCGCTCTCCTCGCCGTCCTTGACAAAGCTTGGCTTGAATGCGTCGGCGGGGATCGTGACTACATTGATCTTCTCAGCCTTCAGCAGCTTGTCGCCGTTGAAAACCGCTACGTCATACTTCGTGTTCTCGGTTACTGCGGGAACCTCTTTGGCCGTGAAGTCAAACTTCGCTACGCCGCCGGAAACGGCCTTCTCAACGTCAAACAGCTTGACTGTCAGACCGTCGACGCCCTCGCCCTTAACTTCAACATTGACGTGCGCTGCGTATCCCGTGACGAGGTTTTGAACGAACTCGATGTCCTCGACATACGGATCGACGCTAAAGTATTCGAACGTCGCGTTGATGGATGCCGCCGTTGTGTTGCCGTTATAGGCGAACACGCCGATGGAGGGCAGCAGGAACGCTGTCTCGCGGGTGCCGAACGTCGTCCACGTATTGCCGTCGATCGAGTAGCTAAACGTGTAGTTCAGGCCGCTCTTTGCTACCCTGAGGTAGGCCGCTGTGCGGCCGTTGCTGTTGACGGTGTAGGCCTGCGTCTGCGTGCCATTCACGACATGGTATACTCTGAACGTGTTGTTCGAGCCTGTCGTCG
This sequence comes from Oscillospiraceae bacterium, assembly GCA_031551205.1. Lineage (GTDB taxonomy): Bacteria > Bacillota > Clostridia > Oscillospirales > JAVBNY01 > JAVBNY01. The sequence continues at coordinate 25,031 of JAVBNY010000026.1, read as the reverse complement.
GGCGCTCATAGACAAATCGGATGAAGTTGGCGTCGTCCTGCTTGATCAGGATGCCCGCCTGCTGGTTGTTTGCGGCCGGGGAGGCGGAGAAATTGATCTTTGTCTCGGCAACATAGCTGCCGGAGCCGGGCTGGAGGTAAACGTTCTTCGCGACATACTGCGTGTTCAGGAAGTCGCCCCGCTCGGTGGCGATCTTCAGGCCGTCCTCGGTAAAGGCGGCGCTGTCGTTGCCCTCAAGCACGGTCCACTTGTCGCCGAGCGAGGAGCTGCCGTCCTTGAAGTTGGCCGTAACCGCCGGCCTGCCAAAGCCTATAGTGTAGACGTTGGTCACGCCGCCCTCGGAAAGGGTAACGGTGGCTATGCCGGGGATAGCGTCGGCTTCGTCGACCACAATGGCGACGCCGGGGTCGCTGCAGATGGCGTGGATGTCCGGAACGGTGTTCACGCCGTAGGGGATGGCGATGTTGTAGCTCGTGACATTCGGGTCAAAGCCCTTAAGCGAGGCGCCGTTGACGGTGATATCGGAGGCCTTTACGCCAGCCTTGACGACAACGATGAAGTCGTCGGTCATTGTCTCGCCGTTATAGCTGACTGTAGCCGTGACTGTCGCTACGCCGTAGTTAGCGCCCGTCTTAATTACGCCGCCGGCCACGGATACAACGCTCGGACGGTTGGACGTGTAGGAAACGGTCATGCCGGCGGGCAGCGCGACGCTCTGGCCCTTAAGGATATAGCCATAGAGTGTTTCGTCGCTCATAGAAACTGTGACCTGCGGGACAACTGTGGCGTTTTTGTCAAAGATAAGCCTTTCGGGGATGTCGCTCGCTTCGTCGCTCGCCTGCTTCGCCTTGACGGAGACATTGAAGAGCTTCGGCGTGAGAGCGCCGGTTACGTTGAGAACAAGGCTCTCCGCAACGTCGGAATTCGCGCTGGATGTGGCAACCTGGAGGTTATAACGGCCGGTATCGACAGCAAACTTGCCGGTGGCCTCATTAAAGAACGCGAGGTCGGCTATCTTGATATCAAACGTGACGGTCTTTGACTCGCCTGCGTCCAGCATAACCTTCTTAAAGCCGATAAGGCGCTTGATCGGCCTCTCGAGAGCTGCGGGAGCGTCCGGCGTCGCGGCGTAGAGCTGGACAACCTGCGCGCCCTTGACAGCTCCGCTGTTCTTGACGACGACTGAAAGCTGGATCGTCTCGTTCGCGTCGGCGGTGGCCTTGGAAAGCTGGCCGTTACTGATTGTGAAGTTCGTGTAGCTCAGTCCGTAGCCAAACGGATAGGAGAGCTCTCCGTCAAAGTACATATACGTGCGGCCGGGGAGCGTCTCGGTCTTGCGGAGCGTGTAATCCTTGATGTCGGGGATCTGAGACGTGGCCTTGTACCAGATGGACGTTGTCTTGCCGGAGGGATTGACTTTTCCCATGAGGACGTTCGCGAGGGCCTCGCCCTTGCGCTGTCCGTTGTAGGAGCTGAAGAGGATGGCGGGGACGTTGCCTTCAAACGAGGCGACTTCCATCGGGCCGATCGTCTCGAGGACGGCGACTGTCTTCGGGTTCGCGGCGCCGACCTGCGCGATCAGGGCAGCCTGAGCGCCGGGGAGGACTATTGTCGCCCTGTCGCCGGCCTCGTTGGCCGTTCCGCTGTCGGTTCCGACGTAGACGATGCAGAGGTCGGCATCCGCGGCGGCTGTGACGGCGGCGGGGTCAATAATCTTCAAGTCTGCGGCTGTGGCGGGCTGTGTAACGGGTGTTTTGCTTGTATCAGCTAAGAATCCCCTGTAGAAAGTAACCTCTGCGTCCGGGTTAACCGCCTTGACAGCAGCGGAGATGCCGTCAAACGGCCTCACGTGCTTAGCCTGTCCGGCTGCGTTCTGGCTGCTGGAGTATCCGCCGAGGAACATGGCGGCCTGGGCGCCGGTCGTGGTATTGGGATTGGCAAAGTAGCCGATGACAGCAACCTTAAACGCGCCCGTGGCGGGAACCTTCAGCGGAAGAACCTTGGAGCCGGCGACGTCAGCGTTTTTGAGCAGAACGATGGACTCTTCGGCAGTGCGCCTGGCGAGATCCATGCGGGCGTCAGTCATCGTAACGGGGTTGCTGTTCGCGCTTGTGTAGTCATATGTGCCGGGTGTGACGCGCTCGCGGGCCTCGGTGATCCACGGAACGTCGAGCCCGAGCTCGAAGTCAAACTCGCCTGTCCTGTAGCGGGCCTCGAAGAGCCTCGCCAGGGATATGTCCATCTGGTTTTCGGTGAAAAGTCCGTTATAGGTCGTGATCTTCTGGTCGACCGTCGCGGGCAGCGTGACAGCGTAGTTATACGCGTCGGAATAGCCGGCGAAGCAGTTGAGATCCTCGCCCGCGGCAATCGCGAACGCCATGCGCTCAACCTGCGTGATCGGGCGGCCGAGAATGTCGGGGGCCCATTTGTGGCTCTGGCTGATGTCCATGACAGAGTCGCAGTCGGACGTGACAAAGCCGTCAAAGCCCCATGTCTGGCGGAGGAGCGTGTCCATCAGCAGGTTGCTGGCGGATGTCGGTGTCTCGTTCAGGCGGTTGTATGACGTCATGATGGACTGAACGTCGTATTTCTCGACGATGTCTCTAAACGACTTGGTGTAGTACTCTCTGAGCGTGCGCGTGTCCATATTGGCGGAGCCGGTACGCCTGTTGACCTCGGAGTTGTTGGCGGCAAAATGCTTGAGGGTCGTGATGACCTTTATGTAACCCTTAGATCCGGGCAGCATCTTGCCGTTCATGTCCTTGCCTTCGAGTCCGTTTACGAACTGTCCGGCCATCATTGTTGTCAGATACGGGTCCTCCGACCAGGCCTCGTCGTTGCGGCCCCAGCGGGGGTCACGGGCGAGGTTGATCGTGGGAGACCACATGCTCAGATTGCGCATGTTGTCCGGAACGACTTCACGGGTCTCGTCGCCGACGGCCACGGACTGCTCGTATACGAGATCCGGGTTCCAGGAGGCGGCGATAGCGTAGTTTATCGGATAGGACGTCGTGTTGTAGATAACCGTTGCGTTTCCGGTGGGGTTATACTGGATGCGGGCGATGCCGTGCAGAGCCTCGTTCCACCAGCCGTAAGCCTTGAGGCCGAGGCGGGGGATCGCGGCGTAGCGTCCGCTGACCATCTGAGACGCTTTCTCCTTGAGGGAGAGGTTCGCGACGATGTCGGCGGCCCTCTCAGCGAACGAGTAGGAGGGGTCCTTGTAGATCGGTAGCGCCGCAGCTGGGGCCTCCGCGGAAGCGCCGAGGGTCATTGCCGGGAGAAGACTGATGATCATGCCGATTGCCAGGACAAGGGACAGTAACCTTTTCTTTTGCATAGAAATAACCTCCTAAATTGTTCATAAGCTTTTTGCCTCCGCCTTCGCGTACCGGCAAGCCTTGGATGGATCACCTAAAGGTTCCCGGGCTCCATCGGGTCCCCTTTTCGTGACTTGCAGTCAGCCGTGATGCGCAAAAACGAGAGGCATCTATGATCAGAACCGCCGCCCTTATTAAGGAAGGCAGCTCCGGCCAACATGGATTTGTATACTGTGCACGGGCACAAACGGAGTGATACAGAAGCCGCATTCAACGTTGCGGCAAACGAAGCCGCCTTCAACAAAGGCTCCGTGATAAACCAAATTTCAGGCAGCTTTGCGGAGCCGGCCGTTTTGTGACCGGCTCCGCAAATTATAATATCAATTTTGATCTCTACTTAAACGCTCCGATACTGCCCTTCTCGGTGTCATATGGCCAGTCGCTTATACCTCCGAGATTATAGACACGCGTATATCCAAGGTCGCGGGCTGTGGTCAGCGCCGTCTGGGCGCGGGCGCCCTTAGCGCAGTAGAAAATAATCTTCGCGTTCTTGTCGGGAATAATATTTTCAATATTGGCGGCGACCATATCCACCGGAATGTGCACGGCGCCCTTGACGTGCCCTGTGGCATACTCTTCAACCGTCCTGACGTCGACTATGAAAGCGCCGTTCTGCTGGTCGGTGAGCGCCTGCTCGGCCTTTATATCATCCATACGCACAGACTCCGGATCCTGAATTTCGAATTTAAAGCCGTCTCCGACGACGATGAACCTCTCAGCAGAGTAAGCCAGCGCATTGAGTGTGACATCCGTAAGCACCGTCATCTTGTTGCACACGCTGCAGTCCGTAATGGAAATGAGCCTACCCTTGTCCGCCGAAGCTATGAGCTGGTCGCCGTTAAGGCCAATTGCCGTGATCTTGAGCGGGAGGATATTGTCAAGCGGTTCTCCGTTGACCTCAGCCAGCGACGTCATCATCCAAACCTCGCCCGTGTCGCTGTACATTATGAGCGGTACGCCCTCGTCACCCTGCACTGAGCCGGTGATGAAGAACATATTGCCGCAGACGTTAACCCTCTCAAACCAGTAACGGTGCTCGTTATAGCCCCTAAACTCCTTGTCATAATCCTGGACCGTGAACTTCTTCGCGTCGGTGGACGTGATGATCTTTCCCTCACGCGTGACCGCGAAGCAGCGCGACATGCTCGCGCCGATCGATACAATGTCTTCCTTGACTCCGACGTCTACCTTTTGCCATTTATCCCCATCTTCCGAGGTGAGGAAAACCCCTCCGCGTCCGACCGCAAGGATCTTGCCGTTCAGCACCGCAACACCCAGAAGGTCGTTCTTCGTGCCGCTGGAGACCGCCGTAAAGTCCTTGAGATTTTTTGAAACAAGGATCGTCCCGGCGTTGCCCACCGCGATATATTTATCGTAGATAAGCGCCACCGCGTTCAGGTTCTCTTTGGCGGGGCTTTTAAAGCCGGTTACCTTTTTGTCATAGTCGATCCTGTCGATGCGGCCGCCGGTTCCAACCGCGAAAAAATAATCCTCAACGCTTGTAACGTCGCGATATCCCGCCGGGATGGCCGCGCCGGCAGCTCCTCCTCCGCTGTGAGGGACGTCGATACATCCGGAACAGAGCATCGCGATGACAGAGATAAAAATGCCTAAGTTAACACATCTTAAGCGCATAGTAGACCTCCTTTGGAGACATTTCCCCATATTGTCAACATACCGCGCATGGAGAAAGCATCCCCCATGCGCGGCCTGTGAACTTATTTGTTTTCTATCAGCCTTGGCGGCTCTTGGACTTCGAGAGAATGTCAAACGCAACGGCAACCAGCAGGACGAGGCCCTTGATGACCATCTGCCTGTCGCTGGCGAGGCCGATAATGGACATACCGTTGTTGATGACGCCCATGACGAGGGCGCCGATGAGCGCGCCGAATATCGTTCCGATGCCGCCGAACGCCGAAGCTCCGCCTATAAAGCAGGAGGCGATGGCATCAAGCTCGAAGCTCTGCCCGGCTAGAGGCGAGGCAGCGTTAAGCCTGGCGGCAAAGACCATACCTGCTACCGCGGCGAGCACGGATACGTTAACATAAACGCCGAAGAAAACCTTCTTCGTCTTTATGCCGGAGAGCATGGCCGCTTTTTCATTGCCGCCGAGCGCATAGATATGACGGCCGGAAACCGCGTTCTGCGTAAAATAAGAGTACGCCAGAACCAGTACCGTAAGAATAATAAGTACTGTGGGGATACCCTTATAAGAGGCCAGTGCGTTGCAGAAAATGAGGATAACGGCAACAACGACGGCGAGCCTTGCAATGAACAGGCCAAACGACTCGACCTTGTAGTTGTTCTTCGCTCTTCTGAGCCTGCTGAAAATCTGCATCACGCAGTAAACCAGTGCGACAATGGCGCCAATGATAACCGCCGTGACGTGATACGTCTCAACACCCATAAAGTTCGGGATTGTGCCGAAATAATCCTTCATAAACCCGGTGCTCAGGGCAAGGTAATCCGCCGGGAAGGGGGCGAGCGTCATGCCGTTGAGCACGACCTGATTGATGCCGCGGAATATAAGCATTCCGGCCAGTGTGACAATAAATGGGGGGATGCGGACATACGCAATCCAAAATCCCTGCCATATGCCGATAAACAGTCCTACGAGAAGGCCGATGCCCACAACAAGATACGTATTCCAGTGGTAAGATATGATGAGGGTTCCTACGACAGCGCCGACACACGCAACCGTCGATCCGACTGAAAGGTCGATGTTACCGCCGGTCAGTATGCACAGCAGCATTCCGACAGCAAGGATGACGACGTGCGCGTTCTGCTGGATCAGGTTCGCAATATTCTGAGGTACAAGCAGGATACCTTTTGTAACAATTTGGAAAAAGATAGTGATAACTATAAGCGCGATGAGCATCGCATATTGCTTTACATTGTTCTTTAAAGAGGTCCTTAGCATCTCCATTATTGAGCCCTCCGACTTGCTTGTAAAATATGTTTCATTATGGTCTCCTGAGAGGCCTCCTCACTACTTAGCTCCGCAACCATGCTTCCTTCGTACATTACATACACCCTGTCGCACATACCGAGTATCTCGGGGAGCTCTGAGGAGATCATAAGCACAGACTTTCCCTCAGCGGCGAGCCTGTTAATTATTGTATATATCTCGTATTTTGCGCCGACGTCAATGCCGCGCGTGGGCTCATCCAGGATCATTACTTCAGGCTCAGCATAAATCCACTTGCTGAGGAGAACCTTTTGCTGGTTCCCTCCCGAGAGGTTTCTTACAAGCTGCAAAACGGAGGGAGTCTTTATATTGAGCTCGCCCCTGTACTGCTCGGCGTCCTTAAGCTCCTTCTCCTTGTCGAGGATGCCGTGTTTGCTCGTTTTGTCAAGCTTCGCAAGCGTAATATTCTTAGCGATGGATTCCATAAGCACAAGCCCGGCCGACTTGCGGTCCTCCGTGACATAGGCCATGCCGTTATCAATCGCCGCGCGGACATTGCCGATATCCTTCTCTTTTCCGTCGATAAAGATTTTGCCTTTAATCTTTGCGCCGTAGGCTTTGCCAAAAAGGCTAAGCGCGAGCTCGGTCCGTCCCGCTCCCATAAGCCCGGCAATGCCGACGACCTCACCCTTCCTGATATTAAAAGAAACATCCTTTATGACCTGTTTCTCATCATAGATGGGGTGGAACACGTTCCAGTCCTTTACCTCAAAAGTAACCTCTCCGATTTTTGGCACCCTCTTGGGGAAACGGTCAACCATCTCGCGGCCGACCATGCCGGAAATAATCCTGTCTTCCGTAACATTATCTACGCCCTTTGTCAGGGTTTCAATCGTCTGGCCGTCGCGGATTATCGTAATCCTGTCGGCAACATACTCAACCTCACGGATCTTATGAGAAATAATAATCGAGGTAACTCCCTCGCTCTTAAGCCTTAAAAGCAGATCCAAAAGGTGCTGCGACTCCTCTTCGTTAAGGGCCGCCGTCGGCTCGTCGAGAATAAGAAGCCTGACATCCTTGGAGAGTGCCTTGGCTATCTCAACAAGCTGCTGTTTGCCGACGCCGATATTCTTGATAAGGGTCTGCGAGCTTTCTTTCAGCCCAACGCTCTTTAAAAGCGCGTCAGTCTTATGATGGGTCTCGTCCCAGTCGATCGTGCCGAATTTCTTTCTCTCATTACCGAGAAAAATATTTTCTCCAATGGACAGGTAGGGAACAAGCGCAAGCTCCTGGTGGATAATCGCTATTCCTACTTTTTCGCTGTCCTTAATGCCTTTGAAGCGGCATTCATTTCCATTGTAAATAACATCCCCAGTGTACGTCCCGTAGGGATAGACCCCGCTGAGTACGTTCATCAAGGTCGATTTTCCGGCGCCGTTCTCTCCGACCAGCGCGTGGATCTCGTCGTCCATAACCTGAATATTGACATCGCTCAACGCCTTTACACCGGGGAAGAGCTTTGTAATATCCTTCATTTCAAGTATCGTTTTTCCCATACTAACCTCCGTGCCCTGTGGTGCACAAGATATTGAACGCTCAAACGCATTCTGAACATAAAACGGCTATCTCTTTCTTGCCGTAAGAGCCCCGGCACTTACGCGCTCAGGATATTCCCACCGAACGCGACACGCTGAAGCGACAATGGCAGATATCCGCCAATAACGCGATGCAACGCAAAAACCTGTTTCCCGCGGCTAAAACGGGATAAGAATATAGCTGTCTCGTTCCACCTTCAAAGACGGAGTGTCTTTGCAAGGCGCAGCCGTGGCGGCCGTCAAAGCGTGCCGCCACGGAACGCGCCCTGTAAAGAGGCCCTGGCAGAGGCCGGGCCTCCTCAGGAACTAAGTCTTATTCGCCGATGTCGGCAGGGGTGTAATACCCGGTGTCGAGCAGGAGCTGCTTGTAGTTGTCGAGCGTGACCGCAACCGGATCGCACAGGTAAGAAGGAACAACCTTCACGCCGTTATCATAATCGGTCGTGTTGTTGACTTCGGCCTGTCCGCCGCTCATGATGGCGTCGACCATCTTGACGACCTGGTCAGCCAGGGTCCTTGTGTCCTTAAAGATGGACATGGACTGCTTGCCGGCCTTCATCGCGATGACGTTGGGCTTGTCGGCGTCCTGACCGGTGAGAACCGGGAAGGGCTTGTCGGCAGAGCCGTAGCCAACGGTGTCGAGGGAGGCGATGACGCCGATCGCGAGGGAATCGTTCGGGGAAAGGACGGCGTCGAGCTTCGTCTTGGTGTAGTGAGCTGTGATCAGGTTATCCATCCTGGCCTGGGCAGTCTCAGACTTCCAGCCCTGGATAGCGATCGTGGCGAAATCTGTCTGGCCGCTGAGGCACTTCAGCTTGCCGTTGTCGAGGTAGGGCTGGAGAACGCTCATCGCGCCGGCATTAAAGACCTTCGCGTTGTTATCGTCCGGAGATCCGCCGAAGAACTCGATGTTGAAGGGGCCGGCATTGGTCTTGAGGCCGAGCTTCTCTACGATATAGTCGCCCTGGAGAACGCCAACCTTGAAGTTGTCGAACGTGGCATAGTAGGTGACGTCGGGGGTTTCCATGATCAGGCGGTCATAAGCAACCGTCTGGATGCCGGCGGCGCCGGCGGTCTTAAGGACGTTTGTCAGAGCGGAGCCGTCGATCGAGGCGATGACGAGAACTTTGCAGCCCTTCGTGATCATGTTCTCGATCTGCTGAACCTGCTGGTTGACGTCGTTGTCGGCGTACTGGAGGTCAACTTCGTAGCCCTTGGCTTCGAGAGCGGCCTTCATGTTAGAGCCGTCCTGGTTCCAACGCTGAAGGGACTTTGTGGGCATCGCAACGCCGACAAGGCCTGTCTCAACGGGAGGGGTGTCATTGTTCGCCGGAGGCGGGGTGGGGTTGCTTGTAGCCGGAGGGGGTGTGGGCGACGTCTCGGTAGTGGGGGTTGTGCAAGCCGCCGCAAGAACGAACAGCATTGCCATCGCAAGAACAAGTGCAAGAATCTTTTTCATGTTTTTCCTCCTAAAAATTGTTTTCTATTTCAAAGCCGGCGTGCGGAATGCGCGCCGCGCCTGAAATCAAATGTCAGCAGCCGCTCTTAAGCAGGACCTCGTTAAACACGTTCTCAAGATACTCCTGCCTTCCGCTGGGAACGGCAATCTTATCGAGCGAGAGCGCGTATTTCTCAAGGCTCTCAAGCGTGGCCTGGCCGGAGACGATCTCCGCTCCGACGCCGGACTTAAAGCCCGCATAGCGGTTCTGCACGAAATCGTCGATCCTTCCGTCCTCAATGAGGCGGGCGGCGGCGAGCAGGCCGAAGGCGAACGTATCCATGCCGCCGATATAGGCGTAGGCCACGTCCTCAAACGTGTAGGAAGCGCGCCTGACCTTCGCGTCAAAGTTCAGGCCGCCGTTTTTGAAGCCGCCCGCTTTGAGGATCTCGTACATGCAGAGTGTGGAGTCGTACACATTGGTCGGGAACTGGTCCGTGTCCCACCCGAGCAGATAGTCGCCCTGGTTGGCGTCGATCGAGCCGAACGCGCCGTTTGTGGAGGCCACGCGGATCTCATGCTGGAACGTGTGCCCGGCGAGCGTGGCGTGGTTGGCCTCGATGTTGAGCTTAAACTCGGAAAGCAGATCATACTTGCGCAGAAACGAGACGACAGTGGCGCTGTCAAAGTCGTACTGGTGCTTTGTGGGCTCCTTCGGCTTGGGCTCAATGTAGAAATCGCCCCTGTAGCCCCTGGTCCTGGCGTAGTTCACAGCCATGTGCAGGAGCCTCGCCATGTTGTCGAGCTCAAAGCCCATATCCGTATTCAGAAGAGTCTCATATCCCTCGCGGCCGCCCCAGAAGACATATCCCTGTCCGCCGAGCTTCATGGTCGCGTCAATAGCGTTCTTTACCTGCGCGGCTGCGCATGCGAATACGTCCGGAACGCAGCTTGTTCCGGCGCCGTGCATATATCTGGGGTTGGAGAAGAGGTTCGCGGTTCCCCACAGCAGCTTTATTCCGGTCTTATCCATCAGACCCTTCAAATAATCGGTCAGCTCGGCGAGGTTTGCCTTAAGCTCGGAAAGCGACGCCCCCTCGGGAGCAACGTCTACATCGTGAAAGCAGTAATACTCAATCCCAAGCTTTGTCATAAATTCGAAAGCGGCGTCGGCCTTCGCCTTAGCCTGCTTCATGGGATCGGTCTGTCCGTAGCTGCGGTCAAACGTCTGGCTTCCGAAGGGATCCGTTCCGGCGCCGCACATCGTATGCCAGTAGCTCATCGCAAATTTAAGGTGCTCTTTCATCTTCTTGCCGAGAACAACGGCCTCCGGGTTATAGTACTTAAACGAAAACGGGTTTGAGCTGCCGCTGCCCTCGTAAACCACCTTTGGGAGATCCGGGAAAAATTCCGCCATTTTATCTTCCTCCTGTATATAATGAATTGCAAAAAGCATCGCTTTAAAAAAAACAGAACCTCCGGAGATGTCCAAGAAACGCCGCCGCACACAGTACATTATATTCACGCGTCCGCCGGGAAATAAGCTCCGGTCAGTCAATATTGTGGAGAATTTTTATATTCAGGTCCGTATGGCTGATTTCCTTCTCCGGCGTACGCCCCATCATCAGGTAATCAAAGACGTATTTCATCGAAAGGTGCCCCTGCTGGTATGGTTCCTGGCAAATAGCGGCCGAAACCACACCTTTTTTTAGAAATTCCCTCACGGATGGCGTAAGGTCGAAGCAGATTATGTGAAGCTTCCCCGCAAGGCCGAGCTCTTCAACCGCCCGCAGACCGCCCGCCGTACCAGCGGCGGTGAAAAACAGCGCGTTTATCTCGGGATGCGTCTCCAAAAGCTCTTTGACCTTCAGCCGCGATATTTCATCGACATCGTTGTTCTCGATAACGTCCACAATCTCCATGCCCGGGCAGTCCTGCTTGAGAACCTTGCCGAAGCCGCTGATACGAAGGTTGTGCCCCAGAACCTTGATAGACCCCGTAACAATGCCGACCTTGTCACGGCCGTTTTTGGAGACAAGCCCCAAAACGCCGGCAGCCGTCCTGCCACTTTTTTCATAGTCGCATCCGACATAGGCCAGACGGTTGACAGACAGAATATCGGTATTAAGCGTGACCACCGCGATCCCGCTCTGGATTATCGCGTTCAACTTCTGCGCGATCTCCTCGTCGTTTATCGGCGTGACGACCAGCGCGTCAATACCCTCGGCGAGCAGTTCGTCAAGAAGAACAAGCTGCCTCTGAATGTTATATCCCTTCGCCGTTCTCAAAACGACGCCGATCCCATAGTCTGAGATCTGGTCGGCGTAGTCCCATATCCCTTTGAGAACGTCGATATAAAACGGATTGTCCTCCGAATTTACAAGCACGCCAATCCTCTTGGGGTCGTTCTTCCTGACCGCTAGGCCGCGTGCAATAAGGTTCGGTTTAAATCCACATGTCTGCGCGATAAGCATCACGCGCTTTGCAACCTTTGGACTGACATTCCCCCTGTTATTGAGAACCCTGTCCACCGTCCCCCTGGACACGCCGGCCATCTCGGCAATCTTGCGAATTGTAACCGTCATGCGCTCTCCTCGAGTATCAAACCTTGTGTATCAGCCTATTAAAATGCCTGCCCTAATAAGAAAAAATCCAATCGTGCCCGGACACAAGCAGACAGTTCCGCGATATTAATTACACGCTACTATGGATATAATACTATTAGCGCATCGAGGTTGTCAAGATGTTTTTTATATTTATTTAACATTTTCGTAAAATCTCAGGGGGGCTTTTTGGGAATAGTATATGAAAATACATGTAGAATTTTGTAGGTTATATATAGTTGAAACGGTTCGCCATGCTTTTGTCACATCTATATTCCTGTTTTTTACAAGGCAATAAATTTCAAAATAGCCCATATTTTAGCCGTGTCCCAGATTCCTCCCCCGCCATGCCCGCGAGAATTCGTCAGTCGAGCCTGTTTTCAGCCAGAAACTCAGAAAATGAGGCGAAAACGGCGTTTGTGTTGCGCGCGCGCTCGATCAGCGGCCCGTTTGCCACAGGCCTCAGGCGCACATCCCTTTTTATTTCGGCGCGCCCACTATTGTGCCCGGCCTCCGACAAATCATGCCCCGCAAGCCCTGCGAGTATCTGGAGCGTCTCGATATTTCCCGTTTTCACTTTTGAATCGACAGCCTTCCGCACACGCAAGGTCTCGCCGATGGTATTTACAACCGTACCGTCCGACTCGTGCAGGGCGCGCGCGGGCAGGACAACGTCCGCCCTCCGCGCCGTATCCGTCATGAACAGCTCGTGCGCCGCGAGGAACTCCACCGAGCCGAGGTCCGCGTCCTCTCCAAAGACAAACAGCCCTCGTACCTCGCCCCGCGCGACAGCCTCTCTCAGTGCGCCTCCGGGCAGGATATCCGCGTCGGCCAGGCCCTGTGAGTTCACATTAGGCTTGAGGCGCAGAACGCCGCTTCTGGCTCTGCCGATATTCCCGGTGACGGCGGCGATATCCGCGACAAGGCGCGCCGCGTCCGGCGTGAGCGTGTTTTCCTCGTATACGAAAATGCACCTCTTCGCGTCCGCTATCATCCCGGCCGCATCCCGGGCGCCATCCGTCACAGTGACGCCGGAAAGCGATTCCGCAAGCTCGTCAAATCCAGGCAGACCTTTCCCCGCGCCGGAATCGATCAGCGCGCGCAAAACGCCCGTCAGGAACGAGAGATCCTCCCCGGGGTCAAGCCTCTTTTCGGCGATTGCGTCGACCTCGGAATCAAACGGGTTTATCGCCAGAAGCTTTGCGCCGCCCTCTGCCGCGCGCCGTATCTTAAACCCGGCGACGGTGTGCGGCCGCATAATATCCACACACACGAGCACGATGAGCGAGGTGTTCTCCAACTCATCGAACGAGCATGTAGACGCGTCTGAGCCGAGAACAGCCTCAAGTCCGCTCTCACGGCGTCCCAGCGAATAGATTTTGTCGGTTTTAAGGCCCTTCAGGGCGAATTCCTTTATGAGCAGCAGCTCCTCGCTTGTATATCTGTCTGACACCGCCACTGCCACGGCCCCGGCCCCGTGCCTCGCGGCGACGGACTGAAGCCCCTTGACGGCCAGCACGGCCGCGTCGTTCAGGCTTGCCTCGCCGAGCTCGCCGCCTGCTCGAGCGAGCGGGACTGTGAGCCGCTTCATCTTTGCGTATTCATGTATGCCGAAGCGGCCTCGCGCGCAGAGCAGCGCGTCCTTTTCATGCTCCGCGTGCGGAAGTGAACGCAGAACGGCGGAGCCTGAGTGCGTCAGCTTTACCAGGCAGCCGACCGAGCAGAACTGGCAGACAGAGACCGTCTCCAGCTCGCGCACGGGCACCTGCTTTGACGACGCCTGCCTGTCTATTATCGCCCCGGTCGGGCAAAGAGAGGCGCACATACCGCAGGATATGCAGTCCGTCTCATTCAGCGGCAGCGACAGCGCGGTGGCCACGCGCGAATCGAAGCCCCTTCCCACAAGGCCGAGCGCGGTTGCGCCGACGGCCTCGTCGCACACGCGCACGCACTGCCCACAGAGGATACACTTGTCCGGGTTCTGATGAATAAACGGGTGATTGTCCGGATACTGGCGGTTGTGCGTCTCGCCCTCAAATTTAGAAGGCGCAGCGTCATACCGGTTCGCATAATCCAGCAGCTTACATTCAAAGTAGTCGTGGCAGCCGCACTCAAGGCACCGCGCGCCCTCAGCTCTCGCCTGCTCCTCGGTGTAGCCGGAGCCGATCTCGAGGAAATCGCGCCTCCGCACGTCCGGAGGGCGGTGCGCGGCATGCTCACGCGGAACCTTCTCGCGATCGGAAAACATGTCCTTTGTCGGGCTGCTCTTCACGAGGTACGGCGTTTTGAACTCCATGCTTTCACCGTCAAGATACGCACAGACGGCCCTGACGGCCTTTTTAGCCTCGCCAATAGCCGTGATAGCGATGTCCGCGCCGTTGTTCGTCGCGTCGCCTATGGCGAACACGCCGCTCACGGAAGTGAGGAACGTATCCTCGCTCGCGGCCACGGTTCTCCATCTTGTGAGCTCAACGCCTTCTAGCCCCGAGGCGTCCACGCCCTGGCCGATAGCGACAATCACGGTGTCGAGCTCTATCGTCTCCTCCGCGCCCTCGACCGGGACGGGAGCGCGCCTGCCGGACGCGTCCGGCTCGCCGAGCTCCATAATCTGGAGGCGCATCGCGCGGACCCTGCCATTTTCGCCCACGACCTCAATCGGGTTCGTCAGGTTTCTGAAAATGACGCCCTCCTCCTCGGCCTCCTCAATCTCGACCTGCTCGGCCGGCATCTCTGCCTTCGTGCGCCTGTAAATATTGTAAACCTTTTCGGCTCCTAAACGCACAGCCGTGCGGCACGCGTCCATCGCGGTGTTCCCTCCGCCGACAATCGCGACGCGTGAGCCGGTGAGCACCTCGCCGCCCTCCGCGACGGCGCGCAGAAAATCGATCCCGCCGATAACTCCCTCAAGCTCCTCCCCGGGGCAGCGGAGCCGCGTGCTCGTCCACGCTCCCACGGCTATAATCACGGCGTCGTATTCGCGCCGCAGATATTCAAGCGTAACATCCCTGCCGATTCTCACGTTCATCTCGGCCTTGACCCCAAGAGAAAGAACAGCGTCGATCTCCCTGTCCAGCACGCGCTTTGGCAGCCGATATTCGGGAATGCCGTAGCGCAGCATGCCGCCGAGCTTCGGCATCATGTCGTAAACCGTGACGGCATGGCCGGCGATCCTCAAAAAGTAGGCCGCCGTGAGCCCGCCGGGCCCGCCGCCGATAACCGCGACGCGCTTTCCCGTATCCGGCGCGCACTCGGGCAGGTAAAGGCTCTCCGAGGCCATGTCCATGTCGCCTGCAAAGGATTTCAGCGCGGCGATGCTGATCGGCTCCTCGACCATGTGCCTGCGGCACTCCGTCTCGCACGGGTGCGGGCATACCCTCCCGATAGAGGACGGCAGCGGGATCTTGTCCTTTATGAGCTTCACGGCCTCGCGGTACTCTCCGCGCGCGATCAGCCCGACATATCCCTGGCAGTCGGTCTGCCCCGGGCAGGCGAGCAGGCACGGCGGGCGGCAGTCTCCCGTGTGGTCGGAAAGCAGAAGCTCAAGCGCCGTGCGCCTTGAGGACAGCACGCGCTCCGAGCCGGTATTCAAAATCATTCCGTTCGAGGCAAGCGTAGAGCAGGCGCGCAGCAGCTTCCCCCCGCCCTCGGGCTCGACAACGCATATGCCGCAAGCGCCATACATCTTCACCCTGTCGTCGTGGCAGAGCGTGGGTATTTCTATCCCGGAGGCTCGGGCGATATCGAGAATGGTCTGCCCCTCGAAGCCTGCGCACTCGCGCCCGTCGATATTCAGTCTTATCTCAGCCATTTGCCAGCCCCCCTATACTACGTCGACCGCGCCGAAGCGGCAGACGTCCGCGCATTTGCCGCATTTTATGCACTTTCCTTGGTCGATTACATGCGTTTTTCTGAGCTCGCCGGATATCGCCCCCGTTGGGCACTTTCTGGCGCAGAGCGTGCAGCCGGTACACTTTTCCGGCACAATCGAATAGCTCAGCAGCGGCTTACACTGCCGCGCAGGGCATCTGTGCTCATTGATATGCGCCTCGTATTCACCGCGGAAGTATCTTATCGTCGTCAGGACGGGGTTCGGCGCCGTCTGCCCGAGGCCGCAGAGCGACCCGTCCTTAATCTCGATCGCGAGGTCGTATAAAAGCTCGATGTCGCCCTCTTCGCCTTTCCCGCCGGTTATCCTCGTCAGTATCTCGAGCATACGCTTCGTACCCACGCGGCAGTGAATACACTTTCCGCACGACTCGCGGCACGTAAAGTCGAGAAAAAACCTCGCCATATCGACCATGCAGGTCGTCTCGTCCATGACCACCATGCCGCCCGAGCCCATAATCGCGCCGGTCGCGGCCAGCTCGCGGTAGTCGATCAGCGTATCGAGCCGCTCACTCGGGATACACCCGCCGGAAGGCCCGCCCATCTGAACGGCCTTAAACTGCCTGCCGTCCTTTATTCCGCCGCCGGCGCCGAAGATCACGTCGCGTATCGTCGAACCCATCGGGATCTCGACAAGGCCGCCCTTTTTTATCTTGCCGGTGAGCGCGAAAACCTTCGTGCCCTTGCTGTTCTCGGTGCCCAGCACGGAAAACGCCTGCCCGCCGTTTCTGATTATCCACGGCACGTTCGCGTAGGTTTCGACGTTGTTTATGTTCGACGGTTTTTGCCAAAATCCCTTCTGCGCCGGGAACGGGGGCTTGAGCCGCGGCATCCCGCGCTCGCCCTCGAGCGAGGCTATAAGCGCCGTCTCTTCCCCGCATACAAACGCGCCGGCCCCGGCTTTTATCCGAAGGCTGAATGAGAAGTCAGACCCGAGGATGCCATCTCCGAGGTATCCCTTCCCGAGCGCGTCTCCGATAGCTTTTTCGAGCCGCTCAATCGCGAGCGGATACTCCGCCCTGACGTAAACCGCGCCCTCGTCGGCCCCGATGGCGAAGGCGGCAATCAGCATACCCTCGATCAGCGCGTGCGGGTCGCCCTCGATGACGGCCCTGTCCATAAACGCGCCGGGGTCGCCCTCGTCGGCATTGCATATGACGTATTTCTTGTCGCCCTTTGACTGGCGCGCGGCGCGCCACTTAAACCAGGTGGGGAAGCCCGCGCCGCCCCTCCCGGCGAGGCCGGAGGCCTTTATCTCGTCGATTACCGCATCCGGCGTCATCGAAAACAGGCATTTTTTTATCGCCTCGTATCCGCCCGCGGCAAGGTATTCATCCAGGCTTTCCGGGCTTATAATTCCGCAGTTTTGGAGTGCGATGCGCTTCTGCCCCGTGAGGCTCGCCGCGTCCTCTTCGGGCATCAGAAAGCTCTCCGAGGCGTTTTCCTCGCCGCGCAGCTCCTTCAGTATCTCCTCCGCGCCCTCCGGCGTGACCTTCACATATGTCTTCTTCGAGCCTTCCGTAATAACGTCGACGATCGGCTCAAGGTAACACATGCCGATGCAGCCCGTGACCGTGACCTCCGCGCCGATGCTGAGCCCCTCGACGCCGCGGGTCAGAAGCTCGGATATCTTCTGAGCTCCGGCGGCAAGGCCGCAGCTCCCCTTCCCGATGACTATCTTCATTTCACGGCCTCCTTCTCATCGCGCGCGCGTATGCCGCTCAGGATCTCCCTCGCCTTTTTCGGCGTGAGCGACCCAAAGGTCTCGCCGCCGATCATCATGACCGGCGAGAGGCTGCAGCACCCGAGGCAGGCCACATTACTGTATGTGAAAAGCCCGTCCGGCGTGGTTTCACCCTCGGCAACGCCGAGTTCCTCGGATATCGCCTCCTCAATGGCGGCGGAGCCGTTTACGTGGCACGCCGTGCCCTGACAGAGCAGAATCAGGTTTTTCCCCGTGGGCTTTAGCCTGAACTGCGTATAAAAAGTGGCCACTCCCAGCACCTTTGCGGGCTTTATCCCAAGCCGCGCGGCGATGTGCGCGAGCAGCGGCACAGGCAGGTATCCATAGATGTCCTGCGCCTTTTGGAGCACCGTGATAAGGCTCCCGCGCGCGGAGCCGTATTTTTCGAGAACGGGCTCAAGCGGCGTGGGATCGATCCCCGCATCACTCAGAGCATGGCCCTCCGCTTCCTTACACGAACACATAGTATGCCCTCCCTCAAAGGCCGCGCGCATGGCGCGGGCATGTCTCCCCAGCCTCATATTAACAACGGGAAAAGTATATCATCTTTTTTTTTCTGCCGCAAGCGGAACCTGTATTTATTGCGGATATGACCTCAAAAGAGGTATATTCTCCCTTTCGCGCAAATTCTATGACGCCAAACTCAAAAATTCCCTTTCTTGGCTCCGTGCGCGAAAAGAGGGAAACGGCGCGTTTTTGTCGTATTAGTATATACGGAAGAAAATCTCCATTTAATTGGGGGGGTGACAGCTTTGAACACAAGACAGCGGATATGCGAAAACGAGGAGCGCGTCCTGTCGGGTTTCGCTGTCCTGTCCTCCCGCTCGAAGGGAAGAGCGCGCGGGGAGCCGGAGTGCGAGGTCAGGACATGCTTCCAGCGCGACATCGACAGGATCATCCACTCGAAGTCTTTTCGAAGGCTGAAGCACAAGACGCAGGTCTTTCTCCGCCCGGAGGGCGACCACTACCGCACGCGGCTGACACACACGCTTGAGGTCACGCGGATCGCTCGCACAATAGCGCGCGCCCTCGGCCTCAACGAAGACCTAACAGAGGCCGGCGCGCTCGGCCACGACCTCGGCCACACCCCGTTCGGCCACGCGGGCGAGCTTGTGCTCAATGAGGTTCTTCCCGGCGGATTTTCGCACAACTCGCAGAGCGTCCGGGCCGCGGAGCGGCTTGAAAAAAACGGCCTCGGCCTGAACCTCACGCTTGAAACCCTCGACGCTATGCAATGCCACACCGGCGAGAGGGAGGCGTCCACGCTTGAGGGGCGCATTATCCGCTTCGCGGACAGGATAGCCTACATAAACCATGACATTGACGACGCTGTGCGCGCGGGGGTGCTCTCCGCCTCCGATATCCCAAAGGAGTTTGAAGACGCGCTTGGCGACACGTGCAACAGGAGGATCGACACGCTGGTGCGCGATGTCGTAAGCGCAAGCCTCGGCCGCCCGGAGGTCGCGATGTCGCCCTCTGTTTTTACCGCTATGATGCGCCTTCGCGCGTTCATGTTTGAAGCGGTTTACAAAAACCCGGTGGCGAAGTCTGAGGAGAGCAAGGCGAAGGAGCTTATTTTATCTCTCTTTGGGCTTTTTTCCCGCCATCCGGAGCGTCTCCCGCCCGACTTCAGGCGTATCGCCGACGAAGAGGGGCCTGAGCGCGCCGCCTGCGACTATATCGCGGGGATGACGGACAATTTCGCCGTGAGCGTGTTCGCGCGGGAATTTGTCCCCGAGGGATGGCACGGGGGGCTGCGCGGCTAGGGCAATACCGCACACAATCCCCGTGCGGTGCCGCTATAAGACTTTTTCGCCTGTTTTTACCCAATTTGGCTCAAAATTGCGGCTTTTTTGTATGAGATATCTATTCTTTGGCAATATATACATAGGAACACGGCCGGAAATGAGGTTTTCAGTTGGCAATCCCTGAACGAACCATCCTTGACATCGTCGACAGGACGGATATATTGGAGCTAATCTCCTCTTATGTCCACCTTGAGCGCCGCGGGCTGAACCACTTCGGGCTCTGCCCCTTCCACAGTGAAAAAACGGCCTCGTTCTCCGTCTCGCCGGACAGGCAGCTTTTTTACTGCTTCGGCTGCGGCGCGGGCGGAGGCGCGATTAACTTCGTCATGCGCACGGAGGGCCTGGAATATGCCGACGCCGTGCGCTTTCTCGCAAAGCGCGCCGGGATCGAGATCACCGAGGAAAATACCTTTGGCGCCGACAGGCGCAGGCGCCTGCTGGAGATAAACCGTGAGGCCGCCCGGCATTTTTACGAGACGCTTGTCTCGCCACAGGGCGCGGCCGCGCTTTCATACCTTGAGGGGCGCGGGCTCTCCATCGGCGTCGTCAGGCGCTTCGGCCTCGGCTTCGCGCCGGATGCGTGGCGCTGCCTGACCGACGCGCTGTCGCGGAGCGGCATTGAAAAATCCGAGCTGCTGGAGGCCGGGCTCGCCGTTAAGGGAAAGGACGGCGGCGTTTACGACCGCTTCCGCAACAGGGTCATGTTTCCGATCATCGACCTGCGCGGCGACGTTATCGCGTTCGGCGGCCGGGTTATGGACGATTCTGTTCCGAAGTATCTCAACTCGCCCGAGACGCGGGTATTCAGCAAAAGCAGGACGCTTTTTGCGATGAATATAGCAAAAAAGACCAAGCGCGACAGGATCATCCTCTGCGAGGGGTATATGGACGTGATCGCGCTGCACCGCTCCGGCTTTGACTGCGCTGTCGCCTCGCTCGGCACGTCGCTCACGCAGGACCAGGCCGCCGTAATCGCGAAGTATAAAAAAGAGGTCGTCCTCTGCTTTGATTCGGATGAGGCCGGCCAGAGGGCGGCTTCGCGCTCGCTATCGATCCTTGAAAAGGCCGGGCTCTCCGTTTTTGTCGCGTCGCTCTCCGGCGCAAAAGACCCTGACGAGTATATCTCGCGCTTCGGCCGCGACGCCTTTGAGAAGATCATCTCCGTCTCTGAGGGGCACGTCGAATATCTTTTCGGGCGCGTCCTAGCGAAGTACGACCTAGCCATAGACGACCAGCGCATAGCCTTCACCCGCGAGGCGATCGACATGCTCGCGCGCGTCTCCTCCGCTATTGAGCGCGATATATACGCCTCGAAGCTCTCGGCGCTTTCCGGCGTGGGGCGCGACACCATCGCCTCGGAGATAGCGTCGGCCTCAAAAAAGCTCGCCCAGGCGGAAAAACGCCGCCGGGAGCGAAAGGAACTTAGCCCCGAGGTCTCCGCCAGGCCGGACAGCCGCGCGATCGAATACAAAAACCTGCGCTCCGCAAGGGCCGAGGAGCAGGTGCTGCGGCTCATGTTGGCCGATCCGGAGGCGTTTTCGGTCGCGGAGGGCGAGCTCGCGGAGGACGATTTTTCGTCGCCTCTTCTCGGCCGTGCTTTTTCCGAGATAGTCTCGGGCGGCGGAGGGCGGCCGCTCTCACACTTTGAGGCCGTTTTTTCAGAGCCGGAGATGAGGCACCTCAGCAGGATTTTGCAGTCGGAGCCCGACGTTTTGTTTAATATGGACGCGCTGATGGACGATATACTTGTTATCAGGACTGAGCGGAAGAAACGCATTCAGGACTCGGACCCGCTGCTTTCGATGCGGGAAAGCGTTTTTGAGAAAAAGAAGTACATATAAGAAGGGTAGAGGATATATGAACTCTAACGAAGACAAGAAGCTTGTAATACGCGAGCTTATAGAAACAGGCAAGAAAAAGGGCAAGCTCACCGGCAAGGAGATCCTCGACGCGCTTGAGGACATCACCCTGGATACAGAGCAGATTGATAAGCTCTACGACACACTTGAGGAGATGGGCATTGAGGTCTCCGTCGAGGAATACGTCGAGGAGATAGTCGAGGACATCCCTGAGGACTTCTCCACTGTCGAGGAGATCCCCGAGGAGGAACTGGCCGATACCGAGGCCATGATAGAGGGCTTTAATATTGACGACCCTGTCAGGATGTATCTGAAGGAAATCGGCAAGGTCGACCTCCTTTCCTCCGAAGAAGAGGTCACTCTCGCAAAGCTTATGTGTGAGGGCGACGAACTGGCCAAGATGCGGCTCGCGGAGGCGAACCTGCGCCTCGTCGTATCCATCGCTAAGCGCTATGTCGGGCGCGGCATGCTGTTTCTTGACCTCATACAGGAGGGCAACCTCGGGCTCATCAAGGCCGTTGAGAAGTTTGACCACACAAAGGGATATAAGTTCTCCACTTACGCCACATGGTGGATACGCCAGGCCATTACCAGGGCGATTGCCGACCAGGCGAGGACAATACGCATCCCCGTGCACATGGTCGAAACGATTAACAAGGTCATCAGGGTTTCACGCCAGCTGCTTCAGGAGCTCGGGCACGATCCTCAGCCCGAGGAGATCGCCTTTGAGATGAACATGCAGGTCGACAAGGTGCGCGAGATCATGAAGATCGCACAGGAGCCTGTCTCGCTGGAAACGCCGATCGGCGAGGAGGAGGACAGCCACCTCGGCGACTTTATCCCCGACGAAGACGCGTCCGAGCCCGCCGAGGCAGCCTCGTTTACGCTGCTTAAAGAGCAGCTTGTCGACGTTTTGGGTACGCTGACGCCGCGTGAAGAAAAGGTTCTGAAGCTTCGCTTCGGCATTGAGGACGGCCGCACGCGCACACTTGAGGAGGTTGGCCGCGAGTTTAACGTCACGCGCGAGCGCATCCGGCAGATTGAGGCGAAGGCGCTGCGCAAGCTGCGTCATCCCAGCCGCTCGAAAAAGCTGAAGGATTTTCTCAACTGATCCGGCAGTTCCTGATCAAGCCATATATGGAGGATGACGCATGAAGCCAACTTTTATAAAGCCGGGCACCAAGATGGAGATCCATATAAAGCAGAACGTCGGCACACTCAGGCTTTTCACCACGTTTGAAGAAGACCTCCCCGAGGGCATGATTGTCTTTGCGGCCCCGTTTTACAAGTCGGTTTATTATCCCTTCCGCCGCGACGATGAGTTCCGCGTTGTGTTCTTTGATGCGATGAACCGATATGAATTTTCGGCGGCCGCCGTCGAGCGCATAAAGAGGGGCGAGCTCACATATATCGTCGCCGTCCGCAAAAGCGAGATTGAAAAGCTCCAGCGCCGGTCGGACTTCCGCGTGGATATTTCGATTGACCTCCCGTGCTGGAGAGTAACCGGCGAGGATGTTTACGGCAGGCCCAAGTTTTCCGGCAAGCCGATGACGCTCCACACAATCGACCTCAGCGGCGGCGGCGTCGGGTTTTTTCACAATGACTATTTTGAATTTTCCGAAAAGCTGCTCGTACAGCTTCCCATTTTGAAAAAGGGAGAGCCCCTCAAGGCAAAAGGCAGCATTCTCTGGTCGAGGATACTCTCCGCCGGGTTTAAGTACAGGTACCAGTCCGGCATTGAGCTCTCATATGACCATTACCTGGACAAGGAGCTTGTCGTTAGGTTTGTTTTTGAGCAGCAGCGAAAGCTTATCGCGGGGCAGGCCTAGCTCCGGGCAACCGATGATCACCTGAATACGGCGGCAGGGCGGAATAATTTCCGCCCTGCTTTTTTATGGATTACATGCCATAAAGTTGCTGAAATTTCAAAACTTAGCCGTTTATAGCCGGATTTATTCTGTATAATAAAATTACACAAACATTTGTTCAAAAGTGTTTGCAATTTTATTTGGGAGGAAGTATAATTATGGCAACAGGCACAATGTCGAGCATCGGGTCGGAGGTCTATTTCCACGAGCTTTGCAAGGGTACGGTCTTCGACGGATCGTACAAGACGGAGGGGAGGCCCTTTTCAACGCATCTCCAGATCATCGCTGAGAAAGCCGAGGCGGCGCTTGATGAGATTCTTGAGGACGCCAAAATGCACGGGAAGGCGCTGGTCTACCTCGATTCCTACAGTAAAAGGGACCTCAGGAAGACCGTTGAGGGCCTGAAAGACAGCGCGGACCTGAAGTATCCGCCGAAGCAGACGGCGAGCAAGATTTTAAGGCTGCTCGACGGCGCCTATAAGACCTCATTTTCCGAATACAGTCAGTCAAGGATTGAGGAGGTCTCCGACTTCATCCGAAGGGCCGACTTGCCATTTAACGACGGCGATCGGAAGTATGATCGCATAGAAAACGCGCTGGACGGCAAGGTTTTCGGCTATTTCAGCCAGCGCGAGGAGCAGTTTTTCAGCGAGCTTCTTAAGCTGGACGAGAAGCTTGTGCGCGCAGCATTGGAACATCGCAGGAGCGTGGACGTTAAGCCCTATGGCAAATGCGGGCGTTTGCTCGGCTCCTCGGGATATTGCATGGAGATGCTGACAAAGGCGTTTCCGAGAAAGTTTCTCGACAATGTGAGCGGCGGGACGTCCATGAGCGACGCCATAATGAACAGCGCCTACACCGTTGTCTGCCGCGTCATGGAAGACCTCGCAAAGGCCGCGGACAGAGGGGATCATTTGGCCCCAGCCACGGTAAAGCGGGTCGGATATATCGTCGCTGAGGATCTTTTAAAGCTCAATCCGCGCGCCCGGTCGCAGACGGGAAGGCTGGATGATCTGCTTGGAAAACTCGAGAAGGAGGAGGTCGCGTTCCATACGGCGCAGCTGCCGAGGCTTGATAAAGATGGTTATCTGGCGCGTGATTTTGGGGACAGCGGGATGACCGGCAAGGAATATATAGACGGGGAGAAGATCGTCAAATCAAAGGCCGACCTGTATAAGATCAATAAGAACGTCGGCAGGATGGCGGACAAATTTGACGAGCGCGGCAAGGAATATGTGCAGGGCGAAATGTGGAAGCTGTGGGCATTTTCACTTGGGGACGCAAGCATGGAAGGCGTGGTAAAGAGGCTAATTCAACATTTTTTTACAGGTAACGGCTCCGACTACAGCAACCCGGTATTGACGCAAAGGGTCCGTGAGCACGCGTCGACAAAAGACTTTATCGAAAAGACCAAGGCCAAGATAATAGCGGGATTGAAAAGCCATGACGGAGATCTGCGGTGCCTTGAAGCCGACAAAAAATATATGGAGGATTTCAAAACACTGCAATATGATAACCGCCCTAAGCTCTCGGGAATTCTTGACTTAACGAACGGGTTGACCATATCCCTCAACGACACCTGGGGCTCGGAGATTGAGATCACCAACTATTGGAAGTATCACGACAGCTTTGGCGGAACCCTGCACTATATAGTATATGACCATTTCTCGCTTGACACGCAGGATATATCGGGAAAAAACGCGAACAGAGGGGACAGGAATGACTTTGCCGCATGGTATGTGCTGCAATACTATGAAAACGCCGGAGGCGCGTATAAGCCGTTTGTGACGAAGATGGAGTTTGACGTCCCGTTCAACGGGACAATAAATTAACGAGGAGCGTGTGTTTATGGATACAAGCATTGCGAAGAGGGTTGGCCTTTGGCTGTTGGCTCCGGTTTTTCTGATAATTTTCTTCAGTGTGCACAGCTGTTATGTCCGCTGGGA
>JAVBNY010000001.1:0-143605 GCA_031551205.1 Oscillospiraceae bacterium | reverse complement strand
GACCGCCCGCCGCTTCGCCGTTTAAGCCGCAGCACGCGCCGGGTTGCCCCTCAGCGTTGCCCTGTTTATACTGCTGCAATATTATTGGCAAGGTTTTGGATGGTTATTCTATTTACACTGTTGGTTGCTCAGAACCCTTTCTTGCTCCAGCTCTTTCGGGCCAAAGCCCAAGCACGCGAGGACAGAGCCGCCGCCGCACGCCTGAAACAAGCCAAATTCCCCACTTACAGGGGCTTTGAGGAGTTTGATACCGATTTTAAAAAGGGCGTCACAAGAAAACAGCTTGACCTTTTGGCCAAGCTCGAGTGGCTCGACGGTGTTTACAACCTCACCCTTATCTGCCCTCCGGGTACCGGCAAACCCCATATCGCTCCGGCCATCGGCAACAAGGTTGTCCGGGATGGCTACAACGTCGCTTTTCATACAATGGACGGCCTTGTCCACATCCTCAACTTCACCGGTGAGAGCTACAGATTAAAAAACCGTAAGCTGATTTTTATCAACTGACTGGCTGATTCTTATTTGCCATAAATGGGCCTCTGCTTGACAGTGACAGTTGGGGTGAAGAAAACGACCGGCACAAGTAGACAACTTGTGCCGGTCGTTTTCTTCCGTTCAATTGGCATAAAGGTTGATTTTCTAATCATTCCTCATGCCTTCCCGACATTGACGGGCGGCCTTTTTCATACTCTTTACTTCTTCGCGATGAGGTCCTGCAGGTCCTTTTCAAGCGTGATAACGGTCTTGCCGTAATCGGAGACTTTCATATCTATATCCATCGCTATCGAGGATGCCGTCCCCTCGGAGGGGATATCCATTGTCATCTTCATTTTCGCGCTCTTGAGCTCCTTTGAGGCCTCGTCGTACACAAAGTTCAGGTCTACGCTTCCAAGATTAAAGAGATTAGCCGAGGTCATCTCTCCAAAGTTTTTCATTATCGGGCTGTTCAGGATCGAGGATATATCGGCCTTGCCTGAAACCGTGACCTCGCCTCCGGCCTTTGTCATCTTGAGATCCTTGTAGAAGCTTCCAACTCCGATGTCGAGCGGGGCGGCCTGGTTCATGCTTTTCATAAGCGCACTCACGTCAAGCACGTCTGTGGGAATAGCCTCCCACTTTCCTTCGCTCTTTACGTACATTTTTGTGTTATCCATATACATCAAGGTGGCTACGGTTTCCTCGCCGTCCTTGACGCTCATGTCGGCGTACATCTTCATGCTGGGGGCCGCCACGTCAACGTCGTAAAGCATCTTGCCCGTCATCTCGCTCGAGGTCTTTGTGAGGCCGGCCGTAATATCAATCTTCGCTGTGAGCGAGGCGGTAAAGTTAACCTTGTCGGTTTTGCCGCCTGCATCCTTCATGAAGTTAAACAGCTCGTTCGTGCCGTTAACGATCTCGCTGCTGAAAACGGAGACGCTGCCCTTTTCCGTAAGCGTATCTGCAAGGTTCTTCTCCGCGCCCTTAGGCTTTGCCTTCAGCGCGCTGAACATTGCCAGAGCCATGTCGCCGCGTGTGAAATTCGCCTTCGCGTTAACAGCCGCCGCGACCTCAGGCGTGATTACGCCGAGCTCCGCCGCCTTGGCAACCGCGTCGTCATATGCAAAGTCCTGTCCGTCCGCGTATCCGAGCGCGCGCAGGCAAAAGGTGTAAAACTGCTTTGCAATGACAAGATCCCTGTCGCCGAACTTTACGTCGGACACGCCCTTTGTCAGGCCGTTTTTATAGAGATAGCCAATGTTGTCGCTCGCCCAGACAGAGGTCGCCTTAACGTCGGCAAACGGATGGGTGTTTTTCTCGCTTGACGCGGCCGTCTCTGCGCCCAGCATACGCACAAGCATCGTCGCCGCTTCGGCGCGGGAGGGCGCGCGGTCGAGCTCAAGGCCCTTGTCCGTGCCGCGGAAGAAATCGGCTACGTTGAGCAGGGATGCGGCTTCGCTGATGAGCGGCGCGAGGTCGGCCGGGACGACGGCGGCGGCTATGAGCAGCCCGTCCTGCTGAGGCACGGCCCCAGGAACATCTCCCGCGGGCTCGTCGGCCGCAAAAGACGACAGTCCCAGGCACGATACGGCCATGACGGCCGCCAGCGTCAGTGTAAATAATTTTTTAATACTCATTTTTTCCCCTTTCATCTTTCCGGTTCGCGCTTCGTAATACTGAAATATACTATCACATTTTGAGAGGTTTGTAAATTAGAATCTCCTTACAGGCAGGCCGCCCTCCTAAAAGGAAGCGGCCTGCCTGCATATATGCGATCATTGCTCAGAGCTCTAGTGTCATCACGGCCACATGCCGCCGAACGGGTCTGTCGGGATCTGGCCCGCGTCGTTCTCACCTATCGAGGTCTGCGACATGACGGCCTCGTCCATGAGCTTGAATTCGATGTCGAGCGTCTTGCCGTTTCTGTAGAGCGTGAGCTTTACTTTGTCCCCGGCTTTATACTGCTCCTTCAACGCGTTCATCTCAGAAATTGTCTTAACCTCTTTGTCGTTGAACTTTGTGATGATATCGCCCACCGCGACGCCCTTTATATACGCGTCGGACATCTCGTCAACGGAGAGAATCTGAATGCCCTGCGGGATATTATAGTAGCTCGCGGCACGCTCCGTGATCTCCCTGCACGAGATCCCAATCGACGGCCTCCCGGAGATATATCCCTTCTCAACCAGCTCGCCGGTGATTGAGATGACGGAGCTGGCGGGGATCGCGAAGCCAAGCCCCTCGATATTCTGGTAATAGTCGCTCATCTTGAGAGTGTTGATGCCGATGACCTGCCCGTATGCGTTTATGAGCGGGCCGCCGGAGTTGCCCGGGTTGATCGCGGCGTTGGTCTGGATAAGTGTCATCGTCCTGCCCTCAACCTCGACGTTGCGGTTAATCGCCGAGACAATGCCGTCGGTTACAGTTCCCTGAAGCTCAATCCCGAGAGGGTTGCCTATCGCGACCACCGTCTCGCCCACAATGAGCGTGTCTGAATTGCCGAACTCGGCGGGCGTGAGGTTTGTCGCCGCGATCTTCATCACCGCGAGGTCGCTTTTTTCGTCGCTGCCGATTATCTTCGCTTCATACTCCTCGCCGGACTGGAAGACAACCTTGACGGCCGTAGCTCCGCTGATAACATGATTGTTGGTTACTATATACCCGTCCTTCGACATAATGATGCCCGTCCCGGTCGCGGTTCCCTGCGCCCCGTTTCTCCCAAGCGTTGATTCAATGCCAACCACGCTGGAGATGCACTTTGTGTAAATCTCGGGGATAGAGAGCTCCCTTGCCTTTGAGTCGGTCACTACCGGAACCAGCGTCCCCTCAGAGGCGCTCGGATTTGCTTCGTGAATCCCGCCCTGATTCGGCGTGGGGGTAGCCTCTCCGCCGGACGGCGTCTGGGTTCCGTCGTCAATAACCGGGGCCTTGTCCTTTGGCTTTATTGAGAAATCAACGCTTCCATTCTCGTTTTTAACGCCCAGGTCGTAGTTCATCAGGAAGGCGGTGGAAAGCGCGCCCACAATCAGGAGGCAAACCATAACCAGAGAGAGCGGAGCCAGCCACGCCTTCTTCTTTTTAACGCTTACCTTTGCCTGAGGCCTGTTTGTGTAGGCCGGCCTCTGCGCGGCCTGCCCCGCGTCCTGACTGTACTCCTGACGGTAGGCCGCGTAGTCTCCCTGCGGCTGCGGCTGCGCGGAACCGTACTGCTGCCCGTACTGGGAGGATGGCTCCGCACTTCTCACATAGAAGCCCGCCGACGGTATCTCGCGCCCGCTGTAGGAATAAAGTCCCGAACCGGCCGAAGCGCTTTCTCCCCGCCACGGCTCCGTGTATACCGGCGGCTCTGCGGGCTGCGCCGTAACGGCGTCATGCTCCGCCTGAGGCTTAACAGCGCCTTCGGTGCGTCCGTTTCCGTATTCCGGCATCACGACCGACTCCGGCGAATATACCCTTTCCGGGCTGCGTGAATAGTCGTTCTCAGGCTCCCTCTGCGGAGACTTCACAGTCTCCTCCCCGCATCCTTTTCCGGCGCCCGGGATATTCCCCTGTCCGCCGCCTTCGTATTCGTTATCGTTATAGTTCATGGTGTTTCCTCCTTATGTATTATTTTAAGAAGCCGCGGGGGATCTCCCGCGCATCGTCTGTATGCTTATACTATAATGCACATTTTTGATTAAATAATTAATGCATTGTGAACTGTTTGTAAATTCGCGCTCCCCGCGGAACAACAAGTTAAGATAGTTTTAAGCTTTACGATGCTTTGAGCGTAAGATTTTTGATGTACCATAGGGGTACAGGCAGTGAAGGGACGTGGTATAATATGAGGGTATTAATCTGCATTCGGAGGAAAAGAGATGAACGCAATGAACATCCTGATTTGTGACGACGACCTCGAGATCGCGCGGGCGGTCGAGATATACCTGAAGCTTGAGGGCTATGGCACCATAATCGCTTCAAACGGCCACGAGGCGCTGAAGGCTCTGGCGGAAAACGACATCTCACTTGTAATTATGGATGTGATGATGCCGCTGATGGACGGAAATACGGCTACAATGAAGATCCGCGAGACAAAAAACATCCCGATTATCATGCTTTCGGCAAAATCCGAGAGCACGGACAAGATCGCGGGCCTGGCCTTCGGCGCGGACGACTATGTCACAAAGCCTTTTAACGCGCTTGAGCTTGTCGCCCGTGTGAAGTCGCAGCTCAGGAGGTTTACCTCTCTCGGAGGCCAGCCTCTCAGCCATGACGTGTTCCGCACGGGCGGCCTGACGCTTGACGACGTGAAAAAAGAGGTAACTCTCGACGGCGAGCCCGTCCGCCTGACCCCGATGGAATACAAGATACTCCGGCTGCTCATCGAGAATCTGGGCAGAGTGTATTCAATCGATCAGATATACGAGCTCTGCTGGAACGAGCCCTCTTTCAACGCGGACAACACGGTTTCGGTGCATATACGCAGGATACGCGAGAAAATCGAGATAAACCCTAAGGAACCAATATATCTGAAGGTGGTGTGGGGAGTTGGCTATAAACTTGAAAAGCTTGACACATAAAACGGCGGTCAAGGCCGCCGCGTTTCTGCTCGCCGGGGCTTCGTTCGCGGCGATGATGTTTTCCCTGTACGGGATTGCTTCCATCGAGGGGTCGGTCGGCATAAGGAGCTGCCTTGCCCCTGATATCTCCGGCACTCCCTCCGTTATCGGGGCCGCGTCGTCATATATAGACGGGATCTGCGGCCTTTTAAGTGAATACGGCGACGAGGACAGCATAAAGCGCGGCGACGGCATCGGGCCGCATGTCAAATCGGCCGAGGCGCAGCTTTATCAAAAGGCCTCCGCCGACTACGCGGATTCACATGAGGGCGAGCAAATGACTCTTGCGCTGTTCCGCGAGCAATACAGGGAAGAGCTGGCTGAAATCCCGGCGGAGGTCACCGCCAGGCGGCTCAGCGAGTATTCAGATCAGAGCAGGGCCTTTCTCTCCAATCAGGACATTTATTTTTCCATAAGCATCGGAGGGCACTCGCTCGAAAACTTAAGCAAGGATGATGATTTTTTTCTCTCCCAGCCGCTTCATTATGTCTCCGACAAATTTAATTCAAGCTCCAGCATAAACGAAATGCGGTATTTTCGCGACATAGAGCCGGACGACTCCATCCGCTTCGCCTTTTCGGAGAGCTTTGTCGAGCGTACCGTCAGGGAGCTTGCAGCCGGACGGGCGGCGCTCATCCGAGGGTTTTGGCTCCTCGCTTCCTCTTTTGCGCTGTTTATTCTCTGCATGGCTGTGCTCACCATAGGCGCGGGGCGGCGGCCGCGCGACGCTGAGCTTCACTTCTCAGCAACAGACAGGCTCTATCTTGATGCCGGCGCGCTGATACTGGCGATTTTCGTCGGGCTTGTTATAGGCCTCGCCGGGCTTATGCTGAGGGTCACGTTCATGGATCCCGGGCGGGTGCTTGCGTTCTGTTCGGCCGTGTGCGCTTACGCGGGAATACTTTTATATATCGCGGCCGTAAAACGCATAAAGCAGCGCCGCTTTTTCAGTCACACACTCTGCGGCACGGTTATTTCAGGCTGTGTTAAAACGACGCGGGAGCTGTTTCAGACGAGGTCGGTCTCGTTTAAGGTCATCTGCGTGCTGGCGCTTATCGTATTCCTGACGATACTCTGCTTTGCTTCGGCGATTTTTATTATTCCGCTTTTCATTGCAATCGCCGGGATCAGCCTGTGGATTTCAAAAAGGTTCGCTGCAATTTCAAAGGGCGCCGCAGCTATAAGGGGGGGAGATTTTTCCCACAAAATCAGCGTGACGGGCGGAGATTTCAAAGCGCTTGCCGGGGATATAAACTCCATCGCGGACGGCCTCGACCTTGCCCTTCATAAGGCGCTGAAAAGCGAACGCCTGAAAACTGAGCTCGTGGCAAACGTCTCACACGATATCCGCACGCCGCTGACCTCGATTATCACGTACGCCGACCTTCTCGCCTCGGAGGGCCTTCAGAGCGAAAACGCAGGCGACCATCTGGAGATTATCCGCAGAAAGGCGGCGCGGCTCAAGCTTCTGACCGACGACCTTTTTGAAATGTCGAGGGCTGCTTCCGGCAATATCGAGGTTGATATCTGCGAGATTGACCTTGAAAATTTTGTGCGGCAGACGCTTGGCGAGCTCGAGGACAGAGTGGCGGAGAGCGGGCTCGACTTCCGCGTGAATGTTCCTCCGGTAAGGGCCCTCGCCGACGGCAAACTTCTTTGGCGGGTGTTCGAAAATCTGATGTCAAACATCTTTAAATACGCAATGCCGGGCTCGCGCGTGTACATAGACGGAGCCGCAGAAGACGGCTGCGCCTGCCTGACCGTCAAGAACATCTCAAGATTCGAGCTGAACGTAGACCCGTCCGAGCTGACAGAGCGCTTCAAGCGCGGCGACAGCGCGCGGGCAAGCGAAGGACACGGGCTCGGCCTCTCGATAGTCGAGAGCTTTATCCTCGCTCAGAACGGCAGCTTTGAAGTTGAGATCGACGGAGACCTGTTTAAAACAGTTATCCGCCTTCCCTCTCCGAAAGCGGCATAACCCCCCTCGCCAAAAGTCAAAAGGTCCCTGCGGAAGCACTCATTCCACAGGGGCCTTTTCATCTTCGTCCGTCTTCCCTCGCTTAATCTCGTCCCAATACCGCCTTGCCGCCTGCTCCGCTTTATTCATCCCAAAAGCGTAGTATTCGCGACCTTTTAGGGCATCGGGAAGATATTGCTGGCTGACGTATCCGCCGGGAAAATCGTGAGGGTAGAGATACGCCTTCCCCCGCCCGAGCGCCTCCGCGCCCTTGTAATGCGAGTCCTTCAGGTTATCCGGCACATCGCCGCAGCCGCCCGCGGCAATGTCTGCATCGGCCTTTGATATGGCATTCACCGCCGAGTTTGACTTCGGCGCCGTCGCGCAGAGGATCACCGCCTGAGCAAGCGGGATCCGCGCCTCCGGGAGGCCGAGCTGAAACGCCGCGTCGACGCAGGCCTTGACAATCGAGATAGCCTGCGGATACGCGAGGCCTATGTCCTCACATGCGGTTACAAGCAGGCGCCGCGACGCGGAGGCAAGATCCCCCGCCGCGAGCAGCCTCGCGAGGTAATGCACCGCGGCGTTTGGATCGGAGCCGCGAATTGATTTCTGAAACGCTGAAAGTATGTCGTAATGCGCGTCGCCGTCACGGTCGTAGCGCATGGAGGATCTCTGAGACACGGTCTGCGCGTCCTCAAGCGTGAGCGTTAGATCGCCGTCTTTGCGCACCGCAGCCGACAGCAGAAGCTCCACCGCGTTTACGGCCTTCCTGACATCTCCTCCGCAGGAGGAGGCAATGTGCTCAATAACGCCGGGCTCAAGATTCACACGCACTCCGTCCCCCGCTCCCAGCCTGACGGCGCGCTCCACCGCGGGCGCGATGTCGGACGGCTCAAGCGGCCTAAACTCAAAAACGGTTGACCTGCTGAGGATCGCGTTAAATACATAGAAATACGGGTTTTCGGTCGTCGAGGCGATCAGCGTAATGGCCCCGTTTTCAATGAACTCCAAAAGCGACTGCTGCTGCTTTTTGTTGAAATACTGTATCTCGTCGAGATACAGTAAGGCCCCCTGCGGAGTGAACATGGTTCCTATTTCCGAAATGATGTCCCTGATATCAGATATTGAAGCAGTGGTCGCGTTCAGCTTATAAAGCCGGCGGCTCGTCTCGCTGGCGATTATGTTGGCAACTGTCGTCTTCCCGGTGCCGGAAGGCCCGTAAAACACCATATTCGGGATATTTCCGCTCTCGATTACACGCCTGAGCATCCCGTTTTTTCCAAGCAGATGCCGCTGCCCGACAATGTCTCCGAGCAGCTGCGGACGGATAATATCGGCAAGGGGTCTGTACATCTCCGCCTCCTGATTCAGCCGGTTTTCCTACATCGGCGTAAAAAGCTCCATCGTGTAGTAATAACGAAAGTCCGAGTTTTTGTTGTACGCGGCCCCGCCTCCGAAATATGTGTATCCGGGGTTCAGCATCGCCTTTCTGTGCTTGGGGAGGTTGATCCAGGTTTCAAAGGCGAACGCGCCGCAGGCCTGCCCCCAGGCAACATTCTCAGCCGACCGCCTGATGCTCCCCACATTTACGGAAATACGGTCATATGAGCTGCTGCCCTTGGCGCCTGTATGGCTGGCGGAGTTGCTGTCCGCCATATATCTGCTGTGCTCAAGCGCAGCCTTTTCCGCATCCTCGCTGTAAACAAGCGGGGCCACCCCCTTTTGCAGGCGGAAGGCGTTGCAGAAATCAAACATTTCTAGGGCGGTATCTTTGTCGAACTGCTCCTGAGAAGCAAGATATGTCTCAAGCACATTTTTATCCGTGAAGCTCAGGTCTATGTCCGGGGCCGCGGCGTACACGCCGATAACCCTGCCTCCGTCTATATTGTCCGTGAGCAGACGAACGGCTTTATTGTCCGTCTCTTTCGCGGATGATCCGCAGGAGATCGAATCGTTATAGATAAATCCGGGCGCGCACGTCGCGAAGGCGCAAACGGCGCCGTCCTTCTCACCGAGCATTAAAAACCTTGTGTAGTCCCCGGTATATATCTTCCAGACAAAGCCGAGCGGCGAGGCCGCCTCTCTGTCGGGCAATCCCAGCTGTACAAGGGCATCCTCGGCGTTCTCGCCGATCCAAACCGTGGTTTCTGCAAGGGTAAGCCGGTGATTCGACTCACTCAGCGCGATGCCGGGGTGCACTGTGCTGGATTCCGCCGCGCAAACCGCGCTCTCTGCCACGGCATCCGGACCGGGCAAAGGGATCTCCTGCCGTTCTTCTCTAAGAAGCGGTGGAAATATTGCCGGGAAAAACAGGCCCGCGCAGGCCTTTTCAGCAAAATCCGCGATTACGCCCTCACCCTCACCGGATTTTTTAGCACTCGACTCTGCGCAGTATGTAGCGGTCATTTCGGTATGGCCTGAAAAATAACTGCTAAACTCGATCTTCTCTTTTTCCGGAGCATTTGCAGAGGCCGCCGGAGAAAATGCGCCCAAAATAAACGGCAGCGCAAGAAACAGCGCGCAGAAAGCGCGCGGCTTACGTATCATCATTCTTTGTTTCACCATCCAACTCTCGCCCGGCTGCGTCCGGGTATTCTCTTTTTTAAATGCCGCAGGCTATACTGTTTCCGATACGGCTGCTTTCTCTCTCGCAGATATTTCGTCGGAGAATAATTTACCAAGCCATTCTACATTATTTTTTACGCATTTGCAATAGTCCCCCCGCCCTTTCTGTATAAAAGAATATGTTATGCAATAATTATCCATATTATGCGGTATTTTGATATGCTGCGTAGATTCATGCCAACTCGGAAATAAAAGGCGACCTCCCACAGAAATTGTGTGTATTGTCTTAAAACTTTTTTGAATTATTTTGCGCTATTGGGGAAAAATACACATTGCGGAAATTTGCGGGCGAAAATGCCGGAGGTTTGTATGGTTACAGTTTTTTTTCGCACTGTGATTCTTTATCTGACGGTCACAATTGGCCTGCGCGTGATGGGCAAGAGGCAGATCGGCGAGCTTGAGCCGAGTGAACTTGTTGTGACAATCCTCATCTCGGAGCTGGCGGCAATACCCATGCAGGACATCGGCATCCCCCTGCTGGTTGGGATCATTCCCATAGCAACTCTTATCGGGATGGAGTTTATCCTGACCTCGGCAATTTTGAAAAGCGTGCGATTCCGGGTTATGATGTGCGGCAAGCCAAGTATGATAATTGAAAACGGCTGTATAATGCAGGACCAGATGCACCGTAACCGCTTTACGATCGACGAGCTAATTGAGGAGCTGCGCGCCAAGGACATAACGGATATCTCCCAGGTCAAATACGGCATCCTTGAACCCAACGGCACATTAAGTATCATCCCCTTTTCAGAGTTTTCCTCAGTCAAGGCGGGCGATATGGGGCTCAGTCTTCCCGAAAAAGGGCTCCCGGTGATAGTGATAAACGACGGGCGGGTGCTTCAGAACAATCTGCAGCTGCGCGGCTATAACCGGGCGTGGCTCGACGCCGAACTGAAATCCCGCAAGATCTCTTCTCCCGGGGCGGTGTTCCTGATGACCCTTGACGACAGCGGAGGCATATATATCTCCGAACGCGAGAAGAAAAAAGGAGGATAAGAAGTGAAATTCGCGCTTATCGGTCTTTTAATCCTCTCCATTACCTTAAGTCTCTCCCTTTTTTCTTCGATGAAGGTATCCGGAGACATTCGCGAGATACTTGAACTGCTCGAAGCCTGTGAATATCGTGCGGATCTGGGCGACTGGAGCTCCGCGTTTGAATATTCCGGTGAAGCGATGACAAAATGGGAAGATAACGGCACATTTTTTGCAATTGTGATGAAGCACGACGGGATAGACGAGGTTTACTCACTGCTTCTCGAGATGGAAGAGTACATGCGACTGGAAAAACACACTGAATTCAAGGCCGCAAATATTAAGGCTCAGACCCGATTATTGCAGCTTAACGACGAAGAAAGAGTGCGTCTGATCAATATCTTTTAAAAATCCGCTCTAACTGCTATGATTCTATTAAACACGATATATTTTGCTTGACAAAACAGTCTTCACTGGTGTACAATTTGAAATAGTGAATACAGAAGGGTCCGTTAAGTATGTCTGATTACCTTGACAGCAGTAAGGAAGTATTCTCCGGCAACCCTGATGAGGCCGCCGTCACGGAAAAGGAAAGCGTTTTCCCTTCCCCCGAATCAGACGAAAAACTCTGCGCGCTCGCGCAGTCAGGCAGCGAAAGAGCTGAGGCTGCGCTTTATATCAGGTTTTTTCCTCAGGTCAGGCTCATTGCAGGTTCTTATTTTATGCAGGGCGCAGAAAACGAAGACCTTATTCAGGAGGGTTTTATCGGGCTCATCGGCGCTGTAAGAGGTTATAACCCCGAGCTTGGCGTTCCATTCAGAGGCTTCGCAAAGACGTGCATAAAAAGACAAATATATTCGAGCATAAAAACGGCCGCCAGAAAAAAACACTCTCCGCTAAACGATTACATCCCGCTTACTTCCCCTCTTTTTGAAGAGACAAGATTAGTGGCATCAAATCGCGCGGCAAATCCTGAAGAGCTGGTCATCCAGGGTGAAGAGCAGCTCCAGTTCACAGATGCGCTCCGTGTTCTTTTTACTTCCATGGAGGCGAAAATTTTGGATTTGTACCTCCGCGGTCTTTCTTACCGGGAAATCGCCGAGAAGATCGCAAGACAGCCCAAATCTGTGGACAACGCTGTGCAGCGTATTAGGCGCAAGCTGCAACAGCACCTTTCAAACGGCGACAGCAGGTAACTCTGCGCGCATATACGCCCTGTTTTGCTGTAATGGAGCTTTTTCCCTTAGGGCGACGGCAGGAGCAACACTAATCTATCAAAGTGAGGGTAAACAATGTACGAAGACAAGACACTAAATTGCAAAGAGTGCGGTGGAGAATTTATATTTACCGCCGGCGAGCAGGAGTTTTACTCCGAGCGCGGTTTTATGAATGAGCCTCAGCGCTGCAAAACCTGCCGTGACGCTCGCAAGAGCGCTGCCCGCGGCCCGAGAGAGTTCTTCACAGCGACTTGCGCTGCCTGCGGCGGCGAAGCCAAGGTTCCTTTCGAGCCGAAGACCGACAGGCCTGTATACTGCAGCGAGTGTTTCTCCCGCTCGAGGGACTAATTTTTGCTGAGAGAAGCAGGAGACATATGTCTCCTGCTTTTTTTGCGTCACACTATTTTTGACGCGCCGCTGCCGACTTTGCGGACGAGCACTAAGGTATCCGTCTTTGTGCTCGTTTTTTTCATGCCCATCATCTTCCAGCGGGCTTGTTATTCAGAAGGCCGCTCAGCCTCTCCCTCAGCTCTGTGATCTTTGCCGACATACTCTCGCCGGATTCCTGCTCCTCAAGAAGGCCCGTCATCATGCCGATAAGCTCGCTGAAGTCCTTTCCGCGCTGCCGCTCAAAGCTTACCTCAGCTGTCCTGTCGATGATCGCCTCAATGACGTAATCCACGGTTCCGTCAGGCTCCTTCAGCGGGATGCCGAACAGGTCAAATATCTTCGGGCCGTTTCTTGTGGCCTGCTCCTGCAGCATATACTCCACCTTGCCGGACTCAAGCGCCCTTTCTATGGCGCATCCGGGGCACGGCAAAGATCCTATGCCGCCCGCCTCATAGCATTGCTTATCCATAACCTCATCTGCCGAAAGACCCATATAGTCGAGGAAATAGCGGCTTGCGAAAAGCACCTTCCTGTCCCTGTCCATCAGAACGTAGCCGCACGGGGTATTTTCAAAAATCTTGGTAAGAAGCTGTCTGTCTTTTACAATCCGGCTGAACGCACCGGTATCAATTTCTTTTGTCTTCGAGACAACGCTCTGAGGGCCGATTACCCTCTCAACCGGTGGCTTTTCGCCGTCCAGCTCCCTTGACACCACGCATTCCTTCCTGAAATCCATTGAGAGGAATACGTTTACAACCTCCTCGTCAAGTTGTGTGCCCGCCACACGCCGAATCTCCCCAAGCGCGTATTCGTGCGAGAGCGCGCTTCGGTAAGACCGAGTTGAGACGATTGCGTCGTATGTGTCGGCCACCGCCACGATCTTTGCTCCTATCGGGATCTCGTCTCCTGAAAGCCCGTCGGGGTACCCTCTGCCGTCTATCCTCTCGTGGTGGTGCCTGACGATGCCGCTTATCTCCTCAAAGCTCGACAGGCCCGCTATCATCTCATACGAGATGAGGGGATGCCTTTTAATGAGCATAAACTCATTCTCGTCAAGCTTTCCCGGCTTGTTGATAATAGAATCGGGTATCCTGACCTTTCCGATGTCGTGAAGGCTGGCGGCGATGGAGATGTCGAAAATCTCCTTGGCGGAAAGGCCCATCGCGCGCGCCAGCATCGAGGCTATCCTCCTCACGCTGTCGGAATGCGTCGCCGTATACTTGTCCTTGGAATCAAGCAGATTTGTGAAAACCGAGATGATCTCGCCGTAGTCCGCGTCGCGCCGCTCCTTGGCGATCATCTCCGGCGTTCTGTTGACCATTATCTCAAGCACAAACCTGCGGCCGGTCTCCTCGTCGGTAAGCAGGGGAATCGCATAGTCGTCGATAAACCTGACCATGCCGTCCGGGAGCGTGTCCTTCCTTGAAACAAACGCTTTCTCTCCCGTCTTCAGCGCCTGCTTGACAGCGCATTGCCTGCAAAGCTCGCCTCTGTTCGAGATATTGTAGCAAAGCTCGCCCAGGGTACTCTCGGAATCAAGGCTGCGCAGCTTAAGAAAATTGTCGTTGATGTAATATATGCGGTATTCGTCGTCAAGGATAATATAGGCCACGGGCGTGTTGTCTATAAGCACCCTTATCAGCTCGGAATTAATCTTGTCCCTCATATTCTCTTTCATAAAAACGCCTGCTTTTCTCTGTTAATTTCTGCGAACGGTTTTGTGCATATGCTTATCCCGTTGCTCAGCGTCTTAAAGGGAGCCAGTCTCCCCTCTTGAGATATACGGGCTGATGCGCGGTGTTTCCCTGACAGACTTGAGAGCGACTGTCCCCGCATATTAGTATATCGGTTTTTTCAGCCGCGGTTTGACTAAGCCGCCGAAAAGATATATTATTACTCCAGCGATTAAATAAATTACAATAACATAATTACCGGGAGCTGAATTTTATGAAGCTTATCTCTTGGAATGTCAACGGAATACGCGCGTGCCTGACAAAGGGGTTTTTAGACTATATCGCGGCGATAAATCCGGACATAATCTGTCTTCAGGAGGTCAAGGCGCGCCTCGAGCAGGTCAATATCGACATCCCTGGGTATTCGCTTGTCTGGCATAGCGCCGAAAAGCCGGGATATTCAGGTACGGCCGTCTTTTCCCGCATAGAGCCAATCAGTGTGCAGTTTGACCTCGCACGTCCTGATCATCCCCTGGAGGGGCGCGTGATAATCGCGGAATTTTACGACTTTTTTCTCGTCAACTGCTACACGCCGAACTCTCAGAACGAACTGCGGCGCCTTGACTACCGCATGGGATGGGAGGACGATTTCCGACTAAGGCTGTTGGAGCTTGACGCGGTCAAACCGGTCGTGCTATGCGGTGATCTCAACGTGGCGCACCGGGAGATTGACCTCAAAAACCCGAAGTCGAACAGGCATAACGCCGGATTTACCGATGAGGAGCGACAAAAGCTGACTATTCTGCTCGACTCCGGCTTTGTCGACACCTTTAGGCATTTCTACCCGGATTTGACCGGGGCTTACACCTGGTGGTCATATATCGGCGGCGCACGCTCGCGCAACGCGGGATGGCGCATAGATTACTTCCTTGTGTCCGAGCGCTTTCTTCCCCGCGTGCTCGACGC
Organism: Oscillospiraceae bacterium; assembly: GCA_031551205.1. Classification (GTDB taxonomy): domain Bacteria; phylum Bacillota; class Clostridia; order Oscillospirales; family JAVBNY01; genus JAVBNY01. The sequence continues at coordinate 128,727 of JAVBNY010000001.1, read as the reverse complement.
GTTTATCCTCCCTGAGGTAATGGGAAGCGACCACTGTCCCGTCGGGATTGATATTGTCTGACATTGCACGCAATACTAATCATTAAACCGGGGATTTATTCGAAGTAATTAGGATACCAAAAATAACTGAACAGATGGAGCCGCAATATGAACATCAAAGAGCGTAACACCCCCGGAGGGATGCATAAACGGCCGGACTTCAGATTTTTCAGCCCCACAAGGTTTATTCTTATCATGTTTTTCGCGATAATACTTTTAGGGACGTTTCTTCTAATGCTTCCGGTCTCCTCGCGCTCGGGCGAGGTGACGGACTTTGTGACCAGTCTGTTCACGGCGACGTCCTGTACCTGCGTGACTGGGCTTTCAGTTGTGGATACATACACCCACTGGAGCACATTCGGGCAGATAGTCATGCTGCTGCTTATCCAGACAGGCGGCCTAGGCTTTATGACGCTCGCCTCGATGGCCTTCTTCTTTCTCAAGCGCAGGATTGGCCTGACCGAGCGGCTCATCATGGTGCAGAGCTTTTCACTTTCAGATCTTTCCGGCGTCGTGCGCCTTGTTCGGCATGTGCTGCTTGGAACACTGATTATTGAGGGAAGCGGCGCCGTGGTTCTGACCTTTTCCTTTGCCGGTGTCTACGGGTTCCCAAATGCGATTTTTAAGGGCGTATTCCACTCTGTTTCCGCCTTCTGCAACGCGGGCTTTGACATCACCGGCGACATAGCTCCCGGGAAAAACCTTGAGCCTTTCAACGCAAATCCCGCCGTGTGCCTAACGATTATGGCGCTTATTATCCTCGGAGGGCTCGGCTTTATTGTCTGGGAGAATGTGCTCACCGAAAAGAGCTTTAAAAAGCTGACGCTGCACTCCAAGATGGTTCTGACAATAACCGCGTTTCTGCTTGTTTTGGGAACGGCTTATTTTTTCCTTGCCGAGTATTCAAACCCCGATACCTTTGGGTCGATGCCCGTCTGGCAAAAACTTTTAAATGCCGCTTTCCAGTCGACCACCACGCGAACAGCCGGTTTCACCTCTGTTCCTCAGGCCGGATTTTTTGACCAGTCCAAAGCCGTGTCGATAATCCTGATGCTTATCGGCGGCTCGCCCGGCTCTTGCGCCGGGGGTATCAAGACGGTAACGGCGGGTATCATCCTTGCCGCGGCGGTATCCATCTTCAGAGGCCGGCAGGACACCGTCATACACGGCAGGAAAATCCGCACGTCTCAGGTAATGCACGCGCTCACCGTCACAATGCTTGCGGTTTTTCTATGCGTTGGCGGCGCTATGATTATCGGTTTTTTTGAGGGACGAGAGGGCTTTTTTGCAATAATATTTGAGGCCGTGTCCGCTTTTGGCACGGTCGGCCTCTCAACCGGCATCACGGCAGGGCTCACGTCGGCCTCAAAGCTTGTCCTGGTCTTTCTGATGTACATCGGCAGAGTGGGCATAATAACCTTCGGGCTCGCCGTTATGATTCGTCAGACATCCGCCCCGAAGATTGGATATCCGGAGTCGCATGTCATTATCGGGTAGGGCTTATCCAGCGCTTTTTCCGTCAAGAAAAGGAGTGGACGCAATGATTTATTTTAATTCGAGGGACCCAGGGTATAAATCTCCGTTCGGGGCCGTGCGCTCCGGTTCAAGCGTCAGTTTCAGTTTGTCCGTCAGACGCTCAGTCACGGTGTCGGGCGTGTCTATCAGGCTGCGCTTTGAGTGCACCGGCGAGACCTCAGAGCATGTTATGTCCTGGAGCGGCCTTTCGCTCGGCATGGACCGTTACTCCTGTGAGATCTCCCTCCCCGAATACTGCGGCATCTGTTGGTACTCCTTCGCGATGACCGCTTCAGACGGCTGCGTTCTTTTTTACGGCGACAACGAGGATGGGCTCGGCGGCGAGGGCGCTATGTACGGCAAAGATCCAAAGGAATATCAGCTGTCGGTATATGAGGCCTCAGCCAACGCTCCTAAATGGTTTGGCGAGGGCATTACATACCACATCTTTCCGGACCGTTTCTGCCGCAAAGGGCTCACTCAGGGCATGGAGGGCCGAACGCTGCACGATAACTGGGACGACTGCCCCGAGTTCCGCAGGGACGAGAATGGCGAGGTCAAAAACTGCGACTTTTTCGGTGGAAACATAAGGGGCATCCTTTCAAAACTTGACTATCTCAGGTCTTTGAATGTGACTACGATATATCTCAGCCCCATTTTCAGGGCGTATTCAAACCATAGATACGACACCGGCGACTACCATGAAATCGATCCGATGTTCGGGACAAACGCCGAATTTGAGGAACTGTGTGAAAAAGCGCGGAAGCTCTGTATGCGCGTTATTTTAGACGGGGTTTTCAACCACACCGGGTATGACAGCCGGTATTTCAACGCGCTCGGGCGCTACGACAGCGTCGGTGCGTATCAGTCGAAGGACTCGCCCTATTTCCCGTGGTTTGAGTTTGAAAAGTGGCCCGACAAATATTCGTCGTGGTGGGGGATATATACACTTCCGCAGGTAAGCGAGATGGATGAGAGCTATCGTCGCTTTATCTTCGGCGAAGAGGACTCTGTTGTCAGGCGCTGGCTGCGCGCGGGCGCCTCGGGCTGGAGGCTCGACGTAGCCGACGAACTGCCGGACGAGTTTATCAGCGAGCTCAACAGTGCGGCGCAGGATGTGCTTGACGACGCCGTGATAATCGGCGAGGTCTGGGAGGACGCTTCAAACAAAATCAGCTACGATGTCAGGCGCCGGTATATCCTCAGGTGCGGACTGCACGGCGTTATGAACTACCCGCTCAGAAACTCGGTTATCGAGTTTCTTCTGGGCGGCCCCTCCGGGCATTTTATAGCCGTAATGGAGAGTATCAGAGAGAACTATCCCGAGGCCGTATTCATGTCCTCGATGAATATAATCGGGACGCACGACACCCCGCGTATCCTGACTATTCTCGGCTGCGACAAGGAGGATTTCGCTCTCGACAAACAGGCAAAAGCCCTGATGCGCCTGCCGGAAGGCCGCCGCGAGGCGGCAAAACGCCTTCTGATGCTCGGCTCGTTTATCCAGTTCTGCTTCCCCGGCTCTCCGTGCGTCTATTACGGGGACGAGGCCGGTATGGAGGGGTTTGAGGATCCGCTGAACAGAAAGGGCTTCCCCTGGGGCGGAGAGGACGGCGACCTGCTTTCATGGTACCGTAAAATATCCCGCCTTCGAGCGGAAAGCCCTGCTCTGAGCGGGGGCTCAATCGAATATATTCCGGCCTGCGAGGATATTCTGGCCTTCCGCCGGGAGTGCCCCGGACAGAGCGTGACTGTGGCCGTCAACCGATGTAATGAGGCCAGATGTGTATGGCTTCCGTTTGACAGCTCCTTTGTCACGGAAAGGGTCACCGGCAGGATCTTTCAGATCCTGGAAGGCGGTCTGCATCTCTCCCTGCCTCCGCTCTCATGCGCTCTTTTCAGTTAAAGGGACTGCTCACATAAACGATGAACGCCCGCCTTTTGGCAGATTTTGCGCCATGCTGCGCTAAAATTTCTTGCCATAAACAAATTATGCCCGCAAAATTTTATCTTTCCTGTCACAAAATCTACTCATAAATCGAGCATTCCCTGCTTATGTGAACAGGCCCTAAAACAGTAACGCGCAACCCGGTTTTACCGAATTGCGCGCCGGTATCCCAGGTCGTGTTGAGCAGAGTTTCAACACGACCTATTTATCTGCATCCCAGATATTGCCCAGACTGTCGAAGCTCGCAAAGGTGCCCGGAACCGTGCCCACGATGATTGTCTCGGCGATCGTCACCTGGCTTGAAACGACGATGTCGGCCGAGTTCCCCGGCAAAAGCACCCCGATGTCGACCTTTACGTTCAGCACAATCTCGTGTCTTGTCTGGTTTATCCCTGCCTCCGAGAAGTTGTTTGAAAATTTTGTATCCACCATGCCGACGGGTACAATCCTGACAGGTATCCCCGGCCCTCTGCCGGACAAAAGCTCTCCGTTCAGGATATTCCCCAACGGCACCGAGAGCTTTGAGGGCTCCATCCCGTTGACCCTCTCGACCACGCGGTTTGTTATGCCGCTTTTCAGCCTGTTTATGCCGAGCATATTTGTTTTCAGCGCGGTGATTTTGCCATCTGTGTCCTTTTCGAACATCACAAGGTCGCCATACTGGAGAGCACTGTCGTTCACGGCATCGCTCACGGCATCGTTTATCGCGCGCGTAGCAAGGTATGACACCCTTGAAACCGCAAGCTGCCTGACGAGCGGACGCAGCTTCAGGTCGATCAGAAGAACCGATGCAGCCACCGCCAGAACGCAGAGCAATACATAGACGTGCGGGCGGCCGCGCCGTCCGCCCCTCGCAAAAAACCTTATGCGCCTGCGCCGCGCCATATCCGCCCCCCTTTCCGTTCCAACCCGCGGCGCCGTGTTCGCGGGTATACCGTAATATTATATGATTTCCACGGCGCGTACTATGTTCCGAAGCCGACCTCTTCTTCCAAACTTTCTCCCGAGCTATTGAAATAATGCGTTTTATGGAATATAATTCAGTGTGCGCCGTCAAAATGGCGCGGCACGGAGGTATGGGACAAAATGGAGTTTTGCACGGCAATAATCGGGCTCGGGCTTATGGGAGCATCCCTTGCCAAGGGCCTTAAAGGCTTCAAGGATGGAAGGATTGTCGGCTCGGACAATAATCCGGCTGCGCGCGGCTATATGGAATCGCTCGGGATTGAGTGCTTTGAAACGGCCGGAGATGCCGTTCGGGAAGCGGATCTTGTAGTTTTATGTGTTTACCCCAGGCTGGCGGCCGCCATGCTGAAAAAGCTGGATTTCCCAGAAAAGGCCGTCATCACCGACGTCTGCGGCGTGAAACTGATGCTGCACCGCGCCGCGAAGGAACGGGACCTCCGCTATGTGGGAGGGCACCCGATGGCCGGCAGGGAAAAATGGGGGCATAAAAGCTCAACCGCGAGAATTTTTAAAGACGCAAACTTTATTATAACGCCGGAAAGCGCCTCGAGGGAGGATACGGCCCTGGTCGTGGAAATGGCGCGGTATCTCGGCTGCAATCCCGTATTCACTACAGCTTCCCGGCATGACAGCATGATTGCCTACACGTCCCAGCTTGCGCATGTTCTCGCGTCCGCAATTGTCCGACAGCCGGACTTTCTTGAGACCGTGGGGTTCGAGGGCGGCAGCTTCCGCGACTTGATGCGTGTGGCGACGCTGAACGATGCAATGTGGCCCGAACTCTTCATCGAGAACTCGTCAAATCTGCTCCGAAGGCTTGATTCACTGATTGACGACCTGTCCGCCTTCAGGACAATGCTCGAGCGAGGCGACGCGAAGAACCTTTCCCGCGTAATGCGCGAATCCACCGAGCTGAAAAAGCAGTATCTCGATCGCGGCGGCCGCGGGAAATAACCCCGCCACCGAAATTGCTTGACGGTTTCGCCGGTGGTTATTGTTTATAAAGGGGTGCGGCACATTGCCGCACCCCTTGCTTATCGTAAATAGAAAAAAGCGCCGCAATCTATAAAAAGACTGCGGCGCTTTTTTGGCACCCCCGGCGCGACTCGAACGCACTACATCCCGCTTAGGAGGCGGGCCCTCTATCCTGGTGAGGTACGGGGGCAAATGATTTATGACAAAAAAAGAAGGCCTTACTTCGATAAAGAGATAATAGCTCAATTCCTGCCTCAAAGAAGAAACAAAAAAGCTCCTCCAGAGACGGAACGGCGCTGGAAGGCTCGCCTGGAAGCCTTCCAATCCATGACTCGCAAGCCGCAAGATATATATTAAACAATTTTTGCCGTGTTGTCAATCGCAAATGCACAAAAAGTTGAAAGGGGGCAGCTTCCGCAGTCGGGCGACTTCTTGAAGCAGCGCACCTTCGAGTGCTCGACGACAAGCCCGTGATACTGCGCGTACAGCTCAGCGTCGGACTCCAGCGCCTCATGGAAGCAGGCGGCAAAGTCCTCATAAGAGCGGGGAATGTCGAATCCAAGCCTGTCAAAAAGCCTCCTGGTATATGCGTCCACGACAAAAACCGGCCTGTGAAAAGCATACAAAAGTATTGAATCCGCCGTCTCAAACCCGACGCCGTTGACCGATAGCAGCATCTCTCGAAGCTCTGTCTTGCCGATATCTTCAAACGCGGACACTTCGCCGCCGCCGTCCAGATACCATTGAGCTATCGCCTTGATTCGCTTTGCTTTTTGATTAAAATAACCCGACGGACGGATCGCGTCCGCCAGCTCTGTCATCGGCATTTCGAGTATTTGCTCAGGGGTTTTGTCTCTACCCAGGTTATCGAAGGCGACCTCCACATTCTGCCAAGTCGTGTTCTGCGTGAGTATCGCGCCGCACATGACCTCAAACGGAGAATCCGCCGGCCACCATCGACCGGGCCCATACTCCGCCAGCAGGCTATTGCGTATGTCTATAAGCTTGTTTGTGTCGTACCTGATCTTTTTCACGTCAACCTATCTCCCATTTTTCAAAGTCTCTGAAAATATTCTGCTTGGTTGGGCTTGGGTTTTTAATCAAACCGCGAACCGTCAGAAGCGACCCGCTCTTGAAAAGCACCGGCGCTATCGGCGCCTGCTCCAAAAAAGCGGAATAGAACTCTTCACGGGCTCCCGACTGGAGGAAACCCTCCGCCGCCATATACTTTTCAAGCTTTTCCTCAAGTTCTGCGCTGTAAAAGCCTCCGTAATTCATCGCTCCGTACCGCGATATGAGCTCGGATACATCAAAGTCCGCCGTGAGCGACACCTCGCCATAATAGAGGTCAAAGTCTCCCGCCGCGAGCGCGGCCTCCATGTCGTTCCACTTCAGCTCTCTAAGATTGACCGCGATGCCCATAGCCCTGAGCCTGTCCGCAATAATCCTCGCAGCCGAGACCTTATAGCTGTTTTCAGCGTTTGTGAGCATATCAAATGAGAGCGGATAAGACTTTTTTCCAATAATAAGCTCCAGCGCGCCGTCTTCGTCTGCATCCACCGCGCCGGCCTGCCGCAGAAGCTCCGCCGCCTTTGAGGGCGCATAGGACGCCGTTCTGGCAAGGGCAGAATCATAGCTTTGCGCAAAAGGGCTGCACGGCAGAGGCGCCTCCGACGCGTGACGCGACATTACGCGCGAGCAGATACCGTCCCTGTCTATGCTCAGCGATACCGCCTGCCTGACAAGCGCACTTGAAAGCGCCTGCTTCCTGGCGTTGAATCCTATAAACTGCATCGTTGTCGTGGGATAGTCCCATGTTTCAAAATCCCCGGAGAAAACAATCGGCTCCGATGCCGTCATATCAGCCGTAACGCATGAAACCCGCGCGGTCTCAAACTCGTATATCAGCGCGTCCGGGCCCGCGTTGTCGACAAGCTCAATCCTCGACTCGGGGAGTTTTTCACCCCGCCACCAGTTTGTGCGGGCGGCTAGGTGCGCCTCCTGACCCTCTCCCAAAAAACTGTAAGGCCCGGTTCCGGGAGGGAACTCATCCTGCGCGCTGCCGTCTTTAATGAGCGGAATGTCAAGAAGTAGCGGAAATCCTGCCCGCGGCGCATCCAGCGTCACCTCGAGCGTATACTCCCCCGTTGCCCTGATCTCCTTCACATCCTTCAGCCTGGATGCATACAGCGACTCAGGAGACCTGGCAAGCTCAAGCGAGTAGGCCGCGTCCTTCGCGTTAAGCTCAGAGCCGTCGGAGAACAAAACACCGCCGCGGATCAAAAAGACATACCTCTCGCCGAAGGCCTGATAGCTCTCGCACAGCTGGCTTCTCGCCACAAATCCGCTGTCCACATAAAAAAGCCCTTCGTAAACGAGCGACGCAATCTCAAGGTTAAATCTGTTCTTCGTCAATATAGGGTTTTTTAACGAAGAGGCAGAGTAGGCAAGCCCGAAAAGGCTGTTTTTCGCCGGCCCGGTCGGGACGCGGATAACCGGCGGCGGAGATGGCGACGGCGAAACCGCTCCCAGAAGCGAAGCGTCGTCCTGCACCGTCTCCGTGAGATAACTGCACCCTGCAAGCAGCACTGACAGCGAGATGAGCACTGCAAGTGAGACGGATATTAACTTTATTTTCGATAGTCTGGACATGATTTATCACTCTGCCGCTGGGACACTTCCTATAAATATATTGTAATGAATCTCAGGACAATAATCAAGACAAAATGTTTGCAATTTAGGTATATATTTGTTACATTTCAGATCACTGTCCGAATCGGCTCGCCTTACGGCATACAAATGAACGCCGCCTGGACACCCCGCTCTCCGTGTGTACCCCGATGAGACCAGAAAAGATCCCTCCGCTCCATCGTGCACATATCGGAGACGGCAATACTGCTTTTCGGCACTCCGGCGCGCGTGAGCCACATAGCGTTCAGCGCGCCGAGGTCGATACGGTGCTTTTCACCGTGCTGGCTTATATGCCCCTCCGCGCCCAGGCCGAAGGCCTCTTCCATCGCGCGCGCAACCTCCGGCCCCGTCTCAAAGCAGCCCCCGCATATACGCGGGCCGATCGCGGCGAGAATATCGCCCGGATTTGATCCGAAGTCCCCGGTCATTCTTTTAATCGCCGCCGCCGCTATTCCGGAAGCGGTGCCGCGCCATCCGGCGTGCACAGCGCCCGCGCAACGCGCCTTTGGATTATAAAGCAAAATCGGCACACAGTCGGCAGCGTACACCCCGAGGGGCAGGCCGGTCTCATTCGTGACGGCGCCGTCCGCCTCAGCTGTCACTTCCGGATCGAACGCACAGCCCGCGAGCGGGCCGGAGGCCGTCACCACAATGTCCGTGTGCGCCTGACGGAAGGCAACAAGCCTCTTTATATCAATATCCACCGCCTCGCCGGCAAGCCTGTAGTTTTCCAGCACGCTCTCCCTGTCATCGCCAAGACGGAGGCCGAGGTTCAGCGATTCATATATCCCATGGCTGACACCGCCCAGCCGCGTCATAAACGCCGCGCGGACGCGCCCTTCGAAGATATCCGGCTCCAGCCACGTTATTCCGCCGCGCCTTTTAAGTGTGAACCCATCCGGCATCACTCCGGCCTGTAAACGGCCTTTCTCGCGGGCAGCATATCGTACTTCAGCTCCGCGAGCGCCGACTCAATCTGGCCCACGCTTTCCCCGCTCCAGCCATAGGAGCCGAACGCGAGCCCGGTCCTCTCCTTCGGGCCGAGGCCCCTGAGATAGCACAGAAAGCCCGCCACGGTGGGCATCATATTCCGGTTCAGCGTCGGGGATCCGACGCATATATACTTTGCCTCAAGACAGGCGGAAAGCGCCTCTGATATGTGCCTTTTCCTGAGGTCGAAGACAGCCGTCTCTACGCCCTTTTTCTTAAATTCCAGCTCAATGCTCTCAGCAAGCATACGGGTGGACTCCCACATCGTATCGTATACTATAACTGCCCTACCGTCATAGTACCCTCCGCCCGCCCAAAAGGCGTATTTCTCCGCGATCTCGGGTATAAACGAACGCAGGATTACGCCGTGGCTCGGGCATATGCAGGAAAGCTCAAACGGGGCCACGTCTGAGAGCAGCTTCTTCACCGGAGCGGCAAACGGCAGGACGATGTTCGCATAATAATCGCTTGCCCTCTCCGTCAGCCTCATCAGCCCGATCTCGTCGTCAAAGCGTTCGTTCGAGGCAATGTGCTGGCCGAATGCGTCATTTGAAAATAGTATCTTCTCCTCGCGCAGGTAGGTCGACATGCTGTCGGGCCAGTGCACCATCGGCATAGGGACAAAATCGAAATTAAATTTGCCAGTGCACAGACTGTCGCCCTTTTTCACAAGCTTAAACGGATTTTCAAAGTCGCCATAATAGGCCCTTAGGCCCTTTTCGCCGTTCTGCGTCGCGTAAATCTCCGCGCCCTTGCAGAGCTTCGCTATCTCCGGCAGCGCGCCGCTGTGATCCGGCTCTACGTGGTTTGAAATCAGTATATCGATCTTAGAGGGATCGACAATCTCGGAGATGTTCTGAATCATCTCGTCGAAAAACGGAGCCTTGACCGTATCGATCAGCGTGACCTTCTCGTCAAGAACGAGATAGGCGTTGTAGGTCGTGCCGTATGGAACCTTGTAGCCGTGGAAAACTCTCACATTCCAGTCTATTGCGCCTACCCAATATACATTGTCTCTAATCTTAACCGCAGCCATAGTAAACCTCCCATCCTTGCGCCTTACAAAGCCGCTATTCGTCGGCTCCGCAGCATTTTTTGTACTTCTTCCCGCTTCCGCAGGGGCAGGGGTCATTCCTGCCGACCTTGTTTTTGACCCTAATCGGCCGCGGCTTCTCGCTGCCGTCGCCGTGCACGGCGACGGTAGGCTTTGCGACCTGAGCGCGCTGCGGCTCCTCCTGCCCGCGCAGCCTCGCGAGGTAGATCATCCTGACCGTGTCCTGCTTGATCGAGTTTATCATCTCGTCGAACATTTCGAAGCCGTCGTGTTTGTAGGCGACAATAGGATCAGTCTGCGCGTAGGCGCGGAGCCCGATGCCCTGCCGCAGCTCGTGCATCGCGTCGATGTGATCCATCCATTTCTCGTCAACCATCCTGAGCAGCACCACGCGCTCAAGCTCGCGCATTCTCTCGGGCGTGAGCTCGCGCTCCTTGATCTCATATTCCTCCCTGGCGCGGCTCCTGAGAACGTCCTTCATCATGTCTCCGGTGACGTTATTTATCTCTTCATCTGAATATTTCAGGTCTCCCTGGCGCAAAAACAGCCCCTCAAACATGCGCGCTATCTCCGCGACCTGATACTGCTCGGGGTACTTCTGCTCGCCGAGCACGCCGTCGACAGCCATGTTTATGACGTCTTCAATCATGCCCTCAATGCTTGACTTTATATCCGCTCCGTCGAGCACCTGGCCGCGCTGCTTATAAATAATCTCACGCTGCGTGTTCATTACGTCGTCGTATTCCAGGACGCTCTTTCGCGTCTGGAAGTTGCGCGACTCAACCTTCTTCTGCGCGTTTTCTATCGCGTTTGACAGCATCTTCTGGTCGATCGGCGTGTCTTCGTCGATACCCAGTGTATCCATCATCGCGGTTATGCGGTCGGATCCGAACAGGCGCATCAGGTCGTCTTCCATCGAGATGTAGAACCTGCTGGCGCCCGGGTCGCCCTGCCTTCCGGAACGGCCTCTTAGCTGATTGTCGATCCTTCGGCTCTCGTGCCTCTCCGTGCCCATGATAAAGAGCCCGCCGGCGGCCCTTACGCGTTCCGCCTCCTCGGCGGTTTCCCTCTTATGCTCCTTTAAAAGCTCGGTATACCTCTCCCGCGCGGCCAGAATGTCTTCATTATTGGTTTCGGCAAGGCCGGTCGCCTCCGTGATGACGTCCTCATCAAAGCCGGATTTCCGCAGCTCCGCCACAGCCATTGACTCCGCGTTTCCTCCAAGTACAATGTCGGTTCCGCGTCCGGCCATGTTCGTGGCAATTGTGACCGCGCCGAAGCGCCCGGCCTGCGCCACGATCTCGGCCTCCTTCTCGTGGTGCTTCGCGTTGAGCACGTTGTGTTTTATGCCCTTCTTTTTGAGCATACTTGACAGCAGCTCAGACTTTTCGATAGAGATCGTACCCACCAGAACGGGCTGCCCCTTCTCGTGACACTGCTCGATCTGCTCGATAACCGCCCTGAACTTGCCCATCTCGGTCTTATAAACCGCGTCGGGGTTGTCAGCTCTCGAGAGGGGCCGGTTCGTCGGGATCTCGACAACGTCAAGCTTGTAGATATGCCGGAATTCCTCTTCCTCGGTGAGGGCCGTTCCCGTCATGCCGGAGAGCTTTGTGTAAAGCCTAAAATAGTTCTGAAACGTGATCGTCGCGAGCGTCTTGCTCTCGCGCTCGACCTTGACGCCCTCCTTAGCCTCGATCGCCTGGTGCAGCCCCTCGGAGTAACGCCTGCCGAACATCAGCCTGCCTGTAAACTCGTCGACAATTATGACCTCTCCATCGCGCACAACGTAATCGACATCGCGCTGCATGAGGCCGCGCGCACGGATGGCCTGGTTAATATGGTGAGACAGCGTCGTGTTATCCGGGTCGGACAGGTTCTCGACGCTGAAATGTTTCTCCGCCTTCTTAATACCCGAGGCGGTGAGCGTAACCGTCCTCGCCTTTTCATCCACGACGTAGTCGGCGTCAATGTCGTCGTGCTCCTCTTTCGAATCCAGCTGCTTCACGCGCATTGCCCGCAGCGACTGCGCAAAACGGTCGGCCAGCTCGTAAAGCTGCGTCGACTTGTCTCCCTGCCCCGAGATGATGAGCGGCGTTCTCGCCTCGTCAATAAGTATTGAGTCCACCTCGTCGACGATTGCGAAGCTGTGCCCCCGCTGCACCATGTGCTCCTTATAAATGGCCATATTGTCGCGCAGATAGTCAAAGCCGAACTCGTTGTTCGTGCCGTATGTTATGTCGGCGGCGTATGACGCGCGCCTCTCGGCGCTTTCAAGGTCGTGGACAATCAGCCCGACCTTCAGCCCCAAAAACCTGTGTATCTTACCCATCCATTCGCTGTCGCGCCTCGCAAGGTAGTCGTTGACCGTGACGATATGCACGCCTTTTCCGGAGAGGGCGTTAAGATACGCCGGCAAAACGGCGACAAGCGTCTTGCCCTCGCCCGTCTTCATCTCTGAAATGCGCCCCTGATGCAACACTACTCCGCCTACGAGCTGAACCCTGTACGGGCGCAGGCCGATAACCCTGTCGGCCGCCTCACGGACAGTGGCAAAAGCCTCGGGAAGGATGCTGTCAAGCGACTCTCCGTTTGATATCCGGTCTTTAAACTGGGCAGTCTTAGCTTTAAGTTCGGCGTCGGACAGCCGTCGGTATTCGTCCTCCAGCGCCTCGATTCTGTCAATCAGCGGATAGATGAGCTTTAGCTCCTTCGCGCTTGTAGTGCCGAATATCTTTTTAAATATCCCCATATTCTCCCCCTCTTGGAGTGAAGCGGCGCCTTGTGAGCCGGATGCCGCCTATTTTTTAAAGCGCAGCGCGCCCGGACGACCAATTGATTTATCTGCGTCGTAATATTATAGCACATGTACGCGCAATAACAAGCAAAAAAAGTATAAACATTAATCTTTTTCCTTCGGAGAGGCCTTGTCGGCGGCAAAATAAAAACATGTTGCACGCAATGCGGAAATATGCTAGAATAGCGCCATAAGTAAATATCTGTCTTCGGGGCGGGGTGAGATTCCCCACCGGCGGTGAAGCGGCGAAAGCCGATAAGCCCGCGAGCGAAAGCATGATCCGGTTTGAATCCGGAGCCGACGGTATAGTCCGGATGCGAGAAGGCGTTTTTCGCTTAGGCGGAAGTGCTGCCGCGCCCCAAAAGGGCGCTTTTTCGCGTTTATCTTGGGCATTTGCCTGACGAAAAGAGGAAAAATTATGCTAAGAAAACGAATCTATCTCATGGTGTGCACGGCGCTGCTCGCCGCACTGGCAATCGTGCTAATGTTTTTCGAAACCCCGCTTCTGTTTTTCCCGTCGTTTCTCAAAATGGACATCTCCGACCTGCCCGCAGTTTTGGCCTCGATGGCATACGGGCCGCTCTTCGGCGTGCTTGTCGAGCTGATCAAGAACCTCGTGCACGTGCTCTCGAGTAAAACCGTGGGCATCGGCGAGCTTGCGAACCTCCTTGTCGGCGTGGCGCTGGTCGTTCCCTTCGGCTTTTTCAGGAACCTTGGCGCCATCAAAGACGAACGTGTGAGGACGCTGACGCTCGGCGCCTCGGGGACGCTGCTTATGACCGCCGTCGCCTTCGTCTCAAATCTTTTTATCTTTATTCCCGCGTATGAAGCCGTTTCAAACGTCCCGCCCGGAACATATCTTGTGATGATGCCGGCGCTTCTCCTCTTTAACGTGGTAAAAGGCGTGGCTATTACGGCCATTTCCGTGCTGGTTCAAAAAAGAATTATCTCAGTTTTGCTTAAAGGATTGCATACATACGCAAAATAATGATAGAATATTGTCCCAAGGTATTTTTTCACTGGGATTTTCTGCGATCCTCCCCGCGCCGCCGGCGCAAAGTTTACTTTTCTGAGGTATTTATGGATATTTTCAGCGCTTTAACCGATTTCGTCGGCGGAATCAGGGAAACGCTTCCGCCGTGGGCCCGGCTGCTTGTGACCGGCCTCATCTCGATGATCCCTATCCTCGAGCTGCGTGGTGGCGTTCTCGTCGGAGTTATGACCTTTGGCCTGCCCGTTATCCCCGTGTTTCTCGTCTCGATTGTCGGAAATATGATTCCGATCCCGTTTATAATTGTCTTTGTCAGAAAGGTCTTTATGTGGCTCAAAGACAGGGCAAAGTTCGCCGCCGCGATCTACAGACTTGAGAAGCGCGCCCTGGAGAAGGCAAAGATTGTGTACAAGTATCAGCTTGTCGGGCTCTTCATCTTTGTTGCGATCCCCCTGCCTGGGACCGGGGCCTGGACCGGCGCGCTTATCGCCGCGCTTCTGAATATGCGCCTGAAGGACTCTGTCCCCGCCATCTTCTTCGGCGTTGTTGTCGCAGGGATCCTAATGTCCATCTTCTCCCACGGGGCGTATTCTCTTATAACCTCGGCGGCCTGAGGCAAAAAAGCTTTTATACCAAAAAACCGCGCGCAGCATAACATGTAATAGGAGGTGCGCGGTATGGTTATCGATTTTATTATTGTTTTACTGGTATGCGCCGGCGTCGTGTTTATTTTCTGGGCGCTTTTCGGTTTTTTTGTGACGCCCATCCGCTGTCCCGGCGGCAGAATGTTCACGCTTATCTGCCTCAAGGGAGACGCGCCCGAGCTTCAGAGAACCGTTCAGGGTATCCTCTGGCTCAAGCACGGTTCTATCGCAGGGATGGACATTGTAATCGTCGACGAAGGCCTCTCAAAAAGCGCGCTTGACACGGCAAAGGCGATCTGCGCAAAGGAGTCATGCGTCTTCCTCTGCCCGGATGGAAAACTTGAAGCACTTGTAGGCGAGGCGGCCGGTGCATCACAGACTTCGGCGCCCGCAGAGAACCCGGGGTGTTTTTAATTGAATTGATGGAAGGATACTTAAGTCAACACCGCACAAAGAGCGTCTGAATACTTTGCGGTATTGCCTTAATTCAAATGAAGGTATCTGCATGACGGACAGGGACGAAAAAATAGCCGGCGCCGTTTTCTCGGTGGTTTTCTCAAACCCCGAAAATGGATACTGTGTGCTGAGACTTGACCCCGGGGACGGGCGCCTGACGACCGTTGTGGGAGATATCCCCTTCGCGTGCGCCGGGGAGGAACTGTCCCTCACGGGTTCTTGGATAAAACACCCGTCATACGGCGAGCAGTTTAAGGCGTTTTCCTGTGAGAGACGCCTTCCCTCCCTCCCCGAGGGGATACTCAGGTATCTCTCCTCGGGCGCGGTGCGGGGCGTCGGCCCCGTGACGGCAAAGAGGATTGTCGAGAGCTTCGGCACCGAGGCGTTCTCAGCGCTTGAATCCCCGGAAAAACTCGCTCGCATCCCCGGCATCACGCTCTCAAAGGCGGGGCAGATAAGCTCCGCCTTCAAAAAGCTTTCATGCATGCGCCGCCTTATGGACTTTCTCTCGGCAAACCTGCTTCCTCCCGCGCTCGCGATGCCGCTTTACAGCCGATACGGCTCCGGCGCGCTTGACGCTGTCCGCGAAAATCCGTACATACTCACTGGCGACGGCTTTTTTGTGGACTTCAGCGCGGCTGACGCCATCGCGCTGCGCGGAGGCGTCACGGCTGACGCGCCCGCGCGCGTGGAGGCCGGGGTTTTGTACGAGCTGTTTTTCAACCTTCAAAACGGTCATGTCTTTATTCCCGTTGAAAAGCTTGTCCCTATCACGTGCGAGCTGCTCAGCCTGTACCCCGACGCCGTCGAAATGGCTCTCGACCGGCTGGCGGAGGCGGACGAGCTCAAGCTGGAGAAAATCGCGGGAGTCGAAGCCTGCTACCTTAAGCGTATGCACGAGGCCGAGCAGTATGTCGCCGACAGGCTGTTTTCGATGTCCGGCGTCACATTTGACGGTATCCCCGACCGCGCTGTGGGCGATATCGAGCGCCGGTTCAGGATTGAGTACGCGCCGCTCCAACGCGAGGCGATCTCTCTTGCGGCGGGCAACAAGCTGTTCCTGCTTACCGGAGGCCCAGGAACCGGCAAAACCACCGCGCTTCGAGGCATTATCGAGATTTTTGAGAATCTGGGGCTCAAAACCTTTCTCTGCGCTCCCACCGGAAGGGCGGCAAAACGGCTGTCCGAGGTGTGTGGGCGCGAGGCCTCCACAATCCACCGGCTTCTCGGATGTGTATTTTCCCCGACAGACGGTGCGCTCGTCTTTCAGCAAAACGAAAGCAACCCGCTGAAGTGCGACGCTGTTATCCTGGACGAGGCCTCGATGGTCGACCTTCCGCTCATTTGCGCGCTGCTGTCCGCACTGCCGGAGCATTCAAGGCTTGTCATAGTCGGGGATCCAAACCAGCTCCCGTCTGTCGGTCCCGGGAATGTGCTGGGAGACATTTTGAGGTGCGGCATGATAAAAAGCGTCTGCCTGAGCGAGATCTTCAGGCAGGCAAGCGAAAGCAGGATCGTCCTGAGCGCGCATGCCGTCAACCGCGGCGAGCTCCCCGAGCTCAGCGCCAGGTACGGAGACTTTTATTTCATCCGCCGGCCGGATCTCGACTCCGCCGCAAGGACAATTGTAGAGCTCTGCGCCGAGCGGCTTCCGAGCAATATGGGCTTCTCCCCGCCCATGATCCAGGTATTGTCGCCCACAAAGCTCGGCCCCACGGGAACCGTCAGCCTTAACATCGCGCTGCAGGAGGCGCTGAACCCCTCCAAACACGGAAAAAACGAATGTCAGGCCTTCGGCCGCGTATGGCGTGAAGGCGACAGGGTTATGCAGGTCAGAAACGACTATAACCGCCTGTGGACGACGCAGGAAGGCCATGATGGCTCGGGCGTTTTCAACGGTGATATCGGCACGGTGCTGGAGATCAGGAAAAAAGACGGGATCATGCTCATCCGGTTTGACGACAGGCTGGCAGAATACGAGCTCTCCGAGCTTTCAGAACTGGAGCACGCCTTCTGCATGACCGTGCACAAATCGCAGGGCAGCGAGTATCCGGCGGTCGTCCTCGCGGCATCTCCCGCGCCAAAAAACCTCATGACCAGAAGGATCCTCTACACGGCGATTACCCGCGCTCGCGACCTGCTCGTGGCCGTCGGCAGCGAATCCGCGCTGCGCACAATGGTTGCCAACAATCTGCGTTCGAAGCGCTACACAGCCCTTAAATTCAGGATTGAAGACCTCTGCAGGGAAGCATGAAATATTTTTCGGCATCGGAGGTATATGTATGTGGTTTTTTAGCGGGCTGATCGATATCCTATTTCCGCCCAGGTGCGCCTTTTGCGGGAAGGTGCTGCACGCGGGAGACAACGGCGCATGCGGAAGGTGCATTTCATCCCTTCCGTGGACAGGCCGTGGGCAGCGGAGCGGCGACCTCTTCGCGGGATTTGACTTTTGCGTTTCGCCGCTCTATTACGAAGGCGCGGTGCGAGATGCCATACTCGGCTTCAAATTTAAAAACAAACGCGGATACGCCACATGCTTTGGGAAATTGCTTGCGGCGTGCATCTCAAAGGAACTTTCAGGCCAGTATGACGTGATAACATGGGTGCCCGTCAGCGCCGAGCGCAAAAAGCAGCGCGGTTACGACCAGTCGATGCTCATCTGCATGGCCGCCGCCCTCGATCTCGGCGACGTCGCGCTCTCCGTCATTGAAAAGACGAAAGAGGCGCCCCCGCAGTCTTCGCTGAAGAGCGCCGAGGAAAGGCGTGGGAATATTGAGGGCGCGTATACTGTTACGGAGCCTGAGCTTGTCACGGGAAGGCGTGTGCTGCTCATCGACGATATACTTACCACAGGAGCCACGCTGTCCGAGGCCGCCAAGGTCCTGAAAAACGCGGGAGCAAAAAGGGTGATCTGCGTCACACTGGCAAAAACAAGGCTTGAGGCCAGGGAAAGAACCTGATCCGACCGGCGCGCTTTCACTTTTACCGATGTCTATGGCAATACCGAATACAATCTCCGTGCGCTGTCTCCCTATGTATCCAGCTCTATAATCTTCAGGGTATCAGGATGTTTTCGATCAGTTCCCTGATGCACTTGGCGTGCCCAAGCTCCTCCGACGCCGCCTCCCGGAAGGCTTCGGCCAATACGGGGTCCGCCGTGCTTTCAGCCGCCCTGAGGTATCTTAAAACATCCTCACTCTCGCGCCGGTAACATTCACGGAGCGTCTCATTCAGCATGCTTATTCTCGGCGTCTGCATTACGGCGTACGGGAAATAAAACTCACCGGTTCTCAAAAAGAACAGCGTGGAAAAACGCTTTGCATGCTCAAGTTCGGAGTTTGAAAGGCGCATGAACACGGCGGACGCACGTCTTCCCGGCGCGCATCTGGCCAGCGCGGCATACAGCTTCGCGTCCTCGAGCTCTTGCGCAACGCAGCTTTTCAGAAACGCGTCCTCTCCGGTTTCCTGCAAGGCGACGGCCGCCTGCGCCTGCGGCATTTCCGTAACCACGCCGCCGTTTTGAACAGCGTAACGGCTGTCCCCTCCGGAGTTTATCAGGTTTTTGTACGCGTCCGACCCCGCCTGCTTTTGGGCCATTACGCGCTCCCATATTCTTCTTTCGGCGTCCTTGTCCGGGACCTGTCCGCCGTTATGTGTTAATTCCATAAATTTGCCCCTTTCATTACTTTCTGTATTATTCTATGCATATTTGCCAGGATTGTGTCCTTTCGAAACTTATTACTCGTATTTTCAATTATACCTAAATAGTATACAAATATAAGAAATATTTCCTTGACTATATGGTAAATTTAATATATAATTGAATTGTTGTACAAGTCTGTCACATGTTTGAGAAAGGAGATTGTTGGCGTTAAGAAATAAATCTTTGGCTGTTTCTTGCGGCCACTCATTCTCCGGGTGCTGAGATTTCGGAACTTCACAGCTTCTCCTGCCCCAAATGCCCCGTAAAAGTTGTAGTTTCATTGTCTCTGTGCCCGGGCACTCTCTACCCGGCGACAGCCTCGGCCGACCGCACTTCGGTTCGTGGCCTGCGTGGGTATGACATGGCGGCGTCTTTTCTTGTTTGCACTTTATGCTCAGCTCTTTTACCTCGCTTTTCCCGGCACCGTCGGCCGCTTTCAGATCTGCCGCCTATCTTGGCAGCTTTTTCGCCGCTTTGCGCGGCGCAGATTGCGGCTCACCATTTAGCTTTAGCCTTTGAACCAAGAGGCGCCCCAATTATTGAGGCGTCTTCGTTTCACAGTCTATCGCTTGCTTTTCTCTATCTAAAGTCGGCTTATCAATGCAAAGAGAAAGCCAAGCACATCAAGTAAATAATTTTAAAGGAGCAAGCAGTAATGAGAAAATTATCAAGAATCCTTTGCCTTGCGATCGTGGCATGTCTGGTTATCAGCGTGCTGCCCTCGTCTTCTGCGGTTGACCTCACCCTTCCTTCTCTTTATAAAACATATAAAGACGCCTTTATGATAGGCACTTTCGGCGGCTGGAGCAGTGCTCAGCAGCTTCTCCACTACCAGGTCAACAGCCCTGCCAATGCACTTAAACTTGACAGCCAGATAGGCAATGGCTCTTCTGCTGCGAGGAACCCCTCGAAGGCCACCTATGACGCCGCCGTCGCCGCCATCAACGCGAACACCGAGATGAGCGAGGCCGAGAAGGCCGCCGCCATTGACAAGGCGAACAAAACCGTCACCCTCGAGGACTACACCTATCTTTCGAATTCTGCCAGATCCATCGGTATGCTCAACGCCATGAGAGTCGCCAATGAAACCCGCGCCGACGACGATAAAATCTACGTCCGCGGTCACGTTTTCGTATGGCACGGCGGACAGCAGCCGAATTACTTCTTCTGCAACGGCTTTAACTACAATGCCGCCAATCCCGACTGGACGACCCCCGAGGTCATGCTCGCGAGGCTTGACGACTTCATAATGAAGATGACCGAGCGTTATGCACCGTATGACGATCTCATAATCTCCTGGGATGTTGTCAACGAAGGCCTTGACGACTTTACGGGCCACGTCCGCAACGCCGACGGCTATCAGACCGGCCAGTGGGGCCGCATCTTCAGAAGGCGCGACCTCGACAACAATCCCGACCAGAGGCTCTATGAGGAAAGCGTATACATCCGCAAAGCGTTTGAGTATGCCGCGAAGTACAGAGCCCAGTTCAACGTGGACTGGAAGCTTTACTACAATGACTTTATGGATTCCAACAAACCCTATGAGCCGAAAGCCTCCCAGACCTTCAAGATGCTGAAGCCCATATATGAGGCCGGCAACATAGACGGTTTCGGGCTTCAGGGCAGGCTCGCGACAGCCGCTCCGACCCTTCCGCAGTTTGAAGAGTATATCAAGAACTGCCTGACGGTCTCCAACGAGATTTCCTTCTCCGAAGCCGACTTCCGTTCCGACCTCGTTCCCAACCCGAACTATGACCCCAGCGTTCCCTCCTGGCCGATCCTGGCGGTGAACGATCACCAGAGGGCCATGGGCATCACCTCCCTCGGCAATAACTTCGACACCGGCAACGCGCCTGCGATCAGAAGATATGACTGGCCGTTCGTAAACTCCGCGGCCTCGAACACCATCGCCATGAGAGAGGACATCCAGAGGGAGCAGGCCGACTATGTCGCCGGCATCTTCGACATTCTCCTGAAGTACAAGGACAAAGTCGTTGCCATCGACTTCGACGGCACAAGCGACTCCGGCACCTTTAACTCTTACAAGGGCGCGCATCTCTGGGGCGGCACCACCGGCAACCCCGAGAAAATGTCCTTTTTCTCAATGCTCGGCTCCAAATACCGCTTTGACCTCAAGACAAAGATTGCCGCTCTGCCCGCCGCCGATGAAGGCCACAGATACACCTCTGAGAGCTGGGCTCCGTATGCTGCGGCTTTGACCGCCGCTACTTCCGCTGCCAATATCAAGGTTTATTCCATGACTGAGCTCAACACCATCACGGCCGCTTCCGAGACACTGACACAGACCGCAGCCGCGCTTGCCAGCGTTGACGGGCTCACCCTGGTTTCTACCTCGCTTACCAATGTCGTGGCAACCCTGCCTGCCAACATCCCCGTAGCGGTTTTCGGCAAGGATCTCGGCAGCTCCGCAATTAAGATTACCTCGGCTGAAGGCAACGTTCTCGCCACTGGCACAATAAACGGCGAAGGCGACGCCATCCTCAGGATCACCAAGGTTCCCGAAACTGCCTCTCTCACCATCACTGCCACAAGCGGCGGCGTTGAGAAGACAGCTACCATCACCGTCGTTCCCTATAACACGAACATCTGGAACATGACGCTCGGCGCCAACGGGACTCGCCTCGCCCTCAACTTTAATGTTGACATCGCGACAACCTCACCGAAGTTCAAGATCACGATCAACGGCAACGATGCTGCTGTTTACGCGACCACCGCCAGAAGGATCACGACAACCACGTTGATTGCCAACACAGCGAACGGCGACACGGTTGTTGTTGAAGGCCTCAAGATCCCGGCCCTGTTCCCGAGCTACACCTTTACATTTAAAACCGTCTACGGCGCATAAATATTTCTCAAAAATGGGGGTTCCGGCTTTGCCGGAACCCCCATTTTCATATCCATGATTTTAGGCAACGCCGAATTATGCGGCATTGCCTTTATTAATCAGCCGAATCCCGCGTCCACCGCGAGAAGTCCCCTCCATTGCGGCGACACCGCAGATCAAGCAGAAAAACGGGATAGCTATGTAATGATATCTCGGCGCGGCCTCGACAAACAAGTGCAGGGCTATTGTACCGGCCAGGATGAGGCAGCAGAGGATCACGCAAGTGTTTTGAGAGCCTCTCAGTTTTACACAGAGCGACCAGGCGCAGAGCATCAAAAGGAAGAAGTAGTACAGGTCAAAGACGGTTTCCCATACCTTCTGATATGAGGAAAAAAGAAAAAGTTGCCTGCCGCCCTCTTGCTGCGCGGGTGCGAGATATCCGATAACCTCGTTGTCGCCGCCCCACATAAGGTTTATTTTGTGGTAAAAGAATCTGAGAGTGTCGGTGTTCACTCCGAGGTGCCCTGCTCGTGACATCGCGCTGGAGAAAAGCTCCTGCTGCGCTCCGGACGCACCTTTTTCATTTAGCAGCCTCGTAAACAACGCCGAATCCTCCATGTTCCATGCGCCCTTCGACTCCATGTTAAGCCCCACAAAAAGATTCCAGCCGTAACCCGGCTTTCCGGGCGCGCGGTCGATAAACGAGGTTATTCGGTTAGATGCAAAACTCGACGACGCAAAAAACACAATAAGGATACAAGCAGCGCTGAGCGGCCTGGTCAGATCGATTTTTTTTATCTTAAGCGTAAACGCAGGCCTCCAAAACAGAACCAGCATAATGATAAGCGCGATCAGTACAATTATCCCGTTCGGCCTTATCTTTGATGTCACAGCGCAAAGCGCCCCCAAAAGACACATCATCAGCGCTCCCCGAAGGCCGCTTTTCTGCCTGACCGCCCGCAGGGCGAGCGTCGCGCATAATAACGTGAGAAACATGAAGAGCGGCTCAGTGCAAACGAGCAGCGGATAAAAAATCTGCGAAGGCGCCGCCGTCCACAGCAGCGCGGCTATGAGCCCCGCTTTTCTGTCGGCCGTCAGCCTCCCCACCTCATATACCAGAAGCACCGTGAGGCACGACAGTGCAATATTCACGCACTGCGCGACAATAACTCTCTGCCCAAACACTGAAAAAAATGCGGACAGAACCGTCGGATATCCCATAACATGCGGGAAAACCGAAACATAATCCGGCAGATATGCCCTGCCATGAAGAAGTTCTCCTGCCATACGGTAGTATGTCAGAAAGTCATACCGGGGCGAGATATGCGTAGAAATGGCCAGCGCCGCTCCCGAAAGCAGCCTGAAAGCAACCATTGCCAGAAGCGAAATCCGGACAGGCAGCCTCGCTGCGTTGCCCGAAAACCTGATAAAAAGAGCGCAGATCCCCGCCGCAGCAAGAAAAAATACCGCGCTTTGAATAAAAGGATGGAGCTGCGGCACTGTAATCGACGCGCCCTGCCCTTCAAGCGACAGCTTGAGGGCGCAAAGCACCACAAAAATCACCAGAAGCGTGACTATAGCATAACTCAGCCACCTGACTGCCGATCTCGCCTTATCCATATTTTCTCCCCCAAAAAACTTTAAACGCAGGCCCCCGGCAGATCATCGCCGGGGGCTGCGTTTAATGCAAAGTCAAACCGGGATTAGGACTCGTTCGCGGCCTTGTTGCCCTTGAAATGGAACCAGAGCGGGCCGGCGAGGCAGATTGAGGAATACGCACCAGCGATCAGGCCAACCGTGAGCGGAAGCGCAAAGTTCCGGATTGATGGAACGCCGAGGATGATCAGCATAATTACAGGCAGAAGCGTCGTGATTGTGGTATTCATACTTCTTGTGAACGACTGCCATGTGCTTGTGTTTACAATCTCGCCGAACTTCTTGTTGGGATTGAGCTTCACGTTCTCCCTGATCCTGTCGAACACGACAATCGCGGCGTTAATTGAATAACCGAGTATTGTCAGTGCGACTGCCAGGAAGTTCATATTGAGCGGAATCCTGAAGATGACATAGAAGCTTATCATTACCAAAATGTCGTGGACAAGCGTAATAACCGCGGCGGAGCCCGAACGGAACTCGAACCTGACCGTGATATACAGCAGGATCAGTACTGCGGCAAGCAGTGCCGCGGTGACAGCCGAACGGCTGAGGTCAGCCCCGACAACCGGCGAAACATTGTCAACCATCAGCTTGTCGGCGTCGGTGAGGCTGAACTTCTCTGACAGCGCCTTATGCACGTCTTCACGCTGCTCGGTGCTGAGGTCGGACGTCTTGATGATTACCTGGGTTTCTTCAGATTTTTGAACGCTGGAGGGGTAAGTCCCGATGGCGTCTTTAACGATATTGCCCACCTCATCAAGATCCGCGTTTGTAAGCTGCCTGTGCATCTCATACTGAAGCGTAGTGCCGCCGACAAAGTCAATGTCGAGGTTGAAGATGTTCACGCCAAACGGCAGAAGGACAAGCGAGACAACCGCCGTGGCGACAAGAGCAATCGAAATAATGCCAAAAAGCTTGAACTTCTTTATGAAATTAAACTTAAGCGCCATCTTTGCGAAGGTGTCCTTCCCGAGGGCATAGGCCTTCAGGTTAGTGAAGTTCAGGTCGACGAGTATGTTGAGGAGGAACCTCGAAACAACAAGCACCGTGAACATCGAGAGCAGAACACCGATGAGAAGCGTGACGGCAAACCCGACGATAGGACCTGTGCCCATCCGCCAGAGAACCACGGCGGCGATAACGGTCGTCAGGTTCGAGTCGAATATCGCCCAGAAGGCGCGTGAGAAACCGGCCTTAACGGCGACGCGCAGCGTCTTGCCCGCGCGCAGCTCTTCCTTAAGTCTCTCAAAGATTATGACATTAGCGTCAACCGCCATGCCTATCGACAGGATAATACCCGCAATACCAGGCAAGGACAGGTTAACCTTCAGAACCGACAGGATAATCGCGATCATAGCGACGTAGCAGAGTAGCGCAATGCTGGCCATTACGCCTGGTATACGGTAGAACCCGATCATAAAGATAATGACCAGAATCAAGCCGATAAATCCCGCGAGAAGGCTTGTCTGAAGCGAGGCGGCGCCAAGCGTCGGGCCGATCGAGCGGAGCTCGACCTGTTTAATTTCGAAAGGAAGCTGGCCGGACTGGATCAGGTTCGCCTGCTGCTCGACATACTCACGCGTGGAATTGCCCATCGTGATAATGCACTCGGCGCTGTTGATCTCGCCGTGCACGGAGGGCCTGCTGAGCTCATCCTCGTCAAGGTAGATGGCGATATAGTTCTTGCCCTCGGCCTGCCTGGCGGCGGCGTTTCTTGTCGCCTCGGCAAACTTTGACACGGCCTCAGGCTTGAGCTCCAGCTTGATATAGTGAGAATCCGACAGGTCTCCCTGCTGCGCCCTGCCATAGGCGCGGGCGGCTGAGGCAATGTCGCTCCCTGAGAGCACAACCTTGCCGTCGGCGTCGCGGAATTCAAGCTTCGCTGTAGACCCGAGGGCCTTCACGGCTTCCTCAGGGTTTGTCACGGCAGGGATCTCAATCCTTATCCTGTTGCCGTTGACGATAGAGACCGTCGCCTCGGTAAATCCGCTGGTGGTGACGCGTCGGCGCATAATCGACTGGAGAATACCCATGTTCTTGTCCAGCTCCGTGCTGCTCATACCGGCGGGAACCTGCGCCTCATAGGTAATGACCGATCCGCCCACAAGGTCAAGTCCGAGGACAACGCCCTTTTCAACGCTGGGAACGAGCATCGCGCCGGGCTCAGTAGTAAACGGATTGGGTATGCCGTAGAGAGCGATAGCCCCGAGAATCGAGATTACGAGCAGGGCTGCAACCAGGAATGCGACGCTTTTTCTTTTGTTAAAATCCATTTAAACGGCCTCCTTACTTAACGAAGGCGAGGGGCTGCTGTGCTCCCCCCCGCTCCGTCTGAACACCATGATATTATATATATAAGCTCGAAAAAAGTCAATGTGCTTTTGTCGCAATCGGCGAAAATAATGTCAGATTATACTTTTGTGGCTGTTTCACACTGTCAGACGCTGAGCTCCGTCTCCTCACCCTCAATCTCGGACGCCAGCCGGATAAGCACCGGACGGACACACCCGGATATAAATTCCTCGGTCTGCTTCGGCGCGCGTCCTACATACAGAGAGGGCTCGATGATCCTTGCGATGTCTTCCTCTTTCAGACCAAAGTCCGGGTCGCTTATGATGAGGTCGATCAAATTGTTAGTGAGCCCCTCGCGCTTTACTCGTCTGCCGGCCTCAAGCGAATAGACGCGTATCTTTTCATGCAATTTTTGCCTGTCGCCGCCTGCCTTGACCGCGTCCATCAGGATGTTTTCTGTGACCATAAACGGAAGCTCGTCAATAATATGCCACTCAATTACCTTTTCATTCACGGTTATACCCGAGGCTATGTTGATCAGAATATTCAGTATGGCGTCAACAGCCAGAAACGCCTCAGGGACGGCAATGCGCTTATTCGCGGAGTCGTCGAGCGTGCGCTCAAGCCACTGCGTCGCGGCCGTGAAGGCCGGATTCTGCGCATCCGCAATGACATACCTCGCCAGCGCGCAGATACGCTCCGAGCGCATCGGATTGCGCTTATACGGCATCGCGGACGAGCCGATCTGCTTCCCCTCAAAAGGCTCCTCAAGTTCTTTGAGGTGTGAAAGCAGGCGCATGTCCGTGGCAAATTTTGACGCGGTCTGCGCTATGCCCGAGAGCGTCGCGAGAATCGCCGCGTCGAGCTTGCGCGTGTACGTCTGGCCGGAAACGGGGTACACGCCATCAAAGCCCATCTCGGCGGCAATCAGGGCCTCAAGCTGCAAAACCTTCTCATCGTCGCCCTCAAAAAGCTCAAGAAAACTGGCCTGCGTGCCTGTCGTCCCCTTTGAGCCGAGCAGCCTGAGCCCCGCGAGCCTGTACTCAACCTCGTCGAGGTCAATCAGCAGATCCTGTATCCACAGCGAAGCGCGCTTGCCGACGGTGGTGAGCTGCGCCGGCTGAAAATGCGTAAAGCCGAGCGTGGGCAGGTCTTTGTGCTTCATCGCGAAGGATGAAAGCCTGTCAATCGCGCGGACAAGCTTTTTTCTCACCAGCGCGAGTGCCTCGCGGTGGATTATTATGTCCGTGTTATCGGTAACATAGCAGCTCGTGGCTCCGAGGTGAATTATCGGCGCGGCGCCTGGGCAAAGCTTGCCATATGTGTGGATATGCGCCATGACGTCGTGACGCAGTTCCTTTTCAAAAGAAGCGGCCGCCACGTAATCTATGTTTTCTACATTTTCCTCGAGCTCTTTTATCTGCGCGTCAGTGACCGGCAGACCGAGTTCCTTCTCCGCCCTCGCGAGCGCGGTCCAGAGCCTGCGCCATGTCGAGAACTTCTTGTCCGGCGAGAAGAGGTACAGCATCTCCCGGCTTGCGTATCTCGACGAAAGCGGGCTCTCATATGTGTTTTTTTGCATAAAATCTTGCCTCCTACAAAAAAGGCGGGCAGCAGCCCGCCTTTGAATAAACTAACTTTTACCGATAGTTTTGGGGGTTAGCGAAGTCTACTCTCCAAAATATACTACCGCGCTCACAACTCCTTTTTTAACTCCATCTCTTCAAGCGCTTCTTTCCTCATGCGGTTACTTCGCAGTCTCACATAAGCGCAAAACGCAGCCAAGAAGGTAGCATAAAAGCCTCGGAAAAACACGCTAAACAGAATTCCTATCGCTATAGCTAAAAAGAAAAATTTTCGCGGCATCTTTCTGTCAATATCCAGGTTTTTTAGAGCATATCTAAAGAAAAAATAGTACGTCACGTATACAATCACGAAACAAATGAATGTTACTAAATAATACAAAGGATTTTGCAGGTCATTTATTCCCATTACGTCATCCTCAACAGCATAAGACATTTTTCAAGATAAGACTACCATAAAGGCCATATTGTGTCAAGACTTCAAAAATGCCTCGAGTCTGTCAAGACCTTTTTTGATGTCGTCCATTGAAACGGCGTAGGACCACCTGACATGGTTCGGCGCTCCAAAGCCGGTGCACGGCACGACGGCGACGTTGCCCTTCTCAAGGAACACCTTGCCGAAATCGTCCGCGTTTTTGATCTCAGTGCCGTGTAGCGTCCTGCCGACGAGCTTTTCGATGTTCATCATTATATAGAACGCGCCGTCCGGCCTAAGGCAGCTCACGCCGTCAATCTCCTCAACGCGCGACACAAAGTAGTCGCGCCGCTCTTCAAAGACCTTGCGCATGGCCTCAATGCTCTCCTGCTCCCCGCAGAGCGCCTCGATCGACGCCATCTGCGAAATCGAGCAGGGCGCGGAGGTCGAGTGGCTCTGGTAGTTCGCAAAGACCTTCGCGAGCTCGGGCGGGGCGGCGGTGTAGCCGATTCTCCAGCCGGTCATCGCATAGGACTTTGATACGCCGTTTATGAGAACCGTCAGGGCCTTGATGTCGTCACCGAGCGACGCGATCGAGCAAAATTCCTTGTTGTCGTAAACCAGTTTGTAATAGATATCATCGGCGATGACATAGATCCCGTGCCTGACGCAGACCTTCGCCAGCTCCTCAAGCTCTGCGCGGGAATACATCATGCCCGTCGGGTTATTCGGGCTGTTAATGAAAACGGCCTTTGTCCTGTCTGTTATGGCGGCCTCGAGCTGCGCGGCCGTAATCTTGAAATTCTGATCCTCAAACGCCTCGACAATAACCGGCTTTGCCCCCGCCATACCCACCTGCTCAAGGTAGCTCACCCAGTAAGGCGCGGGGATGATGACCTCGTCGCCGGGGTCGCAAAGGCACATCAGCGCAATAAACAGATTGTGCTTGGCGCCGCTGGAGATAAGGATCTGCGAAGGCTCGTATCTGACGCCGCAGTCCCCAAGCAACTTGTCACACACGGCCTTTTTAAGCGCCTCAAGGCCCGCGGCGGGCGTATATCTTGTGATATTGTCGTTTATCGCCTTAATGCCGGCGCTTTTTATGTTATCGGGCGTATTAAAATCCGGCTCCCCGGCTCCGAAGCCGACGACGTCCGCCCCCTGGGCCTTCATCTGTTTGTAGAGCGCGTCGATCGCAAGGGTTGTGGACGCCTGAACGGCGGTGGCTATCTTTCCAAGCGGTTTTTTCATACTGAACCAGTCCTTTCGGTTTTCAAATATGCGGCTCGGGCCGGAGGCCCTCTTTATCTCACATAATGCAGTATAAAACTTTTCACCGCTATTTGCAATACTTTTTTTATTATTTTTTATTATTCGCAAACAATATACATTTAATTGTCTTTCTCTCGCGCACCATTGACCGCCTCATGTGCAATTTCACTTAAATTTTTTCCTGTTTCAGCCGCAATTTTTCGCAAATCTCCATACTCCGGCTTGTAGCTGGCACGATTATTGCGCTCAGACCGTTTTACGCGCACATCCCCGTCCGCAGTGTGCACCAACAGCTCACGGCGGGGCAGTATATGCCGCTCCGTTAGGCGCGTCCTTATACCCAGCGTTGTTGTATGCGCGAATATCGCGTCCGCCGCGCCGCTTTCCATCTCCGGCGTGCAGATCACCGAGAGCAGCGTCCCCGGACGTCCCTTTTTCATCAGCAGCGGCGCGAGCGTCACATCCAGGCAACCCAGCTCAAAAAGCCGCTCGGAGGCAAACGCGAGTCCTTCCGCAGTCATATCGTCGATGTTGCACTCCAGCACGCATACAGCGTCTCTCTCCGCCTCTCCGCCGTCAATCAGCATGACGCGGAGCAGGTTTGGGCGTTTGAAGTCACGGCTGCCCGCCCCGTATCCCACCGCGAGAACCTTTCCCGACGGGCAGGACGTGCCGAACGTGTCCCCTGCGGCGGCGGCAATCCCGGCGCCCGTCGGCGTCACCATCTCGCCGCTTTCATCGGTTTGTGAAAATGGGATCGAAAAGACCCTCAGTATTTCCAGCGTAGCGGGGGCGGGAACCGGGATTACCCCATGCCGGCAGCTAACAAACCCGCTGCCCTCATTTATTACGGAAAAGGCGACACTGTCGGGAGCCAGATAATCGATGCATGCTGAGGCGGCGGCAATGTCGGCTATCGAATCCACCGCGCCGACCTCGTGGAAATGCACCTCGCGCGCTGGAACACCGTGTATCCGCCCCTCCGCTTCGGCAATAATGCCAAATATTTTCAGGGCCAGCTCAAGCGCGCCCTTTGAGAGCGACGAAGCCCGAAGTATCGCGGAGATATCGGCCAGATTCCTGTGTTCGTGGGTATGTTCATGCACATGGCCGTGGATATGCGAGTGCTCGTGCGCATGGGCATGTGTTTGATCAAAATCAAACCTGACGGCCTCTATGCCGTTTTTTTGAACCTTCGATACACGCGCCCCGTATCCCTCAAGCCTCAGCGACGCGACGGTGTCCATCACCAGCCCTTCGGGAACCCCGAGGTCTATCATCGCGGCGACGGACATGTCTCCGCTGATCCCTGAAAAGCAGTCAAAATACAGTGTTTTCAAAGTTATCTTCCCCTTTTGGGCGGCCGGGCCGAATACCCTGAAGCAAGGCGCAGCCGATTTAGTCCCCGGATCTTATGACATGCATCCCGGCGTGCGTGGGAACGGCAGCACATCACGGATATTTGAGACGCCGGTAAGATACATTATCATGCGTTCAAATCCAAGGCCGAAGCCGCAGTGCCGCGCCCCGCCGTAACGCCTGAGGTCGAGATACCACGAATAGGTTTCTTCGCTGAGCCCGAGCTCAGCCATGCGGCCGCGGAGCGTGTCAAACCGCTCTTCACGCTGGCTGCCGCCTATGAGCTCGCCAACGCCCGGAACCAGCATATCCATCGCCGCTACGGTCTTTCCATCGTCGTTCTGCCGCATGTAAAACGCCTTTATCCCATTGGGATAGTCCGTGAGGAACACCGGCCGCCCGACAACCTCTTCGGTTAAGAAGCGCTCATGCTCCGTTTGCAGGTCGCATCCCCAATATACGGGGAATAAAAACCTCTCTTTATGCCGCTCAAGCATCGTAACCGCCTCAGTGTAGGTCATGTGTTCAAACGGCGACCCGATCACGTGTGAAAGCCTCTCCAGAAGCCCCTTATCGACAAATTCGCTAAAAAATTCTATCTCGTGCGGACACCTGCGCATCACTTTTGAGATGATGTGCTTTGTCATCTCCTCCGCTAGGCGCATATCCTCATCAAGCCCGCAGAACGCCATTTCAGGCTCAATCATCCAAAATTCAGAGGCGTGGCGTGCGGTGTTCGAGTTCTCCGCCCTGAAGGTGGGGCCAAAGGTGTATACCTTCGAAAACGCCAGCGCAAACGCCTCGGCCTCAAGCTGGCCGGAAACCGTGAGATTCGCGGGCACGCCAAAAAAATCGCGTGTAAAATCCACCGCTCCTTTATCCGTTTGCGGAGGGTTTCTCGCATCAAGTGTAGTAACGCGGAACATTTCGCCCGCCCCTTCGGCGTCGCTGGAGGTAATTATCGGCGTGTGCACATACAGAAAGCCTTTTTCATGAAAGAACTCGTGGATCGCAAAGGCCGCCTCAGACCGCACGCGGAAGGCGGCCCCCAGCAGATTCGTACGCGGGCGGAGGTGCCCTATTGTACGCAGAAATTCGGCGGTGTGCCGTTTTTTTTGCAGCGGATATGATGGATCCGACGCGCCCTCTACATTGGCTGAGCTCAGCCTGAGCTCAACAGGCTGCCTGCCTCCCGGCGTCAGCACCAGCTCTCCCTCAACCCGGATCGCCGCGCCCACATTCAGCCGCCTGAGCTCCTCAAAGCAGGAAATTCCCTCAGCCCCAACGAGCTGAAGGCTTTTTACTGTTGAGCCGTCGCTGAGCTCGATAAACAGGACGGCGCCTGAATCCCTCACGGTTCTGACCCAGCCGCAGAGCGAGGCCATTCTGCCTCCGAACGCTTCCGGGCTGATAAATATCTCTTTGATCGACGGGCTTTGCATAAAATCCCCCCAAGATTTTTTTCACTTTTCCGCTCAACAAGTATATGTCAGTCTTCCCAAAAAGTAAAGGCAATACCACACAGAGATTGCGTGAAGAAAAAACCGGACGCGAAAGCGCCGGGAGTGATATCTCCCGACGCTTACTCAATAATTACCTGTTCATGCGTAGTAACGATCCTCGTGTGAGGGCAGCTCTTTGTGAAACGTTTCGTCCTTTACGGATTTTTGCCACGATGTTCCCGAATCGCGAAGATGGAACATCTCTATACGCTCCTTGAGGAGGAAAGCATGGCTCGACATCTCCTGGCTTGAGGAGGCGGATTCTTCCGCTGTTGCCGACGTCGCCTGCACAACGTCCGAAACCTGCTTGAGTGCCGAGTGTATCTGCCCTATTGACTGGGTCTGCTGCTCTGAGGCCTTCGCGATTACGCCGACATTATCAATGACCTGCTTTGAATAAACCGCGACCTCACTCAGCGATTTGTTGGTCTTGTCCACAATCTGGGATCCGAATGCCACCTTTTGTATGCTGCCCTCGATAATCGCCGTTGTCTCGCGGGCGGATTCGGCGCTCTTTGCGGCGAGATTCCTCACCTCTTCGGCAACAACGGCAAATCCCTTGCCGTGCTGACCAGCTCTCGCCGCCTCAACGGCGGCGTTGAGTGCGAGAATGTTTGTCTGGAACGCAATGCTGTCTATGACCTTTATGACCTTTGAAATATTGTCGGACGCCTCCGATATATCCTTCATGGCATCGACAAGACTGGCCATGCTCTCCGTGCTCTCCTGCATCAGCCTCCCTGAGTCCTCAGCGAGCACAGAAGATTTTTTTGCCAGCTCCGCATTGTCCCTCGTCTGTTTTTCGATCGCCACCATGCTGGAAGATATCTGCTCAATTGAGGCCGCCTGCTCCGTTGCCCCCTGAGCAAGCGCCTGGCTGCCGGCCGCGACCTGAGAGGAAGCTTCCGCAATACTGGAGGATGACTCGGATATGCTCTTCAGTATGGAATTGTTTTGGTCAAGCATGTTTACAAGGCTCTGCCCCACAGAGTCTTTCTGCGATCGAGGCTCATATATAAGCGTCAGGTCTCCCTGCGCAATCTTGCTGATCACGTCTGACTGGGCTCGCATGTTTTCAACCAAGGTGGCAAAACTCTTCTGAAGACTTCCAAGCTCGTCTCCCCTGTTCATGGTAATATCAATAGTTACATCGCCCTCGGCAAGCTGGTCGGCTTCAATGACAAGCCTCCGGATCGGCATGACAGTAGAAGAAATAACCTTAGTAACAATGGGGGTAATGACCAGTAAAAAGCCAAAAAACACGCATACCCAGAGAATTGTGATCCACGTTGTGTCGGAATATGGCCTGCCAACCAGCAAAACGCCG
Organism: Oscillospiraceae bacterium; assembly: GCA_031551205.1. Classification (GTDB taxonomy): domain Bacteria; phylum Bacillota; class Clostridia; order Oscillospirales; family JAVBNY01; genus JAVBNY01. The sequence goes on along the minus strand of JAVBNY010000001.1, from coordinate 95,707 downwards.
ATATTTTCTCCGTTATGGCCCTTTATCGGCAGGAATTTGGCCATTGACTTGATCCCATTTACGACCTTTGTAACCTCAACTTCCTTCCCCTGCTTCAAAATCGTGTCCGATATATCGGGATCAAGCTTGGCTTTTACCGAGGTAGTCGTCGTGACAACCTGCGTGTCCTGCTGGTAGATAGACACCTCACAGCCTGTCATCTCTTTAAGCAAATTGACATACGCCGGAGTGGCGATTTCTTTAAATAAGCACAGCGCTCCAATCTGCGCCCCTCCATCATCGTAGAGAGGCCTTGAGGCGGCAATGCAGAAGCCATAGTTAAGGGTCGGGGTGACAAAGGATGAGATTTCCCCCCCTAGGGCAGAGGCCACCGCGGGAGACGTCGAAACATTGTCCCCAAAATGAGTTGGGTCATCCAGACGCACAATAACATTTCCTTGCATGTCAATAAATTCAACGCCGTCTGCCGTGGATGCCTCGAGAACACCTTTTGTAAGGGCAAAGACTCTGCCGTGGTCGTTTTTTACAATTGCTTCCTCAAGTCCGACGGACGTGTTCCCTATCAGGGCGGCCGTGCCGCCAAGCGAGGCTTTTGTTGCCTCTATCTCAAGAAGGGTGGTGTCCTTCGCGGAATCCACCACCGCTCTGATGCTATCGGTAACCAGCGTATTTGAGGTGAAATTTGCGATGGCAATAAAGGATATTGCCACAACAAGCAAAGGTATTACTACCATCAGCATCAGTTTAAAGCGAATTGAATTAATATATCTCATCAGCAGGCCCTCCCCAAAAAGTACAGTTCGAACGACTCGTTTATGCGCATCCATTCAAAATGAGCTCTACATGCTCTATCAGTATGGGCATGTGTAAACCTCTATATTCATATCGTAAGAAATACTTACAGGTTTAAGGCTCAGTATCCCAGAAATGACAATTACTTAACACATAGCTGCATTTTTCTGTAAAATGCTGTAGTTTTAACTTGCTTTTCGCCCTGTATATAGTCAAATTATGGAAATGACGCCCTTTCGGGCGCCAAATGGTTTTTTATACAGTTCAACCCAATACTAGGCAGTTTTTTACAGACGCGGAGGTGATGACGAATCAGCCAGAATCCTTAGAGCCGCGGTATAGCTTTCCGCTCCGAGACCGGATATCTGACCCATGCAGCGCCCCGCAATGACCGACGTCCTTCTGAAATCCTCCCTGCCGTGGATATTAGAGAGATGCGCCTCGATCACAGGCAGCCGGCAGCACTCCACTGCATCAGCGACCGCGTGGCTGTAATGCGTGAGCGCGCCCGGATTAATCACAATACCGTCGTATTCTCCGTAGGCCTTCTGTATGGCAGTGATTATGTCGCCCTCATGGTTGCTCTGCACGATCTCGGCGTAAATCCCGCGCGAAAGCGCAAATGAGCTGATCCTGCGGCAGAGCTCATAATAGTCAAGCTCTCCGTACTTGCTTTTGTCGCGTGCCCCGAGCATGTTGATGTTCGGCCCGTTTATCACTAGCATGCGCCTGTCCCCGCCGCGACGCCTCAGCGCGGTAACGCCCTCGGCCGCCTCGCCGGCCGTCTGCTCTGAGGACATGCGGTTTTCAACGCGGAGATCACAGGACTTCTTGTAGAGGCCGATGCGCTCATCATAAAGGCGATGCAGGGCATTGCTGTCATTTTCAACAAGCGGGCGGTCGGAAAGATCCTCCGCCATTATCTGCTTTATATCCCTGTCGATGAACAAAACGACGCCGCAGTTCCTCAGCGTGTCCATATTCTCCTGCCGCAGAACGACGCCGCCGCCCGTAGATATGATGACGCCTGTTTTTACCGCGGCCTTCTGCACATATTCGGATTCAATATCCCGGAAATATTCCTCGCCCTTACTTTCGAATGTCCTTGCGATACTCTCACCGGTGCTCGCCTCTATCCCGGCGTCGATATCGATAAAATCAGCGTCAAAGGCGCGGGAAAGCAGCATGCCTATCGTGGTTTTTCCGCTCCCGGGCATACCGATAAGCGTGATGTTTTCGCCTATGCGTCTGAGCCTTCGCGGCTCTGCGCTGTAAAATTTCTCCCTTATCGTCGTAGAATGTTCAAAAATCGTGGATTCCATGTCATCACTCCCCCCAACAGTTTTTGCACTTCAGCGTTCTTTGTCATCCGTCAAAAGAACAGCCTCCTGGGCCTTTCTTGACAGGCGCATCATCGTCTTCCAAAGCTCCGCAGCCTCGCAGCGCCAGGCCCCCGCCTCGAAGGCGCGCCTTTCAATTATCTCTGCCTCGCGCAAAGGATCAAAAATTGCTAGCGAACGCTCTTTTTTATACTCTCCAACCGCTGTACACAGCTCCATCCGGCGCACAAACAGGGCAAGAAGCTCGGCGTCCGTCCTGTCAATCTCGGCTCTGAGCTGAGAAAGCCTGTCCATACTTCAATCCTCCAGCCTTAAATCTCCGCCCAAAGCGGGGCCCCGCCGTCAAGCAGCTCAGATACCGCCAACGCCGCCGCCGCCTCGACCGCTACGACCGCCCTTTGCACAATACACGGGTCATGTCTCCCGATGACGGATATTTTCTGATTTTGCATCGTATCCAGATTCACGCTGTCCTGTTCACTTGAGATGGACGGCGTCGGTTTTACGGCGACGGAAAAAATAATCGGCATCCCGTTTGTTATTCCGCCCAGAATACCGCCGTTGTGGTTTGAAGCTGTGAAAAGTTCGTCGTCTTCCCCCGCGCGGATTGGGTCGTTGGCCTCACTGCCGCGCATCCCGGCAAACGAGAAGCCCGCGCCGAACTGCACGCCCTTCACGGCGGGAACAGCGAAAAGGTACCTCGAGATGACGGCCTCGGCACACTCAAACCCCGGAGATCCGAGCCCGCCCGGCGCACCCAAAATCGCGCACTCAATAACGCCGCCTACTGAGTCGCCATCCTTTTTTGCCGCCAGTATCGCCTCTCTCATCGCGCTCCCCGCACTGTCAAGGATAACCGGAAGCGACTTTTCGGCAACAAGCCGCAATGCCTCCTTTTCCGCGAGGCAAGGGTCCAGCGCCTCGTCCCTCACGCCGGCCGCCTCAAGGATATGAGCGCCGACGAAAACGCCCTTTTGCGCGATGATCTGCTTCGCGAGCGCGCCGGCGAAAACAAGCGGGGCTGTGAGCCTTCCTGAAAAATGGCCTCCTCCGCGCGGGTCAAAATACCGACCGTATCGCATATGCGCGGACATCTCCGCGTGCCCCGGCCTCGGAACCCTCAGCGTACTTTCATAGTCGGCGCTTTTCACGTTTGTATTTCGTATGAGCGCACAAAGCGGCGCGCCCGTCGTGACCCCGCCGAGCACACCGCTGATTATTTCCGGGATATCCGGCTCTGAGCGCGCGGTGGAAATCGGATCCCTCCCGGGAGCGCGGCGCTGCATATCCTTTTTTATCTCGCCAAAATCGATCTTAAGGCCGCAGGGCACCCGCTCAAGCGCGACGCCCACGGCCTCTCCGTGCGATTCTCCAAACAAAAAAACCTTCATAATGACCAGTACTTTCCATAAAGTGCTTTTCAGTGCCGCGGGTTTTTTGACACGATTATCGCCCCTCGGTTGAGCGCGGCGGTCACATCGGCGCATACCTGCTGATCCCAGTTCAGCAGCTTGGATATCGTCTCTCCCTTGTCGGAGGTAACGTAACGCGGCTTCAAAGAGTTGAGCGCAATGGCAAGAATGTCGTTCCTGCAAATATCGCATCCGCAGGCATCCGTCTGCCTCAAAACCTCGTCAATCATGTCCTCGGCCAACACTTCCATATAGTTTTTAACCATATGATATACCGATCCTTTAAAGTAATTCGGGCAAGCCGCGCCCGGATATCCGGCTGGACTGGCGACATTCTTAATGCTATACTACCACGGTCTACGTGTTTTTTCAACAATAACTGCTAATTTCAGTTAATTCTTGGCGTTATTGTCCTTGCTTATGCCGCAAATGCCGCCTAGGGACGAAAAAACCTCCCAAAAGTCCGGATAAGACTTTGCTACACATTCCGCACCGAACAGTTCCACAGGAGCAGAACAAACGGTAGACGCTATCGCGGCCATCATCGCGATCCTATGGTCATTGTAGGCGTGAACTGTACCGCCCTCAAGAGATTTCCTGCCGTTTATCCTCAGCCCTTCGGGCATTTCCTCAATCGTGGCACCGAGTTCAGAGAGCACCGCGCAGGTCGACTTCAGTCTGTCGCTCTCCTTGATCCGCAGGCGCGCGGCGCCGCAAATCACGGTCTCGCGGCCATGTCGGAGCGAAGCCAAAAGAGCCGTGATCGGCACAAGATCCGGGATGTCGGAGGCATCGATCTCAATTGAACCGGGCTCTTCCATACGCCTGATGATCGTCTCAATCATTCTGTCGCCTTGAAGTGTGCCGACGTTAAGCCCGCTTATTGCAATGTCGCTGCCAAGAGCATTGGCGGCAATAAAAAACGCGGCCTGTGAATAATCAGCCTCTATCACGCGGTCCGCAGGGATGTACCGCTGACCGCCGGGTATGTAGAACCATTTAAACGATTCATTCCGAATCCTTACGCCGAAGGCCTCCATCTCACTCAGCGTCATCGCGACATAAGGCTTTGACTGAAGCGGCGACGTCATCTCGACAACTGAATCCTCCCCCAGCAGAGGCAGAACCATCAGAAGCCCCGATACAAACTGCGAGCTGACATCTCCGCGAAGCGAAAAAGCCCCCGGAGTCAGCATCCCCTCAAGCACGAGCTTTTCGTCGTCTTGAATGCACGCAATTCCCTTTTGTCCGAAAACTTCAAAATACGGCGTGAGCGGGCGCTGCATCAGCCTGCCTTCACCGAAGAACGACCCTCCTCCGGAAAGCAGCGCCGCCGGTATCATAAAGCGGAGCGTCGAGCCGGATTCCCTGCAGAAAAGTCTGCGCGCCGAGGCGGCTTCCGCATGCTCCAGTGCGGCGCCTCTTTTGATCGCCGCCGAAGAACCCGAGACGGCTATATCCGCGCCCAGTGCGCCGAGAGCGTCAATCGTTGCGGAGATATCCTCAGAAAGCGAGATGTTTTCGATCCTGCTTGGCGCCTGCCCTTGCGCGCAGAGCGAAGCACATATGATGGCCCTGTGAGCCGCGCTCTTCGAAGGCGGCGGCGTCACCGCGCCGCGCAGCCTGCAGGGTTCAATTTTCAGAGTCATCTCTATCCCTCCCCAAGCTCTCCAAGCATCGAAACAAAGGTCCCGGTCTCCATTTTTTCAATATACCCACGCCCAATACGGCTCAAAAAGACAAGATCAATCCATTTCCCGCCCGCTTTTTTATCGCGAGCAGCCCTGATCTCCTCTCCCTTAGGTAAAGGGATAAAGCACGGCAGGCTGAAACGCGCGGCCGCCGCCCTGAGCCTATCAAAAACGTCTTCGTCCGTCTTCCCGAGCCGCCCGGACATACGCGTTATCGCGCACATCCCGGCGGACACAGCCTCGCCGTGCGTATACTTTCCATAGCCGTGCGCCGCTTCGTATATATGGCCTATAGTGTGGCCGAAATTGAGCAGCATACGCTCTCCGGTATCGCGCTCATCGCGCTCAACGACGGCGCTTTTTATCGCGCAGCACTCAAGAATTATCCCTGAAATCTCACGCATCACGCCTTCTCTTCCGGCGCATCGCAGAAGCTTTTCAAACAGCTCCTCGCTTTTAATGGCACCGTATTTGATAACCTCGGCCATCCCGTCGGAAAAAACACGGTCGGGAAGTGTTTTCAGGCACAGCGGGTCAATCACGACGAGAAGGGGCTGATAAAAGGCCCCGGCAAGGTTTTTCCCCTCGGGCAGATTCACGCCCACCTTGCCCCCCACGGAGCTGTCCACCTGCGCGAGCAGCGTAGTCGGAACCTGAATAAACGGTACGCCGCGCAAAAAAGTCGCCGCCGCAAAGCCCGCGAGATCGCCGACAACGCCTCCCCCCAGTGCAAAAACCGTATCGCTCCGCGTTATACCCGCCTCAAGCAGGCGGCTATAGAGCCACAATAGGCGCTCCGTCGTTTTTGAGCCTTCCCCCGGTGGGATTGTAATCAACACCGGCGAAAAACCTGCCCTTTTAAGGCTCTCAACGGCTGTTTCGCCATAGATCGGGCCGACGTTGCCGTCCGTCACTACGGCGGCGGGCCCCGGCCTCCTAACCTTTGCAGAAAGCTCGCCAAGGCGTGAGAGCTGGCCCTCCTCAATCAATATATCGTATCCTCCACCGGGAAGGTTTACAAAAAGTCTTTCCATTTTGATCCTCAAATACCTTTTTCAGCATTTTTAATGTCCAACACGTTTTCAATTGAGCACTTCACGTCTCCGTTGATGCTTATAATCCCATACGTGAATATCCCTGTGTAAACGCCGGAAACCGTGCCCGCGTTCATTATAGTGAGATCGCCGCTGTACTCCAGCAGGGGCTTGTGCGTGTGCGCAAAAAGCAGGATCGCCGCTCCCTTTTCCTTCGCGGCGTATTCCGCGCGCAGCCGTGTCTGTTTGACACCGTATTTGTGCCCGTGCGTCATCAGCACCCGCACCGGTCCGAGCATAGTAAGCAGCTCCTCCGGCGCGTTGCCCCTGTCGCCGTTTCCGCGCACCGCCTCAAACCTCGTCTTGGGAAACGCGCCCCTGATCTCCCATATGTCCGCCGCGTCGTTTCCAAGGTGCAGGCAGACGTCCGGTTGGTGCCTTCGTAAAACAAGCGCCATCTCCTCCGTGCTCCCATGTGAATCCGCAAAAACTATAGCTTTCAATTAAATCCTCCTTTTCCGGCGGCCTCTCAAGTTATCCGCCGTCATTTTTCCCCCCGCGCCGTCATATAATGTTCCAGGCCGTATTTCCCAAAGCGCGGTCAATGCCGCCGCGCACTGAAAGACAGACATATGCGGCTTTGTGGGAGGTGCGAACATGTCAAACAATCAGGACCTTGAGAACCTGGCGAGAACTCTTCTTAAAACGTCTCAGGGCGCGAAGGTAATCGCTAACCTGGACAAAATCTCCGCCAGGCTCAATACTCCGGAGGGCAAAAAGGTCGTCCAGTCGCTGGCCGGAGACGGCGGCGACGCGCTTAAAAAAGCGGCGGGAGCGGCTTCGGCAGGCAACGCGGATACCGCAAAAAACCTGCTTTCTTCCCTGCTTGCCTCAAAAGAGGGCTCTGCTCTCGCGAAGGACATCATGGATCTCGTAAAGGAGAAGTGAACAATGGGGGAGTTTGAGGATAAAATTTCGTCTCTGCTTTCTTCGCCTGACGGCATGAACCAGGTTATGTCGATTGTGCGCTCCCTCGCGGGAGACGTATCCTCAGAGCAGCAGGCCGCCGCTCCCCTGGGGGGCCTCCAGGCTGAACAGGCATCCCTGGAAGACGCGATACCTCCCGGACCCGCGCCGGACGCGTCCCCCGTGTCCGGCGCGGCGTCCCCCCCCCTTTCGGCAATACTCGGCCAGCTTTCGGGCGGCGGCTTTCAGGGCCTTCAGAATATCGATCCGCGCTTTTTAAGCATGATTATGAAGATTCTCGGCGAGTTTTCTTCAAACGACGACAAAAACGTCCTTCTCCTCCAGTCGCTCAAGCCATATCTCAAAAATGAACGCCACATGAAGATCGACAAAGCAATGCAGATTGTCCGCCTGACGAAGACGATAAGGACGGTTTTTGAAACGCTGAACGGAGGGGACGGCTTTGTATAACAGGTATATTCGCGAGGGCGGCGCGCCGGAATCCCTGTTTTCCCCGGTACTGGAACAGCGGGATACTCCGCGTGAGGAACCGGCTCACATACCTCGCGGAAGCATGCGCCTGGGAGGGCTGTTTGACGGCGTCTTCGAGGGCCTCGGCGGCCTTTTCGGCCGCGGAGGAAAGGGCTTCAGCCTAAATAATTTCATCAGGGATCTGGAACTGGGCGACCTGATACTGATCGCAATCCTCGTTCTGATGTTTCTGGAAGGAGACAATTACGAGATTATAATCGTGCTGGGGCTGGTGCTTTTGCTCGGCATATAGCCGCCAAGGGGGGTAATATGAAAGGACACGCCGTTTTCCTTACGATAAAACTGAGAACCGCGCTGATCGTCGCCTGCGGGGCTCTGCTGATCACCGGTGCGCCGCTTGCCTTCTCCGCGGTGAGCGCCGCCGTACAGCCCGAGCCGGAAAACCCGAAGCTCGCCATAATCATCGACGATTTCGGTCAGGACAGAAGCGGCGTCAAAGAGATGCTCGCCCTTCCGTGTCCTATAACGGCGGCCGTACTGCCCTTTATGCAGTTTTCAGAAAAAGACGCGCAAAACGCGTTTGAACTCGGCAGGGAGGTCATCGTCCATCTTCCTATGCAGTCGTCATTTAACGACAATCCGAGGTGGTTCCCGCCGGGCAGGATATGCATCGGCGACTCGCGCGAGGAAGCCTATGAAAAAACCGCCAGTGCTCTGGCCGCCGTCCCGCACGCGGTGGGCGCCAACATACACGTGGGGTCAAAGTCGAGCGAGCGGCAGGAGGTTGTCCTCGGCGTTATCTCCGCGTGCCTGGAAAAGGGGCTTTATTTTGTGGACAGCAGGACAAGCCCGAAGTCCGCGTGCCGCGAGGCCGCAAAGCTTCTGCCGGTTTTTTACGGCGAGCGAAATTTCTTCCTTGAGCACGGCGACAAATCTGAGGCGCATGTTAAAGATCAACTGAAAAAAGCGGCAAAGTATGCCAAAAGCCACGGCGCGGCAATAGTAATCGGCCACGTCGGGGCGGCGGGCGGAACATCCACCGCGCGGGCGATTGAAGAGAGCCTCGCCTATCTTGAGGAAGAGGGCGTCACGCTTGTGCCCGCCTCCGAAATCGTGCGTATTTTCGCCGAAAACAGCCTCGACGACGCCGAAAAAAGGTTTCATTCCCCCGCCGAAAACACCGACACGCTCCCCGGAAGCATAAAGTCCGAATCCGGAGGCAATTCCAAGCTCAGCGAAAGAAGCGACATCGAATAGATCTGCGCCCCCTCTTGGTCAAGGATCTCTGAAGCGACGAGCAGGCCGAAATCAATCGACACCCAGAATTTTTTCATTCGTCCGGAGGCCTCCTCCGCGGCAAGAAACACGCAGGCGTACCCGTTTTTGTCAACGTATCCGACGTCCGTTATCTCGGACTCTCTTATATCCGCCACGTCCTCATACGTTGGGATCCACAGCTCGTCGTCGTGATCCACGCCTCCGGACTGTCCTACATAAAAATGCGTGTCCCCGTCCTCCCAGCGAAAAGACTTTCCCCCGCCGGAAATAATATGTCTACCTGCCCCGAGTCCGGAGGCCGCAAAGGTGTGCTGATAGCCTGAACGCAGCTTTACCTTCCTGACCGATTCGGACGAGCCGGAGGCGTATGAAAGCCTCACGGATATCTCGGCGGAATATTCCGAAGGGCGCGACAAAGCGGCCACAGCGCCGCGCACGTTTTTCCTTGTCAGGACGAGCCTGTCTGGAATCTCGCCGCCTCCGGACGAATCGGAGGAATCATCCGGAGCGCTGGCCGCCGTCTCCGGGGGCGATGGCAGCACAATCGGGGCCGGCCTACTTCCCACACTGGACATATAGAAGCTCGTCAGCACTGAAACGCATACGACCACCGCGGCGCAAACAGCCAGAATTGTCATCTTGTTTTTGTTCATCTCTCACCCTATGCGAGCACGTTTCCGCACACGCGCAAATATACCAATATACGCCTCCGGATTCTGTACCGGATTATTATACACTATTATACACTTGACACATACGCTTTTCAAGTGCGCCCGTTCACGGCCCCACACCCTTCACAAAACATCTATAATTTCTGGACTTCCACGCCATTAACTGGTATAATACCATAATAACGTTTTGTCTGAGCCTGTGAATGCTTTTGCGCACAAACACTCTCTCAGACGAGGAGGTTTACTGGGATGGCTGTGTATGTTTGCGGCATGTGTGGATTTGAATACGACGAGGCGGCCGTCGGCGCTTTGTGGGGCAGTCTGCCCGACAGTTGGGTCTGCCCGTCCTGCGGGGCGCCAAAGTCGCTTTTCAGCAGAAAACAGGACATTGGGGATAATGGCGCTTCTCTTTTGCCCGACGCGGATGAAAATCCGCTCGCATATCCGCGCGAATTTTTCAAGACATCGGATGCCTTTGATCGGCACATGGAGACAATCCACGCGATGGCCGTCGGCGGGTTTCCCATTATTGAGCCAATGGGCACAAGGCTGAGAACAGTTTCATGGGACGAGATCCTTTTTCTCGGTGCGCAGCTCGACCCGTTCCCGCTTGACGAGCACGCGCCCGTCAGCGTTAAGACTGTTATAGGGAAACGCGCGAAGAAGCCGCTTGAAATTGAATCCCCGGTTTACGTTTCACATATGTCCTTCGGAGCTTTGTCCCGCGAAATGAAGATCGCACTTTCAAAGGGTTCGGCAATGGCGAAAACCGCGATGTGCAGCGGTGAGGGCGGCATCCTCCCGGAGGAACGCGACTCCGCCTACAGATATATCTTTGAATATGTCCCAAACCTTTACAGCGTTACAGAAGAGAATCTCAAAAGCTCCGACGCTGTTGAGATCAAGATCGGTCAGGGCACAAAGCCCGGCATGGGCGGCCACCTCCCCGCCGAAAAGGTGACGCAAGAGATAGCGCTTATCCGCGGCAGGCCGCTCGGACAGGATATCATCAGTCCGTCCCGCTTCCCCGGCATAAACTCAAGGCATGACCTCAGGACGCTCGTTTCCGAGCTGCGCGACGCCTCCTGCGGCCGCCCCATCGGCATAAAGCTCGCCGCCGGTCACATCGAGCGGGATCTTGACTTTGCCCTCTTCGCGGAGCCTGACTTTGTTACGATCGACGGGCGCGGCGGCGCGACAGGCGCCTCGCCGAAAACGCTGAAAGACGCCTCCGCCGTCCCGACAATATACGCGCTTCACAGGGCAAAGCGGTTCCTCGCCGGCGCGCCGGTCGAGCTCGTGATAACCGGAGGGCTGCGCGTCCCGTCTGATTTTGTGAAGGCAATCGCCCTGGGGGCGGATGCGGTGGCGATCGCCTCTGCCGCGCTTATGGCCGCCGCCTGTCAGCAGTTCCGCCAGTGTCACACCGGGCGCTGCCCCGTCGGGGCCGCCACGCAGGATCCCGAGCTGCGCGCGAGGCTGTCTGTAGAGCACGCGGCAAAAAGACTCTTTAATTTTTTGAATGTAACAAAGGCCGAGCTCGAAACTTTCTGCCGCGTTTCCGGGCACAGTGATATTCATGAGCTAAAGGTCTCGGATCTCTGCACCCAGAGCGCGGAGATATCGTCTTTTACGGATATTCCCCACGCCTGACGCGAGGCATATATCGTTTTGACTGCAAAAAGCCGCCCCTTTTGGGGCGGCCTTTTCGTCTTATTCAGCTTTCAAGGAAGTGCGCTCCCACGCTCTCCGTCCTTTCGGCCGCCGAGCTCAGGATCGCGCGCGAAACGAGCGCCATGTTGTAGCATTCAAGCGAGGTCTTGCTCCGCAGGCTTGAAGCTTCAAGCGTTTCAATCACTGAGCCCATCTCGGAAATCCCCGTTTTCAGGCCCGCAAGCGTCCTGACAACGCCGCAGCGCGTATCCATAATCCGCCTGATCTCAAGCCTCAGCTCGCTATCGTCAATATCCCCCCCGGGCGCGTCCGCAAGCGGCGGCGCGCTCCAGTCAAGGCTCGGCGCGCCCATGCCGGAGTTGTTTATATGCATGGCGGACCGCCTTCCGAACACGAGGCATTCAAGCATCGAATTAGACGCCAGCCTGTTTGCGCCGTGAACGCCGGTATAGGCCGCCTCGCCGCAGGCGTAAAGCCCGCGGACGCACGTCTCGCCGTTTAAGTCTGTCCGTATGCCGCCGATCAGATAGTGCTGCACCGGGCAGACGGGGATAAAGTCCTTTGAAATGTCGATCCCCCGGCTTTCGCATTCACTGAAAATCGTGGGAAACCGCTTTGAAAGGAAATCAGCGTCGTGGCACGTAATATCAAGGTAGACAAATCTCTCGCCCGTGCGCTCCATCTCACGCACAATAGCCCGAGCGACAATATCCCTTGGAGCCAGCTCATCCATCGGGTGCGCACCTTTCATAAACCGTTCCCCATTGATATTGCGGAGCACGGCCCCCTCCCCGCGAAGCGCCTCTGAGATGAGGAACGAGCGCCCGCCCTCCTCGGAGTAAAGAGCCGTCGGGTGAAACTGGATAAACTCAAGGTTTTTGTGGCTCGCACCCGCCCGCAGGGCCGCGGCAATACCGTCCCCCGTGGCGACGTTCGGGTTTGTCGAGTGCGTGTATATCTGCCCGATACCCCCCGTACATATGCAGATATGCGGCGCCCTAACATACCAAACTCCGCCTTCCCCGTCGATAATCACGGCGCCGACGCAGTTATCCCCATTCGTCAGAATATCGCTGAAAAACGCGTTTTGAATAAACCTCACGTTATCCCTGAGGCTGACATGCGCGGCGAGAACCTTCACGGTCTCACGCCCGGTAGCATCGCCCCCGGCGTGGACAATACGGTTTCGCGTGTGTCCTCCCTCTCTGGTAATCGACAGGTCTCCGTAAGCGTTGAGGTCAAACGGCACGTTCCACCCCAGCAGTGTGCGGATGTCTCCCGGGCCCTCGTCCACAAGCACACGCACCGCCTCCCTGTCACAGAGCCCCGCTCCGGCGACAAGCGTGTCTTCCAGATGCAGCTGCGGAGTATCCTCTCTGGATATCGCGGCGGCTATGCCCCCCTGAGCAAGCCATGAATTGGAGATGTCGACGCTTTCCTTCGTGATAATTGCGCATCTCAGGCGCTTGTCAATATGCATAGCCGTATACAGACCGGCGATGCCGCTGCCAACAATCAGTACGTCGACCTCAAGCTCGCCCTTTGGCGCCAAATCCAATGCGTAACGCCTCAAAAAACCACCTTCCCCCTCTCACCTTCTTCAGCCGGCGGAGACCATCCTCTCCAGGCAGGCCCTTGCCCCCTCTAGCTCGTGCTGCGGGAGATTTATCTCATAATAATCGTTTTCCAAGCTAAAAAGCAGGTCAGAAAGTCTTGTCTTTTTCATGTTGGGGCAGATAAACCTGTTGTGCGCGACGTAGACGAGCTTTTCAGGATTCATCGCCCTGATCCTCTCCACAACGCCTATTTCCGTCGCGATAATGAACTCGTCGCCGCCGGATTTTTGGACAAAGTCGAGTATCTCCTTCGTGCTTCCGACAAAATCCGACATGTCAAGCACCGCGAGCGGACACTCGGGGTGCGACAGCACGAGCGCGCCGGGATGCGCCTCCTTCGCGGCGGCGATGTCCTCCGCTTTGGTTTGATGATGAACGGGGCACCAGCCGTCAAACAGTATTATCTCCTTGCCCGGAACCATGCGCGCGACATAAGCCCCGAGGTTTTTGTCGGGGATAAAGATCACCCTGCGCTGCTCAAGGGCGGATACGATCCTGACGGCTGAAGACGACGTACAGCAGATGTCGCTCTCCGCCTTAACCGCCGCCGACGAGTTGACATAACAGCAGACAGCCGCGTCCGGATACGCCTGCCTCAGCGCCCTCACGTCCTCCGGCGTCACCATGTCGGCCATTGGGCAGCCCGCGTCTGGCGAAGGGAGCAGCACCTTTTTCTCAGGGCTGAGAATCTTCGCGCTCTCCGCCATAAAATGCACGCCGCAGAATACTATAGTATCCTCCCGCGCATCCCTTGCTTTTTTGGAAAGGTCAAAGGAATCTCCAACAAAGTCGGCGCATTCCTGAACATCCATTGTCTGATAAAAATGCGCGAGCACAACAGCATTTTTTTGCCCTTTCAGCGCCTCAATCCTCGAGCGCATAAAAAACCTCCGTACCCCTGCGGCGACGGGATTGCCGCGCGTTAATAATTAAGGTGCCGCTTTGCATACGGAAAGCTACCCGTGCAAAGCGGCCGCCTTTTAGGATTATTCCAATATCAGTGACAGTCGCACCCGTCGTCGCAGTCGAGCTCAAACTCAAGCTCCTCGCCGCAGGAAGGGCAGACAATCTTCCCATCCTCAAGCTCGTCCAGATCCAGCTCGATGACGGTTTTGCAGGTTGGGCATTCGGTGGAATACTCAACCGAGTCTTCGTCGAGCTCAAACTCATCGTCGTCGTCATCGTCGTCGTTGTCATCGTCGAAAATATACTCTCCCATGGCCTTCACGCCCTGGGACAGAAAGCTCAGCTCATCGCTGACGGCGTCAAGCTCCCTCTCAGAGTCTTCAATCGAACGGGCAAAGCTCTCAAGCGCGTCGATTATCGCGAGGATAAGCTTCCCCTCTTTGCCTTTTCCGTCAATTTCAAGGCCCTCGGCCAGACCTTTCAGGTATGCTGCATTCTCAAGCGGCTTCATTGCGTCATTCCTTTCTACATTAAGACTGCGAGGGCGCGAGACTATTTCGCGCGCTCCAGATACTCCCCGGTGCGCGTGTCTACGCGGATAACGTCGCCGTTGTCGATAAACAGCGGCACCCTGATCACCGCGCCCGTCTCGAGCGTGGCGGGCTTTAAAACGTTTGTGGCCGTGTCGCCCCTGAAGCCAGGGTCGGTCTCCGTGATCTGAAGCTCGACAAAGTTAGGCGGCTCAACCCCGAAAACATTGCCCTTGTAAGAAACAACCTTGACCTCCATATTCTCCTTGACAAATTGGAAGTTGTCGTCCAGCTCGCTCTTGTTGAGCGGGAACTGCTCAAATGTCTCCGTATCCATAAAGTAGTACAGATCGCCGTCGTTATAGAGATACTGCACTGTCTTGCGCTCAACATAAGCCGTCGGGAACTTGTCGGAGGGGTTAAACGTCCTCTCAATCACGCCGCCCGAGATTACGTTTCTAATCTTTGTGCGCACGAAGGCAGCTCCTTTGCCGGGTTTCACATGCTGAAACTCGACGATCTGCATGACCTGTCCATCCATCTCAAAGGTGACTCCGTTGCGAAAATCTCCTGCCGAAACCATATACAAACCTCCAAAGCCGGAATCCCGCGCTGTTTTCGCCCGCTGATCCGGCAACTTAATAAAGACACTTTATTTTATAATACTCTCTTAAAATATGCAACAATAAATTAGATCACAATCAGTTTTTTCTCGGCCTTTGTCAGATTCTCGGCGCCGTCCCGCCTTAAAACGAGCATATCCTCGATGCGAACGCCAAATTTGCCCGGGATATAAATGCCCGGCTCGGCGGAAACAACCGCGCCCTCCGGCAGCGGCTCATGGTTTGACGGGGAAAGTGACGGTTCCTCATGCACCTCAACGCCGATCCCATGTCCGAAGCCGTGACCGAAGCATCCGCCGTACCCTCTCTCGGATATAAATTCCCTCGCGGCCCGGTCCGGCTCAGAGCCGGGGGTGCCCGCGCGCGCGGCCTCAATGCCCCGCCTCTGCGCCTCCAACACAACGGAATACACCATGCGCATCTCGCTGTCGGCCTCTCCGAGCGCCACCGTGCGCGTCATATCGGAGCAGTATCCGTTTTTCACACAGCCGAAATCCATCGTGATGAAGTCGCCATTTCTCAGCTTTCTCTCAGACGGGGCGCCGTGCGGCCTCGACGTGTTCTCTCCGGAAACCACAATCGGCTCAAACGACAGCCTCTCGGCCCCCAGCCTTAAAAGCCTGTATACAAGCTCGGCAGAAAGCTCCAGCTCCGACATCCCCGGCCTGATAAGGGGAAGCACCTCAGATAAAGCCTTCTCGGTTATTGCCTGCACCTCTCTAAGGCAGGATATCTCCCGCTCCTCTTTCGAGCTTCTAAGGGATGAAAGCATCTTCCCCGCACCTTTGAGTTTTGTCTTCAGCCCTTTAGAGTACCGCTCATGCTCACACACCGTCATGCACGCGTCCTCAAAGCCGAGCACTTTCGCACGGCAATCCGACAAAAGCTCTGAGAGCAGTCGCATATACCCGTCCCTGCCGGAGGTCTCCATAACCTCGAAGCCCGCCGCGGCGGCGCGCGCGGCCTCAATATACCGAAAATCCGTAATCAGCACGGTTTTTTCTTTTGTAATCAGAACTACGCCCGCGGACGAACGAAAGCCGGTGGCGTAAAAACGAGAAACCTCGGACGTAAGCAGCATTGCCTGGAGTCCATTTCCCTCAAGCTCCCGAGCGATTTTTTGATGATTCTCCATTAGATTTCTCCTCTCGGTGGTGCTGCCACAGATAGTGTTGACACGAGACTATCATATTTCCCCGCCCGCAACAAGGGGAAAATGCCATATGATTTTTGTTTTTTCAGGCAAATCCTGATACCTTATTGCCACACGCGCCTTATTTTGATATTATTAGTGTGCCCTGGGATGGGCATCTTCGCCGCACCCAAGGCGGCAATATGTTTTTGGAGGAATAGATTGGATACGGAAACAAACCGCCTTTTTATAAAAAAGGTTTCTGAGATAAATACCGCCCTTTCGCCGAAGGCCGCGGTCGACACTTACGGCTGCCAGCAAAACGAGTCCGATTCCGAGAGGATAAAGGGCGCGCTCATTGAGATGGGCTATGCACTGACCGACAGTGAGGCCGAGGCCGACGTCGTGGTTGTGAACACCTGCGCCGTGCGTGAGCACGCGGAGCAGCGGGCTCTCGGCAATATTGGGGCGCTCACGCACACAAAAAGGGCCAATAAAAACCAGATTATCATTATCTGCGGCTGCATGACCCAGCAGGACCACATTGCCGAAAAAATAAAAAAATCCTACCCGTATGTCACCGCCGTGCTCGGGACAGACGCGCCTATAAGGCTGGCGGAAACGCTTTACCGCTGCCTGACGGAAAAAAAGCGTGTTTTTGACGTGCGCCCGCCTATGGATGATATACCGGAGGGCTTGCCTGTTTTCAGAGAGAGCGGTGTCAAGGCCTGGATACCCATCATGTACGGCTGCGAAAACTTCTGCTCCTACTGCGTTGTGCCTTACGTCCGCGGGAAGGAACGTTCCCGCCCGCCGGAAAAGATCCTTGAAGAGGCGCGCGGGCTTATCGAAAGCGGCTGCCGGGACATTACCCTTCTCGGACAGAACGTCAACTCGTACAGGGGCGCCGGGGATACGGACTTTCCCGAGCTTTTCTCAATGGTCTGCTCGCTTGAGGGCGATTTTTTGGTAAGGTTTATGACAAGCCATCCAAAGGACGCGACAAAACGGCTTATAGACGCGATGGCCTCCTCTCCCCGCGCGGCGCGGCACCTGCATCTGCCTGTGCAGTCCGGCTCCGACAGGGTACTCTCCCTGATGAACCGAAAATATACGTCCGCTTCCTACGAGGAGCTTATCAGATATGCGCGTGAAAAAATGCCGGACATCACTGTCACGTCGGACATAATCGTAGGCTTTCCGGGCGAGACGGAAGAGGATTTTTCTCAGACGCTCAACCTTTGCGATAGTGTGGGTTTCGACGCGATTTTCGCGTTTATCTATTCAAAACGAGAGGGAACGCCCGCGGCCTCGATGCCGGACGACGTCTCCCGCGAGGAGAAGGGCGCGCGCTTCGACAGGCTCATGGCGCTTCAAAACGCGGTGTCTGCCGGAAAGCACGCAAGCCTTGTCGGGACGCGCGCGCGCGTGCTGATTGACGGCCCCGGCGGAAACGACGAATATCCCCTATCAGGAAGAACGGGCGGCGGCAGGCTGGTGCATATCTCGGGCGATGCCGCAGTGGGATCCTTCCGCGAGGTGGAGATTACCTCCGCCACGAGCTGGACGCTTTCCGGCAGGGTGCTGTGACTCTCTGCGAAATAATACTTTGAACCGGGGCGGTGAAAGAATGGCTGAAACGACGCCAATGATGAGACAGTATCTGGATATTAAGGAACAGGCAAAGGACTGTATACTTTTTTTCAGACTAGGCGACTTCTATGAAATGTTCTTCGACGACGCGCTCCTCGCCTCGCGCGAGCTCGATCTGACGCTGACTTCGCGCGACCGCACGTCGCCAGAAGGCGAGAGAACCCCGATGTGCGGCGTGCCTTACCACTCCAGCGAGGCATACATCGCGCGGCTCATCGCGAAGGGCTACAAGGTCGCCATCTGCGAGCAGACGGAGGACCCGGCGCAGGCGCAGGGCCTTGTAAAGCGCGGCGTCGTCCGCGTCGTCACACCCGGGACCGTGATCGATTCCTCGATGCTCGACGAAAAACGCAACAACTTCATCGCGGGCATAAGTCTCGGCTCAGACGGCTTCGGGCTTTGCTTCGCGGATATATCCACGGGCGAAATGTCCGGCGCCTTTTTCGGCCCTGACGACGCACAGGGCGTTATAAACGAACTTTCCCGCTTCGCCCCCAGGGAGGCCATCCTCAGCGACGGAGCCTATTCCAGCGCCGAGATACTGTCCTTCCTCCAGGAAAAGCTTGAGGCGCACGTTGAAAACGGCGGAGAGCGCATTTTTTCCGACGGCATTTCCCGCAGGCGGGTTGTCTCTCACTTTGGTGAAGGCAGCGAAGCGGCGTCCGCGCTTGAGGATCTGCCGGCCGTTGGGAGGGCCGCAGGCGGCCTGCTTACATACCTCTACGAAACGCAGAAGACCGACCTCAGCCACCTTTGCAGCCTTAAAATCTTCTCAAAAAACGAGATTATGGGCCTTGACACAACCGCGAGGCGCAACCTCGAGCTCTGCGAAACGCTGCGCTCCAAAGAGAAAAAAGGTTCTCTGCTCTGGACGCTTGACGCAACGGTGACCTCAATGGGCTCGCGCCTTTTGAGGGCATGGCTCGAGGGCCCGCTTCTGAGCCCTGCCGCTATCCGCCGGAGGCAGGGCGCGGTTTCAGAGCTGCTGGAGGATTCCATCACCCGCTCCGAGCTAACCGAGCTCCTGAAAACGGTGCACGACATTGAGAGGCTGATCGGCCGCATAGTTTACGGCAGCGCCAACTGCCGCGACCTGAGGTCGCTTTGCTCCTCCCTTTTCCACGCCCCGCACATAAAATCCCTGCTTGAAGACACGAAGGGCGCCCTTCTGCGCGATCTCTGCTCAAATCTTGACGAGCTGTCAGATATAACCGGCCTCATTGACGCCGCTATTGTGGACGACCCCCCCTTTTTTGTGCGCGAGGGCGGCATTATCCGCGACGGCTTTAACCCAGAGGTCGACAGATATCGCGAGCTAATCAAAAACAGCCACGGGATGCTCGCCGAGATTGAATCGCGCGAGCGCGGGCGCACCGGCATCAAGAACCTGAAAATCGGCTATAACCGCGTTTTTGGATACTACATTGAGGTATCAAAATCCGGCGTGGGCTCCGTCCCGCAGGACTATATACGTAAGCAAACGCTTTCTAACTGCGAGCGGTATATAACCGAGGAGCTGAAAAACCTCGAATCTGAGATCCTTTCCGCAAACGAGCGTATCTTCGGGCTTGAATATGAGCTTTTCTGCCAAATACGCGACCGCACCGCCGCGGAAACCGTCAGGATACAGCGCACGGCGCGCACGCTGGCCCAGCTCGATGTGCTCTGCTCCTTCTCGAAAACCGCATCGGAGAACGACTACTGCATGCCGCAGATCGACCTCTCCGACAGGATTGAAATCACGGCCGGGAGGCACCCGGTTGTCGAAAGTTCGATGAAAAATGCGCTTTTTGTGCCTAACGACGCCCTGCTCGACGCTGGCGAAAATTGCGTTTCGATCATAACCGGGCCTAATATGGCCGGAAAGTCCACATATATGCGCCAGGTCGCGCTGATAGTAGTTATGGCGCAGGCGGGCTCCTTCGTTCCGGCGAAAAGTGCGAATATCGGCATTGTCGACAGGATATTCACGCGCATCGGCGCCTCAGACGATCTTTACACGGGCCAGTCCACTTTTATGGTCGAGATGACCGAGATGGCCGATATCCTGAAAAACGCTACGAAAAAAAGTCTTCTCATCCTCGACGAGATCGGAAGGGGCACGTCCACATTCGACGGTATGTCGATTGCCAGGGCGGTTCTGGAATTTGTGGCAAACAGAAGGCTGCTTGGGGCGAAGACTCTTTTCGCGACGCATTACCATGAGCTGACCGCGCTCGAGGGCGAACTGCCCGGCGTTGTCAACTACAACATCGCGGCGAAAAAGCGCGGCGATGAGATCATTTTTCTCAGAAAAATTGTGCGGGGCGGGGCGGACGACAGCTACGGCATAGAGGTGGCGAAGCTCGCCGGGGTGCCGAGGCAGGTCATCTCCCGCGCAAAGGAGGTCCTTCTGGAGCTGGAGAGCGGCGCTCCGCGCGACGGCGTCGCGGCTGTCCGGGCAGCGCCGGATCAGGTATCGCTCTCCGACATGAGCGCGATCGACGTGGCGGACCGGCTGCGGAGCATCGACCTCAATGTGCTTACCCCAATCGAGGCGATGAATATACTTTTTGAGCTGAAAGGCAGACTGTGATGCGGAACAGTGACATGATTTTGAGCCTCGACACCGTGTCGCTCGACGATGAGGGCGGCGCCGTCGTCATAATCGACCAGACAAAGCTCCCCGGAGAGGCCGCTCTTATGCGGCTCCAAACTCCTGAGCAGCTTTTCGACGCGATAAAGCGCCTCTGCGTGCGCGGCGCTCCGGCGATCGGCGTTGCGGCGGCCTTCGGACTTTACCTTGCCGCCAAAAAGCTCGACACCTCCGATTTTGACGAGTTCAGACGCGAGGTGCTTAAAACCGGCGAATATCTACGCAGCGCGAGGCCGACGGCCGTTAACCTCTCGTGGGCGCTCTCGCGCATGGAGCGCCGCCTTTGCGCAAGCTGCTCGGCAGATCAGGCGAAAGCCGCGCTTCTCTCCGAGTCAAACGATATATTCAGCGAGGATATCCGCGTTTGCAGGGCGATCGGCGAGCATTCGCTTACGCTTCTCAGCCCGGGCGACGGCATTCTGACGCACTGCAACGCCGGTCGCCTCGCGACAATACGGTACGGTACGGCCACATCCGTCATGTATCTCGGGCATGAGCGAGGTTACGGCTTAAGGATCTTCGCCGACGAGACGCGACCGCTGCTTCAGGGCGCGAGGCTGACGGCATTTGAACTCAAAAGTGCCGGGATTGACGTCACGCTGATCTGCGATGGGATGGCCGCGACGGTCATGAAAAGCGGGCTTATAAACGCCGTTTTTGTCGGATGCGACCGCGTCGCCGCGAACGGAGACGCCGCGAACAAGATCGGAACGCTTTCCGTCGCGATTGCCGCAAAGCGATACGGTATCCCTTTTTACGTCTGCGCCCCGACCTCGACGCTCGACCTTGAAATAAAGACCGGAAGCGGTATCGTCATCGAGGAGCGGGACGCTGAGGAGGTAACCGACATGTGGTATCGCGGGCGCATGGCCCCCGACGGAGTCAAGGTCTTCAACCCCGCCTTCGACGTGACGGACAGCGACCTGATCACCGCGATTATCACGGAGCACGGCGTCGCGCGCCCGCCGTTTGACGCCGCGCTCAGAGGTATGATTGAAAAAACGCGCATCGAACGCGTCTGAAAGGCGGCAGATACATGGGATTTATTTCGGAACGCGACGCACGACGCGTAATTGTAGATATCGGAAGGCGCATGTACTCGCGCGGCTTTGTCGCTGCAAACGACGGGAACATCAGCGTGCGCACTGGCGGAAATGAGATTATAGCCACGCCGACCGGCGTTTCAAAGGGATTTATGACCGAAGATATGCTCGTGAAGCTCAGTATGGACGGCAGGGTTCTCGGCAGCGGCTCACCCTCGTCCGAGATCCTGATGCACTTGCAAGTTTACGCCGAAAATCCCGAGGTGTTTGCCGTCACGCACGCACATCCGCCGATTGCCACCTCGTTTGCCGTCGCGGGCATCGCTCTTGAGCGTCCCATTCTCCCCGAGGCCTTTGTGAACCTCGGCACCGTTCCTGTCGCGCGGTACGCGACACCGGGCACGCCCGGCGTGGCGGACTCGGTCGCGCCCTTCTGCCGGACGCACCGCGCCGTCCTGCTGGCAAATCACGGCGCGCTGACCTGGGGCCGCGACGCGATTGAGGCCTACTTCCGCCTTGAAACCGTCGAGCAGTACGCGACCGTGCTCATGCTCACGGGCAGCGTACTCGGCCGAGCGAATGAGCTCACACCTGAGCAGCTTTCCGCGCTCGCGCTGATAAGCGGGCGGCTTTCCTCTCCGCTTCCCGGAAAATGAGAGCAGCCTCTCTCACAATAATCAACAGGCCTCCCGCCGCGGCGGGAGGCCTGTTGATTATTGTGAGAGTTAATTCTCCATAATGACCGGCAGGATCATCGGACTGCGGCGCGTCTTTTTGTAGAGGAAGTCGGAGAGCTTCGAGCGCAGCGTAGATTTGATCGTCGACCAGTCTGTGATATTGCCTTCAAGGCACTTTTGGAAAACGTCGAGAGAAAACTTCCTGACCTCATCCATAAGCGGCTCATTTTCCTTGACATATATGAATCCGCGCGAGATGATATCCGGCCCGGCCACAATCGACCCGTCCTGCGCGCTGAGCGTGACAACCACGACAAGCAGCCCGTCCTGAGAGAGCACCTTTCTGTCGCGCAGCACCGCCGTGCCGACTCCGTCTTTGTTTGAGCCGTCGATGAGCACCTTGCCGCATTGAACGTTGCCGGCGAGCTTGGCGCCGTTTTGGGTAATCTCAAGCACGCGCCCGATCTCACTCAAAAAAATGTTCTTGGGCTCAACGCCCATCGTTCTCCCCAGGCTCGCGTGCGCCTTGAGGTGCCTGTATTCCCCATGAACCGGCATAAAATACTTCGGCTTTGTCAGGGCGAGCATCATTTTCAGCTCCTCCTGGCAGGCGTGGCCCGACACATGCAGGTCGGCCAGCTTTTCGTACATGACCTCCGCCCCGCGCTTGAAAAGCTCGTTTATCATGCGGTATACCGGCTTTTCATTGCCGGGGATGGGCGAGGCCGAGAGGATAACCCTGTCGCCCTGTGAAATCTCTATAAATTTGTGCTGAGAGAATGCCATCCGGTAAAGAGCGGACATCGGCTCACCCTGGCTGCCCGTCGTGATTATCGTGAGCTTATGCCTGGGTATCGACTTTATCTTGCTAACGTCCTCAAGCGCATCCTCGGGAAACGTAAGGTACCCCAGCGTGCGCGAAATGTGCAGTATGTTCTCCATGCTGCGTCCGGAGATAACCACCTTGCGGTTATACTTGATTGACGAGTTGATGATCTGCTGTATCCTGTGCACATTCGAGGCGAAGGTGGTGACAATTATGCGGTCCTTGCAGTTTTTAAACAGCGAGTCCAGCGTCTCGCCCACCTTTTTTTCGCTCATAGCGTAGCCCGGCCGCTCTACGTTCGTCGAGTCGGATAAAAGAGCCAGAACTCCCTCGTTGCCGAGCTCGCCGAAGCGCACGAGATCGATCATCTTTCCCTGAACGGGGGTCATGTCCACCTTAAAGTCCCCGGTGTGGACAACCGTGCCGAGCGAGGTCTTGATAGCAAGCGAAACGGCGTCCGCGATCGAGTGGTTCACATTAATGAGCTCGACCTTAAACTGGCCGGCGCTGAAAGTCATGCCTGCCTCAACCTCAAAGAGCTTCGCGTTCTGAAGCAGCCCCGCCTCGTCAAGCTTGACCTTGATGAGCCCGGCAGTCAGCCTTGTGGCGAAAATCGGCACGTTAATCTCCCTGAGCACATACGGCAGCGCACCTATATGGTCCTCATGTCCGTGGGTGATCACGATGGCGCGTATACGGTTCCTGTGTTTTACGAGGTACGAAATGTCTGGGATTACCAGATCCACACCCAACATGTCCGCGTCCGGAAACGCGATCCCGCAGTCAACTACGAGTATATCCCCGCCGAACTCGTAAACCGTCATGTTCTTCCCGATCTCTCCAAGTCCCCCCAACGGGATTATCTTAAGTTTTTCCGGCATAAAAATTATCACTTCTCCAATTCTTTATCATTTCCGAAAGCTTCCTATTCACGCGCCAAATCAAAACGACAAGACGCGAATACATACAATGCTGCCACGGCCCGAACGGCCTATGTAGAGGCGCAACTTCAGCGCCTCAAAAAACGCACAAAACCAAAGGGTCTTCCAAAACCCCTACGCAAAAGCACCTTGAACATGTCTTATATAAAAAACGTGATAACCCACGGTTTAAAGGTCAAAAATTATCCCGGTCGTTTTGCGGTAACCCAAAGGTAAAATGCCGCACATTTTCTTTCATCAAAATATTATAGCACATTTTCCCGGCTTTGTATACCTATTTTTTCTCCGATATTCGAAAGCTTAGATAAAGAGGAGTCGACACGGCGCGCCCGCTTTTCATAATCAAGGCAGAGCTCGGCGGCGGCCTCCATGTTCGCCCCCTCGCCCACGATTTTCAGCGCTCGCCTCGATATGCACGGAAAAACGTGCACCCAGCCGCCTCCGCCGTTTACCCGCAGTCCTTCAAACAGCTCCCGCCCCGCTCCAGCCTCATCGCACAGCGCGCGCATAACGTCGCCCCTGTCGCCGCTCAACTCAAGCTCAATGCTGTAGGTCGTGAACCTCGGAAGGCGCGCGTTGAGCTCAAACAGCGTGCATCCGCGCGTTGCGAGGATGTTCGAGATATATGCCGCACCAATCACAGCGTCGCGCAGGTGAAGATCCTTTGCGTAAAGCGCTCGCGCATCCCTGTCGCGCTCAAGGCGAAGCACCCTTGCGCCGTAACGCGAGGCTATCCTGTCAATCGTCGCCGGGGCGTCATATGGCAGCGCGATCGTTTCGCGCCCGCTTTCAAATTCCAGCATGCACAGCATCGCGAGCATCCTCTGCTCCGGGATGCTGCCTCCCTTTTCGTCAACCGCGGAAAATGAAAAACCGTCGCCGGACACCCTGAAGGCCGCCCGGTTTCCCTTTGTCGGCACGGCGAACACCCCGAGCGCGCGCTCAAGCGTCCGCGCCGCTTCGTCTGTGCCCTGCACGCCGACGCCGCCGGCCTTTCCTCCGGCAAAGGTCATTGCCACGGCAAGATGCGCCTCGGGCAGTCCGGCCAGCATCCTCGGCTCGGCCATGTCCCCCTCGGGCACGCAGAATTCGTCGCCCCTTATTATCGCGGCCTCGATTGCCCTCTCCGCCTCACGGTCCAGCGGCAGTCCGAGAGAGTCGAAAAACCTGATACTCACATAATCGGAATCATAGCTCAAAAAAACTGTCATGTCAAGTCCGTACATCCGCGCACCGAAGGCGGCCTGCGCCTCGAATCCCGCGTCGAGTATCACGCTTTGCCCACCGCCGGACGTAAAGCCCGTCTCGAGCGACCGGGCGAGCAGCCCGGCACACGCGCCGCTCGACGCTATGCCAAGCGTGCGCGCCGAATTTGTCAGCGCCGCACCTAAGGAAAGGCAGAGTGAGGCCGTCATGTCGGCTCCGAACCTGCCCGAAATCACACTGTTTTCCTCAAAGCTGACGTCGCGTCTGAAGCTGCCGGATACAATATTATGCCGAACATGCGCGCCGGGCTCGATCTCCTTGCCCGGCCAAACGCGTACATTTTCGTTCAGCACCGCTCCCTCGCCGACGACGGTTTTCGCACCGATGACGCACCCCTCGCCGAGCGACGCGCCGTTCTGTATCACCGCGCCTGTACAGACGATGCCGCCGATAATCTGCGCCTTGCGCCCTATATTGGCGCATTCAATAATGCTGTCCTCAATGATAGCGCCGGATCCGATTATGCTGCCCCTTCCGATTATCGCCCGCGGCCCTATCCTCGCGTTTTCCTCAATGCGTACATCCTCGCCGATGTATACAGGCGGCGTAATCCTGACGCCGGGATAGCTTTTCTTGCTGTAAAGGCCCTTTGAGAGTGCCGGTGCACCGATCTTTATGCCGGTTTTGCCCGACAGCACGTCCATCGCGCTCGTGAGATACGCCTTGCAGTCGCCGACGTCGCACCAATATCCCTCTACCACGCAGCCAAAAAGGCGCATATTGTCGCTCAGCATACGCGGGAACAGATCCCGCGCGAAATCGAACGGCCTGTCCGGCGGTATAAGACTGAGGGCCTTGGGGCTCAGAATATAGATCCCCGTGTTGACGGTGTTTGTAAACACCTGCTTCCACGACGGCTTTTCAATGAACCTCTCGATTCTTCCGTCCTGGGCGGTCATCACCAATCCGTACTCAAGCGGACTGGGGTGCTTGTACAGGGCGATTGTCGCGTCTGAGGCGCGCTGCCGGTGAAAGGCGATGCACGACCGGAGATCCGCGTCGCATACCGCGTCGCCGCTGAGTACGATGAAGTCCTCGTCTCCGAGGTCTTTCGCGCAGAGGCGGACACTGCCCGCTGTGCCGAGAGGCTTTGTCTCCTCAGAATACTTGATCGAAACGCCAAAACGGGACCCGTCTCCGAAATAATCCTTTATCTGCCTGGGCATGTACTGGAGCGTCATATGGATATCCGTTATGCCGTGTTTCTTAAGCAGGTCTACAATGTGTTCCATAACCGGCCTGTCGAAAAGTCCGATCATGGGTTTTGGACGGCCCGAGCTCACCGGCCTCAGCCTTTGGCCCATGCCGCCCGCCATTATAACCGCTTTCATTTTTTTCACCCTTTCAGTCCCGCCAAATGCGCGGAGCTTTCATGTCAGGCCGGGAGCCAAAATACTCCCGCATTATTTGGCCTGTTTATCTATTATTGTCAAAGGGTGATAAAAATAAACTGGAAAGACTTAACTCAGCCGTAAATATTCAAAAAAACGAGTAATTTTTTTGATTTTTCACTTTATTTGCCCCGTTTTTATCCGTGTACATTCAATCTCCCCCGTCTATTCTACCCGAAAGCGTTCCGTTTTTGCTGTTTATTTTTCCCTTCCCCGGGACATAATGAACACAGCCGCCCCTTTCATGGCCGCAGGTAGCCGCACGCTTCAGGCTGCAATAGCCGTCGGTCTGATACACACAGTCCCAGACGCAAGTTATCAGGCTCATCTTTCCGCACGCACCCTTATTTTTTTATTTTTGGACGCTTGATGTCATGATAGCTTTGCCTCTAAGCAACCAATATATAAACAAAAAATACAACCATATTAATTAACTAGAGGAGGATAATCAAAATTGAGGTCTCTTTTCACAATAATTGCCGCAGTGATTATCTGTTTTTCTCTTTTTCAAAATTCCTCTCGCAGCCACGCACAGAGGCGGGAGCTTTCCGTCTCGCGGGTCGATACCATCGGGCTGTTCGAAAATGTACAACTCAAAGGCAAGGTGGAGGACTCGGGGCAGGTACAGATCTCGTCCGAGGGCTTCTCCACAATAAAAAAACTGCTTGCCGGAATCGGAGACAGTGTCCTTCCCGGGCAGGCGCTCGCCGAGATAGAAACGATCCCCTCGCCGCAGTCTCAGATTTCCGCCGTCCATCCCGAGGTGAGGCAAGCGCTTGAGGAGCTGGGCTCACTGGAGCTGCCGGAGGAGGCCTCGAATGCCATAAGCGGCATCCTCGCATCTGCAGAGCTTTCGCCGGACGCCGCCGCCGTCGCCGAGGCCAGGCTTGATACGCTCTACAGCCCGCTGGGCGGGATTGTTACCTCGTCACCCTTTCAGGAGGGGCAGTCCGTCTCCCCCGGCGTCCCCTTTATGACAGTCAGTGATATGAAAACTCTGAAGATCCGCCTGCCCGTCCCGGAGAAGCTGATCCCGCGGCTTGCGGTTGGTCAAAAATGCAATATAACTTCGGCCGCTTCCGGAAACGGGACAGTCTATCCCGGAAAAATTGCGGCCATTATGCCCACGGCCCGGCAGATCACCTCGCTCACCGGCCCCAGTGAAACCGTGGTCGACGTCGTCTGCGACGTGCTGTCCACAGGCGGCCGGCTGCTCCCGGGCGCTACAGCGGACGTCTGCGTGTTCACATCCGGCCGCCGCGAGCTCTGCCTGATCCCCTACTCCGCGATAATACAGGGTGACGATAACCGCGAGGCGATCTATATCGTGTCCGGCGGGGTGATAAAAAAACGCCGCATCGTAACCGGATACGAGCTTGAGGACAAGACGACCGTCCTTTCAGGACTCAAAAAAGGCGATATCATCGTGCTTTCTCCCGGAGAAAATATTAGGGAGGGCATGCGCGTCGCCATGGAGGGCACGGATGAAGATAGGTGACATCATATGGATAGCCATGCGCGGCGCGATCCGCGGGCGTATGCGCACAATCCTGACAATTGCGGCGATATCCATCGGCGTAGCTTCGGTAATTCTTATCACCAGCCTGGGTGAGGGCGGCAAATCCGCCATTGCCGGCGAGCTCGACGGCCTCGGCATCAACGGTATAACTGTGTTCGCCAGCGGAACAGAGGATGGAGCGCCGGCGATCTATCCCGAGGACGTGAAAAGGATTGAAAACAGGGTCAAATCTATTAAAAAAGCGATGCCGCTGAATCTTGAATACGCGGCCATTTCAATAAAAAACATATCGGGCGGAGCGGTGCTGTGGGGCATTGACGACAGTCTCCCCCAGGTGTTGGACGTCCGGCTGCTTTATGGACGCTTCCCCACTCGGCGGGATATTGAGAGTCAGTCAAGGCTGGCCGTAATTGACGACGCTCTGGCCATTAAGGTATACAAGCGTGCGAACATCGTGGGGAAGGAGCTTGACGTGATGTACGGCGGCAGCATCGAGTCTTTCAGGATAATAGGCATAATCAGCGCCCAGAAAAAAAGCATTGATAAGCTGATGGGAGGCGCGCTTCCTGAGTTTATCTATATCCCGTATACAAAACTCAACACGATGCGCTCAAAGGAAACTATCGATCAGATCGCGGTAAAATGCCTGGCCTCCGCCGATAAAAACGAAACCGGCGGCGAGATCACCTCACTGCTGAACCGTGATAACAGCTCAAAGGACGGGTTCGATTTTGAGAACATGGCGGGACACATCGCGGAGCTGAATTCGCTGGCCGGCATCGTCGCGCTTATTGTGAGCGCCGTGGCGGCCATCTCGCTCGCAGTGGCCGGTATCGGAATAATGAATACCATGCTCTCCAGCGCCTCCGAGCGAAGGCGCGAGATCGGCGTTTGCATGGCGCTCGGCGCCAGGCGCAGGGACATCGCCCTGTGCTTTCTTGCTGAATCGCTGATAGTTTCTCTTACAGGCGGGATGTTCGGCGCGCTGGCGGGGATAACGCTGGCCGAAGGTGTGTTCTGGGCGGCGGGCATGCCGCTCACGCTTGACCTGCGCTTTTTGCTCTACGCCGAGGGCATCTCGCTTCTCTGCGGGCTCGTATTCGGCGTTGTCCCTGCCGTGCGCGCGGCAAGGCTTGATCCCATTGTCGCGCTGCACGGAAGCTGATTTTTCCCCAGACTGCAAAAAGAAGCTCCCGGTTCTCTTAACCGGGAGCTTCTTTATCTTCTCGGCAGCCTTACCGCACGTCGGGCAAAAGGTCAAACCCCTTCTGGAGCTCCTCGTCCGTGGGTATATAGTCCGTCATCTTCCCTTCGATAAACTGCGTGTAGGCAGTCATGTCAAAGTATCCCGTACCGGTGAGGCCGAAGAGTATCGTCTTCGCCTCGCCCGTCTCGCGGCAGCGAACCGCCTCGTCGATAGCCATGGAGATCGCATGGGCCGACTCAGGCGCGGGTAGGATAGTCTCAACCCTGGCAAACATCCCCGCCGCGTTGAAAACCTTTGTCTGTTCGACGGAAACGGTCTCCATATAGCCGTCGTGATAGAGCTGTGAAAGCACCGGAGACATGCCGTGGTAACGCAGTCCGCCCGCGTGGTTCGACGCCGGCATAAACTCGCTGCCCAGCGTATACATCTTTGCGAGCGGGGTGACGTGCCCGGTGTCGCAGAAGTCGTAGGCATAGCGCCCGCGCGTCAGTGAAGGACAGGACGCGGGCTCAACGGCGATAATGCGCGGGTCATTCCTGCCCAGCAGCTTATCCTGCATAAACGGGGCGATGAGCCCGCCGAGGTTTGATCCTCCTCCGGCGCAGCCTATGACGATGTCCGGATAGTCGTCGATCATCTCAAACGCGAGCTTCGACTCAAGCCCGATAATCGACTGATGAAGGAGCACCTGATCGAGTACGCTGCCGAGCACATACCGGCAGTTGTCCGCCGTTACGGCAGCCTCAACCGCCTCGCTTATGGCGCAGCCGAGGCTCCCTCCTGTTTCGGGGTACTTCGCGAGGATTTCCCTGCCCACCTTCGTCGTGTTGGACGGCGAGGGGACGACCTTCGCGCCGTAAGTCTCCATAACGGCCTTGCGGTAAGGCTTCTGCGCCGCCGATACCTTGACCATGTAAACCGTCAGATCGATCCCGAAAAAGGCGCAGGCCATAGAGAGCGCGGTGCCCCACTGCCCCGCCCCCGTCTCGGTGGTCAGAGACGTAAGCCCCTGCTTTTTAGCGTAGTACACCTGAGCGGCGGCGGAATTGAGCTTGTGGCTGCCGGAGGTGTTGTTACCCTCAAACTTGTAGTATATTTTCGCGGGAGTTTTCAACTCTTTTTCAAGGTTATATGCCCTGATGAGCGGCGACGGGCGGAACATTCTGTAGAATGACAGCACCTCGTCCGGGATCTCGAAGTGCCTTGTCGTGCAGTCAAGCTCCTGGGCCGACAGCTCTTCGCAGAATATGCCCTTCATATCCTCCATCGTGACTGGCTTATGCGTACCCGGATGGAGGATCGGATCATGCTGCTCCTTCATGTCCGCGCGGAGGTTATACCAGGTTTTCGGCATCTGTTCTTCGGTAAGGTAGATCCTGTTAGGAATATTTTTCATATTAATCGCTCCCTTTGTTTTTTTGACCTGTCAGGGCAAGTGTGTAAAAACAGAAAAACCCCCACCCTGTAATAGGGCGAAGGCCACTTCGCGGTACCACCTATCTTATGCCAAAAGGCATATCTCGGAGAAGGCGCAATCACGCCCTCATCCCTGTAACGTGGGATATACGTCCAAAGCTACCTCCCGAAAGGGGCTCGCCCGGCTTCTCACAGAGTCCATTCAACAGTTTCACGGCTGCCGGCTCGCACCTCCCGCCGACTCTCTGAAAGCAAATGAAAAAGCTACTACTCTCTGCTGCGCATAAAGCGTTTTCGAATTTAAAATATTAAATTTCTTTCATTGTAGCAGTTCCCTTCCCGTATGTCAAGGGTTTTTAGAAAAAGAAGGCTGCATTCTCATCTTTGGCGCGCCGTTTCCCCTGAGCCGCAAGCGCTCGGAAGGTGCCGCTCAATTTCTGCCTTGAAGTTCATCCGGTTGCCCCCGGCCTCCATTTAAGCAACTCAAACTCAACGGGGACAAGCAGCGGCCCTTTCTCCTTTGGGCCAAGCGTTCCCGGGTTGAAGAGCAGCGTAAAAAACTGCGAATCGGGCGAGAACACGCAGGCCTCCAGGGGGAAATCCGCCCCCGGCTCAAACAGCCCGCCGTATACCCTGTCCTCCAGATGGTGTCCCTTTATGTATGAGATTACAATATCCTTAACGGTTCCCGCGGCGTTTTCCCCAAAAAAGTCCGAAAGCGTCATGCGCGAGCCGTCCGAAAGCCTGAACACGTAAAATTCTGTGCGGCTGCCGGTCTCCACGCCGGATGCGATGTCCTCAAACACCGCGAAGCTCAAAACCTCCCCGTCAAGGTACCTCTGCTCATAGCTGTAGGAAACACTGTCCGGACTCTCAGAAAATTCCGCGGAGCAAAGCTCGGCCATCAGCTCTTCAAAAAAAGCGTTAATATTTCCCACGCTTTCCCCGCCGCCCCTGACCTTTGGAAGCGTGACGTTCAGCCTGCCGCCGCCCCGAAGCTCAGCCCCGGCTGTGATGTCGTCCGTTTCCAAAATGGCCGCTTCTCTGTGAGATTCCTCCCACTCCTCCATTGTCAGATCCGTATCTCCGCCGTCCAGCGAGGGCGTGGGCGATGCGACCGCCACCTCGCTGTCCGAAGCTTCCGGCGGCCCCTCCGAAAGCGGAATCTCCGAAAATGCCAAAACCGACTCCTCACTGTCCTCACCGTCCGCGATCGGGGCCGGGCCGGCGCTCTGTGAACAAGAGCCGCAGGATGCGAGCAGCAAAAGGCATAGAAAAAAACAACAAAACCGGTATTTCACAAAATCACCATCAGCCAAAAAGTAATAATCGCATGAAACCGACACATCGTAAGGGCTAAGCGCCCGTTTGCCGGGGCAAAATGCGAGCTTTGCGGACATTATAACACACAAAATTGTTTATTTCTACAATTGATATGTGCGTCGCTTTATAAAATGACGCGGACTATTGAATGTTATACTGGATTGTGGTACAATTTTCTTTATCCGATAAGCCTCAAGAGGTGTAAATATGTATCTTGGAAAACCCAGTGACGCATGTGGAATTATAGGAATCTTTGGCGCCGCGTCATGCGACGCCGCGCTTTTGGCTCATACCGGACTGTACGCGCTTCAGCACAGGGGGCATGAGGCCTGCGGCATAGCCGTTAATCTCGACAGGGAGATAGAGGCGCATAAGGGAACCGGCCTCCTCAGCGAGGTTTTTTCAAACGACATCCTCTCGTCGCTCAAAGGGCAGATGGCTGTTGGTCATGTGCAAAATTCGCTTAAAAAAGAGGCCACGGCGGAAAACGCACAGCCGATTGTCTCACGGTATGTCAAGGGCAACCTGACAATCGCCATGAACGGCGCCATCGTCAACGCGGCGGAGATCAAAACGCGCCTTGAGCTGGACGGCGCCATCTTTCAAACGGATGCGGAGCCCGAGATAATAGCCTACTTGATAGCCCGCGAAAGGCTCAAATGCAAGACTGTTGAGGACGCTGTCGCGAATATCCTGCCTGAGCTGAGGGGCGCATATTCACTGATAGTGATGAGCCCGCAGAAGATGATGGCCGTGCGTGATCCGAACGGGGTGAAGCCGCTTTGCATGGGCAGGCTTGACAATATGCTGATTTTTGCCTCGGAAAGCTGCGCAATTGACGCTGTGGGCGGAACGGTTCTTCGGGATATCTGCCCCGGAGAGATGGTCGTCGCGGGGCAAAGCGATATTAGATCTGTGCTCATCAGCCCGAGCGCCGCGAGGCGGGGCTGCATCTTCGAATATATCTATTTTGCGCGGCCGGACACCGTGCTGGACGGCAGAAGCGTTTACAGGTGGCGCTTTGAAGCCGGAAAGCTGCTCGCGCGCAAAAATCCGGTGGATGTGGATTTTGTGACCGGGGTGCCCGATTCAGGGCTTGACGCCGCCTCAGGGTATTCCAGCGAGTCGGGTCTCCCGTTTGAAAACGCGTTTGTTATGAACGGCTATATTAAAAGCGGATTTTCCCCTCCGGAGCGCAGCTTCAGGGCAATCCCCACCGGGCAGCGGTACAATGTACTCGGCCCGTTCGTAAAGGACAAGCGTGTTCTTTTTATAGACGACTCGATCGTACGCGGGATCACGAGCGCCGACATCGTCAGAATGCTGCGCTCAAAGGGCGCGCGCGAGGTGCACATGCGCGTGCTGT
Organism: Oscillospiraceae bacterium; assembly: GCA_031551205.1. Lineage (GTDB taxonomy): Bacteria > Bacillota > Clostridia > Oscillospirales > JAVBNY01 > JAVBNY01. The sequence continues at coordinate 62,287 of JAVBNY010000001.1, read as the reverse complement.
CTCCGAAGTTTAGGTTCGGCTGCCTGTACGGGGCGGATATTCCGCAGGTTATAGAGCGTTCGGCGCCGAGGAACCCGGAGGAGATACGGCGGCGCATTGGTGCGGATTCACTCGCGTATCTTGACATTGCGGATATTTTCACGATTATGGGAGAACGATGCTTCTGCGACGCTTGCTATACCGGGGAGTATTTTCACTAGGGTAACACCGCACAAAGAGCCTCTGACGGCTTCGCGTGCGTTTTAACTTGCGATTTAAAGCTATTGTAAAGGAGAACCGACATGATAAAGGCGATAGTTGGAGCGAACTGGGGCGACGAGGGAAAAGGCAAGATTACCGACATGTTTGCCGAACAGGCAGATGTTGTTGTGCGGTTCCAGGGCGGGGCCAACGCCGGACATACGATTATCAACGATTATGGCAAATTTGCGCTGCATCTGCTGCCGTCCGGGGTTTTTTCAAAAAAATCTGTGAATATCATCGGAAACGGCGTTGCGCTTGACATCCCCGCGCTGATCAGAGAGATCGGCAGCGTCATAAAGGGCGGCGCGCCGGAACCTAATCTAATGATCTCCGATAGGGCGCAGGTTGTGATGCCATACCACAAGCTTTTTGACGCTTATGAGGAGGAAAGGCTTGGGGGCGCGAGCTTCGGCTCCACAAAATCGGGCATCGCTCCGTTTTATTCTGACAAATATGCTAAAATAGGCTTTCAGGTCTGCGAGCTTTATGACGATGAACTTTTAAGAGAGAGACTTAGCCGCGTCCTCGAGGTGAAAAACGTGCTGCTGAAGCACCTTTACCAAAAGGACGAACTCGACGCCTCCGAGATTTTTGATCTTCTGGTGTCCTGGCGTGAGCAGATCAGGCCGTATGTCAGCGATACGGGCACTTTTCTCTCTCAGGCGGCCTCATCAGGGAAGGAGATCCTTCTTGAAGGGCAGCTCGGCGCGATGCGCGACCCCGATTTCGGGATCTATCCGTTCACCACCTCGTCGCACACGCTTGCCGGTTTCGGCGCGATCGGCGCCGGCGTTCCCCCGGGAGATATCCGCTCAATAGTCGCGGTAGCAAAGGCATACTCGAGTTGCGTCGGCGCAGGCGCGTTTGTCAGCGAGATCTTTGGCGACGAGGCGGATACGCTGCGAAACCTCGGAGGAGATGCGGGTGAATTTGGCGCCACTACCGGGAGGCCGAGACGCATGGGGTATTTTGACATTGTCGCGACTAGGTACGGGTGCCGCGCACAGGGCGCGACAGAGGTCGCTCTCACGGCCATCGACGTGCTCCACTATATGGACGAAATCCCGGTGTGCGTCGCTTATGAGATCAGCGGCAGGGTGACGGAGGATTTCCCGGTCACTCCGGAACTTAAGGGTGCAAAACCGGTTATCGAAAAACTTCCCGGTTTTAAAAAGGATATCAGAGGCGCGAAGTCGCTCAGCGAGCTCCCGGAAGAGGCCCACTCATATATAGAGTATATTGAGAAACGCATCGGTGTTCCGATCAGCATAGTCTCCACAGGCCCAAAGAGGGGAGACGTCATTTTCCGGAACCAATAGGATCACATGAAAGCTGCGGCGTGTCTGCGGCTTTTATTACTCCGGCATTTAGATGATGAAACTTTGAGGGGAATTTTTACGTGCCGAAGTAATACCGGGCTTTTTCCTGTTTTTTGATTGCCAATGTAATATAATTTTCGCTGGTCTGACCTCCCGCGCGGACGCGCGGCGTCCCGCTCCGTTCGGGAAACCTGTAAGATTGGTGGTAAATGGATATGGCTGGAGACTATCCGCGTGACATTAGTTTCGGTGCCGGGCGGGCTGATGACCTCAGCCCCTACATATTCGCGATCACCCCCTCGGGGAGCGACAAATGGGCCGTGAGCCACATCTCGCGCGAGATCTCCAGGTACGGTTACAGAGCGCAGGATTTTATTTCCGGCAGGCTGTGCCTATCCGACATAATACATCCAGGCGATTTTGACCATGCTGCAGAGGCCCTCAGGAGCTGTGAGGAGGGCAAAAAGGATGTGTATGAGCATTTTTTCAGGCTTGTCTCGCGGGATAAAAACCACATATGGGTTTCCGACACGTGTACGCTGACGCGCGACGCGGAGGGCACCCCGGTCTGCTGGGAGCACCAGCTCTCAGACCATTCGCATTTCAAGCGGCTGAAAGAAAAATCCGCCGACGGATACGGCCGCGAGGCCGTACTGAGCGGCATGTTAAGAGACATACACAATCCCAGCGCTCGGCTCGCTTCAGAAGCGCTGCTGAAAAAGACGGGTGAACTTCTGGGTTTGAGCCGCGCCGTGCTGCTTTGCGACAGAAACGGAGGCAGGTCTTTTGCCGTCTCGTGCGAATGGACAGGCGAGGGCGTTATAAGCATTGAAGCGCAGTCGCACGGCGCTGTCTATGATTATGTAAGCCACCTCCCTGGAGTTATAGAGGATATAAGCGAAGCAGGAAGGTGCGCTCTCGGGGCAGAGCAGCTTTCCGTCTCCAGGGAAGGGCTCCTCCGCGGCGCCACGGCCGCCGCCTTCTTCCCCGTTAAGACGGCCGGCAGCGAGCGATATGGAATCTGCTGCTTTCAGCGCTGCTCGGGCGAGATGGAATGGCGCGAGGACGAGCTCTCCTTCCTCGACATGGCGTCGGCAATCCTGTCGGCTGCAATAGCGGGGGCAGCATACAAGGAAAGTTCCGAGGCCTCTATATCATTGCTGGAGGAATCGCTGGAAGCTGTCAGCTCGCTTGTTGCTGTAGTTGAATCTGAGCACAACGGCATTATTTTTGCGAACAAAAAATTCAGAGACGCCTTCGGAGAAACCTGCCTGTCCAAAAGGTGCTGGGACGTAATACACGGCGCATTTACGGAGGACTGCATAAAGTGCATCGAGAATGAGCTCGGGATAAGCCCGGACGAAAATGTCTTTGAGATGTGCTCTGAAAAACACAAAACATGGTTCAAAACGACACGATCCCTGATAAAATGGACTGACGGCAGGGAAGCGCGCCTCATTTGCCTTGACGACATATCTGTTAAAAAACAGAGCGAGGACCGTGTCGAAAAGCTCTCAGGCTTTGACCATCTGACCGGACTTCCGAACAGGCGGAGCTGTGAGACGGCACTTGGGGAGGCCGTGTCCCGTGCTGTCCAGCGAGGGAGAGAAGGATATGTCCTCATCGCCGACATTGATGATTTCCGTATCTCCAACGACGGCTACGGGCACGATTACGGCGACGCGCTGCTAATTGAGATCTCCACGTTCCTCAAATCTCTTGTGACCGACAGGGTCAGTGTTTTCAGGTTTGGCGGGGACGCCTTTGCGATAATAATGGAGGAGTTTTCCGAGCAAAAGGCCAACGCGCTGATCACCAAGCTGCAAAATCGCACCCGAAGGTCGTGGATTGCGCACGGACGCCAGTTTTTTCTCTCGCTGAGCATCGGCCTCGCCTGCTTTCCTGACAACGGCAAAACCGTTGGCAGTGTGCTGAAAAATGCAGAAACCGCGATGTTTGAAGCGAAAAAAGCCGGCAAAAACAGGGCTATAAGCTTTTTTCAGGGGATGGAGCACGCCACGGAGCGTCGTGCCGAGCTGGAACGAATGCTGCGGGATTCGATAAACAACAATTTTGAAGGCTTCGAGGTGCACTATCAGTTCTGCGTCGATATGAAAGACGGCGGTTTTATCGGTGCCGAGGCGCTGCTCAGGCTATATGACAGGCTTTCCGGAGAGCTGGTGATGCCCGGCGAGTTTATTCCCCTGGCGGACCGGCTGGGGCTGATCCAGCCTCTCGGCAAGTTTGTGCTCAGATCCGCTATGAGGATATGCAGGCATATTAACAACTGCGGCCACCCTGATTTCTCCGTTACCGTGAATGTCTGCCTTTCACAGCTCATCCAGCCTGATTTCGCCGAGGATATTCACTGGCTGCTCACGGAAACCGGCGTAAGTCCCAGAAATATAATCTTTGACATCTCAGGCGGTGACGCGGAAGGCTTCCTCAAAGCCTCCGGTGTGCTTAAAGGGCTGAGGAGCATGGGCATCCGCGTCTCGCTGGACGGCTTCGGCGGAGGCGCCTCAACGCTGGAGTGCCTGAGGGATCTGCCTGCCGACATGATTAAGATTGACGGCTCCTTCGCGTGCCAGTCCGGAAGCGGGCTTAAGCCGGAAAAGCTCATCTCAATGATGAGCAATGTCGGACATCTGCTGGGTCTGAAGGTCTGCCTGAAAGGGCTTGAAACCGACGAGCAGCTGAAGATATGCCGTGAAGCGGGCGTCGACTTCCTTCAGGGCTTTTATTACCACAGCCCATCCTCACAGGATGAGATGCTGGAGCTTTTGAGTATCTCAGCGGTCAATTTGAGACCTTACGGCAAGGGCAACTGAGCCCCGCACAAGACCCGAGAAATAGCGGCAAATTAAAACCTCCCTGCGCGCAGACAGCGACGGCCTTCCCGCCGTACTGTTCACGCGCACGGGAGGTTTTATATTTAAAACACCCGCCCCAATTCTACCTGCTTACCGTTTAAAAGAACAGAAAAACAGACGTCAAATATATAAATAATACATATATATTCCCCATAAAAGGGTTGACCCGCCTGTATATTGGCAGTATAATTTGGATGAAATAACAATCTCTTCAAAAATGTAATCCTGTCTTTATTTTTGAGCCCGGGCACATTTAATGTCAGCCGTGTCAGAATTAGCCCTTTTCAAGTATCAGAGGAGGTGATTTTTTAAGGTTCCGGGCGGTGCGTCCTAGCCAGTAGGACCTGGAGAAATGCCGATTTTTTGAAGAGATACGGAAAGGATCGACTGTAGAAATGAAAAAGCAATTTAGAATAACAGTTTCGACGCTTCTGCTGCTTGCTCTGATTTTGGGCTCGTTCACCTTTGCCGCCTTTGGAGCGGAAGCTGACAGCGCCTTCTCCCTGTCCAAGGATTTTTCGTCCGAAGCGCAGGGGCCTGTCTGGAGGTATCAGTACGTTGGCCATAACCTGGACAACTATGAGGATCTTGCGGCCGTCTCCCCGGACGGGAGATGGCGCCAGTCGGCGGTCAACACATCCCTCACCTGGGGCGCCGTCGGCGCCGGAACAATCAGCCCGGCCACGGGCGAATGGTTGAGCACCGCCGTGACGTTTACCGCGCCAAAGAGCGGTTTTGTCAGGATCTCAGCCTCGAAGAAAATCACCTTTGTATCGACGAACACAAACGACGGCGCGAAGATAATGGTCAAAAAGAACGCCGACTTGATCTGGCCAAAGTACCACCCATTTGATTCTGACTGGAAAAGGCTTCCGAACAACCTTAATGCCCTGGGAGGCATCACATTTGAGCCGATCGGGATGTACATAAATGCGGGCGACAAGCTGCATTTCATAGCCAACATGCTCGGCGTCGGCGCTTCGAGCGACAACCTCAACTGGGATCCTGTCGTGGAATATGTGAAGCTTGGCCTCAGTGATTACAGCCTCAGCATGTATAAGGGCGCCGTGTATGAGCTTAAGGCGTCGGATCCCGGGGTTCTGTGGCGCTCCGACAATGAATCAGCCGCCACAGTGGATCAGAGCGGAAAGATTACCGCCGTCGGGATCGGCGCCGCGACGATTACGGCCTCCCTGGGAGAGGCCGAGGCCGCCTGTACGGTAGACGTCAGCCCCGCGCAGGTGTGGAGCGCGCCGCTCACCTCCGTCAGGCTTTCGGGAAATACATACAGGGCGTCCGTCAGCGTGCTTAACAACAAGATGGCTCTTCCCTACGCGCCGCCGGTCATCTTTGCTCTTTATGATATTGACGGCAGGCTGCGCGCCTCTAAACTTATAAACGACATTGTCGTTGAGCCTGAAAACAGCGAGCTTTTCTTCGCGGATTTTGATCTGACCGGGGTAGAGGGCGCTGTTATAAGGTCCTTCGTTTGGGACGATCTGGTCAGGCCCATGCAGCTGTCGCAGGATTTTGACCAGGACATCTGGAGCAGCTATGTTTCAGCCGTCGCGTCGAGTACCGACAATAACAGGCTCCTCGGTGTGAACAGGGGCGCCTCCAGAACCTACCGTGTATACGTCAAGCCGAGGTTTGACTTCGGCACTCAGACATGGCGCTTTTGGTACTCCAATATCAGGGACGCCAGTGATTCCACTGGTGAATTCCACCACGAAAATCTTCTCGGCGGAAACTGGAAGATCACCGCGGCATACATTGCCGACGGCGGCACGGCCCCCAACGGCACGGTCGCGGAGGGCACCTCCGTCCCGGTTCTGTACGGCGGCGAAGCGAGCCGCGGCGTGCTCCCGGGCGAGCAGTTCTGGTCGGACGAGGTCAGCTTTGACCTGCCCGAAGGACATTACCTCTGCTTTACGTGGACGGTTACCGGAGTTGACGGAGGAAACGTGATCCCGGGCGGATATGAGTCAAGGCTTCTGTCCTGGAGCAAAACGGGGGATTTTTCGTCTCAGGAGACAAGCGCCGGGTTTGCCGCAAACGGAACCGGGCAGGGCATATTCCCCAATATGTTCGCCGTTAAGAAAAGCGTTTCCAAGGTCATTGACTTTATTGGCGACTCTGTTACGCAGGGCACGGGCACACAGCTCGGTCAGGAGCAGTATTGGGTCACGAAGGTTTCCGCGGGGCTCGGCCCCGATGTCCGCGTATGGAACCACGGACTCGGCTGGGCGCGCACATACGACGTCTCCAGCGACGGGGCCTGGCTCGCGAAGGTAAAGCGCTCGGACGAGGTCAACTTTGTCCTGGGTATTAACGACCTCGGCATGTGGAGAACCTTTGAGCAATGGGTTCTCGACATGAAGAAGATATGCTCATCCGTCAGAGCGGTGAACCCTAACGCGAAGCTCACCGTGTTTGTCCCGCCATCTTTTGATTACGCGCCGGCGCCGCTTGCCGAGTGGCGCAAGATCAGAAGCTATCTTCTGACGACAAAGACAGACGAGTGGGATTACGTCTTTGACCCCACGCCGGCCATTGCCCTGCCGGAGCCGAACGAGGGCATGGTGGTGCCCGAATACAAATACTCCGCCTCCGACGCGCATCCTAACGACCTCGGCTGCACTGCCATCGCCAACGCCTATCTCGAATGGTATGCGCGCAGGGATATTTAGGCCTTAATACTGCTCATCGTTGGCAAAACCCATAAAAAGAAAGGAAATGAGCGAATATGACAAAAAAAGCTTTTTCATGCCTGCTGATAATTGCGATGCTTATCCAGCTTCTCAGCTTTTCAGCTCTCGCCGCCGACCCGGCCTTCAGCATACAGCTTGATCTTCAAGCCAGGAAGGTTACGGTCGCAGGCTCAGGCTTCGCCTCCGGCCAAATGCTTTCAATAATCGAATACCTCAATGCCGACACCGGATTTGTAAACCCAGACTACCTGGGGCAAACCCAGGCCGATACGGACGGTAACTTTACGTTTACATATCCGTCCGCCGCGGCCGTATGGGCCCCCGGCGACAAGATAATCGTCAAGGTAAACGGCGTTTCATCCACACAAGAGGTCCCCTCGGTAGGACTGGGAGACATTCGCATTAGAGGCGGCCTGATCAGCGGCATCCCGTCCGATACACAGGGCGTCGAGCTGTTCAAGGGCGTCCCGTTTGCGAAGCCGCCCGTGGGCGCCCTGCGCTGGAAGGCGCCGCAGGATCTCGATGAAAACGCGTGGGAGGGCGTCCGCGCCTGCGACACCAACCCAAACCGCGCGTATCAGAGCATTAACGGCAACCCGCCTGGCACCTCCTTCTGGGGCGACGAGTTCTACTATGACGAGCGCCCTGAGGCCAGCGAAGACTGCCTGTACATGAATATCTACACGCCCGCGAAGACCGGCAGTGAAAAGCTGCCCGTGCTGCTGAATATCCACGGCGGCGGCTTTAACAGCGGCTGGGCCTCCGAGGTTGAGTTCAACGCCTCGAAGCTCGCGGCAAACGGCATCATCGTCGTCGAGACGCAGTACCGTCTCGGCTCGTTCGGTTTTCTCACGCTTCCGGGCCTCAACGCCGAGAACGAAAACGGCGTTTCAGGCAACTACGCGATCCTCGACCTTGTAAAGAGCCTTGAGTGGGTAAATAATAACATCGAGGCCTTCGGGGGCGACCCGTCCATGGTCACGATTTCCGGGCAGTCGGCAGGCTCGTGGGCCGTGCAGGCTCTGCTCTCCACGCCTCTTTCAAAGGGCCTGTTCAGCCGCGCGATCCTTCAAAGCAACCTGGCGGGATTCCTCGGCAGCAATTCCTACACGCCTTACGGCACGCTGGCGGCAAAACAGACAAGCTGCGAAAACGCCGTCAGAACCGCGTTTGGTACGACCGACCCTGACGAGCTTCGCAAGATCGACGCCGCAACCCTGCTCTCAAAGTCGGCCGTCACAAACGCCGCCAGCAACATGACGAAGGACGGCTTTGTATTCACCGACGAGTCCGTTAATCTGCGCAGGGACGGCGCCCTTGACGGCATCGACCTGCTGATCGGCGGCACGTCGAACGAGAACACCTCGCTCAGCGGCAATCCGAGCGGAACGACTAACATGACGACATTTATGAACAACATGAAAAACAGGTACGGCAAATACGGCTACGACGAAAGCGCCTACGCCGTCACTACGAACTCCGAGGCATACAGGGCGAACCTGCGCTGCCAGGCGGACGTCATGTTTGCGCAGTACCGTGTGTCGGCCATGTACACAATGGCGCACAGCGACGCAAATGTTTACGCCTACTACTTCGACCACAATAACCCGCCGCACTCAAAGGAAGTTGTTCCCACGCGCGACGAGGCGTTCTACGGAGCATATCATTCCTCCGAGCTCTGGTATGTGTTCAACTCGATGCGCGACTCAGACCCGAAGCAGAGACTGTGGCGCGCCGAGGATCACGCCCTGGCCGACACGATCTCGGCATACTGGGCAAACTTCGTCAAGTACGGCAACCCGAACGGCGCAGGGATGACGCAGTGGAATACCTGCAATTCGTCCACAAGCGGCGCGTTTATGAGCTTTATTGACGGCGAGGCCGCCTTTGGAACAGCCACTCAGTTCCCCGAGCGCGACAGGGTAAACCTCCTGTACGCGAGAGACGGCTACGGCCTTACGGACTACGACCTTGCCATGCAGAGGCTGGAGGTCAAAAACCTGACTCCCTCAAATATTGTCGCGGGGCACGCGGCCAACATCAAGGTCTCGGTCAGGGCGGTCAACTTCATACCAAGCGGGATTACCGTCTCGGTTTCAGACGGCGAAACTGAATACGGCAGAGGGGCTGTTGGCAGCGACGGAACAGTGCTGATCGCCTGCAAAAAACTGCCTGCCGCGGGCAAGTATACAATAAAAGCCACCGCCGGAGAGATCTCGCGCGAGATTAGCCTCGACGTTACCGACCTTCCGGCCGGCATCTGGAGCCCGACGCTTTCCGCCTCGACAGACGGCGCGACGCTGATAAACTTTGCGCTGAAGCCGGAAGCAAACGCAGCCGCAGGAGGGTCGTTCAACGGCTGTGTGACCGTGAAGGGCCTTACGCAAAGCATTGTTGAGACTGTCGGAAACAGCCTGAAGGTTCCGTTCCTCTTCAGCGAGCTTGCGAGCGGAGACAAAATCACGGTCAGGGCGGTCAAATTCCCGCTCTACTTCCCGAGCTACTCGTTTACGTTTACAATAACCGTTTAATATCCCCCGCAGCGCAATTAAATGCCGGGGCCCTCTAAAGGGCCCCGGCATTTCACAAAATTTCCTTGATGTTTTTAAGCGAAATCAGGTATAATCACAAGTAAACAGACTTCAAAAAGGGCGTGCAGCTTGCGTTTGTCTTGCCAAAAGGCGCGGCGGTTTATGAGGCTCGTTTGAATCGGCTTTTAGGGCCTGCTCACATAAACAGCGCCTAAAAAAACAGTCCCCCTCGATTGAGGAGGACTGTCTATTTTAAGTGTTTTTATCTGTTTTGCTGCTTCGATTTAGTTACTTAAGGGTGTTTTCGTAGGACTGGATCATCTTTTTAACCATCTGTCCGCCGACGCTGCCTGCCTGACGAGAGGTCAGATCACCGTTATAACCCTGCTTAAGATTGACGCCCACATCGGAAGCCGCCTCCATCTTAAATCTGTTCATAGCATCCTTTGCCTCAGGTACAAGTGCTTTATTAGCCATTTTTTGTTACACTCCTTGCTTTAATTTTTGCTTTCTCTTTGTGGGGTTCCGCATTTATATTCTTGCCGACGTCTTATTTTATATGCAGAAAATTAATGGATTAGCTGGAAACGAGAGATACAGTCAATAATATTACAAAAAAAGTTATATTTTCTTTTTTGATCAACATATTGCAGGCTCGCTTATCCGCCCGCTTGACAACGCACGCCGTTTGCTTTAAAATAAGCTTTGTTCCGCAGTGCACAAAGCGCCGGTGTGGTGGAATGGCAGACGCGCTGGATTCAAAATCCTGTGTCCGAGAGGACGTGTCGGTTCGAGTCCGACCACCGGCACCAAACCAAAATAATCCGAACCAATCCCGACGGTTAGTTCCTGTCGGAGACGGGCTCGGATTATTGCTTTATTTAAGCTGCGATTTCTTCCCCAAATGATAAAACTCAGCGTCCGGAGTGCGGCCGCTACTAGGATTTAATTGTCTTCCCAGTTGTGCCACACGTTCTGAACGTCGTCGTTGTCCTCAAGCATGTCGAGCAGCTTCTGCATGTTTTTCATGTCTTCCTCGTCTGTCAGGGAAACATAGTTTTGCGGAGCCATCTCAACCTGCGCGCTGAGGAAAGAGTAGCCAACAGCGGAGAGCGCGTCGGCCACGGCGCCGAAGTCGTCCGGCTCGGTGGTTATTTCGAACACGTCGTCCAGAGCTTCAAAATCGGAGGCGCCGCAGTCAAGAGCCGCGAGCATGGCCTCGTCCTCATTAAGATCTCCGCGCTCAATCGCGATAACGCCTTTTTTATCGAATGACCACGATACACAACCTGTGGCTCCGAGATTCCCACCAAACTTGTCAAAATAATGCCGCATCTCGGAGGCGGTACGGTTGCGGTTATCTGTAAGGGTTTCAACAATGACAGCGATGCCACGCGGGCCGTATCCCTCATAGGTGATGCTCTCGTAATTTGACGAGTCGCCCGAGCCCGAGGCGCGCTGAATAACCCTCTGGATATTGTCGTTGGGGACGTTGGCGGCGCGTGCCTTAGCGATAACGTCCTTGAGATGTGAGTTGGCGGCGGGATCTCCTCCTCCTTCGCGGACAGCCACGATGATCTCGCGGGAAAGCTTTGTGAAGACCTTTGCGCGCTGCGCGTCCGTCCTTCCCTTTTTATGCAAAATATTCTTCCATTTTGAATGACCTGACATATCTTCCTCCTGAAAAAAAGGTATGGGCTCCCGCCTGGCGAATGCCAGGAGCCTCACATCTGGCTGCGTGAGGCACAGAGAAAGGCACAGCACAGCATAATCTGACCGCAGTTTTGCATGGATTATGTACTACCGCCGGTGGCCGGAAGGCAGTATAATGATACTATAACAGAGGAACTCTGTTGTCAATATCTCGATTTTCCTTTAAGCTGCTGTTTATTGATCTTCCAACCGTCCTCCGGAGCCAGCCGGTGGACCGGCACCTAAAAGTGCCGTATCATGCGGCCCTGGGTGGTTTTTCCACCTGAGGGCTGATTTTTTTCCCGGAAGAGGGATTGTCACGCGGTTTTTTCTCCTCCGTGCCCCGGGTGGCCGTCAGGCTTTTGCGCGCGGCTCGCAGGATAGCTGACCGTTACGTTTGTGCCGCCGCCTTCAATGCGGGAAAAGTTCATCCGCGCGGAGCCGCTATAGTGCAGGAAGAGCCGTTCGCGGATATTTCTCACGGCAAGGCCTGAACTCGGCCCGGTGCCGTTGTCTAAGCCGTCGTACTGCGTTTCGGAGAGCGCAGAGGAGTCATTCAGCCCGCAAAGCGCCTCTTCGCTCAGTCCGACGCCGTTGTCACTGATACTGACCTCCACATATCCATCGGCCTCGCGGGCCGAGATCATGATATGGCCCACGCCGGACATAGGCTGTATCCCATGAAACAGCGAATTTTCACAGAGCGGCTGGAGCAGCATTCGCAGGATCTTAATATCCGACAGTTCATCGGGGATATCGTATTCCACGACAAACTTATCCGGAAAGCGATAGCCCTGAATAGAAAAATAACATTTAAGCAGGAGAGCCTCTTCTGAAAGCGTGATAAACTCGTCCCCCCGGGACTGAGAATGGAGCAGGCGCACGAGCGAAACCGTCATCTTTTCAATGCTTTCGATCTGGTTCAGCCTCGCTATCCAGTGAATCGAGTTGATTGTATGGTAAAGAAAATGTGGATTAATCTGATATTTCAGCGCGGCCAGCTCAAGCTCGCGCTTTTTGGCCTCGTCCTGTTTTTCGATCTCACGCATAGCCTGTATCTTTTCCGCCAGCTGGTTAAAGCAGTGGGAGAGGCGCCCGATCTCGTTGTTGTCGTCGATCTGTGAACGGATGTTGAAATCGCCGGTTTCGACAATGGACATCGTCTTTATGAGCCGCTTGATAGGCCTCAGTGATCTTCTGATAAACACGATCGCAAAAACAGACAGTATAAAAAACGACGTCAGCGTAGAGATCATAATAAAATAAGTCGTTGAACGCCCCTGCAGCTCAAGTTCTTCTATCTCGCCGGTAAAATACTGCTCCGCCAGGGAGTCGAGCTCCTCGGCGGGCGGGATCACAGTCGCGAGAAGCCACTGGATCGGAAAGTAACCCGCCAAAGCGAGGATCTTGGAAAATTCTTCGGTTTCCTTGCCATAAAAGAAGTAGTCGGTCCCCATCCTGGAGATCCGGATATACTCCGAGCAGTTTTTTTTCAGCGTATTCAACTTGAACTTTAATTCTTCAGGCAGCTCGCGCTGCTCAAGCCGGGAGAAGGAAGCGTCGATCCGCCGGACGTTTTGATCAAAATAAAGGATGATCTTATCCTTGTCGGCGCGGGTTTGATAAGCTATGTCACGTTCCATGCAGGTTATCTCGGAATACCGCAGGCGGATGTCCATAAGATCCATGTCAAACATTGAATATTCGTTTTTCATGCTGTCGGCCTTTTTGTTGATCTCGCCAAGCGAGGTCATGCCGAAAACCGTGATTGTCAGCGCCGCGCCGAGCGTAAGCGCGATCGCAATTGTAATCATGCGAACGATAGAACCCTCGCGCTTTGTTTTCATGTCAGCCCCTCCTTAAATCCAGCGCATCTAATCATCGACATGTTTTGCGCGGTATTCCACCGGGGTGCAGCCAATGACCTTTTTGAAAAGCTGGCTAAAATACCTGGGGTTTTCGAGTCCCACGCGGTCCGAAATCTCGTATATCTTTAGATTTTGGTTTTTATCGGTAAGCAGCTTTTTCGCGTTTTGCAGGCGTATTCTTGTCAGTGTGTCGATAAGGCTCTCGCCCGAGGATTTTTTGTAAAGATGGCTGACGTACGACGGTGACATATTGACGAAATTTGCGATCTCCTGCAGCGAGATGCTGTGCTGGTAGTTCTCGTTGAAGTATCCGATGATCCTCTTGCACATGTCGCCCCCGCCCTCTCGCTTTCGCAGAGCGGACATCAGCTTTTCCGCGAGAAAGTCGCGCCTTTTCCGAAGCGTGTCAAAGCGAAGTATGTCGATACTGCTTATCTCGTCCTCATTGTCGAGAAGGCAGTTCATCTTGATCGTCTCGCGTATGATCCCATACAGCTCAAGGCTGACATTGTCGGCCGTTACGGCGTCAAAGCTCTCCTGAACGCCTCGCAAAAGGATGTCGTCAAGCAGAGTGCAGGCGCCTTTTTCATCGCCGAGATCAAAGCACTTGGACAGCATAGCCGATGTAAGCCCGTGATTAAGGCGGTAATCCGTCTTTGCGCGCACGTCCGCCAGCGTGACCTTGTAGCTGTCACTGAAGAACATCCTTGAGTTCAGCAGAGGTAGAACCCTTGGAAAGCATTCATGAAGGGATGGAATGGGCAAAACCCCGGAGCTGGCGGCGAAGACGTCATACTCAATGAGCTTAAAAACCTCTTTTTTGACGCCGGAGATAAATGCGTCCGCCCTGGCGGCAAGCGCCTCGCTGCCGTCTCCAAAAACGACGCATGCAAAGATGTTTTCACCGGCCGGGCCGATAACGCAGTACGGGTCGCCTCCGGCGACGTCTCCGGCTATATATTGCACGGTTCTGGAAATCACGTTTTTTTCGTTTTGGCCTCTGTCGCCGCGCATAAGACGCAGATTATAGTCGTCAAGCGAATAGAGCACAAGTATGTAGCTTTTGCAGTCTGAAAGCGAGAGCTCGGACAGAAGGAACGACGCCGTCTCTGAATAAGGGTCAAAAGTGTGAGACAGCTCATGGATGAGGCTCGTTTGCAGGGCGTTCCTGCTGTTTTTCCCCGCGCCGTGAATTGATTCAATCTCCTTCTTTACGCTCAGGAGTATACCGGTCAGCTTGTCCGTATCCACAAGCTCGGATTTCAGCAGGTAATCGAAAATTCCGAGGCGCGAAGCGTCCCGCATCTTGTGAAAATCCTCATAAAGGCTCAAAACAATTATCTTGGCGGTATCTCCCCGCTCTCTCAGCTTGCGTACAAACGTGAGTCCGTCCATCACCGGCATCCTGATGTCGGTGATTATCAGCTGTGGCTTCAGAGAGAGGGCAAGCTCAAGTCCGGCCTCCCCGTTCCCGGCCTGCCCGACAATTGAAAAACCCAGCTGTTCCCAGTTTATCATAGAAGCGAGCCCGAGCCGGACATATATTTCATCATCAACAATCAAGGTTTCAATCATTCGTATCAACTCCCCGAATCAGGTATTGCAAAAATAATATCATAAAAAGATAAATATTGCAATGGAGTTTTTGGTATAAACCACCAACTGGCTTTTAAATTGGGGCTTTTTTTTAATTAAGACTCAACATGTAAAGTATTTATACAAAACCGGAATATTTCGAACATATAAAGCGCTGAGATAAAACCCTGAAATATATAAGCACCTTAAAACAACAAAAATATCTGTGCAAATCAAAAGATTTAGCAATATTTTTCGCGGCCGTTTTACTGTAAAATAATTATGTCTTTAGGATTAAGACAAGCCGGATATTTGCAGCAGAACCGTTCTATGAAAATGTAGGCGGGGGCAGGCCGACGTTTTTCGGACTGACGACTGATGAATGGGCTAAAAAATATTCGGCGCGTACCGGGCACTGTCCGCCGTTTGGGAAGACTCCCCTGACGGCGGAAAAACGAAGGAGGAAAGAAATGAAACTCAACAAAAAAAGCAGTATGATCAAAAGAAGCCTTTCCCTGATGCTCTGTCTGGCAATTGTTTTGGGCACGCTTTCATCCATGGGCACCATGGCGGCGCCCGCTGAACGCAATTTTAAGGTCATCACGCGCGTCGAGGAATATGGCACGGTAGTCCCCGCGGTTATTATCGACATGGGCGAAACCGTTGCGGCCGCGAGTGTCGCGGCATCCGACTATACCGTTACCTGCTATGGCATGAGTTTTACCGGACAGGTGAACGCCACACCCACGACGAGAAACATAACAAAGGCCTATGTGAGCGACAAGATGGAGATAGATCCCAGCGGCGTCGGGGCCGCTTCCGGCCGCTACATAGTACTGGAGCTCCAGTACGGCTACAATGATGTGAACGGCTGCTACGCGCTTCAGTATGTATTTTCTACCCAATTTAACGTGCAAAAGCCGCTCGAAAGGTATGCTGTTGTGAAGTCGGGTTCCTCCGACACAATCACGAACGCCGGCACGGTTAACCTGCTTGTCGACGAATTCGCGAAAAAGACAACCGCCGACGACCTGAACTACAGGCTTTATACCCCCAATATGGAGAGCGGCAAAAAGTATCCGCTCGTCATCTGGATCCACGGCTTCGGCGAGGGCGGAACCGATAACGCCGCCCAGCTCATGGGCAACAAGGGCGGCGTGGCATGGATTGAGGGCGACCGGCAGGAGAAGAACCCCTGCTTCGTGGCCGCCCCGCAGTGTAAGACCTCGACGAGCTGGGCGCGCACAGACGCCTCCAAAATCCACGGCATGATCGACGAGATCCTCGCCTCCAACCCGGAGGTCGACACAAACCGAATCTATGTCACCGGCTGCTCAATGGGCGGCTTCATGACATGGAATACGATCCTTTACAATCCTTCGAGGTTCGCGGCCGCGATGCCGATCTGCGCCGCGACGCAGCTGGCAAATCCCGCGTACACCGACGAGGAGTTCGCCTCGCTGAAGAGCCTGCCGATGTGGCTGTTCCAGAGTGCGGACGACACGACTGTCAGGCCCGCTGCGAACAGTGATCTTGTCTATCAGAAGCTTATCGACAACGGCAAGGCCGTGGACGACGGCTTCAAGTACACAAAGTTCCCGAGCGTTCAGTACAACGGCCACTGGTCTTGGGTTCCTGTTCTGAACGACAGCTATAACAGCGAGAAAATCGGCGTTGTCGACTGGCTTTTCGCACAGAAGAAGGCGGATGCGGTGAAGGTCACCGGCGGATACATCTCCGGCGTGCCCGCAGACCAGGCAGGCGTTACGCTTTACAAGGGCGTCCCGTTCGCGAAGCCCCCTGTGGGCGATTTGCGCTGGAAAGCCCCGCAGGATCTCGATGAAAACACCTGGTCAGGCGTGCGCGTCTGCGACACATGGGGAAACCAGCAGTTCCAAAACCCCGACCTCAACCCTCCCGGCGGCTTCTGGGGCGACGAGTTCTATTATGAAGGCTCTCCGAAGCCCGAAGCCAGTGAAGACGGGCTCTATCTGAACGTATATACCCCGTCGACCGGCGCCGCGAACGAGAAGTATCCCGTGCTTGTTTGGATCCACGGCGGCGGCTTTGACCACGGATTTGCCTCCGAGGTTGAGTTTAACGCGGCAAAGCTCGCGGCGAAGGGCATTATCGTCGTTCAGATTCAGTACCGCGTCGGCGCGCTCGGCTTCCTTGCGCTTCCCGGGCTGTCCGCTGAGAACGATCGCGGCGTGTCCGGAAACTACGGCCTGCTTGACCAGATAAAGAGCCTTGAGTGGGTTCAGAAAAACATCGCCGCCTTTGGCGGAGACCCGGCGAATGTTACGATCTGCGGCCAGTCCGCGGGCGGCATGTCGGTCAACGCGCTGCTTTCAACCCCGCTTACAAAGGGCCTCTTTAACCGCGCCATCCTCCAGAGCGGCTTTTCGGGATATGTCGCCGCAAACAGCTATCCAACGCTTGAGGCCAAGACCGCGGCCTGCGTAACCGCCGTACAGGCCGCCTTCGGAACTACGGACGTTAATGAGCTGCGCAAGCTCCCCGCGGCCGATATCCTCGCCAAGGGCGCTCTCGGGTCCGGCAACATGACTAAGGACGGCTACGTGTTCACGGACGAGTCTGTCAACCGCAGGCGTGACGGCGCTCTTGACGGAATCGACATCATGATCGGCGGCACGTCGGACGAGATGACCTCGCTGATGGGAAACCAGAACGGTACAACGAATGTAACAACCTTCCAGAACAGCATGAAGTCAAAATTTGCTCCCTACGGCTACACCGAGGACATATATGACGCGCAGACCGAGAAGGACGCATACAGGATGAATCTCAGGGCCTCATGTGATTCTTCACTCGCGCAGTACAGGCTGTCGGCGATGTATTCAAACGCGCACAATCAGGATCACACTGCCTATGCCTACTACTTTGAGCAGAAGCTCCCGCCGCACACGCCCCAGTACGCTCGTGACCGCGACGAGGACTTCTACGGCGCGTTCCACTCCTCCGAGCTCTGGTACATGTTCAATTCCATGAGGGATGTTCCCCAGCAGAGGCAGTGGACAGAAAAGGATTATCAGCTCGGCGACACTATGACGTCTTACTGGGCAAACTTCGTTAAGACCGGCAATCCCAACGGCGAGGGCCTCCCCGTCTGGCAGCAGTGCGACTCCACGACGGACGCCGCTTTCATGAGCTTCAGATACGGCGAGGCGGTGCCCGGCGGCTCCGAGTTCCCAAAGAGGGACGTTATAAACCTCGCGTACGCGAAGGCTGTCACGCTTAAGCTCTCCGACGAGGAGATAGTGATGCCGGGAACGGCGCCGTCCGTTACATCTCTGGCGTCAAAGATCGTCGCCGGATACGCGGCGAACCTGCCTGTCCAGGTCACCTTCCCGGCCGAGGCGTATGCGGCCCGGCTCGGGCTCTTTGCACCGGACGGCACGCTTGTTGATTCCCTGAGCATTAGCGCCTCCGGCAGGTATGTTTTCACGCTGAAGGCAGGCGAGTCCGTGGCGGGCAATTATCTTATAAAAGCCTCGACGTCCGTAATGGCTCTCTCGCAAGCGGCTGTGGAATGTGTTCCGGCTCCTGCGGATCTCTGGTCGCCGGTGGCAACCTCCGGCGAGGGCAGCACGGTTGTCGTGTTTGCCTCCGACGTGAGCTTTAACGCCGTGAAGAAGGCTGTTAAGATCGGTGATACCGCAATAGATGTCGCAAAGGTTTCCGCCTCCGGCAAAACCGTCACGATAGCCGCCGCAGCAGCGAGCGGACAGAAGATCGTAATCGGCGGCGTCAAGTACGCGGATCTCTTCCCAAGTTACAGCTTCTCCTTCACCGTGACTGTAAAATAATTCGGATCAGTGAAAGGCCGGCTTCTGTCGGCCCTTCACTTTTACGCAAAAAGGCCCTGCGTCGACGCAGGGACATTTATTTATTATCCTTTAAAAGCAGAAGGCCGCTCAGCCGAAGAACTTGTCGTGCACGGCCTGCATCGCGATCGTTGAGTCGCGCGAGTCGATCAAAACAGAGACCTTGATCTCGCTTGTGGAGATCATCTGGATATTCACGCCGGCATTGTAAAGCGATTCAAACATCTGAGCGGCGATCCCGGGGCTCCCGATCATGCCCGCGCCGACTATGGAGAGCTTTGTAACCTTGCTTGTGACGAGGATTTCCTTAAAATTAAGGCCATCCTGATTCTCCTTCAGGATCTCAACAGCCTCATCCGCGTTTGCGGCGGAGACGGTGAAAGATATGTCCTTTGTCGAGCCGCGGCCGATCGACTGAAGTATTATGTCGACATTGATCTTTCTGTCGGCCAGCAGTGAGAATATTTTATAGGCGACGCCCGGCTTATCCTCGAGCTCAACAAGCGAGATCCTCGCAACATTATCATCCCTCGCGACACCGCTGATATTGGATTTTTCCATCTTAACTACCTCCTTGACTATTGTTCCGGGATTCCTTGAGAAGCTGGATATAACCTCCATATTCACGCCGTAGCGCTTAGCCATTTCCACAGAGCGGTTGTGAAGCACCTGCGCCCCGAGAGAAGCAAGCTCAAGCATCTCGTCAAACGTTATCTCATTGAGCTTTTTAGCGTTTTTTACAACGCGCGGGTCGGCGGTGTATACCCCGTCGACGTCGGTGTAAATCTGGCAGAGATCTGCCTTCAGCGAGGCCGCCAGCGCAACCGCCGTCGTATCGGAGCCGCCGCGCCCGAGCGTTGTGACGTCGCCGTACTTGTTGATGCCCTGAAAGCCCGCGACGATCACGATATTGCGCCTGTCGAGCTCCGCGCGCAGCCTCTCGCCGGTTATGGACTTGATGCGCGCGTTTCCGTAGTCTGAGTCGGTGTTGAGCCCGACCTGCCAGCCTATGAGCGAGCAGACAGGGTAGTTCATCAGTTCAAGCTGCATGGCGCACAGTGCGATTGAGATCTGCTCTCCGGTCGAGAGGAGCATATCCATCTCACGACGCGAGGGCTTAGGGTTTATCTCGTGCGCCTTTTCGATCAGGTCGTCCGTCGTATCCCCCTGAGCGGAGAGCACGACGACAACGTCGTTGCCCTTGTCATAGGTGTCCGCGATTATGGAGGCGACATTCTTTATCTTCTCGGCGTTCGCGACCGAGGAGCCTCCAAATTTCTGTACAATAATTGCCATCTGACCATCCTCCTATATTCTTTTGCGATGGAAGTGCGTTTTATGTTAACAAACCCTAGTCAAGCGTTCTCATTAGCGAAAGGACGAGCGCCGAGTGTTTAAGCTGCTCAACGCGCTTTTTAAGCTCGTATAGGTTCATCGGAGAGGTGATAAACGCGTGCTCATTTTCGCCCGCGTCCGCGCGTGAGAGCTGCTGAACGCCGCCGAAAATCTCTTTCGCCGCGTCAATGCCGTTTTCACAGCGGATATAGTAGCTTGATTCGAGGCATCCGCTGTCCCCTACAAGGGCCTCGTCCGCGCTGTCCCAGGACAGAAGCTTTCTTGAAGAGATGTGCTTAATTGCGTCAATGACATCGGCCACAACGGCGGAAGCCGTCGGAAGCTTGCCTGCTCCCCTGCCGTAGAACATTACCTCGCCAATCGCGTTTCCCTTGACGACGATCCCGTTAAACACATCCTCGACGTTCGCGATCGGATTCGATGCGCTGACCAGATGCGGCCCAACGTAGGCGCACACCTTTCCGCCCGGGAGCCGCGACGCTCGGCCGAGAAGTTTTATGCATCTGCCGGCGCTCTTGGCATATTGCACGTCGTCGAGCGTAACATTTAGTATACCCTCCGTAGGCACCTGCCTTGGATAGATATGCTTCCCAAAAGCCAGCGAGGACAGGATGCATATCTTGCGGCAGGCGTCGTGCCCCTCGACGTCGGCGGCCGGGTTCTGCTCGGCGTATCCGAGCTCCTTCGCCTCCCTCAGCGCGTCGTCGAGCGAAAGCCCGGCCTTGATCATGCGCGTCAGGATATAGTTTGTCGTACCGTTCAATATGCCGTATATCTCGTCAATCTCGTTGGCCGCCAGGCACTGGCTGATCGGCCTGATGATCGGAATGCCGCCGCCAACGCTCGCTTCAAAAAGATAGTTGAGGTTTTTCTCACCCGCGGTTCTGAGAAGCTCGTCGCCGTACTCCGCGACTATCTCCTTGTTCGAGGTAACCACGCTTTTTCCTGCCGCGAGCGCGCGTCTGGTAAACTCCAGCGCCACGCCGGAACCGCCGATTGTCTCGACGACCACACGCACGTCAGGGTCGTTTTCAATAACGGAGAAGTCGTTTACAAACAGCGAGGCGTATTCGCTGTCACTGAAGTCGCGCACGTCAAGGATATATTTCACCGAGATGTCTCCGGCGCCCCTGAGCGAGATCGAGCCCCTGTTTGTGTTAAGAACCTCAACAACCCCCGAGCCAACCGTCCCATACCCTAAAACCGCAATGTGAGTCATATAAAAACCTCATTTCTGTATGTCTGTGCCTTCCCGCCGAGCGGAAAGGCTATCCCGCCAGTATCTCAAACTTGACGACGCCCGTGAGCTTTTGCACCGCTGCCAGAAACGCGTCAAGAGGAGTGTTCATGGCCGAGGTCTCCGCCGTCAAAGTGACAGGCGCGATGGCGTTGACCGGGATACTTTGGTTAATCGTCAGAATATTTGCTCCGGATCCGGCAAAAATACCTAATACGCCGGACAGAACCCCCGGTTCATCCTCGAGCAGGGCATGGAATGTGATGATCCTGCCCTGAGCCATGTCGAAGAAGGGGAGCACAAGATCCTTGTACTTATAAAAAGCGCTCCGGCTGATCCCGGCGGCATCCACAGCGCGGCCCACGGTGGAAACCTTTCCGGTTTCCAGCAGGCGCCTCGCCTCGACGACCTTCAAAAAAACCTCCGGCAGGGCGGAAGCCTCGACAAGATAGTATCTGGGCTGACCCATAATGTTCACCACACAAAATCAATTGTTTTTCCCGTGTGGATATTCTAACACACCTACGGCGAATGTGCAAGAAAACAATTTTCACAAAATTGCTGTGTCCACAGCGCCGAAATGCGGTCGGATTAAACATCAGGGCACGTTTTTGATCAGCGGCATCCGGGTGTTTAATGCCTTAAAGCATATTGAAAGGACGGCGTGCGCCGCGTTAAAGGTAAAACGATGACGGAAAAACAGAAAAAACTTATATTCAGGCTGGCCACGGCAGCAGGCGTGATTTTCTTGCTGTGGGTGCTGGTCAAATACGGCCTGCCGCTCCTGATGCCGTTTGTAATCGCGCTGCTCGTGGCGAGGGGGCAGGAAAAAGCCGTGGGCTGGCTGACGCGCCGCCGATGGAACCGGGCGCTTGCCGCGGCGCTGTGCACCCTTGCGGTATATGGCGCGGCGCTCTGCCTGGCGGCGCTGATAGTCTGGCGTGTGGGCTTCGAGTTGAGCGGGCTGCTGACGCGCCTGCCCACGGTAATTGCCTCGCTGCCGGATACGACAAGCGGCCTTCAGGAAACGCTGAGGCACTTCATCGCCTCGACGCCGCCGGAGCTGCAATCGTTTCTGTCAAACACTATGGATAGGCTGATAAACGAAGGCGTTTCAGTCCCTCAGGAGGTTTACAGCAGGCTCCTCGGCGCGTTGTCCGGGGCGGCCGGCAGCCTCCCGTCAATATTTTTGTTTATAGTTACCTCGGTGTTGTCCACGTTTTTCCTGAGCGCGGATTTTGGCACCGTGATGGCGTTTATAAAGCGGCAGTTTCCGGAAAAGTGGCACGAAAAGCTCCTTCGCACGAAAGATGGCCTCTCAAAAACACTGGCAAAATGGCTCAGGGCGCAGCTGATGCTCATGGGCATAACCTTTCTCGAGCTCACGCTGGGGCTTTTTGTGCTGGGCATAGACTATCCGGTGCTTTTCGCAGCGCTCATCGCGCTGGTGGACGCGCTCCCTATCCTCGGTTCCGGTACTGTGCTGATCCCGTGGGCCGCCTTTCTGCTGCTGACAGGCCAGACGCGCCTTGGTGTGTCGCTCATTATTCTTTACGGCGCGGTGTCAATAATACGCGGTGTCATCGAGCCCAAGTTTGTCGGCAGTCAGATCGGGTTGCACCCGCTCGCAACACTGCTTTCCATGTACGTGGGCTTTTGCACGTTCGGTCTGCCGGGCATGATAATCCTGCCGATAATTCTTATTACGCTGCTACAGCTCAACAGCTGGGGGTATATCGCTCCGGCCTTTAAATAACAATCAAAGCGATGGCTTGCCGCCTCGGACAGCTCCCAGCGCGGATTTGACAAGGCGTGTGCGTTTTGGTAAAATTCCTAATATAATGGGTCGGCGCCCGCCGTCCGGACTTTGATGAGGGATTTCTATGCCGCTTGACGCCGTGGTCGTCCGCGCTCTCGCAGCGGAGCTTCGTGACGAGCTTTTAAATATGAAGATAGATAAGGTCTTTCAGCCGGAGAAAGACGAGCTTGTGCTCTCTCTGCGCGGGGCCAGGGGTTCGCTCCGCCTGCTTCTGTCCGCAGGGGGGAGCCATCCGCGCGTGTACATCACAAAGACGCAGAAGGAAAACCCCTCCGCGCCGCCGATGCTCTGTATGCTGATGAGAAAGCACCTCTGCGGAGGCATCATCAGGGAGGTTTCAAACGAACCGATGGAGCGCGTCATCCATCTTGATATTGACACGACCGATGAGTTTGGCGACCCATCCAGGAAGAGGCTGACGGCGGAGCTGATCGGCAGGCATTCGAATATTATCCTCACCGGCGCGGACGGCAGGATAATCGACTGCCTGCGCCGTGTGGACTCCGATATGTCAGGCGCGCGGCAGGTGCTGCCCGGGCTATTTTACAGGCTCCCCCCCGGGCAGCAGGATAAAAGAGACCCGCTCACGCTCTCGCACGATGAGATCCGGCGCATGGTCGATGATGCTCCTCCGGAGGCGAAGGCGGACGAGTGGCTTCTGTCGGTTTTTTTAGGGCTTTCGCCGCTTGTATGCAGAGAGATAGCGTTTCTCTCATGCGGCGACGTATCCCCGCGCTTTTTTGAGTTTTCAGACAGGAAGAGCTTTTCAGACGCGCTCTGCCGCGTGCTCGGGCTGATTGAAAACGACGCCTTCAAACCATACATGCTGAGGAAAAACGGCGCGCCCGCGGATATATGCTTCATGCCAGTGAGTCAATACTCCGGTGTCATGGAAGGCGAGGAAATGCCGGGATTTTCTGCCCTTCTGGATACCTTTTACGCACAGCGCGACGCGGGCGAGCGGATGAGGCAGCGGTCGCAGGACATGACGAGGACCGTTTCCTCCGCGAGGGACAGGCTGCTTCGAAAGCTGGTCAACCAGGAAAAAGAGCTGGAGAGCGCGAAGGACCGCGAGAGCCTTCGCAGGCTTGGAGACCTGCTGACGGCGAACCTGCATCTCGTGCGGCGCGGCGCGGAAAGCGTCACGGTTGACGACTTTTATTCCGAGGAGGGCGAAGTGGCGGAGATACGCTTGAACCCGAAGCTTTCCCCCCAGCAAAACGCCGCCCGCTTTTATAAGGATTATTCGCGCATGAAAAACGCGGAAAAGATGCTTTTCGCGCAGATTGAAGCCGGGAAAGCAGAGCTTTTTTACCTTGAGAGCGTGCTCGGGGAGATCTCTCTCGCCGAGAGTGATTCCGACCTTCAGGGGATACGCTCGGAGCTCGGCGAGACAGGGTATCTCAAAAAGGCGGCGGCAAAAAAGCGAGGTGTCCCTGCGCTTCGCCCGCTCAGATTCCGCTCCGAGGCCGGATTTTTGATACTCGTGGGGCGCAACAACCTGCAAAATGACGAGCTGACGCTGAAGCTTGCCGATAAAAACGATGTTTGGCTGCACACGCAGAAGATACACGGCGCGCATGTTATCATATCCTGCGGAAGTGAGGCGCCGGACGACCTGACGGTCACGCAGGCGGCTATGCTCGCGGCGTACTATTCTAAGGCGAGGGGCGGCGCCAAGGTACCGGTTGACTATACTATTGTGAGAAATGTGAAAAAGCCGCCTGGGGCGCGTCCCGGCGGCGTTATATACAAGGATTTCAAGACGGCCTTTGTCACCCCGGATC
Source organism: Oscillospiraceae bacterium (assembly GCA_031551205.1). Taxonomy (GTDB): domain Bacteria; phylum Bacillota; class Clostridia; order Oscillospirales; family JAVBNY01; genus JAVBNY01. Next base: position 37,428 of record JAVBNY010000001.1, on the reverse strand, counting down.
AGGCGGCCGTTGCGGAGCTTCACGAAAAAGCCGGCGGGTGAGCGGACTTTTTCTGCTAAAAACCAGAAACTTATATTTGGCGCTTTACATTGAACATGTTATTATGTAGAATAAAAGGAATAGGCATGGGAAGGCGGTCTTCCCGGGTATAAATCTGAAGAACGGAAGGACGGTAGAAATGTACTGGAACAAAGAAATGGAAACTATGCCCCGCGATAAAATCAGGCAGCTTCAGGATGAGCGGATCAAATGGACCGTGGACAGGATTTTCTCTAAAGTGCCTTATATGAGGGAAAAATATGACGCGGCAGGGGTGAGGCCGGAGCATATCAGGTGCGCTGAAGACCTCAAAAACATCCCCTTTATGACAAAGGACGATTTTCGCAACAACTATCCGTTCGGGCTGAACGCCGTGCCCGTAAAGGATATCGTAAGGGTGCACGGCTCGTCGGGCACGACAGGCAAGCCGACGATCGTGGGCTACACAAAAAATGATCTTGACCTGTGGAGCGACCTTGTCGCGAGGCTCGCCGTCGCCGTGGGCGTATCAGACGGCGATATTGCGCAGATATGCTTCGGATACGGGCTGTTTACCGGGGCGTTTGGCCTCCACCAGGCGCTTGAAAAAATAGGCGCGCTGGTCATCCCGATGTCGAGCGGAAACACCGACAGGCAGTTTATGATTATGGAAGACTTTCAGACGAGCGTACTTATATCCACGCCGTCTTACGCCATGTATATGAGCGAGCTCGCGGACGAAAAGGGCATCAGGGAAAAGCTCAACCTCAGGGTCGGGCTTTTCGGGGGCGAGGGTGCGACGCACGAGATGCAGTCGAGGATCGAGAAAAGCCTCGGTATCATCGCCACAGACAACTACGGGATGTCCGAGCTCATCGGGCCCGGCGTCTCGGGCGAGTGTCTTGAGCGCGACGGGCTGCACATCGCCGAGGATCACTTCATCGCCGAGATAATCGATCCGGATACGCTTGAGGTTCTGCCCGAGGGGGAGACCGGCGAACTCGTCATCACCTCGCTGACCAAGGAGGCCCTGCCGATCATCCGATACCGCACGAGGGACATTGCGCGCATTACATACGAGCCGTGCAAATGCGGGCGCACGCACGCGCGCATGAGCAAGGTCATGGGTCGCTCGGACGATATGCTGATCATCAAGGGCGTCAACGTGTTCCCGTCGCAGATTGAGAGCGTGCTGATGGGTATGGATCAGGTCGGGCCGCACTATCATCTTACTGTGCGCCACGAGGGATTTATGGATACGCTCGAGGTCTCGGTCGAGCTGCTCGACGGCTCGCTGCTTGAAAAATATTCGGAGCTTGAAAAGCTCCAGCGCCTGGTGCGCGAGCGCCTGCGCTCCGTTTTAGGACTTGATACAAAGGTGACGCTGGCCGAGCCCAAGAGTATGGAGCGGTTTATGGGCAAGGCGAAAAGGGTTACCGACCTGAGATAGAGAGATTACCTGAAAGAAGGTGGAATAAGTGGCAGCCAAACGCATTGCCGCATCCTTTCCTGCGGATTTGCGCCTTTGGGATATCGGATAACGAGCTTATCCCGGCGCAATATATCCTGATTTTGGAGGGAATATGAAGAAGAAGCTTATGATTGGGAACGGCGCGGTTGCCCGGGGCCTATGGGAGGCGGGCTGCGCGTTTGTTTCAAGCTATCCCGGCACGCCGAGCACCGAGATAACCGAGTGCGCCGCCGAATATGACGAAATGTACGCTGAATGGGCCCCAAATGAGAAGGTGGCCCTTGAAGCGGCGCTCGGCGCGTCCGTTATGGGCGGGAGGGCGTTTTCAGGCATGAAGCATGTCGGCCTGAACGTCGCGGCCGACCCGCTCTTCACCGCGTCATACACGGGAGTGAACGCCGGGCTGGTTGTCGCCGTGGCCGACGATATGGGCATGCATTCGTCGCAGAACGAGCTGGACAGCCGCCATTACGCGCGCGCTTCAAAGCTGCCGATGCTCGAGCCCAGCGACTCACAGGAGTGCCTGGACTTTACGAGGCTGGCTTTCGAGCTTTCGGAGGAGTATGACACGCCGTTTATGCTCAGGCTTTCGACGCGCGTGTCACACTCGCAGGGCCTTGTATCCTTAGGTGAGCGAGAAGATGCGCCGCGCAGGGAATATAAAAAAGACGCAGCGAAATACGTTATGATGCCCTCGAGCGCGCGCGGCAGGCATGTCGTCGTCGAAAAGAGGATGCTCAGCCTGAAGGAGCTGTCGGAGAAGGCCGGGCTTAACAGGATAATCTGGGGAGACCGGAATATAGGCATAATCTCAGCCGGCATCGCATATGAGTACGCGCGTGAAGCTCTGGGCGACGACGCGTCATACCTTAAGCTCGGCATGATCTACCCGCTGCCGGACGCACTGATCCGTGAATTTGCCGCCGGGGTTGAAAAACTCTATGTCATCGAGGAGCTTGATCCGTTCATTGAGGAGCACTGCCGCGCTCTGGGTGTAAACTGCGAGGGAAAGGCACTGTTTTCCTTGCTCGGAGAGTATTCCCCCGAGATTATCAGAAGCAGGCTGCTCGGAGCTCCGCTTCCGGAGGCAGTTGCCTTTGACGCTCCCGCACGTCCGCCCGTGCTGTGTCCCGGATGTCCGCACAGAGGGCTTTTCAGCGTGCTTTCAAGACTTAAGATCATGGTGTCGGGCGACATAGGGTGCTACACGCTCGGCGCCGTCGCGCCGCTCACGGCGCTGGACACGACGGTGTGCATGGGCGCGTCGATCTCGATGCTCCACGGGATGAACCGCACGGATCCTGACGGAGCCAAGAAGCGCGTCGCAGTGATCGGCGACTCGACGTTTATTCACTCCGGTATCACCGGGCTCATCGATATTGTTTACAACAACTCCCCCTCAACGGTTTTGATCCTGGACAACTCGATCACCGGCATGACGGGGCACCAGCAGAACCCGACTACGGGGCTCACGCTGAAAAATCTGCCCGCCCACAGGCTTGACCTTGAGGGGCTGTGCAAAGCTGTCGGCGTTGGGCGCGTCAGGACTGTCGATCCGCACGACATGGCGGGGTTTGAGAAGGCGCTGCGCGAGGAGCTCGCGGCCGAGGAGCCCTCGGTTATTATCGCGAAACGCCCCTGCGTGCTTTTGAAGCACGTTAAAAAGGGAGAGCCGTTCGCCGTGATCAGCGAAAAATGCACGAAATGCAAGGCCTGTATGAGGATCGGCTGCCCCGCCGTCAGGATGACGGAGAGCGGCGCGGATATCGACGCGTCGATCTGCGTCGGGTGTGGCCTTTGCGCGAAGATGTGCCGATTCGGCGCGATCATCGGCGAGGAGGTGGCACAGTGAACTGTAATATTCTTATTGCCGGCGTCGGAGGACAGGGCACGCTGCTCGCCTCTCGCATCCTCGGTCATATCTATACCGGGCGTGGCCTTGACGTCAAGGTCAGCGAGGTTCACGGCATGTCGCAGCGCGGAGGAAGCGTCGTGACCTATGTAAGGGCTGGGGAGAACGTCGCCTCCCCGCTGATAACGCCCGGTGAGGCCGACCTGCTCATTGCCTTTGAAGAGCTTGAAGGCCTACGTTGGACACACTACCTGAAAAATGACGGCAAATGCGTCCTAAACACTCAGAGGATCGCCCCTATGCCGGTTATAACGGGCGCGGCCGTGTATCCCGACGGGATAGAGGAGTCAGTCAAAAAGAGCTTTCCCGACGCGCTGGTCTTCAACGCGCTTCCGCAGGCGGAGGCCGCGGGAAGCGCGAAGGCAGTGAACATTGTAATGCTCGGGGCGGCGTCGCTCCAGCTTCCCTTCTCCGAATCGGAATGGGACGAGGCGCTGCGCGCCTGTGTGCCTGAGCGGTTTCTCGATATGAACATAAAGGCCTTTAATTCAGGCAGAGATACGGCTATGAAACAAGATAATACTTAATGGAGGACCCAGATTATGCTCTGGAACGAAAAAATAGAGACCATGCCGCGCCCGGAGATGGAGGCGCTGCAGGGAGAAAGGCTCAAGTTGGCTGTAAAAAGAGCCTACGATAACGTCCCGCTTTACCGCGCGAAGATGGATGAGGCGGGCATTTCGCCGGACGACATAAAGACCGTTTCCGACCTTTCAAAGCTGCCGTTCACACTCAAAACAGACCTGCGCGACGCGTACCCCTTCGGCATGTTCGCCGTCCCGATGGACCAGGTTGTCAGGATTCACGCGTCGTCGGGCACCACGGGCAAGCAAACCGTCGTCGGCTATACTCAGAGCGATATTGACATCTGGAGCGAGAGCATGGCCAGATGCCTCACCTGGACGGGAAGCACCAAAAGCGATGTAATTCACGTTTCTTACGGATATGGGCTGTTCACCGGCGGGCTCGGCGCGCATTACGGCGGAGAGCTTCTCGGCGCGGCGACGATACCCGTTTCCTCAGGCAATACAAAGCGCCAGCTCCAGATCATGCGCGACTTCGGCTCGACGGTGCTGATGTGTACGCCGTCTTACGCGATATACCTCGCGGAAGCGCTGAAGGAAGAGGGGCTCACGCCTGCGGACATCTCACTGAAGAGAGGTATCTTCGGCGCGGAGCCGTGGACTGAGAGCATGCGCGAGGAGATCGAGCGCGGCTTGGGCATCAAGGCTTATGATATCTACGGGCTTTCGGAGATCACGGGGCCGGGCGTTTCAAACGAGTGCGAGTGCCAGTGCGGCCTGCATGTGAACGAGGATCACTTCATCCCCGAGATAATCGACCCGAACACCGGCGAGCCCTTGCCCGACGGGGTGCCCGGCGAGCTCGTGTTCACATGCGTCACGAAGGAGGCAATGCCTCTTATACGCTACCGCACAAGGGACATCTCAACGCTCAGCCATGAAAAATGCGCCTGCGGGAGGACGCTCTGCCGGATGAGCAAGCCGCAGGGCCGCGCCGACGACATGCTGATTATCCGCGGGGTCAACGTGTTCCCGTCGCAGGTGGAAAGCGTGCTTCTCGACATCGTCGAGGTCGCGCCTTACTACATGCTGATTGTCAACAGGGAGGGCAGCCTCGATACGCTTGAGGTGCAGGTCGAGCTCAGGCAGGAGTATTTTTCAGACGAGGTCAGGCGGCTTGAGGAGATCGAACGAAGGATCAAGAAGGACATCGACTCAACGCTCGGGATCTCGGCAAGGGTCAGGCTCGTCGGGCCGAAGACCATTGCGAGGAGCGAAGGCAAGGCCGTCAGGGTCATCGACAACAGAAAGCTTTACAGCTGACAATAAAGGCGACATATTTTGATGTAAGGGGGCATTTTAAATGATAAAGCAGATATCCGTGTTTGTGGAGAACAAACCGGGAAGGCTGGCCGAGATCACAAAGGTACTGAAGGAAAAGAACGTGGACATCCGCGCACTCTCAATCGCCGATACGACCGACTTCGGCATCCTCCGCATGATCGCCGACAACCCCGATCTTGCGCTCGAGGCCCTCCGCAGCGAGGGGCTCACGGTCACGACGACGGATGTCATCGCGGTCGGTATCGAGGACAGGCCGGGCGGGCTCTACGGCATACTCAGCGCGCTGAACGAAAAGGGCATCAGCGTCGAGTACGCATACGCGTTCATCACGAGGAAGGCCGAGGGCGCGTTTGTGATCATCCGAGTTGAGGATAACGCGGCCGCGGTGGAGATTCTCCGGAAAGCCGGGGTCAAGCTTCTCACACCGGAAGAAGTGTATACGATTTAACGCCGGGGGGGTCGGAATTATTGTTCCGGCCCCCATACAGCGTTTGCGGGGGTGCAAATGGACGATATGCTTTTGAGGCTTTCCCAAAAAGCTGAGAGCGACATTTCGGGAGTTTTTCAAAAAATTGACCGCGTATCCACTGAAAATACCTCGCGTGTGCTTGCCGCTTTCCGCCGTGCTCGCGTGTCGGATACCTTTTTTGCCGGTACGACCGGATACGGCTATGACGACCGCGGGCGCGACGCGCTCGACGGCGTTTTCGCATCGGTGTTCGGCTGCGAGGACGCGCTGGTGCGGATCGGCTTTGTGAACGGTACTCACGCGATCGCCTGCGCGCTTTTCGCCTGCCTGCGCCCGGGGCAGCGGCTTTTGTCCTGTGTCGGAGCGCCGTATGACACGCTTGAGGGCGTGATCGGTTCGAAGGGGCCGCCTCCGCACGGCAGCCTCGCGTTTTACGGCATTGGCTACGCGGAGGTTGCGGCGCTGTCTGACGGAAGCCCGGATATCTCCGCAATTGAGGCCGCCGCGTCGGCAAAGGACATAGGCGCCGTGCTCATACAGCGCTCAAGGGGATACTCACAGCGTCCGGCGCTGTCGGTTTCAGGCATCGCGGAGATATGCCGGGCCGTCCGCGCGGTAAACCCGGGCGCCGCGATAATCGTCGACAACTGCTACGGGGAGTTTGTTGAGGAAAGAGAGCCTGTCTGTGAGGGGCTGGCGGATATCTGCGCCGGCTCGCTGATCAAAAACCCGGGCGGTGGGCTCGCGCCGACGGGGGGCTACGTCGCGGGGAGGCGCGAGCTTGTGGAGCGCGCGTCGCATCGGCTAAACGTGCCTGGGATCGGGCGTGAATGCGGGCCGACGCTGGGGCAGTCGCGGCTTTTGTATCAGGGCCTGTTCATGGCGCCGCACACCGTCGCGCAGGCGCTTAAAACGGCGGTGTTCTGCGCGAGGCTGATGGAGCTTCTGGGCTTTGAGGCCAGCCCAAAATGGGATGAAAAAAGGTACGATATCATTCAGTCGATAAGGTTTGGCAGCCCGGAGGCGGTCGCCGCCTTTTGCCGGGGGATACAAAGCGGCGCGCCGGTGGATTCGTTTGTCACGCCCGAGCCGTGGCGTATGCCCGGGTACGACTGCGATGTAATCATGGCCGCCGGGGCGTTTATCCAGGGCGCGTCGATCGAGCTCAGCTGTGACGCGCCGATGCGCGAGCCATACACGGCCTATATGCAGGGGGGCCTGACATTTGAGTCCGGCAAGGAGGGCGTTCTTCTCGCCGCGTCTGAGATTCTTGAGAGCTCCCGTCCGCAGGGCGGAGCACAGGAGTGAGCGATATGCTGAAACGGTTTGATTTTGAGGTTGGCGGCGTGGAGTATGAGGCCAAGCGTTCCGTGCCGGAGAACCCACGCGCGTCGATCTGTTTTGTTCACGGCATTGGAGAGCATTTCGGAAGATATGAGTACGTTTCGGATTACTTTTTTAGGGAAGGCGTGGCCATATACGGCGCGGACCTTCCCGGGCATGGGAAATCGTCTGGCATCAGGGGGCATATCGGCCCGCGCCAGGGCGTTTTCAGTATAATCGACGCGCTGTACGCCCAAGCGAGAAGGGCCTCAAGCGCGCCGGTCTTTGTGATGGGGCACTCAATGGGCGGGAACCTTGCGCTGTCCTACAGGCTCCTTAATACCGACATGGATATAAAGGGTTACATAATATCCTCGCCGTGGCTCAAGCTTCAGAAAAAAACGACGCTGGTGCAGGCGTTTCTGCTCAATGTCGGTGCGCTTTTGTTCCCGTCGCGCGCGATGGACAGCGGACTCACAGCCGAGGCGCTGTCAAAGAACAGAGAGGTGTCTGAAACGGCGAAAAGGGACCCTCTGATGCACCTGCTTATCACGCCGCAGACTGCAAGCGACTGCTTTAAAGCGGCGGGTGAGATACTCGGCGCCGCGCAAAGGCGCTTGCCTCCGGTATACCTTTTTCACGGCACGCTGGACAGGGTCTGCTCGGTAGAGGGCAGCAGAGAGTTTGCAAAGGCCTGCCCTGACTGCAAATATCGCGAATGGGAGGGATTCGGCCACGACACGATGCTCGAGGCCGGGCGCGACGACGTGCTCCGAGGCATCTGCCGCTGGATAGGAGCGCAGACCGGGAAGTAACACAGGCCTCTCTTAGGAGTATAGATTAAAATGGGGGGAGCCTGTTCATTAATTGCGCAGCCAACCTCGCAAACCATTGTGAATACCGTCCGGTATACGGCGGTTCAATCGCATAAGCGCAATTAGCTAAGACGCTCGTACTGAGCCGGTAAACCTTTGTATCCGGCTTGTGCGGGCCTTTCGTTTGTATGACGCGCAGACAGCCGAGGGCCCCGGCTTTTGCCGGGGCCCTGTCGCCTGAGCGTTAGCTTTTTGCTTATATGTATCAGTCGATCTATCTGCCCTGCTATCTGCCTGCACTCTTTCTTTGAGGTCTCACCCTTCGAATCGCTACGGGATCTTTGAAAAACTCACATATGGAGAATCTTAGGCGCGGAATATGCCCTGGCCTGATTAAAATTATATGAGCACTCACTTTTCTCGTTCTCGAGCAGAGAAAGAAATGTCTCGGAGCACATCATACTGCGTATGGTTTCGTTAAGCTCCAGTGCGTATCTGTAGATTGGGCATGTTGACCTATCTTCGGCACAGGGCTCTTCACAGCTGCCGTTAAGACATTTAACAATGCTGATCGGCCCGTCAATCGCCTCAACCACCTCTCCGACAGAGATGTCAACAGGCGCTTTTTTTAGAATATAGCCGCCTTTCATGCCCTTAAAGGACATTACGAAACCCGCGCCGATAAGCTTCCTTAGAATTTTAAGGGTAAATCTGAGCGTTACCGACGTGTTCTCAGATATTTCTTTTGCGCCCTGCTTTCTCTGATGCTTCGCAAGACAATAAATAATGCGGATGGCGTTGTCAGCTTCCTGTGTTATTCTCATTGTGTGCATCTCCTGTCATTTAGTATTTTATGTTGTTTTTCATGTGTGAAGTTTTTTTCGTGTGCTGTGTTGTTTTATGTTTACAATACTAGACCAGTTTATATGAAAAAGCTACTACCCAAGTAGGTAGTTTTATATACTAATAATAGGTAGTTTGTTAATATAATGCGGTGAAACGGGCATAATGCGGGGTGGTTATGAGGTAGTATTGACAAAATAAATAGCCGAAAGTCATTAAAACGGTTAAGTGTCTTGGAGATTATGTAAACTCAATAATCATATATCCCAAAGCAAAAAAACCTTAAAAACAGCAAGTGCGTCCGCTTTTTTGCGGACGCACTTGCCTAAAATTTGAAAATTGTCAGAGGCGGGAGTGTATTATTCCTGCGGCTTCATCGTAGGGAACAGCAGTACATCACGTATCGAGGGGCTGTCCGTCAGCAGCATGACAAGCCTGTCGATGCCTATGCCGAGGCCGCCGGTCGGCGGCATCCCGTACTCAAGCGCGCAGATGAAGTCGTCGTCCATCATTGAGGCCTCCTCATCGCCCAAAGCACGAAGCTCTGCCTGACGCATGAAGCGCTCCTTCTGGTCGATAGGATCATTCAGCTCGGAAAACGCGTTTGCCAGCTCGCGCCGCGTGACAAAAAGCTCAAATCTGTCGGTCAGACGGGGGTCGTCCGGGTTTTTCTTGGCGAGCGGCGAAACCTCGATCGGGTGCTGTGTGATAAACACGGGCCCCACGAGCTCACTTTCCGCTTTTTCGTCAAAGCAGAGATACAAAAGCTCGCCCCAGGTGGGGTTTTTGGCGGCGTCGAAGTGAATGCCGAGATCCTTGACGGCCTTTCTCGCCTCCTCGTCTGAGGTGATCGTCATAAAGTCAAGGCCGGTGTACTTCCTGACGGCCTCTGCCATAGTCATACGCGCAAATGGCGCCCTGAGGCTGACGGCCTCGCCGCCGTAACTGATCTCCGTAGTGCCGCACACGGCCTCGCATATGTGAGCTATCAGGTTTTCGGTCAGACACATGATGTCCTGATAGTCGGCGTAAGCCTCGTAAAGCTCAATTGTCGTAAACTCGGGATTGTGCTTAACCGACATGCCCTCGTTCCTGAATATGCGGCCGATCTCATAGACCTTCTCCATGCCGCCGACAATCAGCCTCTTGAGGTGAAGCTCGGTGGCGATCCTCAGATACATGTCAATGCCGAGCGTGTTATGGTGCGTGACAAACGGCCTGGCGGCCGCCCCGCCGGGGATCGTGTTGAGCACCGGCGTCTCAACCTCCATGAAGCCCCTGTCGTCGAGCCAGCGCCTCATCTCGCGGACGACCCGGCTCCGAATTTCAAATGTCTTCTTGACGTCGGGGTTCATAATAAGATCGACATAGCGCTGACGGTAGCGCAGATCGGGGTCGCGCAGGCCGTGAAATTTCTCCGGCAGCGGGCGCAGCGACTTCGCTAGCAGCTCTACGCTAGCGGCCTTGACGGAGATCTCGCCCTTTTGAGTGCGAAACACCTCGCCCTTCACGCCGATTATGTCGGAGATGTCATATTTCTTGAAAAGGGCATAGGCCTCGTCGCCGATCGCGTCGCGCCGGACATACAGCTGGATGCGGCCGGATGCGTCCTGCAGGTCGCAGAACGAGGCCTTTCCCATATCGCGCTTCGACATCACGCGCCCGGCGATCGAAACTTCGGCGCCCTCCAGGTCTTCAAAGCGCGCCTTTATGTCCTCGGCGAGCGTATCTTTTTTGAATCCAGTTTTTAAAAACGGGTCGAGCCCGCCTTCGCAAAGTGATGTGAGCTTGTCTCTCCTGATTTGCAGAAGCTCGGAAAGTTCCGCCTGCGTGAGCTCCTGAGAAGGCGTGTTTCTATCATCCGACATATCTTTTCCCCCGTATTTCGCAAATGTATCATCACCGGCTCGCAAGACCGGATACTAAATTCCCCCGCCGTAAAGCGGGGGAATCGCTTTTACTTGCTGATCTGAACCACTCTGTAGCGTGTCTGCCCGGAGGGCGCGTCTACAACAAACTCTTCTCCGGTTTTGCGGCTCTGCACCGCGCGCCCCAGGGGCGATTCGTCCGAGACCCGGCCCATCATCGGGTTCGCCTCCTGCGAGCCGACGATAAGGTATTCGTCCTCGGCTCCTGACGCAAGCTCAAGGATCTTGACCTTGCAGCCGAGAGTGACAACGTCCGTCTTGACGGATTCCTCGTCAATAATAACCGCATGGATAAGCACGTTCTCAATTTCCGCAATGCGGGAGAACAGCTTCCCCTGCTCGTTTTTCGCCTCGTCGTATTCTGAGTTTTCAGACAGATCGCCAAAAGAACGGGCCTCTTTGATCTGCTCGGCAACCTCTTTTTCGCGCACGGTCTTGAGAAAATTGAGTTCCTCCTCAAGCTCGCACAGCCGCTCCTGAGTCAGTTTAAACTGTTTCTGCATATTATAATCTCCTCTAAAGAAAAGAAGTATTGATGGACTTTGCACGCCTGAAAGGCAATGAATATAAAAAAACACACCTCTCTAAAAGATGCCAATAACAATTATAGTAAAATGAGGGCCGCGTGTCAAGTGTTTTCTGCATCGGTGGCGGGCACTACATATATATATCGCGCCGGAGAGAAATATGCCGCTGTTTTATCTCGCGGGCGTAGAAAGCACCTTGCTGTTTTCGTATCTTGTGAAAAAATAGCGTACGCCGCACTGCTCAAATGGGCCGGATTCATCCGCTGGGCGCCATGAGGGCATCGAAAAAAGGTCTGGAAAAAAGCTGTCGGCCTCGAAACACGCGTCAACCCTTGTCAGATACGCGTTTTTGCAGTAAGGCAGGAGCGATGAGTATATCCTCGCGCCGCCCGCGACAAAAAGGCTGTCCCCATTCAAAGGGCGGACTGTCTCAAAAAGCTCCTCAAGTGAATGTACAACGCGCACGCCCTCCGCCCGGAAGGCAGGGTTTGACGAAAGCACAATATTGTCGCGCCCGGGGAGCGGACGCGCGCCCGGAAGAGACAGAAGCGTATTTCTGCCCATGATAACCGTTTTACCAAGCGTCATCTTCTTAAAGTGCGCCATATCCCCCGGCAGCCTGAAGAGCAGTGAGCCTCTCAGGCCGATGCCGAGGTTTTTGTCCACCGCCGCAATCGCGTTCATAATGGGTCCCTTATCTTTCGTGAGGTTCTTTCGGCGCGAGGTCGCAGGCAAAGCTTAACGCGCCGCCGGCCTTCAGGCAAACATCACCTACATAACTGTGGAGTCAAAACTACGGTGTTTTTCGTGCTGTCCTTTAGCAGAAGCCGCCTTCCGGCGGCTTCTGTCCATTCCTAAATCAGAGAAAATCAGAGGCAACTTTTGTAGATGGCTGCGACGTCGGCCTTTTTGAGCTTTTTAAAATTACCGGGCGCCCACTGATCGCCGTATGTGCACCTTTCGGCCATCTCATCAACGCGGTCGCCAGGGATGCCGAGCTCCGAAAGCGTCACAGGCAGGTCGATGCTCTTAAAGAACGCACGCAGGAGCGAGATGCCTTTCCGGGCGGTGTTTTCCTGGACAAAAGCGTCGTATTCAACGTCAAACACGCGGTTTGCAAACTGCGCGAGGCGCGCCTCGTTCCCCGGAAGGACGTATTCCATCCAGGCGGGTACAATAACCGCGAGGCCGGCGCCGTGCGCGACGTCGTAGAGCGCGGAGAGCTCATGCTCAATCATGTGAGAGGCCCAGTCGCCGGTTCTGCCGCAGCCGAAAAGGCTGTTGTGGGCCAGCGTCCCCGCCCACATGATCTGCGAGCGGGCGTTGTAGTCCTCCGGCGAGGCTATCGCGGCCGGGGCGAATTTGACCATAGTCCTGACGACGGATTCGAGAAGCCTGTCTGAAAGGTCGACATCGCGGTCCTGCGTAAAATACCGTTCAAGGGCGTGCGCGATGATATCCGCCGCGCCGCAGGCTGTTTGAAAGGGCGGGAGCGTGAACGTCAGCTCGGGGTTGAGGATCGAGAAGACCGGACGGATGTAATCCGCCGAGCAGGAGGGCCATTTTTCGTTGCCGCGCAGGTCGTTTGTAATCACGGCGTCGGCACTGTTCTCACTTCCGGCGGCGGGAATCGTCAGCACAACGCCGACGGGAACGACCTTTTCGGCCGTTTTGCCCTCAAAAAAATCCCACACCTCGCCGTCGTACAGCATACCCATCGAGATCACCTTTGCGGAGTCGATCACGCTCCCTCCGCCTACGGCGAGGATAAAGTCGGCGCCCTCGCGCCTTCCCAGCTCAATACCCTTGTGCACAAGAGAGAGCACAGGATTAGGCTTGACCCCGCCGAGCTCGCAATGAGCCACGCCGGCGTCGTCCAGCGACTTTTTCACCCTGTCGTAAAGGCCGGAGCGCTTTATAGAGCCGCCGCCATAGACGATCATGGCCTTTTTGCCGCGTTTTTTGACCAGCTCTCCAACCGAAAGCTCAGTGTTTTTCCCAAATACTATCTCGGTTTGATTAAAATATGAAAAATCCAGCATATTAATCCCCCAGTTTTATAAACGAATTTTTGGATGCTTCTATTATACACCCACCCGTCAAGGGGTTAACAGACACTAGCTCAGATATGTTCCTATCGCAACGCCGGAGTAGTACCATTTTATTATTTCCTCAAAGTCTTTTCCCTCAAGCGCGAGCGCCCGCGCGCCGTACTGGCTCATCCCGACGCCGTGGCCGTACCCCGTCGTCTTAAAGATCAGCTTGCCGTCCTCGACGGAATACCTGAAATTTGTTGAAGCAAGTCCGAACATCATGCGCAGCTCGCTGCCCTTTACTGTAACACTGCCGACCTCTATCGTTTCAATGCCTCCGGCGGCACTGCGCCTTTCGTTTTTGAGCCAGGAATCCGCTTTGCCCTCAAGCTTTGCGTCCGCGTGCGCGGCGAGGAAGTCTGCTTTAAATTTTTCCGCGTCAATCTCCACACGGCCGTAATAACGCGGAGAATCGCTTTCTCCGGGGCTTTTCACGCTTTGGAGGTAAGGCAGATCCTTGCCCCATACGTCGGCCGAGCGCTCGGTGGTTCCGCTGGAGGCCGCGTGAAATACGGCTGAGATCGGCTCGTTGTCATACAGCGCGACGAGCCCCGCGGTGGACTGCACCGCGTCCAGGATTTTCGCCTCAAAAAGGTCGGCGTCCTGTCCCCATTTCTCGCGAGCTGCATCCATCGAAATATACGCCTCGCAGTGGGAGGAATCGGCGCAGACGTCCGCGTCGGGGTGCCTTCCGTCTGTTTTTAGCAGACGTCGCTGCCTCATCTTATAGAGAGTGTTCGTCCTGCTGGCCACGGCCTGCGCCCTGAGCGCCTCTTCCGGGAACGAGGCGGGCATCTCCGCCGCGATAACCCCGACGAGATATTCATCCATATACAGCTCTTTAATCGCGCCGCCGGAGAGTACGCTCACAAGCGTAACCCTGTCGGGATTTTCCGGCTCCGGCGAAGGTGACGGCGCCTGAGACGGGGTCGGCGAGGGATCTTTCCGCACAGACGCCTCCACCGCGGCGCCGTCCGGCTCGATGTCTCCGTCCTTTTGCCGGTTGGCCAATATAGAGGAGATGGGCACGTTGCTTTCGTCGAAAATTGTCGATCTCAGCGCGATTATCGGCATCGTGAGGACGAAAATGAGAAGCATTATGGAAATCAGGCATATCTGGCGCATAGATAACTCCTTATTTGCAAGTTTATTTTATCTAAAATTCATTTTTCGATGAAAGAAAGATGCCGCAAATGTTAACCATTTGTTCATATAAATTTAAAATATAAGTAAAGATTGTGTAAAAATCAAAAATATATTGACATTATTGTATTTACATATTAAAATAATGATTGATAGAGAAAGCGGAAAGGGGAGACGGAAATGCAAGATTTCAACAGAGATTTATTCATGGAGCTTATTAACAACATCCTTGTCAATAAAGACAGTTACGACAGGATTGATCCCGGTGTCTTTCAGCAGTACGGCGTCAAGCGCGGCCTGAGGAATTCAGACGGTACGGGCGTGCTCGCAGGCGTCACGATGGTGGGGCATGTTCACGGATATGTCGTTCAGGACTCAGAGCCCGTCCCGATTGAGGGAAGGCTGGATTACAGGGGCATTGACATCAACAACATTATCGAGGGATATAAGCACGACGACAGGTTTGGCTTTGAGGAGACGTCTTATCTGCTTCTGTTCGGCGCGTTGCCGACAAAGCAGCAGCTTGAGATGTGGAACCTGCTGCTTGCCAGCTCGCGCTCCCTGCCGGATGACTTTACCGAGGACATGATCCTCAAAGCGCCCAGCCCGGACATAATGAACAAGCTGGCGGCCAGCGTCCTCGCACTATATTCCTATGACGAAAACCCCGAGGACATGTCTGTTGAAAATCAACTCAGGCAAAGCCTTCAGCTGATCGCCCGATTTGGGACGATTATAGCGCACGCCTATATGTGCAAGAGGCAGAGGTATGACGGCGAGAGCCTCTACCTGCACTATCCGAAAGACGAATATTCCACCGCGCAGAATTTTCTTTACTGCGTGAGGCCGGACAACAAGTTCACTGATGAAGAGGCAAAGCTCCTCGACCTGATGCTCGTTTTACACGCGGAGCACGGAGGAGGCAACAATTCGGCGTTTTCATGCCGCGTGCTGACCTCGTCGGGCACGGATATATATTCGGCGATTTCTGCCGCGGTCTGTTCACTGAAGGGGCCCCGACACGGCGGCGCGAATAAACGCGTTATGGATATGTTCGGCGAGATCAAGAGAAATGTGCGCGACTGGACAGATGACGACGAGGTCAGGGCGTATCTCGGCAAGATCATCCGAAAAGAAGCCGGTGACGGAAGTGGGCTCGTTTACGGCATGGGTCATGCGGTCTACACGAAGTCCGACCCGCGGGCTATCATCCTTCGCAGATACGCCAGAGAGCTTGCCGTGAAAAACGGCCTCTCCGAAGAGCTCAGGCTTCTTGAAAGCATTGAGCGTCTCACGCCGGAGGTCTTTGATATGATCAAGGGCTCAAAGAAGACAATTTCAGCGAATGTCGATATGTATTCCGGGCTTGTTTACAAGATGCTCGGCATCTCGCCCGATCTCTTCACGCCGATGTTCGCCCTCGCCAGGATCGTCGGCTGGTGTGCGCACAGGATTGAGGAAGTCACGACCGGCAGCAGGATCATCAGGCCGGCTTACAAGGCCATCGGCGCGGATCGCGAATATGTCCCGATCAGTGAGAGAAAGTAGCTTCTTCGCCGGAATCGGCGGCGCGATATTTGACCTTGACGGCACGATTCTTGATTCAATGCCGATGTGGCGCGCCCTTTGCCCGGCGCTTCTGTGCGAACACGGGATCCTGCACGGGGATCTTAACAATGTCCTGGCGGCGAAAACACTCCGCCAAAGCGCGGACTTTATCGCAGATACTTTTCCCATAAAGCTCACCGGAGATGAGATACTCAATAAGTGGGAGGCCGAAGTAACCTGGCAGTATGAAAATGTGCTGCAGCTGAAGGACGGCGCAGCCGAGTTTCTGGCCTTTCTCAAAGAGGGCGGCATCGGCTTATGCGTCGCCACGCTGACGGACAGGCGCCATGCCGTCCCGGCTCTTTCAAGGCTCGGTGTGCTGGACATGTTTGAATTTGTTGTCACCGTGCCTGAGGTCGGCAGGGGGAAACACTTCCCCGATGTCTACCTCGAGGCCGCCGAAAGGCTCCGACTCCGCCCGCAGCAGTGCCTCGTCTTTGAGGACACGCTGTATGCGATTGAAACGGCGAAGCGGGCGGGCTTTCGGGTCTGCGCAGTTTACGACGACAGCCAGAAGCGCGTGAGAACAGAGATTGAGGCAGCCAGCGACGTGTTTATAAACTGCTTTACTGAGTATGTGCGCACGTAAAGACTTTAAGCTCTCCGCCGCTCTGCGATGAATACATACGAGCGCCGCACGGACATGGTTGCAGGAATTTCTTCATCAAATAAGGGATGCCGCGCTGTTTTTCAGCGCGGCATCCCTTTGCCAAGAGTTATGTGATTTTTTTATAAAATATGTTCACAGACCATCCCAAAGCCATAGAATACGTTGTCGCCAAAACATAATGCAATTATTGCCCAACGAATTCAATGTCAAATGTGAACGAGTAACTCGGAAAGAGATCCGGATATTTAACGCCGGCTATCTTTACCTTCTGACCCGGACTTGCCGCCTGTTCAATCGTAACGACATTTCCGGCTGCGGCCACTTTGCTGTTGTCGACAACGGCTCCGCCTATCGTAACGTTCTTTTTAGCCGGCATAAAGCTTACTTCCGCGCCAAAGGTTATCAGCGTTTTGCCGCCCTCAACCCTGGCGCTCGCACTCCAGAGGTTTCCGGGAATTACGCATTCCACGCTGCCCTCAAATGACGGGCGGCCTTTAACCCTGATTTTGTACGTCCCGGCAACAGCCTCCTGCTTCTCGATGCGGAATACGTATCTTCCGTCATTAGAAGCCGTAATGGTTCTGATCAGCGCGTCGCTCGGGCTGTAGAGCTCAAACACGACGGGCTCGGTGACGTTGACAACCTCAACCGGGAGATTTGCGGCATATCCCGCGACAATCTTCGATACTATACTCAGGTCAAACGCTTCTTCGGTCTCAACCTCGGCCTTGGTAAGCGTCACCTCGTCAACATAGAACGCGCCGGCGCCCGACATGCTGAGCATAAGCTTTACAGAGGTAAACGCCTCCGCGGGCGGGCTGTATACAAACGTGCCCTTGACCTGACGCCAGTCAATATTGTTGATGTTATCTCTGGACGCTATGATCTGGGAAGCAACCAGGGTTTCGCCGTTATAGAACTGAAGCCTGATCTCTGCGGTGCCTCCGTTTACAAACCCGGACTCATAAGAGGTGTATTTGCTGTAAGCAAAGGGGAACGCCGGGATAAAGAACGCTTTTACATTATAAGCCGTTCCCGCCTCAGGCAGCGCGCTGAGGTCGGCCTCCGCCCCAACATCCGAGCCGCCCGCGGCAACCTTCAGGGACCTTGTGCGGTAGTAAAGCTCATTAACGGAGGAAACTGTGGTGCCCTTTCCGGCCCAGCTGTTCGCGTTCGTGTTAAGCGTGCTGTTAACGACAAGGTTGCTGTCGTCGGCAATCGCGGTGGAATCAAACGTAAACTTGTCCAGGAACAGCTTTCCAAGCCCCTTGTACGTCACATAGATGTCCTTCACGCCATACGCAAACAGGTCGCCCGTGTCGATCTGGGCAAAATACTGAGTAGGCTCCTCAGAGGGGGTTATCTTGAAAACGCCCACCCGCGGGCCCGTCGGGCCTTCAACGCGAATCTCAAGGCTGCCGTTTGCGGTAGCTGAGCCGAGAGCTTTCATGCGCAGCACGTGTATGTTCGCACTCGGGGTACCGGTTCCGTCGGCAAAGTTGAAGTTTCCAAATTTGGCGCAGTTGCCGTTGGAAATCTCAATTCCGTCAGCTGTCACGATTCCGCCGGTCAGACCGTCGTTGTCCTCAGCCTCCATCGTGGTAAACACGTCGCGGGCATTCCAGCCGGACAGATTCTTTTCGCCCTTGTCGTTCACAAAGGTCGTCATGGACATGGCCGGCAGCGTGACCGTGAACACGCCGTCCGCCGCGCTAATGGCGTCAAGCCTCTTCATGTTCTCGCTGTTCGAGGTGCGGTACGGAATAATGCTCGTCGCGCTGTTTCCGGAGAGTGTAATCGTGATGGTGTGAGCCTGATTGTCCTCGTTGAGAGCGACAATGGAGAAGTCCTTGCCGTCCGCGCTCTTGTACGCCGTGACGTTTGCACCCTCGAACGGGACCCTGTCCGCGCCGACGCGTATATCGCCCGGGTTAATAAAGCGCGAGAACTGCGCTACGGTATAGAAGCGCTTGTATATGCGGAGCTGCCCGGTAAGTGAAGGCAGCGTCCCCTGGCCGGAACCGGCGTTCAGCATATTGATCCAGCGCGCGGTGTCATTTGTAACGCCCGCCGAACCCGTGCCGTTCCATAATACGTAGGAGGTAAAGCCCGGGTCGCTGGCAAACTGGTTGGATATTCTCCTGGCCCAGAACAGGCCGTTCACCATACTGAAGTTGTCCGCGACATTCTGTTCGTTATAAGCGGGGAATTGCTGGCCTATCTCGGTCATCCAGATGTCGCCGTATTTTCTCATGAATGAGGGATAGATGGGGTCGTCGTCGCCGGCCACTCTGGGGGAGTAGAGGAACTGGTCGTTCTCGTACATATGGGTTGTGAAAACGCCGACCATATCCTGAATCTCGGGGTTAGCCATCATCGCGCCGTATCCCGGCCTGTCGGGCGTTCCCATATCAACAGGGCTGGTGGAACGGTCAATGCGCGTACCTTCCGGAGCGGCTATGGTCATCATCGGCGCCACCGCGCCAAATCCCATGCCGGCGCCGGAGGGTTTGTCGCCAAATTTGCCTTCGGCCTTATATTTTGCGAGGAGCGGCTTCACATAATCAAGCAGGAATCTCTCATAGTCGTCGCCGCGGAAGACAAGCGCGGAATATCCGTGGTCAATTTCCGGCTCGTTTGTCGGGCACACGGCATAGATGGGTATGCCGTACCATGCGTACATGCCCCATGCGTAATCGAGGATATATTTCGCGTAGTCCGCGAAGTACGCCTCGTCGAGCAGCGGATATGTGGTCTTAGGCTGGCCGTTGGGGTTGTCCGGCGTGTCGTTGCGGACGCCCAGATTGGTCTTCATCCAGTACGGCGGGGACCAGGCCGCTCCGTACACCTTGAGGTTGGGGTTTATCTCAAGGGCCTTTTGCACATACCATATCTGATTGGCGTCAAATTTGTCTTTTTGCGTATCCCAATCAGGCCTGTTCCAAACAATATTTTCCACGCCGGGCTCCGGCCAGATGGTGTCGTTCGGCCCGTCGTAGTAACGGTTGCCCCATTCATATTTTTCGCCGGTGGCGGGGTTTATATCGGGAGCGGTAATACCGCCGTCGCCGATGATCATTCGGAAAACTTCCAGCTTGGCGCCGGTTTCGGCGTCAACGGCTTTATTGAGGGCGACCATTGCCAGGTTTTCCTCATCCGGCACGCCGAGCTCCTTGAATTTTTTATAGACCTGCAAATAGCCGGACGTTTTGTTGAAGGCCAGAGCGTTTCCGAGTCCCGCCATAGTCTGATACTCTTTACTGAAATCAACGGTCACGGCGTTCGAGTAGGCCGGATTGGCGTCGACCCAAACGTCGTAGAGCTTTGCGCCCTCCTGCTTAACCGCAACGTAGTCGGCGGTGTTAGTGCCGGGACGGAATTTCAGCTCCAGCACCCTGTTGGGGGTTGTGGACCAGCCGGCGAAGACCTTTCCGGGGAAGGTCGTGCCTTCCGGAATGTTTTTCACCCTGGCGTTGCCGCTGCTCAGGGAATAGGTTGTGTTATCCACGGGGCCGGGGCCGATTACCCCTTCGCTCATTATGTATGTAACCTTCCAGGGATTAAGGTCTTTTTCCAGCCATTTGGCATGGAGTATTAGATCGCCGGTTACGGTGTCCGTGGCAAAGTTCCACTTTGTTCTGAAGGAGGAATCCCTGTACCAGCCCTCAAACGTATAGCCCTCATAAGCAAGCGGCGCGGGCTCAGTTACAAGGCCGCCCCTTTGGACAACCTGCGGCGCGACTGTAAACGGCTTGATTTTCGTGCGGAAGGTCACGTTGTACTCCGCTTTCTCTTCCACCCACATAGCATAGAGCTCCAAGCCGTTGGCGCTCACTATGACAGATTTGCCGGGAGCATACCATTCATTGGCGATGCCGTTCGCGAGAGGACTCCATCCGGCAAACTGTTTTCCCGCCGGAGCCGTTACATTGCCGCCGCCCTCGTTGATGTTTAATATGGTCGCCCTGTAAGGCGAAGCGCTATACACATTGGGGTCCGCAGGCGGGGTACCGGTAGCGCCGTTTAAATTGTAGACAACCGTCCGCGACGGCGCGGCATAAGACGTAATGCACATTCCAAAGATCATAATCGCTGCCAATATCACTGCCGTGACGCGCCTATTCCATCTGCTCATTTATTTTTCACCTTCCAATTTTTTTAGTATCAACATCCAAAAAACCCCATTTTATGGATGTTGATCTGCATTTATTATATCATAATTTTCTACAAAAATCTACAAAAAAATACTAAATTTTTAAGAACATTGCAAATAGAATCGTCTGGACAGAACACGTACTGACAAAAGATAGGAGGATACACGGCCGGGCATGGGCGTGTAATAGATACATAGCCTCCACAAAACCCGCAGCCTGACCGACCAGCCAGAAATCCTGGGACGACCGAGAAGCGCCGCGTCGTCAACAATGTAAAAAATAAGACATCTGATAGATTGACGCGGTCTTTTTACTGATTCAATGCTTCTTTGACTGTTTTAAGACGTTTTTGATAATCGCCAAGATAGTTTAGAAAATTCTGTGACTGTATTGAAAGAGCAAGGGTAGGTTGGTGTTTTATTCTATAGGTAAAGGGGCCAAGGCCCTTTTGCACCGACTCCATCATCTTTGGAACGGAAAGTCCCCAATCTACCAATTGAATGCATGTGTCCACATCATCTTCCGCTGCGGCCTTTTGCAAAGCGGCGTAAATATACATTAAATATTCATCGTATTCTTTTCCCTCAAGACGATAGATAGAAAGGAAACTCCGTTT
The DNA here is from genome assembly GCA_031551205.1 of Oscillospiraceae bacterium. Lineage (GTDB taxonomy): Bacteria > Bacillota > Clostridia > Oscillospirales > JAVBNY01 > JAVBNY01. The sequence continues at coordinate 16,030 of JAVBNY010000001.1, read as the reverse complement.
CATCCGCACCGCCTCTAACCAGTCCTTTTCGCGCGCAAACGCCTTGGCCTTCACATTATAGGCCTCATAAACGAGAGGGTTATGCAAGAGGATGCGGTCCGCCCATTTTTCGGCCTTAAGCGGGTCGCTTTCCCGAAGCTCGATAGCTTCCATGGCTTCCGTGTAATACGGATATATGGCCACAGCCGCATTGTGCTCACCCAGGTATGACACCAGTGACGCGGTTCCCAGCCAAACGGAAAGACCGGCCGCGAGCAGCGCCGCCGTACAGAGCCATCGTTTAGCCCCCTTGTTCAGCGAAATGTTTTCCTTGCCGTCGTTCGGGATAATCAACACAAGGAGAAAGGCCACCGGCAGAAACTCCAGATCAAAATCAATGAGCGCATGCCCGGCGATGAGGATAAGCAGCAGCCTTCCCCGGAGATCGACTTTCTTGCTGAATAAAAGCAAAAAGGCGGAAAATATCAATAGCAAAGCCGGAAAAACGCCGATATCCAGAGCCACTTGTAACGGCCAGCAGTGTATAAATCTCGCATCATAAACGGACGTTTGGATTTGCGGCTGAATATACCACCACCCGAGATGCCCCCTCCCGAACAGGCTGCCGGGCAGCAGACGGACGCCGTCATAGTAGTATGCCAGCCTTGTCAACCATTCCCCGGCGGAAAAAGAGACCTCCGACGCCCTCTGCAGCGATCCCGACGCGCCAAGTGAGGCGAGCGCCGTAGCCGCCGCTCCAATTCCCGCGGCAGCGCATACGGCGCGCCAATTGACAAACAGCAGGGCAGCCATCGTCAGCGCCAGCAAGACGAAAAGACTGCGGCTGCCGGTCGTAAGGATACCGGGTATCAGAATACCGCAAAAAAAGAAGTCGCGCTTTGCCACTTGCTTTTTTGTGAACAGTATGACAATACAGGCCAGGAGAAACAGACCGTATGTGTTCGCGTACATGAACGGGCCGCTGAAGCGGCCGTCCGGCCTGAGGAATCTCCCCAATGCCGGGATAAAGCTCAATGGCAGGCATATGGCGACAGACGCGACGCCTGCCATGGCCGCGCTTTGGAACAATCTCTCTTTTTCATCTTCCAGCCCGGCGCACAGGCAGAGGAAGAGCGCGATAGGCAGATATTTAAAAAAGCCGAGAAGGGCCATGCCTCTGTCCACGGCCCAGAGCACCGACAACAGATAAAACGCCACGGCGACAAAAACGGAGACGGCGGGTATTGTTTTTGGGAAAACCAAACTCCCTCTTTTGCGGACAACGATCCACAGCAGACACACCAAAAAGGCGCCGGCCAAAAGCCCGCACCAGTAGGGAAACAGTCCCCCAAGGAAAACGGAAGCAAACAAAAAAACCGACAGTATTTTGCCAGTCTTGCCGGGAGAAAGGGCAGCGTTAAACTGCCCTTTCACGTTCTCCGGTATCTGTATTGTATTCTGCAATAAAGCCGCCCCTTTTCAGGCTGTCGGAAAGCCTTCGTCAGCCCGGATTAATCTCCGACTGTTGGATAACGTAGGGAGCACTGGGCAGGGATTTATAAATTCCGGGATCCCAAATCCACTGGCCGGTTTCCTCGTCTCCGACCCAAACTTCATGAGGCCAAACACAAGCCACCCGGTAGAAAACCCTGTATCCCGCCGCCGCGGCGACATCGATCCCCGTTTCGTCATTTCCTTTGGCCCAATCCGCAATCACGGCGTCACCCTCCACGTCCGCTTCGACATTGGGAAGCACCACCTTGAATTCCACCAGCGGCGACAGCTTGATGTTAACCGTGCCCGCCGCCGCGCCCGGGGTCAGCAGCGCGCCCACCGAGTTATCGGGCGGTATCGGCCGTCTAGGAATCCACAAGGCGCGGTATAGCTCCTCAAAGGGCAAATCCTCCGTCGAACGGTTCCTGATATATACACTTGTAGCCGGAGGCAGCGGAACCGGCTGCCCGGTCACTCCGTCAAAATCGTCCGTTCCAATCCCAAATTTATACCAATCTCGAACCGTTATGGTCTCTTTATCATAGTCAATCCACCAGTGAAAATCAGGGACAAGGCTGAGATTCACATTGTCCTTTGTCAGCAGCACGCCCGCTGTGGGCGCGCCGGCGGGAACGATCCCGCTGGCTCTTTGGCGGATAAAGACGCTGTCACGGACACTGGATACATCGCACTGTATTCCATTGGGATTCAGATCATATAGCTTAAGTGTCATCCATTCGGCGCTTTCATTGGGGGAATCCGCAATACAAAACTCATAGTCTTCGAGGTCCTCAATATTGAGTTTGCTTCCCGCAAAGAAAAGTCTTGTTGTGGCGGTAAAAATGCCCGGCTCGAGCGTTACGCGCAGCTCCTCCGCCGTGGGCGCGCGCGGTGGAGTGGGCGTCGTGTCCACAATGCTCACGGTTACAGGCAGCGATTTATATTCTCCGGGGATATACTCTTCGGGATTATGATCTCCGGGTATGTAATCTCCCCAGCCATATCTCTCGCCGGTGCCCGGAACGGCGGGCGTCCGTATGTATATTGTACATCCGGTATAAACGGCCAGGTTCATCCCGGCGGCTTTGTCAAGCTTTGTCCAGTCGCAGATCACGTCATTCCCCTTCGCTTTCGCGCCGGCGCCGGGAACAACGGCTTTTACCTCCAGATCGCCCCGATACGACTGAGCTTGCCTGATATTGGTTCCCGTCTCGCCGGACGAGAGGATAACAGCGTCTACAGGCGGGGGATCCATACGTTTTAGCTCCCCGAACATTAAATGCCCTCGTTCAGAAGGATCAAAAAACTGGATAAACGGCAAGTCGTCTGTATAGCGGGCACGGTAATAGATATAAGAGCCGACGGGCAACGAAACCGGCGTATCAAAAACGTCGCCAATCAACTTGCCATTTTCGTCTATCTCACTTGTATACCCGTTACCTATTGCGTATTCGTACCATTTTGGGAGCTTGATTGTCTCAGCGTTGTAATTAACATAGGGGTTTAGATCCCCGGAGAGCTCCAGGTTCACGTTGTCATTTGTCAGCTGCACACCTGCCGTGGACGCGCCGGCAGGGGTGTTCCCGGCCGCTTTCACACGGAGATAGATATAGTGACGGACGCTCTCCACCACAACCTGCTTTCCGGAAATCAGATCGTCCGCAGTAATGGAAGTCCACTCGCCCTTCACGCCGGCAGAGTCTGCGATCACAAACTCATAATTGACGATATCCAGCGCTTTGGCCTTTGTGCCTTCAAACTTAATAATCGTGGAACACAGCACGCTGCCCGGCGCGAGCGTTACGCTCAGCTCATCCGCCGTGGGCGCGGGTGGGGCGGTCGGAGTGGGTGGAGTGGGTGGCGTGTATGGAGTGGTATTTCCGCCGCTGCTTCCGCCGCTAGGCGCGGACTGAGGCGTTTCGCTGTCGGGGATATCTTTAGCGGGAATCAGGCCTTGGGCAAAAATGCGGGCCAGGATTGTGAACGCCTCGGCCCTTGTGATACTGCCGCCTGCCCTGAACGTGTTGTCCGGGTACCCCAAAATGAGCTTGCTCCCTGTCAGCGCGTTAATGCTGTCAACGCTCCAGACGGGGAAGGTATCCTTGTCGATGAAAGGGCTTTCACCCGGAACTTGAGGCAGATCCAAAATCCGGCCAATTATAGCCGCCGCTTCGGCGCGCGTGATGTCCCTTCCGGGGTTGGCGTTTCCGCTATCGTCGCCCTGTAGGTAGCCTTCTTGTTTGGCAACGGCAAAATCGTCGTAATACCACGCGCCGGATTTAACATCAGGGAAATTCGAGCCGCTTTTTTGCGTGAACTCAAAAGCCCTGTTGATAATGGCGACAAACTCCGCCCGCGTGATATCATTGTTTGGCTTGACGTCGCCGTTGTTGTCTCCTTTAATAATGCCCTTCTCTTTCAGCAGGGCGATGCTGCCGGCAGCCCAATGGCCGGAAACGTCTTCCGCAGACGCGGTGATTGACCCTACCGAAGTAATTAAGAGGCAGCAGGTAATGGCCAGCGCTAATAGCTTTCTTGTGTACTTTGAGACGATTTTCATGTCAGTCTTCTCCTTGCTGATCTTTTTTCATCTCTCTCAAAACAACCGGTTGTGTACTGCAAAACAGATATATGCTTATTATACATTAATATAAACAAATATTCAATATAGATATCGAAATTTTATATGTTATGTGCCTATAACGCGCCCATTTAGGTAAGCGCTGATTTAATCATCGGTTACTTAGATTCCCCAAAACTATTGACAGCAGCAGACTATTGGTGTATCTTTACATTTAAATGCACCCAGAAGTTTGCTTCCGATTATGGTTTGGCCATAAGGCCAAGTTCGCAGTTTGTCAATAGCTAACCGGAAGTTTTGCGGGAGGGAAAAGATGACGTTTGGTGAAAAGCTGATTAACGCCCGGCTTGCGCTTAATCTGTCGCAAATAGAACTGGCCAAAAAAGCGGGGATCACGGAACGCTCTATTTACAGCTATGAGCAGACGGGAACTTTTCCGCGAATCGCGGTTTTTAAGAGACTTGCGGAGGCCTTGAATGTTTCTGTGGCTTATCTCATGGACGATAGCGAAACAGATAAAATGAAAAGCATCGACGAGGAGCTGTTCCTCGCCAACGCCAAAAACGAGTTTAGTCATAAAGGGGCGCGCGAGGCGCAGGCGGTGCTTGATAAGGCATCGGCGCTTTTTGTGGGCGGCGAGCTTGACGACGCCGCGAAGGACATATTTTTCAGATCCCTCATGGAGGTCTATCTGGAATCCAAATCCGATTTGCAACAAAACAGGAGGGGCGTATAATGGAGTACAGACAGCTTGGAAATACCGGCAAAAGCATCAGCGCAATAGGCCTTGGATGCGAGCATCTTGACGGAAAGCCTTACAGCCAGGTCAAGGAGACGATTGATTCAGCGGTTGAAAGCGGCATCAATATCCTAGATGTCTTCATGCCCGGAAAAGAAGTGAGGGAAAATATTGCGAAGGCCCTGGGGGACAGGCGCAATAAGGTAATGATTCAGGGGCACATAGGCTCGACGGACATTAATCAGCAATATGATATCAGCCGCGATCTGCCCACAGTGAAGCGGTATTTCGAGGATTCGCTCCGCATTTTCGGCGGATATATCGACTTCGGGATGATGTTCTTCATCGATTCGGAAAAGGATTATAAGGACGTTTTTGAAACGGGGTTTGCCGACTATGTCATGGGCATGAAAGATAAGGGATATATCGGGCACATCGGCTTCAGCTCCCACAATCCGTTAACGGCTATCCGCGCCATCAATACGGGGCTGCCCGAGATGCTCATGTTCAGCATTAATCCGGCGTTCGATATGCTGCCAACGGACAGATATGCTCTGGATCAACTCGAAAACGGATTTGACACCGCCGCCATGCACGGGATCGACCCAAAACGCGCCGAGCTGTACAAGCTTTGCACGCAAAAGCAGATCGGGATCACGGTGATGAAAACCTTTGGCGGCGGCAAGCTGATCTCGCCGGAGCACACTCCCTTTGCCGGGCCGATGAGCGTATCCCAGTGCATCCACTATGCGCTGTCAAGGCCGGCTGTTTCAAGCGTCCTTTTGGGCCTGAAGTCGAGGGCCGAGGTCGCGGAAAGCATGCAATATTTTAGTCTGGACGACTCAGACCGCGATTACACGGAAGTACTCAGCACGATGCGCAATGATTTCAAGGGAAACTGTGTGTACTGCAGTCATTGCCAGCCCTGTCCGGCGGGAATTGATATTGCGGCGGTCAACAAGTATCTTGATATTGCGAGGCTGGACCTTGCAAATGTTCCGCCTTCTGTCCGGTCGCATTACCTCGGTCTGCCGCACCATGGCGAGGACTGCATCAGCTGCGGCAGCTGTGAAGAACGCTGCCCCTTTGATGTAAGGATAATTGACAGCATGGCCGAAGCGCAAAGAGTATTTGGCGAATAAGCTTTATTCTTTAGACCAAGGCTGAGACGCGAATATAATAAGCACTACATCGACAGACGGCAGGAAAACTCCTGCCGCCTGTGTCTTTCACGCCCTGGCCCTGATGACGCATAATAAGGGAGCTGTTGACACGACCTGCATAGCAGCGCGGGGCCGATGTGATCGTTTGTGGTTTTTCTATTGACAAAACATAGTTGGTCTTATTTTCTGCCGCTAAATATATCAATCACCTATTTATACGCATTTTCCAAACATAGCGTAACTCCATGGATCATATCCTCATCAAAGACGGCTTCTTCTTCATTCTCACCACGAACACCTTGTGTTAAGCGGATTGCCGTGTCATTGTGAAAGTAAATGCAATAAGAAGGATGCCTATATTGAGTTATATATGCAAATACTAAGTTTCCTTCTGTATTGTAATATAAATAATATTCTACTATCCCTTCAATTTTGTCGTAATATTCACTCCCTCTCCGATACACCAAATCGTCGCCGTCATAATAATCCTTGTAGACTTCGGCATCTTTATAGTCAAAGTCCCCCATAGCTAAATTCTCGTCGCCCTGGAAGGGATAACCACCCAAACCTTCGTCTATCCACGATACCCTGTCATCAATATCCCGTATGACAGCCTCAGTAGATGCCGCAGTTTCTTCCGCCGACGAAGAAGGGGTTTCCTCAGACGTTCCGGCGTCATTTGGAGACACAGATTGAACGCATGAGGCGAACAGCATCTCCATTAAAATGGCCAAAAATAAAACCGTTACAAACCGTTTAATATAGCACTCTCTTCTTCATAAAATATAAATACTATCGTGTGAATTACCAGCTTAATCTTGCCACGGCAAACGAAAATCAGGTGTAATTTATGTTTTGAAAATCTGACTAATCAAGAGGTACAAATTTTCAAGTCACTTGGTCGGATTTGCTTATTCGTTTCGCTTGTTTATCATTTGGTCAAACAAAGAGCCAATACCAATCGCAATAAGTATAAAAATGCTATTAACTAGGGCTTGTTGACACTATTGGAAATGCTTAGATTTCGAGCGTATTTTGTGTCAGGCAAGGTAAAATCGAGATGCACGCAAAGTCATCAGACACTCTTTGTGTGGTGTTGCCTTAGATATATAAATTATATAATTTATATATCTGCAATTCAAGCCTGCAATTTTTCAGGAAATCGCCCGTCTTATGGGCGGACAATTTACTTAGCATACAGCCCTTTGGTTTAGTGTATTTGCTCTCATGATTATTGGCTTGAGGCCGGCATCGGACAGAGGTGTCATGTGACGTATTGGTAAATAATTTCATAGTATTAGTTAATATTACAGCAGGCATAAATTTTCTCCATCGTGTATTATACAATTGAAATAAAAGTACACAATCAAATCACGATAAATAGGCGTTTTTTTGTATGGCTTGACACAAAACTTTGCCGGCAGTATAATAAACAGACGGTGTGATACTTTCTGAATTCCGCAATAAGGAGTCATTTTATGAGAAGGCTGGTTATTGTTTCGATTGTCGTCTGTCTCATCGCATCTGTCTTTGGATGCAGCCATGAACTGCCCACAAACAATGATGGGGAAACGGACGGGACGGAGGAACAGATCCTCACTTTTTACGCGCTTCATTCAGCGGAATTTGCGCCGTATCGCGAGGCAATAGATGAATTTAACAGCAATAACTCATACAACGCAAGGGTCAAGCTTGTAACATGGAACATGGCTGAATACAAAAGTGAGCTTTTGAAGCTGGCCGCGATCAATGAAATGCCCGATATTTTTTTCACATGGGAGGCGGGATATTTAGAGACGCTGGTGGAAAACGACAGAGTTCTTCCCATTGACGAATTATCGTCGCGCCAAGGACCCTGGTATGATATTTTTGAAGACGGGGTTTTCCAGCACCTGACCTTTCACGGAAAAATCTATGCCGTCCCCATGCAGCAGACCATAGTCGTTGTATTTTACAATAAGGACGTTTTCTCGGGCGCAAACCTTGACATACCCGAGACATGGGATCAGTTTTTGCTCGCGTGCGAGACTGTTAAAGCAAGTGGCGTAACCCCGATGTTTATTCACGGCTCGTCAAGCTGGCCCGCGGGGCAGCTTTTTGCGACGCTTCTGGCGGGCTGCGGCGGGGGCGAGCTATATCAGTCGCTTGTTGATAAAAAAGGCTGGGCCGACGACAGGATTAAAACAGGCGCAGAGGCCCTCGCTATGCTGTACAAAAAGAATTTTATAAACTACGACACTTTTTTACATAGCACCGCAATGGACGCTAATAAGGCTCTGAAAGAAGGCAAAGCGGCAATGATAATCAATGGCGACTGGGCTACCGCAGGGCTTCGAAGCCATGAAAATATCGGTGCGTTCCTGCTCCCGGCTATCGATCCTGAATTTAGCGGCGCGGCGATACAGTCGGTTGACCAGTGTTATGCGATGTCGAACAATTGCCAAAACAACGAGGCCGCACTGGCTTTTATCAAGCTGCTGACCGGTGAGCGCCGCCAGATTGAACTGATGGACAAAACGGGGCAGCTCCCCGCGATAAAGACAGCTTCAACCGTTTCAAATTATCCGCTGCAAAACGACATCTATGAGCTCTATTCCCATACTAAGCCCGGGTTTCTCTGGATCGACCGGGGAATGGGAACAGAGATAGGTAGCACCTTTAATTCGGCCGCGCAGGCGATTCTCAGCGGAGAAGATGTGGACGGGCAGCTAAAGCTGCTGAGAACGCTGGCCGACTGAACAAAATTTTCCACTGGAGGGAGGCAGGCAGGTATGAATAATGCGGATTCTATTAACATGCTCATTGCCGATGATGAATATGCTATTCGCACCGGTCTTGCGTCTCTTCCCTGGCCTGAGCAGGGAATTACGCTTATTTTTGCCGCGTGTGACGGCCTGGAGGCGCTTGAGGCGACAAAAAAACACAGGATCGACATACTGCTCACGGATATATGCATGCCGGGGCTTTCAGGCGTTGAGCTTGGAGAGCTGGCGCTGGGAAGCAACCCTGAAATGAAGATAATATTTTTGACCGGCTACGACGATTTTGAATTTGCTCGGCGCGCGGTCACAATGCACGCCCACGACTATATCTTGAAGCCCACGTCTCCGAAGACGGTTATCTCATGCGTTTTAGAGGCGAAAAAGAAGATACAGGAGAGAAACCTGCGCGAAAGCTCAAGGGTGCAATTGGAAAATGATATAAAAAATCTGTCTGTGCTTGTTGAGGCGGGGGATCTGCTTAAAGGCGGCTTAGAGACAGAGATAAGGGAAGACAGCATCGATGATATCGTAAGATATATCTCCGAACACTATAGTGATCAGCTCACGCTGCCCTCTCTGGCGGAACACTTCCACTATAATGCGGTTTATCTGTGCAGATACATAAAAGCGAAATCCGGGTTCACCTTTACCGAGATTCTGTCAAATATCCGAATGTATCATGCGGCCAGACTTCTGAAGGGAACAACACTCAAAAACGGTGAAATTTGTGAACGCATAGGCCTTTTTGATGAACGATATTTCAGCCAGGTATTTAAGAAAATCTATGGAATGACCCCAAACGGCTATAGGAAAGAAAAAGAGGCATACCCGAGAGCTGTCAATATAATTGATTTTCTCAACACATATTTGTGAGCCATGAAAAAGATTATCAGACGCCTGATAGACAACAAGAGCAGTTTTCGAATTAAGATGACTATTATGGTGATCGCTTTACTGTTGTTTTTTATTACGGCCATTACCGTGCAAGCCTACAGTTTTACCAAAAAAGCGCTTATTGAAAAAACCCACGATTACCTGAAGAGCATTGCGGAGTCCAGCTATGTCACCGTGGAGAGAACTGTAAAGGACATTGAGGGCGTGACGCTGAGTATCATCGGCGACAGCACAATTCAAAGCCAATTATACGCGATCTTGGCGGACAAATCTCTGAGCGAATATGATATTTACCAAAGAAATCAGTCGATCCGGGGGCAGCTCAGCAATTATGCATTGCTCCGCCCCGAGATAACTTCGATCTATGTTGTCGATACGAGCCAAATGGCATACTACTATAGTAAAGGCAGCGACATCTTTTATAACAGTATTTTAGACCACGAAAAAGATATATTTGATCAGGACGGAAAGGTCGTCTGGTTCCAGGCAAATTACGACGGAGCTTGCGTTTTCTGCTCGAGGTCAATAAATCACCTGACTACGCTCGAGAGCTTGGGCTCTGTTTCGGTGACTATCGGAGAATCATATTTTGATACTTTGTACAGCAAGCTTGCGATACCGGCGTCTGGTCAGGTATATATCCTTGACAGTGAATACAGGATCATGTCTTCTCACGACAAAAGCGCTATCGGTTCCATCGTAAACGAGAAATATCATAAGATTTTATCCTCAAAAAGCAGCCGATACGATACAATTGATAACGAATACAGCGTATATATCAGCGAGCCGCTTTCAAATGGATGGCGCGTGATGATGGCTATACCTTCATCATATTATTTGGAAGGTATCTCTGACGTCACCCGTGTTTTTTTATTATCCTCAATTGTGCTCACCATCATCGCCGCAATATTGGCATTTATGATGACTGAACGCCTTACCCGGCCTATATACAGCCTGGCAACGGCTATAAAGGCCTTTGGAAGCGGAGATTTTAACGCGAAAAGCGATCTGGAATCCAACGATGAAATCGGGATGCTTTGCAAAACGTTCAACAATATGGTTGAAGACATGAACGAGCTCTACAATACCGTGTACGAGCAAAAAATAATGAGAAAAAACGCGGAAATAAAGCTCCTGCAAATGCAGATAAACCCTCATTTCCTCTATAACACCTTAGATGCAATTAATTGGGCCGCACGCGTTCAAGGCGCCGACACTGTCGGCGACATGGCCTTTTCACTCGGAGCGCTGATGCGCTATTCGCTGTCCCCAGGCGACTTTACAACACTGGAAAAAGAAATAAACGGCCTTGAGCACTATCTGGACATTCACCGCTTCCGCTACAGTGACAAACTGGTCTCCGAGATTGATATCGACAACCTGCTTTATCAGATTTACATACCCAAGCTGCTCATACAGCCGATTGTTGAAAATGCCATTGTGCATGGGCTGGAAAAAAAGGTTGGATCAGGGATGGTTAGAATATCGGCCTTTCTGGACGATAAAGACGACTTTTTTATTGAAGTGTGTGATGATGGCGTTGGCATTTCATCGGAAATACAGCGCTCGATTCTCTGCCGCGAGGGGAAAGCGGGGCTGACCCGCACACATATTGGGATGTCCAATGTCAACCAGCGGATTAAATTACACTATGGCGAAGGATACGGGCTGAACATAGACAGCGTGATTGGGGAGGGGACAAGGATCACACTCCACCTGAAGGCACTGAGAAATATGCCCGGCTGAATTTCCGGATTGGGAGCGGCGGATACCATGCAGATGGTGTCCGCCGCTCCTTCACTTTAAGGCGGACGCAACGGTGGAAAGGCCCTCTTGCAAGAGCCTGCCTTTCAGCCAGATAAAGTCAAAAAATTAAACATTACAGACAATATAACATGTATTCAGGCGGCCTCTTTTTGCAATATAATACAATAAAATGGAGCGTTGGGGCCCTGCCGGGCCGCGCCAGCCTATTTTTGGGTGAAGGCATATATCCGGGCTTACAAACTGCCGACGCCTGTAACTCAATAACGGAGGGAGCTGGGTACCGTGCAGTAAATTTAGCAGCAAAACTACCGCGCGCATTATGGAAAATTCACGGCAATATGAGGCGAGCAGATTTATTATCCAAAAAGCGACAGCCGATCCTTTTGCGGATTAAAAAGAACGTGTATTGATGAACAGAAAGGCAAAAAGGTGATAATCATGAAAAGAAGACTTATCTCGTTATTTGTGGCCGTCCTATTAATCGTGCCATCGTTATTGGCAATAAATGTTTCCGCAGAAGAGGCGGATACGCCCATTTATCTTGACGACAGCGGCAAATACACGTTTGAAGAGCGGGCGGCCGATCTGGTGTCCCGTATGACGCTGACGGAAAAAGCGGCGTCGATGGGAAACAGTATGCCCGCAATCCCGCGTCTGAATATTCCGGCTTTCAGGGTGTGGAATGAAGCTCTGCACGGAATACGCACCAGTGCGGCAACCTCCTATCCGATCTCGACCTCTATGGCGAGCACATGGAACCCCGAGATAATCAATAAAATGACGCGGGCAATCGCCGATGAGGCCCGGGCAATCTCCAACAACGCAACTTTGGGGCTCACCTTCTGGTCCCCCGTTGTTGAACCGCAGAGAGATCCGCGCTGGGGCCGCAATTCGGAGGCCTACAGCGAGGACACATTCCTGACAGCCCAGATGGGCAAAGCCTTTGTTAACGGCCTGATGGGCGACGATGAAAAATATGTCAAGTCCTACGCCACCGCCAAACACTTTATTGCCAACAACATTGAAAACGTGCGCATGTCCGGCACATCTCACCTCACAGAGACGGACCTGTACGAATATTACATCCGCCCTTACCGGTCTATGCTTCTGGGGTCACAGCTAAGCAGTATTATGACCTCATATAACCGAGTAAACAATGTTCCGTCCTCCGCGAGCGTGACGCTGGTAGACACATTGGCCCGCAAAATGTGGGGCATGAAGGGCTATGTGACGGGCGACTGCAAGGCGGTCTCCATAATAAGCCAGAACTACAAGTATGTCGGAGACAAATTCGCGGACCTTGAGCCGTCACTTGCGATTGCGGCTGCACTCGCGCTGAAAGCGGGCGTGGACACAGACTGCACGTCGAGCAGCGTATCTTCCTATGCCGACGCCGTTAAGCTCGGATATGTCCCCGAAAGCGAGCTCGACGAGGCTCTTGTAAACATGTTCACCGTGCGCCTGCAGCTGGGACAGCTTTATACCGGGCAATCGCACCCGTGGAAAGACATCGGACTGGATAAACGCGAAAGCAAGGAGCAGCAGGAGCTGGCCATTAAAATTGCCGAAGAGGCCATAGTTCTGTTGGAGAACAAAAACAGCCTGCTCCCGCTGAAAGACTCCAATTACAGCGGCGAAGGCAAAAAAATAGCGCTGATCGGCCCTTATGCCGACAAGGTGGATCTGGGCGGATATTCCGGCACGCCTACAGTGGCAAACAGGATATCTCCGAAAAAAGCCATCGAAGATTATGTCGCTGCCAACAAGCTTGGCTGCGAAGTAGTCACGATCACCGGGGCGGACTCCGCAACCCCGGCAAATCTCTTCAACTTCAGAGGCTTCAACCTCTTTTACAAAGACGGCACAAGCGCCTCTTTTTCCTGGTCGGACCTTAATGCGGCCGAATCCAATGGCTACAGGGAATATAACGACTGGAGCGGCAACTGGCTGCACATCACCGACAACGGCGCCGAGATTGTCTTCAATAACATCAATGTTCAAGACGTAGATTACCTTACTTTCCCCAATTCATCCAGTGTCAGCGGCATACCCGTGACAATCAATGTCGCGGTCAGCGATGAATTTGTCGACATCGAGAAATACGAAAATGTTACAACCACCAACAACGTGAAGTTCAGCTTTAAGTCCGCGGGGCAGGCAAACGGTAAAGTCAAGTTCACATTCAGCCAGCCCATTAAGGCGTTTGCCCCGGAGGATCTGGCGCCTGTCGCGGACGCCGACCTGTTCCTCGTGTTTGTCGGCGCCGGCACGGATATTGCCGCCGAGGAAAAAGACCGCGCGTATCTGCATCTGCCGGGCACCCAGCAGGCCCTTGTGGAGTATGTTTCAAAGAACTTTAAAAACACAGTCGTGATCATGGAAACAATGGGCATGATGGAAGTGGAGACCTTTAAAAAAGACTGCGACGCGCTGATCTGGTATTCCTATAACGGACAGGGGCAGGGCGCCGCGATCTGCAACATGCTGTTTGGAAAATCCTCGCCGGGCGCAAAGCTTCCGTTTAGCTGGTATAAGAATGTTGGAAATCTGCCGGATATGTTCGACTATACGCTCGTCGGCCCGGCCAAGGACGGAAAAAGCACCGGCCGCACTTACATGTACTACGACGGTGAGATCTCGTATCCCTTTGGCTACGGCCTGACCTACACAACATTTGAATACAGCAATATGAAAATTGACAAACAGAGCTTCACCCCGAATGACGGCGTCACCGTCACCGTAGACGTAAAGAACACCGGCGCAAGGGACGGCTATGAAATCGTCCAGGTATATGCCGGCGCGCCCGACAGCAGCAATCCGGGCAGGCCCAATAAACGGCTTGCAGGATTTGACAAAGTATTTATCCCGGCCGGGGAGACCAAGACAGTTTCCATCTTTGCCGACGCTTCTGACATGTGGTATTACAGCGATCCGGACGGAAACAGCCTGAACCAGGAGGAAACGCCAAAGGGGCAGAAGAACACATCTCCAGATCTGGTGGTCAACGGCAATATCGCCTATTTGAACGGCGTGTATACTTTTGAAGTAGCTTCCGCCGCCTCTAACATGACCAATAACGGCAAAGCGGCGAACAGCCTTTCTGCAACCGCCACTATGCAGGGAGAATTGGATACCGCTCTCCAGGCCGTCACATTCCAATCAGGTACGGTCGAATCAGGCAAGCCTCAGGTCATAAGAATAGGTGAAAAAGTTGAATCAGCGCTGACCATCTCGCTGAATAACGACACATTTATGGACAAAGAAAAGGCCGCTGTCACATATTCTTCCAACCGTGAAGCTGTGGCCACAGTGGATAAAAACGGCCTTGTGACGGCAACCGGCGAGGGCGTCGTCACGATAACGGCAACAGTGACATACAAGGGCCGCACAATGTCCGATAGCTTTGCCCTGAAGGTCCTTCCCCCGGAGATCAAAGAAGTGAAGATTCTGGTTGATACGCTTGTAGCGGGTTATGCGGCGAACATTCCGGTGCAGGTAACGGTAGCGGGTATCGAGAATCCGGCTGTGGAAATCAGACTCGTGGGTGAGAACAAGAACTGGGGCCCGGTTTTGACAAATGCCGACGGATATGCGCTGCTCAGGGTTTCTGAGCCTCTGGCCGCAGGAGAATACTCAATTGTCGCTTCACTGGACGGCGTTGGTAAGGCTTCCACATCAATTACAGTAGAGGCTCCGCCCGCTAATCTCTGGAAGCCATTGCTTGAGGACAGCGATGGAAAACTGCGCATCAGGTTCGGCGCCCAGATATCGTTCGCAAACGGCAGCGTTACCGTAGGTAATGAAATTAAGCCTATTTTAGATGTGAAGACAGACTACATCGTTGTCGACGCCGAGTACAGCGCAGCGGCAAGGGTAGTCATCAAGGGTCTCAAATATCCCAGGCTGTTCCCCAGCTATTCCTTTACATTTACGGTTAACTAGTTTTTGAGCCGTATCCGCGGCGTAACGCACTTGCTCTACGGATACAGCTTTTGGCGGCCTGAGAGATTTTTTGCACTTTATCTTTCAGATAACAGCGGTCGCCGACAAGGATTCTGGTTTTTCAAACTAAACGAGATTAAGGATGACCGGATGATTTAATTCATCCGGTCATCTCAAGCTCGCGCTAAAGGCCGCCTTCCAGACAGCCACAAACAAGTCTTTGAGCAATTCCAACATTACGATACTGTTGTAAAGCAGAGACGGCAATTCAAAGGGTTTGGACAAGAAAAAAGCCTGATTGTGTCAGGCTTTTTTCTTGTCTGGGTCTTGTCTGGGAAAGTCTATCTTTCCCGAGGTCATGTTTTGGTGGGCCCTCAGGGACTCGAACCCGGGACCGTCCGGTTATGAGCCGGATGCTCTAGCCAACTGAGCTAAGGGCCCAAATAAACAGTAGGCCGCCACCTGAACGATGGCGGCAATACCGTCTCATGGCTCCCCAAGTTGGACTCGAACCAACGACCCTGCGGTTAACAGCCGCATGCTCTACCAACTGAGCTATTGAGGAATAGTGTTGGCGCCGACCTATCTTCCCGGGCCGTCTCCAGCCAAGTATTGTGAGCGCGAGTGAGCTTAACTGCCGTGTTCGGAATGGGAACGGGTGGACCCTCACTGCCATAGGCACCAACTTATTAAGTTAAGAAGAGCGCAG
>JAVBNY010000023.1:0-43510 GCA_031551205.1 Oscillospiraceae bacterium | reverse complement strand
TATAATTAGTAATGAAGGAAAAACTCGAAAAGCGCTTGCTGAGTTGGAACAAGAATTGCAGCATTTATATGCGGATTATGATAATCCGCAATTAGAGCAAATTGAACTTCTGAATTATGAAATCGGACAGAAAAGCCGATTGCAATATGAATTAGAACAACGACTTAAAATGATTGAGGAGCTTGAAGGTATTGAGAAATACCTTCAGGATAAAAACATATCAATCGAAAGACTTCGTGATACAATTCGAGAGCTCGCCAAAGTAACAACGGACAGACAAGAATTAGTCCGTTCATTATCGAATCGTTTTACGGGCATTTTGAAGGCATTTGAATATCCGAAACTCAGTTATTCGTATATTGATGAAAAAAGTTTCCTGCCATATGTGAGGGGCAATAAATATAACGATATCGGTAGTCTTGCTGGCGTTTCGCTAATAACTATGGCGTACTATATTTCCATTTTACTTGAAGGTATGGCTAATAATTATCATCACCTAAACTTGTTACTTATAGATTCTCCACGAAAAAACCTTGGGGCTAAAATCACAAGTGAGGCAGATGCGGAATTTAAAGACGAAAAAATCTATAATGCTATAATTAAATATTTCATAGATATTGGCGCTGAGTATAAGGACAATATTCAGCTGATAATTGTGAATAATGGATATCCGGATTTCTTGCCTAGTGAAAGCATTGTGGCGGAATTCGATACTGAACGCGACGATTTGCCTAATGGCTTGATTGATGATGCCATATAAGTATTACTATACTGGTGACTCCTTTCATTAATCCTGCAGATAAAAAGCATTCAAAAGGTAATATCAAAGCAAATTGGACGGTCAGTCTTGCGTTTCTTTCAAATGCGAATTGCAAAATACGTAGATGCAAAAAGTAAATTTGTGATTATCCATATAATATATAGCGGTATGCCACAATGCTCACTGTGTCGGCCCGAGCCGACAAAACGGCAATCACGCAGAAGCGGGATTGCCGTTTCACGGACAAGAACGAAATGCGATGACGGTAGTCGGAGCAATTCGGGTGCGGTCCGTGAGAGGCGTTCGCAAACGCCGCATCCCCCTCGGAGAGCCCACTATGACATCTTTCAGCTTGCTGAAAGATGTCATAGTGGGTAATGTACTTTGAAAAAGTACATTACCGCGTCCCTCCATCGTCGTTCTCACTCTTTGACTGGTTCGCTTGGTCGACCATTGTAATGGCTTCGCTTATCATGCCGTCGAGTGATCGGTTGAATATCCCAGTTGCCGACTGGCTGAAAAAAGATGCCTGCTGTGTCATGGATAGCGCCACATACCCATGCTGGTGTAAATCCGCAAGTACGTCTTTATGCTTGTCATTCAACGTGTATGCTTCTTTGTCGTATCCGCTGTCCTGCGCCGCAATGGTGGAGCAGAGCGCCCGCCATATGTCGCTCATAAGCACGGGTAAATCCACAGATTCAAGCCAGTCACTGAACACCTCCGGCAATGGATCAGAGGGCTTCATGGTCAGCTTATAATCATTCTCGGGGTCTGCTCCAAGTGAACGCCTTGCAACCCGTGAATCGCATCAATCGCGCCCTCAGATAGTCCTAAGTATTCGGCAGCCGCCTGTTTTGAGGCGTCTGCCTTTTTTATGTCTGTTCGGCCCAAAAGATACTCAGTCGACACGTCAAAATAGTCGGCGATCTTCTCAAACTTCTCAATATCGGGCAGCGAAGTCCCCAGTGAATAGGAACTGACCGCTTGGCGGGTCACGCCAATGTATTCAGCGAGCGCCGACTGAGGAATATTGCTTGCTTCAATCAGCACCCTAAGTCTTTCGGCAAAGGGGGCATGGTAGTTATCGGAAAAGCCAGTCTTTTTTACTCTCGGCATAAATCGCACCTCTTCTGTTATATATACTTGCACATTATCAATAATAGCAAATAATTCTTTGAAAGTCAATTAATATTTGCTATTATATTGATGTAGTCATAAATAATTGCAACAAGAGGTGATAAGTATGGCGAAAACCGATAGGACGGTTGTGCGCAACCAGTCCTATCAAAAAGGCGGAATCGGAATCCGGGAACGACACAACGAGCGCAAAAACGAGAGTTATTCTAATCCTGACATAGAGCTTGAGCGTTCCCACATGAACATACATTTTCGGGAATGTGACGGCACATATTCACAGGCACTTGACCGCATGATTGCGGATGGTACGGTCAGCACGCGGGGATTAAAAGCTGATGCCAAGGTGTTTGAGGAAATGGTCTTCGACGTTAACACAGCTTATTTTGATGGCTACGGTGGGTACGCTTACGCAACACACTTCTTCGAGGATGCTTTCCACTTTGCCGAAATGGAAGTTGGTAGCCAATATATCTTGTCGGCAGTCATGCACGCCGACGAACGAAAGCGCGCCTTATCCGAAGCATTAGGTCGGGATGTCTACCACTATCATCTGCACGTTATCTATATCCCCGTTGTGGATAAAGAGGTCAGATGGACGGCTCGATGCAAGGATAAGGAGCTTGTCGGCACGGCGAAAGAGGTTATTCATCAAATCAGCCACAGCAAAAAGTGGGCGTTTACACCTCTACTGGACGAGCAGGGAAAGCCTGTACTGAGCAAGTCGGGCAAGCCCCGTCGGATACCCTCGTACAGTTTGTTGCAGGACAGATTCTATGAGCATATACGGGATACGGGTTATGGCGGCTTCGAGCGTGGTGTCAGAGGCAGTACAGACGAAAACTTGTCTTCGCTTGACTACAAAATCAAGCAGGACACCGAGCGACTGGCTGACATTGGTGAGAAGATTACCGAGCAAAAAAGCGCATTAAGCGACCTAAACAGCGAAATTAGAAGCGCCACGGCGGTTAAGTCAGAACTATCTACAGTTGAAAATATCGGCAAAAAGAAGTTGTTTGGCAAGATTGAATTCACCGAAAAAGAATATACCGATTTAACTGCGCTTGCGCGTGAGGGCATTGCCTCACGAAGTATCATTGAAAGCCTCGGCAGGCAAGTCAGAGAGTTGCAAAGCAAATATTGGCAGATTAACGAACAATTCAATAAGCTGATAGACGCTACGCACGACTTCCGCGAAGCGATGAAACTTGCGCCGCAAAAGGTCAAGGCGGTTTTCGCTGAGATATTCCAAAAAGCAAAGGAGGAAAAGGAAGAGAGAAAATTACAACGCAGACAAAAATCCAGCGGGCGTGATGCCCGCTAACGTACATTGAAAAGTTAATATGTTAGGAGTGTTTTATTTGAAACCGGCAGATAAGGCACCGTTCATTCCGCCACAGCAGGATATTGAGGCCTTTGCCCGATGTATCTTTCCCGCGATACAGGCGTATTTTGAGAGCGAGCAGGGACAAAAGGAATTTGCCGAGTGGAAACAAAAGCAGGAAATTGAACGGAAGAAGCAAACCCCACATAATAAATAGAAAATTAGGGAATGACACCGTAGCGTCATTCCCATTACATAGGACATTAGTCCAGATAAAAAACAAAAGCGAACGTCTCACCGATAAAAATCGGTTGAGGGTTCGCATTTGTTCCTAATGGCGGAGAGAGAGAGATTCGAACTCTCGGTGGGGTATTAACCCACACACGATTTCCAGTCGTGCGCCTTAGACCAGCTCAGCCATCTCTCCACAATTATAGTTTATTACCGTTGCTCATTGTAACATACATGTCTCTTTGATGTCAAGTCAGAATTATTCTTAAATTTCTCTATTTATAGCATGTTTTTGGGAGATATTTTGACCGTGCCGCAGTTATTTCCATCACTATGACTATTGACAATTTTGCTGTGCTATTGTACACTTGATCTATATGTTGTGCTCGGGCACACGGCGGAGGTATACTTATTGCGCTTCTGCCTGACTTGCGGCACAGACTATTTTGAAAGAGGGAAGATAATGAGATATCTTATCGGTGTGGACATTGGCACCTCGGGTACAAAAACGGTTTTATTTGATGAAAATGGCTTTGCAATGGCCAGTTCTACAGTTGAATACCCACTTTATCAGCCCAATAACGGCTGGGCGGAGCAGGAGCCGCTCGACTGGTGGAACGCTTCTATTGCGACAATTAAGACTGTGGTGCAGAAAAGTGAGGTTGATCCGGCGGACATCGCGGGCATTGGACTCTCGGGGCAGATGCACGGGCTCGTCATGCTTGACGGCGGTAATAATGTGCTCAGGCGGTCAATTATCTGGTGCGACCAGCGCACAGCTAAAGAGTGCGTTGAGATTACCGATAGGGTCGGCGCGAAGAAGCTCATTCAGATCACCGCCAACCCCGCGCTGACGGGCTTCACCGCCTCAAAAATTCTCTGGGTCAGGAACAATGAGCCTGATGTCTACGCCAGGTGCCGTCACATACTGCTGCCCAAGGACTACATACGCTTTATGCTAACCGGCGAATACGCGACCGAGGTTTCAGACGCCTCCGGTATGCAGCTTCTTGACGTGCCGGGCAGATGCTGGTCCGAACAGGTGCTTGACAAGCTCGGGATCGACCCCGCGATGCTCGCAAGGGTCTATGAATCCCCCGAAATTACCGGATACATAACGGAGGAGGCAGCGGCGCTCACCGGCCTCAAAGCCGGGACGCCTGTTGTCGGCGGCGCGGGCGACAACGCCGCCGCCGCGGTTGGGACGGGCACCGTGCTCGACGGCAGGGCCTTTACCACAATCGGCACCTCGGGCGTCGTATACGCGCACACATCCAAGATTGCGATTGACCCCGCGGGCAGGGTACACACATTTTGCTGCTCGGTTCCCGGGTGCTGGCACGTCATGGGCGTGACGCAGGCGGCCGGCCTTTCACTCAAGTGGTACAGGGACAACTTCTGCCGCGCCGAGATGGAGACGGCCGAGGGGATGGGCGTCGACCCGTATATGCTGATGGATAAGCAGGCCGAACGCGTTCCGATAGGCAGCAACAGACTGCTCTACCTACCTTACCTGATGGGCGAGCGCACACCGCACCTTGACCCCGACTGCCGCGGGGTGTTCTTCGGGCTTTCGGCTATTCACACCCGCGCCGACTTGCTGCGCGCGGTGATGGAAGGCGTGACCTTTTCACAGAGGGACAGCGTTGAGATACTCAGAGACATGGGCGTGACCATTCATGAGATGCTCGCCTGCGGAGGTGGAGGCTCAAGTCCGCTCTGGAGGCAGATGCTGGCCGATGTGTTTAACTGCGATGTCAAGACCGTTGTGTCGAAGGAGGGCCCGGCTCTCGGCGTTGCGATCCTGGCCGGAGTGGGCGCGGGGATATACAAAAGCGTTGAGGAAGGCTGCGCCAAGGTTATAAGGAAAAACCCCGCACAGTCACCGATCGAGGAGAACATCCCTGTTTACGAGGATTACTATGGCCTTTATAAGGAGCTATACCCCAGCCTTAGGCAGAGCTATAAAAAGCTTGCCGGTATCTGAGGAAACCCCAATTGCCGCGCAAAGCGGGAAATGTACTTTGGAGGAGATTATCTATGATCAGTAACATACCTGAGGTCAGGCTCGGCATTATCGCCGTCAGCCGTGACTGCTTTATCCGGACGATGTCCGAGCGCAGGAGAAAAGCCATCGTGGCCGAATACCGCGCGGGCGGCGGCGTCATCTTTGAGTGTGAAACAGTTGTGGAAAACGAAAATGACATGAAGAAGGCGGCGGCGGAGGCCGCGGCCGCCGGCTGCAACGCGCTGCTGGTGTTCCTTGGGAACTTTGGGCCTGAAACGCCCGAGACGCTTATCGCGAAATACTTTGACGGGCCGGTTATGTACGCCGCCGCCGCCGAGGAAAGCGGAGACGACCTGACAAACGGCAGGGGAGACGCTTACTGCGGTATGCTGAACTGCTCGTATAACCTCGGCCTGCGCGGGCTTAAGGCGGTTATACCCGAATACCCCGTCGGCACGGCGGATGACATCGCGGTCATGATAGGTGAGTTTATCCCGGTTGCGCGCGCGATCCTTGGCATCAAAAAGCTGAAGATCATCACGTTTGGCCCCCGCCCGCAGGACTTTTTTGCCTGCAACGCGCCCATAAAGGGCCTTTACGACCTCGGCGTCGAGATCCAGGAAAACTCTGAGCTTGATATGCTGGTGTCCTTCAGGGAGCATGAGGGAGACGCGAGGATAGCGAGCATTGTCGACGACATGAAGGGAGAGCTTGGGAGCTCCGGCTATGACGAGGCTCTGCTGGAGCGCATGGCCAGGTTTGAGCTCACGCTTCTCGACTGGGCGGAGCAGAACAGGGGCGCGAGCGAGTATGTCGTTTTCGCGAACAAGTGCTGGCCGGCCTTCTCAAAGGAGTTTGGCTTTGTACCGTGCTATGTGAACAGCCGCATGACGGAGCGCGGCATCCCGGTTGCCTGCGAGGTCGATATCTACGGCGCGCTCAGCGAGTATTTGGGCATGTGCGTGACAGGTGGGCCCGTGACACTGCTGGATATTAACAACACCGTGCCGAGGGATCTTTTCGAGCAGGAGATCGGCGGCAAATACGGATATACGCTTGAAGACACGTTTATGGGCTTTCACTGCGGGAACACGCCCCTCAGCAAGCTGAGGAAGGGCGAGATCAAGTATCAGCTGATTATGAACAGGCTGGTTGAGAACGGCGCGGAGCCAGACATCACGAGAGGCACGATGGAGGGGGACATCGCCCCCGGCGAGATCACGTTCTTCCGCCTGCACGGAAACGCGGATTCGACGCTGCAGGCCTATATCGCGCACGGCGAGGTTTTGCCGGTTGAGACGCGCTCGTTCGGCGGCGTGGGCATATTCGCTATCCCGGAGATGGCAAGGTTTTACAGGCATGTGCTCATCGAGAAGCGCTATCCGCATCACGGCGCGGTCGCGTTCGGGCACGCGGGCAGGGCGCTGTTTACGCTCTTCAGGTATCTCGGTGTCGGCGACATCTCGTACAACAGGCCGAAGGGCACGATGTATCAAACGGAAAACCCGTTCTGCTGACGGCCGGACATGCGAGCCATTAATTTATGTTACCAACAAAGCGGGAGCCGTCTCATTTGAGGCGGCTCCCCTTTCGTAAGGCAGATCAATTTGTATATTTGCCTACGTAGTAGCTTTCCGGCGGGCCGAAATAGCTGTCGTATGAGGCACCGGTCGTCTGCGTAGAGCCCATCAGCATCCTCGGGGCGGTTGTCCCCGCGATCTGCTGGCGGATATTCACGCGTAAAACAAAAATCGTTTCCAAGTCGGAATATACGGTTGATACCTCGCTAAAGCTTTGCTCAGCTCTTACTTCTCCCCCTATATTCAAAACCTTTCAGACCGCTGCTCTATCTATCTTTAAGTGATAACTCTCCTTTTTTATATCGCGAAGGATGGCCATAAAGGTATTCTTGATTTTCTCAATGTCAATCTCATATTTGCCAATCTTCTCCGCATTAGCAAACCGCATATTATCAAGAATCTCCGCACTATCTTTTGGGTTTTCCTTCCTATGACTATCCATCATGCTAAGCGCCATATCAAAAAGTGCGTTTCGCCCCATTACGCCCATCGCCGTTTCGTCATGGAAATAGCTCTTAATTTGAATAATCAAGGTGGGTAAACTTTTGTGTGCCAAAATGCGGTTCAAGACAGGCATACCGGCTCTTATTACCGCCAAATTCTTGACTGCACCCTCGGATAACCCAAGCTCGCCAATGTCATAGTTTTTGGGGCTCTCGATGGCGGTCAGCCCTAATATGTAATCGGCAGAGACGCGGAGAGCTTTCGCCAATTTAATAAGATTGTCACTGCTGATGCTCTTAATTTCGTCGGTTTCGATACGGCTTAACTGTGATTCCGAAATCCCGGTGATCGCGCTCAATTCCTTTTTTGTAAGCTCTCGCTTGACCCGGATATCGCCAACACAGTCATTGGGCTTGCCGGGTAATAGCTGGCTCATAGCTTCGCCCCCTTTTATCTCATTATATCATGTGATTGCAAATCTGCAATTCGTATAAGTCTATACATCCAAAACGTGCAGATTTCATATCGTTCAGCCTGATAAATCATATTTGCAGGAAGTAAACCGCCGGATAGAGGCGGCAGGCTGTAAGACCCGAAAAGACAGCGCCCGGTTCATTGACACCTTAATTACCGCAATCCCCAAGTTTTTCAAAGGTAAGAAGATATCCGACGCGAAGGCATATTTTGCTCAAGCGGTAGAGTTCATAGCGCAGAAGATTGGCAGAGGCAACATTTTCAGTGCAGTCGTCCATCTGGATGAGAAATCCCCGCATATGCACCTGTGCTTTACGCCCATCACCAGTGATGGGCGCTTATCCGCTAAAGACATCATAGGGAACAGAGCAAGCCTTACCAAATGGCAGGACGACTTCTTTAACCATATGGTCAAAAGTTATCCTGATCTCGAGCGCGGAGAATCCGCCAGCGTCACGGGGCGGCGCCATATTCCCGCACGGGTATTCAAGCAGGTGGCGAATCTTTCAAAGCAGGCTGCTCACATCCAGGCTGAGCTTAATTCTATAAATCCCATTAACGCTGGAAAAAAGAAAGCAGAGATCGCCGTACAGCAAAAAACAGCCTCCGACGCAATGGAAAAGGAAGAAGGAGGAAAATAGCAATACTGATAAAGTGACATCTGAGTAAGCATAAAGAACAGGAGCACACCCGGATTTTCAACGGTTGTGCTCCTGTTCTTTGCATTATATCAAAAGTAAATGACAAATCCGAACGCCTAGCCAATAAAGATTGGCTAGGCGTTCGGATTTGTCCCTAATGGCGGAGGGCGAGGGATTCGAACCCCCGTGGGATTGCTCCCAAATGGTTTTCAAGACCACCGCGTTATGACCGCTTCGCTAGCCCTCCGAATATTCGCCATAGATTTTTCTCTTGCAAATGTGCGCGCCTGTCATCCGTTACTTTGAGGAATGCGCCCTTTTTCATCCACATGATTTTGCTATAGTACCATCTTTGGAGATCGTTGTCAAGAAGCTAAAGCCGCGCGGCGGCACTTTGCGACGGGAAAAGGGGCCGTGGCGAAGATGTTTTCTCGCGCCACGGCCCCGCAGATATGGGTTATTTTTTAAGTTTTATATTAAAAGTAAAGCTGTAGCTCGGGAAGAGATGGGCATATTTCACGCCACTTACCGAGATTGCGGCGCCGTCCGGAATAACGTCGTAGATTACATTTTCGACATACAGCACCTTGTCGCTGATGACACAAGTGTGTGCCGCCCCGTCGATAACAACACTCATGCCCTTCGGAGAAGGCGAGATCTTGTCCGCAAACTCAATACACAGCTTGCCGTCACTGCCCTTCTTGGCGGCAGGCGTCCAGATCTCGGGATTGTAAGTCACGACGTTTATCGAACCTTTGACGTTTGAGAGTGCGCCGTCGACCTTGACGACGATGTCATACACGCCGACTTCATTGAGGACATTCGCCTTGACGTTGATCAGCGCCTCACCGAATTTCACGGCCGCGCCTGCCAGCTCTGTGCCGTCCTTCACAACAAACGCCTCAACCGTATGCCCGTCAAGATCGAGACCCTCAACCAAAACCTTGATATTTGCTCCATAGGTAGCTACCAGGTTATCGGGCAGTGCTTTGACAGCGGCGATCTGCTCGACCTTGACAAGAGACACGCCTGCAAGATAGAAATTGTCCTCCGTCGAAGTTGTGAACATAAGCTTCACAGAGTCGAACGCGGCCTCGGGAGCCTTGTAAACAAATTCACTCTGGAGCTGAGCCCATTCGACATTGCTGACCTTTTCCCTCTTGACAAGCGCCTGCTTTGCCACCTGAACGCCGTCCTTGTAGAAAATCAGGCTTACCTCAGCGTCCCCGCACTCGGCGTAAGTCGAGGCGTGCGGCGTGTCGTTCGTCACAAGGGCGGACGGCACCGGTGGAAGAACATAGGCGTCGAGCTTATATGAAGCGCCGTTTTCAAGACCCGTGATCGTCTGAGCAGCACCGGAACCTGCGCCCCTTGCGGATACGAGCAGAGAGCCCTGTCCCGTGCGGAACGCCGGAGTTGCAGCGCGGGCAACCGTTGCGCCGATGCCTTCCCATGCGGTGACCGGGTTTGCGAATATGCCGTTTGTGACCAGATTGCCCTCGGGAGCCATGTATACATTGTCAAATTTGATCTGGTTGAGGCTGAACAGCTCACCCGAGCCGCCTTTAAACACCAGGTAGAGGTCATGGAAGCCGTAGGCCGCTTTGTCGCCGGTGTCAATCATAGTGTTATAGGCCTCAGCGCCGCCCTCCGGGACCTTCACAAGCCCGACAAGCTTGCCTTCCGGGCCGTCGATCCTGGCCTCGATCACGCCGCCGCTGATCGGCGTCACATCCGCGACAAGGCGCATTATCCTGTTCGCGGTCGTTGTCGCGATGATTGTGCCGTCCGAGAAGTTGAAGTTTTTATACCTGATCCAGCCGCCGTTGGAGGCGAGAACGGCGTTATCCTCGGCAACCGCGCCCGCGTCGGACTGGCCGTCGTTGTCAGCGGGATAAAGCGGGAAGTTGCCGTCGCGGATGTCAAGCCCGGGGACATTGTTTTCGCCCTTGTCGTTTACGAGGGTTGTGATCGACAGGGCGGGCAGCGTCACCGTGAAGGTTCCGTCGACAGCCGCGATGGCCGGAAGCTTTCTGAGGTTTTCATTGTCGGACGTGCGGTAGGGGACGAGGCTGGAAGCGCCGTTGCCGTCCAGCTTCAGCGTGATCGTATGCGGGAAATCGTCCTCGTTGAGAATGACCACCGAGAGGTCGTCGCCGTTTTTATAGGCCGTCACGTTGCCGCCCTTGAACGGAACCCTCTCGGTAACGCCCACGCGGAAGTATCCGTCGTCTATAAACTTGGAGTACTGCGCAAGCGTGTAGAAGCGCTTTTGAATCCTGATCTGGCCGGAGTGCGAGTAGCTTCCCACGCTCTGAAGAGAGTAGAGCCCGCCCGTGATGCCGAACCAGAACTGGTATGAGCTGAAGCCGGGCTCGCTGGCGAACAGGTTGTTGATGAGCCTCGCCCAGTGCAGACCGTTTTTCATGTTAATGTCGTTGACGCCGCCGCCGTAGGTCGCCCACTGGCGGCTGATCTCGTTCATCCAGATCGCGGGATATTTATACATGTAGTCCGGATAGAAGTACCCCGCCTCGGCCACCTGCGGCTCATAGCGGAACTGCGTGTATTCGTACACATGCGTACCGAATATCTTGACGAAATCCTGGATCTCGGGATTTGCCATCATGGCGCCGTATCCCGTCCTGTCACAGGTCCCGATATCGACGGGGGCTGTGGAGCGGTCGATACGCGTTCCCTCCGGGGCCGAGATGAGCGGCATCGGGGCCACCGCGCCGTATCCGGTTCCGGCGCCCGTGCCCGCGGCAGAAAACCTGCCGGCGGCGACAGCCTTGTCAAACGCGGGCTTGAGGTAATCCAGCAGGAAACGCTCGTAGTCGTCTCCGTGGAGGACCATTGCCGAGTAGGGATGGTCGATCTCAGGCTCGTTTGTCGGGCTCAGCGCGTAGATCGGGATGCCGAGCCAGGCGTACATGCCCCAGGCGTACTCAACCAGATACTGAGCGAAATCGTCATAGAATTCCTCGCCTAAAAGCGGATGCGTGTCGTCGTGCCTGCCGTGATAGGCGACGGGATACGGATCATACGGCGAATCGTTCCTGACTCCCAGGTTTGTCTTCATCCAGTAGGGGGCCGTCCAGGAGGCGGCGTTGATCTTGACGTTCGGGTTGATTTTGAGGATCTCCTTCATGAACCAGACCTGATCCTCGTCGAATTTCGCGACCCTTTCGGGGTGGTTTGCCCAGTCCTCGCGCACCCAGACGAGGTTTTCAATGCCCGGCTCGGGCCAGACACTGTCGCTGGGGCCGTCACTGTACTGGTTGTTCCACTTGGTTTTGTTAACCGGGTCAATTATGCCGCCGTCTCCGATGATGACGCGGAAAACATCCATGCCGGCGCCGGTTTTCGGGTCAAACGCGAGCTTTAAGAGCTTGTAGGCCGGGTTTTCGGAATCGGGATAGCCCGCGTCCCTGAATTTATTCAGCATCTGCAGGTAGGCGGCCGACCTGTGGAATGCGACGGAGTCGCCAAGGCCGGTCATCCTCTGCTTTACGTCGTCGAACTTGACCGTCGTCGCGTTCGAGTAAACCGGGTTCGCGTCGAGCCACACGTCGTAAAGGTGTATGCCCTCGTGCTTCACCCAGAGGCTGTCGCCCGGCTTGAGCTCTACAATCCTCTTCGGCGTCGTGCACCAGCCGGCGAATACCTTGCCTTCGGGCCCGACAGTGCCTGCCGCGAGGTCGCGCACTATGGCTGAGCCGCCCTCTCCGTTGTTGGGGGCAACCGTCTGCGAGGCGGGAACCTCTCCCGTGACGCCCGCGCTGAGATGGTATGTAACCGTCCAGGGGACGTTTGCGGGGTCAAAATCCTCCTCCCACTTTGCGTGGAGGGTAATATTATCCTTAACAACGTCTGTTTCAAAGTTCCATTTATAGGCTTCCCTGAAGTACGAATCAGTGTACCAGCCGACGAACTTGTATTTTGGATACTCAAGCGCCGCAGGCGGCGTAACCTTCCCACCGTCCGCGATGATCTGGGAATCGACCTTTAGAGAAGCGATCTTCGTCCTGAAGCTCACTGTGAACGGCCCCGCCGGGATAGCCTCCCACACGGCGAAAAGCTCCGCGCCGTGCAGGCTCAGGGCGTTCGTGCTCAGCTTCATCGTCTTGCCCGGGGCGTAGTAATCATTCGCCACGCCGATATCGGCGAGCGCCTTGACAGGCGTCCATCCGGCAAAGCGCTTCCCGGCGGGCGGGACAACGTTCGTCCCGGCGGAGATATCAAGGATCACCGCCTGATTCGTCGTTGCGGAGTACAAGGTCGGGTCCTGCGGGGCCTCTCCGGCGGCTCCGTTAAGGTTGTAGATAACCCTCCATGAAACCGGCTCCGCGTAGGAAATCATCCCTACGGGAAGAAGCGAGAATACAATCGCGACGCAAACGATCGCTGCGAATACGCTGCTCAGTCTTTTTTTCATTTTATTACCATTCCTTTCTTCATCTGCATAGTGTTTGTGAAAAGAACTCCGGAACGGAGGGTCATGTGAATGGTTTTGAATTACATGCTGCACACCCCCATTTCAATGCGAGAATCACGGCCTGTCTTTCGTCTAACCTGTGTCCGAGCACATAGCTCCTTAACTATAATTTATTGCATACCAACCCGGTTGTCAATAGAATAATTGTATAAACTTGCCAAGATATTATATATTAATTGCACAAATATTATCATTTGTCGCCGGATTAAATAGGCAAACTGCGTAGCAAGTGCAATAAAAGAGCCACCTTGCGGCGGCTCAATAAAACAGCATAGGATTGTTTTCGGGAAACGGGCGTAGCTTCGGCTATGCCGTTTCTCCGTTTTGCAGGCTTTGTAACAGGGAATACGGAAGTATCCCGATGAGGTCATAGGAAATCTCAATGTCCTGCACACGTTCGCCATCCTCTTGAATTGCTCGGCATGTGAAAATATCATCTTTTGCTGGGTTATGCACGAATCCCAGATTATCGACGATATACTTGCACGATTAGCCTCCAATCAGAACAAGTTGTATAAGGTTTCGCTTATATGTTCACCAAAAGCGTTGAAAGCGAGATTATTGCGTGATACATAAAATTGATGTAAGCAATATATCGGCGGAACATGCAGCAATAATTATTTCCGAGATGCTTCAGTAAAAATATTAACCAACGACGTAATAAAGGATTACGCCTATTCAAACAAGCAAGCAAGTCGTTTTTCGCCCCGGTTGGAGGCTGCCATATGCCGCAGCCTGGCCGTACCAGCATCAGCGCCCCCTTCGCTGGCCTTAATCTAACCATTAGGTTTCCATCGTGGCTTTTTGGATCGGAAAAGTAGCAAAGACCATACCTATGCTACTATTTATATCATGGTTTTTATTTTATGTTTTGTAGATGAGCCAAATGAACCGTATTCATATAATCTACCATTGGTTTACTTCGGAAATTCCACCACTGGCTTCTTGCCATATGGTGCGCTATGCGATAAAATGAATTTCGGGGGTATTATATAATGAATAATGAAAAAATGGGGCAATTTATTTCTGAATTGAGAAAATCGCATCAGATGACGCAAAAAGATTTGGCTGCAAAATTAAATGTTACAGATAAAGCAGTATCAAAATGGGAGCGCGGATTAAGCTGCCCTGATATATCGCTTTTATCTCCCATCTCTGATATTCTCAGTGTCACGACAAGCGAGTTATTAAACGGTGAAAAAAATGCCATAGATGCCGTAAATGTTGAAGCAAGTATTGATAATGTCTTGCAATATGCTGATAGAACTGTAAAAAACAAAATAAATTCCATACAAAATATCTGTGCCATTGCTTTTTCAATACTGCTTCTGCTCGGAATTATAGTTTGTACAATTTGCGACATAGCTATTTCCGGCACTTTTACATGGTCTTTGATTACAATTAGTTCAATTATTTTTATTTGGCTCTCATTCTTTCCTGTCATTAAATATGGCAGAAAAGGGATCGTTGGCTCTCTAATAGCATTAAGTCTTTTAATTGTCCCTTTTTTATATGTGTTAAATAGCTTAATTAAAGTCATCTTGCTTTGGCCTATTGGCGTTAGAATATCTCTAATCTCGATTGTATACCTATGGGTTGTTTTTGCATTGTTCAAAACACTCAAATCAAGGAAGTTTATTGCATCTGCCGTTTCACTATTGCTTGCAACTCCCGTGTGCGTTTTAATAAATTTTACGCTTTCAAAAATAATCGGTGGGCCTTTACTTGATATATGGGATATTCTGACCTTTTCAATTATAGCGGTGGCCGTTGTGGTACTCTTTATCATAGACTTTATTGCATTAAAAAAAGCAAAGCTGGCCTGCGTCAATAAATAGCCGGCCACCCTCCTCTTTTCCGAGTGCTATGCAATTGTGGTATCATAAGCGCAGGGAGAGCAACAGTATCATTGCAAATACCTTTGGACTATCGATTTTATTCGCGGGATTCATCAACAAACCGTTTTGGAGCGGACCTGTACCCTCTTGGATCGGCGTATCGCTTGCCGCCTTAGGACTCATCAGCTTCGCACTGTGTCTAAAATCCTTCGGGGACTCGTTTCGCGTGGGCATTGATGTGCAAAAGCCCGATAAGCTGGTCACCGTCGGCATGTTCAAATACAGCCGCAATCCAATCTACGTTTCTTTCTTCGCGTTTTTCATTGGGCAGTGGATAATCGCTCCAACGTTTTTGATGCTTGCCCTGGTTTCTGTATTTGTCGCGGCGATCCGCCGGCAGGTGCTTCGGGAGGAAAAATTCCTGCAAGCTCACTATGGCATGGAATACACGGAATATTGCCGCCGCGTGAGGAGGTATCTATGAGATACGCCGCTTTTTTTAGAGGAATTAATGTTGGCGGGAAGAACATCGTCAATATGGCTGCGCTCAAAGAGCTGTTCATCAGCTTAGGGTTTGGTCAGGTGCGGACATATATTCAGAGCGGAAATGTTGTGTTTGACACCGCTGAAACATCCGATATGGTTGCCGATCAGATCAATCGGTCGTTTGCACATAAATTTGGCTTTGCGAGCGCGCTGATGCTCCGAACGGGAGACGAGATGGACGAGATCATTCGTAATTTGCCGTTTGCCGCACAGGAGATCGCGGAAGCGGAAGCCGCTAACGCTAACGTGGTGCATCTTTATGTATACCTGCTGGACGAGGCGCCGGATCAGGATGCTGTAAATGAACTTTGCGCCGCATATACGGGCGCTGATCTGCTGCGCGTCGGCAAGCGGGAGCTTTATCTGCTCTGCCATCAGAGCATACGGGACTCCAAGTTGACGGCTTCGCTTGCGAAATTGAAAGCGCCTATGACAGCGAGAAATTTGAATACGATCAACAAAATATATGAAATGATGAGCAATAACGATGGGGCAGGATTTTAAGAGAACTTGAATAAGATTATTCCTTCTACAATAAGGCCGATTGCTCTGCTAGGGCTATTGACATGGCTACCCCTTCTTCGATGTCGCCTGATCCGGAAGACTGTGGAGATGTTGCTGTCCCTGTGCTGACTTGATGCTCACCGGATGGTTTTGCGACCGGAGATGTCTGAGGTGAGATGGCGTAGTTCTCGATGTCGCGGTCATGCTCCAGTATTGCACCCGCCGCGGCTTTGCCTTAATAAAGGTTACCTCTGGCTCCTTTCCCCCTGCATGATTTAGTGAAATAACTTTTGCTTTCGCTTCGCCGATATCGGCAGGCGCATTTCCGCCTGAAACAACACCATCGTTTTGTGCCGCCGATCTCTTATCGACATCCCGGCTAAAAATTTGGCCGGTTACGGCGTCTATTTTATAGTCATATTCGGCATATGAGGCATAAAACTCCACCTCATATACCATGCAACCATCGTCAAAGTCGAGCTTGACTTTGACAGATGAAGCTGAGGATTCTAGGTCCATCCGCATCCTCCAGAGCTATTGATTTGGCCCTTTTTTCGACTATATATACGCTGCTTGAGGCCTGCCCACTTAAGGATACGCTCTGTATTTCATCCTTCCGGCCGGTGATCAAAAGGTTTATATCGTTGATGGGCAGCACTGCAATATCGGCAAAAGAGAGCCGCGTGTACTGACTGACCAGCAGATCTACCAACGCCGCCCAACAAATAGGGGTCAAGCAAGCTGCTCACCTCGTCGGATAACCGCCGTTGGAGGGCTTCTCCTTTGACGCTGCCGGCGTTTTCAACCGAGATGAGAATGAAGTTTTTTACTTCGCTGACATAGCCGTGTTTCAGCATAGAACCGATCAGCGCGTTGACCGCAATATTCAAATTCACATTTTTAAGGTTCATGTCGTTCAGGACGATCCTGGTATCATCGTTAAGCGCCGTCGCGGATAGCACTTTTTAAGACTTTGATAAAAAGCCCCCCGGCATTTTTTAAAAATAATTGACAACACATCCAGTACAGTGGTATACTATAAAAGTTATATGACCGGGTGTGGCGAAGTTTGGTATCGCGCTTGAATGGGGTTCAAGAGGCCGCAGGTTCGACTCCTGTCACTCGGACCATCTTGGAAAGGCTTGTAGTGGTTGCGCTGCAAGCCTTTTGCCTATGTTTACGATCTTTTGCAAGACCCTCGTTTTCACCATTGGAGCACGGTCTGACGACAATTTGACGACAACCGGCATGTGTGTATCAACTTGTTTTCATCGGTTGAGATACGGCCTGATTCTCCTGAATCACGCGGTTTCGCGCTTGCTTTTCGCTTTTATGGCCTGAATACCTGTGCGGAGGTCTGTGTGGTTGACATGCGTGTAGACATTGGCGGTCAGGGCATAGTCGGTATGTCCCATCAGAGCTTGTATGATCTTGGGGTTTACGCCCGTGGCAAACAGCCTCGTGGCAAACGTGTGGCGGCAGCAGTGCGGCGGCAGGTAGCGAACCCCGGCGGCGCTGAGCGCCCGTTGATAATGCTCCAAAAACGTCCGGGGATTCATCATCAGGCCCTCGGTTCGGTTGGTAAACAGATAATCGGCCTCGCCGCGCATCCTGGGCTCGAGCAGTGCCATGATTTCCGGTTCCACCGGGATGTCGCGTACGCTTTCCGGCGTCTTGGTAGGTCCCAGCTTGGGCCTGCCCTTCTCGCGGGTCATCGCGTTGGTCACATGGATACAGCCGCCCGCCCTGTCGATGTTCTTTGGCAGCAAGGCCAACAGCTCGCCCTCGCGCAGCCCCGTGTTCAACAGAACGGTTATGGCGTCCAGAAAAGGAATCTCCCGCACTTGGCGCTCGACCAGGATTACATCCTCATCGGTGAAAGCCTCCCGATCCCGCCTTCCCACCGCGGACTTTGGCAGTTTCAGCCCCGCGGCCATGTTTTTGACGACAAGCTCGTTCTTCTCGGCCTCCTTAAACATGGAATGCAACACACATTGCAGCTTTTCCATCGTACTCTGGCTGCGCGGCGCACCGCCCTTGGCGGAGACATCGTACAGAAACTGTTGAAGCTGCATATGCCGGATGTCCTTCAGTTTGAGCCTGCCCAGCGCGGGCAGAATGATCTTCAGCATATGGCCGTAGTTCTCCCAGGTCGCCGTGGAGAGCTCGGCTTTTTTGCTCTGGTGCCAGAGCGCCGCCCACTCGGCCAGTGTCTTGCCGTCCTCAACAAGCTGTACGCCCTGTGCAATCAGGTTCCGCTTTTTCCTCACCTCCTCCTGCGCTTCCTTGCGCGTCTTGTGATAGCTGGACTTGCGGACAGGCTTGCTGTCGGCCGAATACCCGACCGTGACCTTGGCCTCCCAGCGTCCGTCCCCGCGCTTGTAGATAGACCCCTCGTTGTTGCCGCGCTTTCCCATGGCGGCTCTCCTTTGTAAAGAGAATATATCAATCCCCATCCGGGGCTGATACCGCATCTTCCGTTTTCAGGGTATACCGGCGATACTCATCGTCTAATTTCCGCATGCGCCAAAAAATAGCGTCCTGATAATACAAATCCTTATTGAAGAATCCAATCGGAGGAAATTTTGTCATGTCCGCGTTCATTCCATAAGCAGTTAAAAATGCCTCGTTAACCTTCAGAACCTCGTCTTCCTCTGTTCGGACATAACTGTACACCGTATTCAGAAAACTCTCAAACGACGGCAGGCGAGCAAGCCCGGCATATAGCTGTTCGCTGATTCCGAGCACACGCAAACCCTCCAGATAGGCAAACGCTTCCCGCCTGGTCTTGAAATCCTCGTTGTCAAGCAAATAATCGCAGGTGACCTCAAAAATCTCCGCGAGCTGTACAAGCTTCTCGTAGGGCGGCTCCCGCCCGTTCTCATACGCCGAGTAGTTCTGCGCGGTCGTTCCGATTTGTGCTGCGATCTCGCCTTGTGTACACCCCTGTGAAAGGCGCAGCTCTTTCAGCCTGTCGGAAAACACCTTCATAATAAACACGCTCCCATTCCATTCTCAGATGAGGGCAGTATAACATATTAAACTAATAATTGCAATACCTATTGACAAATCAATTTAATATTGTTAAATTATCAATGTACCATAAATATTATGATACATTTATGGTTTAGAGAGGAGGTGATTACCCATGACCCAAACCCTACGCGACCTCTGCGCGCAGTATCCCGTACACATGCCACTTCGCTTTGCGGCACCGCTGCTCGGCCTGTCCCCGCGGCAGCTTTCCCGCCTCATCGCGGAAGGACGGGAGCCGTTTCGCGCGCTCGGCGCCAACATCGGCCTGCGGCAGAACTATGTCCGCGTCTACACCGGCCGGCTCGTGCGCTACCTGAGTGGCGCGGACCTGGACGAACATCCGCCCGTGGCGTAAGACCGCGAAAACCAAACCGCCCTGCTTGACTTTCTCAGCACCTACCCGCATATGACCAAGAACCTATCCGGATATACTGAACTTGGAGTGTTTAACGAGCTGAATACGAGCATACACAGGAACGACAAAACATTTGGAGCTTGATCCAAAACCTGCAATGCGATAACGATAGATGGGAAGCGCCAAAAGGCACGTTTTAGAGAAATTATCTTGCTCATAGTACCCCTGACGACCCAGCGAGGACGGCTATGCCATGGAAGACGGCGTAGCCGTCCTCGTGCTTGACGAGAAATACCATGCGAAGGGAGTTGGTCGGATGCGTATCGACCAACCGGCAAAACAGGATATTCGGAGGGCGGTGTGTTTTGCGGGGGTGTGGTTGGTCTCCCGCGTCCGCAGAAACAATCCGCAGAATCATCCGCAGGAACACTCCGCAGTTATGGCCGCAGTTCACGCACAAGCTCGAAGCAATATTGCCGGGTTTCGGCGTCCTGTTCAGCCAGGAAATCCATCAGCCCATCGGTGTAACCCTGCACGAACGCCGTCACAGGGTCGGCGAAGATGTAGCTCCGCGCGAACAACTCATGCAGCCGCCGCATCTTGTGCCAGCCGGCCAGCGCGGAAAGCTGGAAGAACAGATGCCGCGCCTCCACGCGGTCGAATTCCCTGTCGATGGATTGGAGGTACTTTTGGCAATACTCAGTCAGCGCCGTCTCCAGGTATTCGTCCGCCAGCAAAATGCAATAGAGCGATACTCGGGTGCTTCGCTCCTGAAAGGTAAATGGCCGAGCCTCAATGGAAGCTTTCACCTGCTCGAAAAACGGGTGGGATTCTTCCTTGCCGTCCAGTGCCGCCGTGCAAAGGCCGAGGAGAGCGTCGAACGCCATACTGCCATCCGTCGCGGCTTGTACAGCGGATTGAGCGAGGGAAGCCTAGTGGAGCCAGGCCAGATATTTGTCGAGCAGGTAGGCCTTTTCGTCCAGTTTGACAGATATGTTGCGGATAAGGTTTTGCAGCTCACGGCGGTATGTCGAGGTGCGGTTGTTGGGGATGCGGTCGAATCGCTTCCAGCAGCTGTCCAATATGTTCATGCTTGTTCCTCCCGGCCACTTTTGTAGTGGCCGGGAAGTTTCCTTGCGGCAAGATAAAAGCACACGCAAGGCGGGAGCTAAAAGCTCCTCGTTACCCTCGCACGTGCCGGATGGTTTGCTGTTGCGAGCGGGACGCGGCTGTGGTACAATGACCGTGTCGCGGCGTCGGATTTCCGGTTGTGTAGGGTGGTTTGCTCACCTTATGCAGGGCCGGGGAGTTCCACCACTCCGGTCTGCCGCGATGCTTTGTATGTGCGGGAAAACTTCCCGGTCAAGATAATTGTATGCGTTGAAAAGCCGGCTGTCAACGGTTTGTTTCTCAGACGTTTGTCTTTTGAGGGGCGCGGAGTGAGTGACTTTATTTTCGTGTATAAGCTTGACAAAACGGTCGCAACATTATATAGTATCAATCAGATAATAACAAGTAGATAATAAATGGTGGTTTTATGCATCTACACGATCTGGACGGATTGACTGAGCAGGCATATTTAACGCAATACAACCCCGGAGATTATGCCCGCCCCTCTGTGGCATCGGATATAGTCATCTTCACCGTGGCGGACCTTCCGGAGCCAAATCGGCGTAAACTGACAGGCAAAGAACTGTGCGTCCTGCTCATTCGCCGGGGCGGGCATCCCTATTTGAATTGCTGGGCGCTTCCGGGTGGCTTTGTGCGCCCGGCGGAAACCGTCGGCGCAGCCGCCTACCGCGAGCTTTTGGAGGAAACTGGCGTGAACAGCGGGCACTTGGAGCAGCTCTATACCTTCAGCACGCCCGGCCGTGACCCGCGAACTTGGGTCATGAGCTGCGCTCACATGGCGCTGGTCGACGGCAAGTCTATACTGCCCAAAGCCGGGGACGACGCATCCGACGCCAGTTGGTTTCGTCTGACATTCGGAGCATCAGGAAATGGGCGCTACCGTTTGACCCTGACTCATGGCGATATTTCCCTTTCTGCATTGGTGACACAAGCGCCGGACGCGGATTGCGAGGGAATGAAAATCGTTGAAAATCAGGGGCTGGCCTTTGACCACGCCAAAATCATCGCCTGCGCCGTTCAACGCCTTCGAAATAAGCTTGACTACACCGATCTGGCCCTGAACCTGATGCCGGAACAGTTTACACTGACCGAGCTGCAGCAGGTCTATGAAACCATTCTGGATAAGTCCTTGCTCAAAGCGGCCTTCCGACGCAAGGTGGCCCATCTGGTGCGAGAGACCGGTGAATATACTGAAAACACCGGTCACCGACCGTCCCAACGATTCCGCCGAAGGGAGGATTGACCATGCTGAAGCGGTTTTCCAGCTACTGGAGCTCATATGAGCGCGTTTGGCTTGTTCTGTTTTGTGCTGTGGCCATGGGTATCACGATTACTGCCGGAGATAATCTGTTCGGCTTCGCGGTTTTCCTCTCCGGCGTGCTGTGCGTTGTTTTGGCGGCCAAGGGCAGCATCCTCAATTATCCGGCGGGCATGTTCAACACGGTGGGCTACGCCTGGCTGGCCTGGCAGAACGGCCTTTTTGGCGAGGTCGGGCTCAACCTGCTCTTTTATTTTCCCATGAACATCGTGGGTATCGTCATGTGGAAGAAATATATGGACGGCGGTATCGTTGTTATGCGCAAGCTGATGGTAAAAGCTGTACTGATCATTTCCATCGCCTGCTTGGCTTCGATTATAGGGCTGGGCTTTGGCCTGAGCCGTCTGGACGGACAGAACACCCCCTATGTGGATGCTGCCACCAACGTGCTGTCGGTTGCCGCCACGTTCCTGATGCTGCGCCGTTACCGGGAGCAGTGGGCAGCTTATATCATTCTAAATGTACTGTCGGTCTTTATGTGGTTGGTTCGCGCCGCCGCCGGCAGCCCGGAGGGGCCGCTCATGATCGCCATGTGGTCGGCGTACCTCATCAATGCCTTTTACGGCTGGTATAACTGGTCAAAAGGCGCGGCGCGGGCAAAGGAGGCGACGGCATGAAAAAGGTCGGGCTGACCCTCGGAAAATATGCGCCTTTCCACAAGGGGCATGAGTATGTCATTCAGACCATGCTGGCGGAAATGGACGAGGCCATTGTCATCATCTACGACTCTCCGATGACGCCTGTTCCTCTGCACATCCGCGCCGGATGGATTCGCAGACTGTTCCCGGATGTGACTGTGCTGGAGGCGTGGGACGGCTCCGACGGCTACTCCAGTGAGCGATGGTTTGAAATCATTCAGGAGGAATATGTCCTGGGCCTGCTCGGCGGGAAAAAGATACACGCCTTCTATTCCAGCGAGTCTTACGGCGCCCACATGGCAAAGGCCCTCGGCGCACAGGATCGCAGGGTGGACGAAGCCCGGCATACTGTGCCCGTCTCGGCAACCCAGATTCGCGAGCATCCTTTTGCCTGCCGGCAGTACATCAGCGATCCGGTATACCGGGATCTGATTATAAAGCCCGTGTTCCTGGGCGCGATGTCCACCGGAAAATCCACGATCACGGAAGCGCTGGCGGAGCGATATCATACCACGTTCGTCGGCGAGTATGGGCGGTACTATTGGACGAAACACCAGGTGAACCGCCGTATCTCTTTGGAGGCTTTCGATGAAATTGCCGTCGGACACATCGCCTGTGAGGAAGAGGCCTTTCTTCGCGCGGACCGATACTGCTTTGTGGACACAAACGCCATCACTACTTATATGTTCGCATTGGACTATCATGGCCGCGCGCCTGAACTGCTGACCCGGCTGGCACAGGAAAACGTGTCCCGCTATGACCTGTTTTTCCTGTGTGAGGACGACATGCCCTATGACGATACCTGGGATCGTTCGGGCGACCAGAAGCGGAAGGTGTTCCACAAGCAGATCATCGCGGATCTGAGAGCGCGGCGGGTTCCTTACATTCCGCTGCGCGGCACGCTGGAGACGCGCATGGCACGGGTGGATGAAGTGCTGCGGGACTACATACCCTACTCCAACTATTTTGGAGGGAAGGTATGAATGATTGACTCGATGCAGGATCCGGAGGTTTTTATGCGAAAATTGAACATGTTTGAGGCGGCGTGCTTGGTGGCGGGATCCGGCATCGGCGGAGGTGTTATGGCATTGCCATATTTAGCTGCCAAAACCGGGTTTTTACCCGCTGTTTTGATCATGTCGGCTGCCTATGTGATAACAGTTGTGCTGCACATAATGGTTGCCGAGCTCTCGATCCGCACGGACTGTTCAAGCGAATTGCTGACCATTTTCACCAAACACCTTTTTCATGGCAAAAGCGTTTTGCGAAGTGCATTTTATATACTTATGGCTGTGACGCTAATATGCAATCTCGCGGCATACATAACCGGCGCAGGTGACATCATAGCAGATCTGCTGGGCATTTCCGCCATTGTGGCTGAGATTCTGTTTTTTGTTTGCGCTGCCACGGCCGTTTTTTTGGGGCTCAAACGCGTTGCGATTAACGAAGCGGTTACGCTTTCGGTTATGCTTGCTATTTTGGCATTCCTTGTTATCAGCACGTTTGCATTACCTGCGTATCAGCCACTGGCGTCCGCATGCTGGAAGCCTTCTCCATTACTGGCGGTGTATGGCATGGCTATGTTCAGTTTGTCGTCACTTTTCGCTGTGCCCCAAGCGGCTTCGGGGGTGCCTGGCGAGAAAAAACGCCTGATTGCCGCCGTTGCTATCGGACTGTTGATTAATTTGGTCGTGATGATAATCGTCACCCTGTCTGTACTTCTCAGCGCGAACCCCGTCACTGAGGTTGCCATCGTCGCTTGGGCAGCGGCACTTGGCGGCTCGACACGCATTTTGGGTTCAGTCTTTATTGTATTAGCCATGCTTGGAACATTTTGGTCAATATCACTCCAATTATCTGATATGACTAGGGAGTATTTCCACTCTGGGCGCGTTCTGGCCTGGATGGTTGCCACATCGCCCGCTTTCCTGCTGGCGCTGCTGCCGGTTTCCGGCTTTTTGGGATTGATGCAGATTGCCGGTGGAGCGACAGCAGTGATTATTGCCTGTATGGCTGTTCCCGCTTATCGCAATGCAATACGCGGCGCCGACGGGTTGCTGCTCGGCAGTTATGGCAAGAGCCGTATCTTGCGCGGAAGCATCATTGCCATGTATCTGCTCATGGCAGCGGCATCGTTGTTATAGGTAACCAATGATTCATTCTTTGCCAGTGAATTTGCCAGGATTTTTTCGTCTCGGCGAGGCGGATAAACCGCGAATATCCATCGATATTTAAGGGTTTGACAACGAAGCCGGGGCGGAAAAGGACGGCAAAGGCACGGCAAACGAATTATTCAGCGGTTACATAGGAGAGAATCGTATGAAAATTGCGTTACTAAGCCCCGCTGGTGCAATGCACCGGTATAACGGGTTATTTGCCAAAAGCCTGCACTACGCGCCTATGACACTGGCACTGCTGGCCGCGCTCGTGCCGCCCGAGCTGAACGCCGAAATAAAAATCTACGACGAGACCGCTGAGCCGATTCCTTTTGACCTTGAAGTTGATATAATCGGCATGACGTGTATAACGGGAACCAGCACGCGGGTGTACCGATTTGCCGATTATTTTCGCGGGCGCGGTATAACGGTCGTTCTCGGCGGACCGCATCCGTCGCTCTGCCCTGACGAGGCAAAAGCGCATGCCGACGCAGTTATTATTGGTTTGGGAGACCGTTCGTGGCCCCGTATGCTGCGAGACTTTCAACAAAACAAACTGCAATCATTTTACCGCCCCGAAGCGTGCGAAAATATTGCTGACCGTCCGCTTCCAAGACGCGATCTTTTGAACAAAAACCGTTATGTGACGCTGAACACCGTTGAAGCCGTGCGGGGCTGCCACTTGAACTGTGCATTCTGCGCGTATCCAAAAGCGTTCGGGGGAAATGTCATAACACGCCCTGTTGATGACGTGATTGCCGAAATCAAAACGCTGCGCGGCAAAGAAATAGTCTTTCCCGATGTAAACTTATTATCCGATATCGATTATCTGCGGGAATTGCTGACGGCAATGATCCCTCTGAAAAAGTGGTGGTTTGGACTGACGACGTCCGATATTACGTTGGACGATGATCTCGTGCGGTTGTTTGAAAAAAGCGGCTGCAAGGGTCTTTTGATCGGCTTTGAGTCTGTCAACGCGGCCAGTCAGATTGAAATGCGCAAGGGAATCAACAAGCCTGCGGGATATAAGGCGCTTATGGATGCGCTGCATAAGCATGGCATCATGGTCATGGGTTGTTTCGCTTTTGGTGCGGATGAGGATGGGCCCGATGTCTTTGAACGCACTGTGCGTCTGGCTGATGAGATACAGATTGACCTGCCGCGCTACGCTATTTTTACGCCGTTCCCAAAAACCGACTACTATAATCAGCTTGAAGCCGAAAACCGCATTGTTGAGCGCAATTGGGCTTTGTACGATGTTGAACACTGTGTATTCATCCCGAAGCAGATGTCAAAAGAAGAGCTTGAGACCGGTATCCACCGCGCTTGGCGCGGATCATATTCGATTATCGGCATCCTGCGGCGCTGGCGGTGGTACAGTCTAAAATTATTTTGGTATGGGTGGCTTTATTTGTTTTTGAACTTCGGATACAGGAAATACGCGCGGAAGTTCAAAATTTTTGACACTGGCGTCATGTCCGATAACTCTGACATACCGGGGGTTGATCCATGAACATCTGCGTAATCAAGCCGAGTATGTTTGGGGAGCGGGCTAAGGATGCCCTGCCGCCATTGTTGTTTGCGATATTGAAACCTCTGACGCCGCCTGATGTTACATTAACTTTTTACGACGAAAACATCGAGCCTGTACCCGATGATGTTTCCTGCGATGCGGCGGCTATCACTATCGACACCTTTACAGCCCGCAGAGGATACATACACGCCGAGCGGTTTCGCAGGCGTGGCATCCCAGTCATCTTTGGCGGCATCCACGCGACCCTCTGTCCCGACGAAGCGGAGGAATATGCCAATACTGTTATCGTCGGCGAAGCAGAAGAAGTTTGGGGCACGGTTGTAAACGATTTGCGCGCCGGGACGCTGAAATCGCGTTATACAAGTATGAACAGCGTGAATCTCGGTAATGTCCAATATGATTATTCGGTATTTCAAGGGAAAAGGTATAATCCCATGTGGATTGTGCAGTTTTCACGCGGATGCAAATATTCCTGTGACTTCTGTTCCGTTCACGCCCTGTATGGCGATACTCTGCGGACGCGCCCGGCTTCGGCTGTTGCCGCGACCATCAAACAACTTCCGCGAAAACTGATATTTTTCTCCGACGACAATCTGTTTTCCAACCCTGCGCGAGTTGATGAACTGTTGACTGCGCTAAAACCCCTGCGCCGCCGCTGGGTGTGCCAAATCAGCATGGAGGCAGCGCGGGACTTTGATTTATTGTGCCGTCTCCGGCGCAGCGGATGCATACTTGTCCTCATAGGATTTGAATCGCTAAATACCGATAGTTTGCTGCAAATGAACAAGCGCGCGAACCTTGCGGCAGACTATGAAACAGCCATCAGCAATATCCGCCGGGCGGGATTGATGATTTATGGCACGT
This sequence comes from Oscillospiraceae bacterium, assembly GCA_031551205.1. Taxonomy (GTDB): domain Bacteria; phylum Bacillota; class Clostridia; order Oscillospirales; family JAVBNY01; genus JAVBNY01. The sequence goes on along the minus strand of JAVBNY010000023.1, from coordinate 16,493 downwards.
TTGTTATCGGATATGACGCCGATACGCCAGAAACAGCGCGCGAACTGGCGGTATTTGCCCAAAAGCATGGTTTTGCAATCGCCAATTTTAATCCTTTAATCCCGACCCCCGGAACCGAATTGTATAAAAGACTGGAGTGCGAAGGGCGTTTATTATTTGACCGGTGGTGGAGCGCCCCGGATTATCATTATGGCGATACCGCATTTCAACCCAAAGGCATGACGCCGGACCAGCTTGCCCAATCCTGCTGCCGGGCGCGGTATTCGTTCTATTCATTTCGAGGAGTCGTTGCTCGGTTGCGCGGTGTCAATATCAAGGGGCTGTTCAATATTTGGATTTACCTTCTTTCCAACATCATCTCGGGAGCTTCAATCAGGCAAAAACAAGGGAGGCGGCTGGGGGAATGAAAATCGCGTTGATTTATCCGAACATCGGCCGCAAGGGAGACAACCTATTCCTCGATGGCGCGCGGATGGAGCCGCTTGGATTGGCTGTTATCGCCGGATTGGTCTCGCCGGATATCGATGTCACGATTTACGACGACAGGCTTGAAGAAATCCCATATGATCTGCATTTCGATCTTGTCGCCATCTCTGTACAAATCTTCACGGCGCGGCGAAGTTATGAGATTGCGGCTTCATTTCGCAGGCATGGCGTGCCGGTCGCCCTCGGCGGAATCCATGTGACCCTCGCGCCCGAGGAAGCAGCGGAACACGCGGATATTATCGTCCTGGGAGACGCCGAATTGACATGGCCGGCACTCATTGACGATTTGCGGCATGGAACACTGCAGCCGCGATATAGCTGCCATCTCGCGGAACGTCCCCAGAACGGCACATTGCCCCGCCGCGATTTATTTGCAGGGAAAAAATATCTCCCTGTTACGCTGTTGCAATTTTCGCGCGGATGCACAAACCAATGCAGCTTTTGCGCGTCAAGCGTCTATTTTCAGAAGAGGCACTATGCCCGTAATGTTGACGATGTCGTCCGGGAGATTAAAGCTCAAAAAAGGAAATTGCTTTTCTTTGTGGACGACAACATAGTGGCAGACAAAAACGCCGCCAAGGAGCTTTTCCGCGCACTGATTCCATTGAAAGTTCACTGGGTAAGTCAGGCGTCGATGGATATGCTTGACGACAGCGAATTGATGGAACTGATGGTGCAGAGCGGCTGCTTGGGGCATGTTATTGGATTTGAGTCGATTGGTATGGACGGCGTGGCAGCTATGAACAAGGACACAAATAAACGGTTTATTGCAGATGGGTACGCATATGCCATTAAAGAACTGCGGCGGTACGGTCTTCAAACATGGGCGGCTTTTACAGTCGGCCACGATACAGATACCGTTGAGAGCATCCGGGAGACTTGCAATTTCGCCCAACGCAATAAATTTACCTTTGCGGCGTACAACATCCTGAACCCATACCCAGGTACGCGATTATATACGCAGCTGGAGAACGAAGGGCGGCTGCTGTATGACGGGAAATGGTGGCTTCACCCGGAGTATCGGTTTAATTATGCGTCGTTTATCCCCAAACACATGGCGGCAGGCGAGCTGACCGATACGGCGTTCTGGTGCCGCAGGACATTTAACAGCCCTTCTTCCATCATCCGCCGTGCCTTTGAGCCGAGTACGAATATGCGCACGCCATACAGATTTATAACCTATATGGCATATAATCCGCTCTTTCGGCGTGAGGTGTTTAACAAGCAAGGTATCGCGTTTGGATATGAGGGGGACGCGAAATGAAGATATTGTTGATTTCACCCTGGGACAAACGACGCAAACGTTATCGCTCACCATTATCTTTTTTAATCTCATATCCGCCGCTGACTTTACCGATGCTCGCAGCTCTTGTTCCGCCGGAACTTAATGCTGAAATCGTCGTTTACGATGAAATATCAGATAAAAAGCCACCCGCCGGGCCGTTTGATGTTGTCGGTATCACGGCGCTTACACCGGAATCCGCACGCGCATATGAGTTAGCCGACCATTACCGCCGGCAGGGTGCTTTTGTCGTTCTCGGCGGCTATCATGTGACTTTTATGCCTGATGAAGCGTCGACTCATGCTGACGCAATCATAACGGGAGAGGGACTGATTGCCTGGCCGCAATTGTTACAGGATTTTTCAGCCAATACATTGACCGAACGTATTTATAACGGCGGAGATACATCATCTGCTTACAGACCCATCCCAAAACGTAACCTCTTAAAGTCACGGGCTTACGCGCCGGTCGATACGGTTATCGCATCGAATGGCTGCCCTAATGATTGTACTTTTTGTTCTATTAAAAAAATGTCGCCGCATATATGCCGCCCTGTGGATGAAGTGATTGAAGAATTACGCGGGTTGAAACGCCGTACTGTTATTTTTTACGACCCCAATTTTTTTGTAAATCGTGCGTACGCGTTGGAATTGATGAAGGCTATGGAACCGCTTCGCCTGCGTTGGGGAGCTACGGCAACCGTTGATTTTGGGCTTGACAGCGAGCTGATGAAAGCTGCGCGGAGGGCGGGCTGCAACGGCGTGTTAATCGGATTCGAGTCATTAAACGCGGCGGCTCTTAAAGGTATCAATAAAAAGTTCGGCGATCCCGCGTCATACCACCAGGCTATTCAAAACATACACCAAAACCGTATGATAATCACCGGTACATTTATACTTGGACTGGATGAAGATACGGAGGAGGTTTTAGATGCTTTACCGGCCGGTGTCCGCGAACTCGGCATAGACCTTTCGCTTTTCTTTGTTCTCACGCCAACACCTGGCGGAGTTTTATATAATGAGATGAAGGCGCAGAACCGCATCCTTACGGAAGACTGGAGCCGTTATACCCAAGGAGATGTTGTTTTCCGACCCAGGAACATGACGCCCGAACAGCTTCAAGCGCTTTATCGCCGCGTTTGGCGCAAAACATATACGTTATGGAGTATCTTGCGGCGCGTTTTCCGTGCGCCCGGTACGTCGGTTTTCCACAAGCTTGCCGTCTTAGGTATGAATATCGGGTTCAAATTTATGGGACGGGACAAGGGGCACAGCTGATGAAAATACTATTTATTTTGCCCGGGATCGGAAAAAAATCCCGCGAGCACTATTTAAAATCCTGGCTGATGGAGCCGCTGACGATCGCTGTCTTAAAGCGACTGACGCCGACAGAATATGAAACCGCTTTTTATGACGACCGTGTAGAATCCATTAACTATGACACAGACTGCGATGTGGTCGCCATCACGACGGAGACCTATACGGCGAAACGTGCCTATGAAATCGCCGGGCGGTTTCGTTCGCGCGGTAAAATTATCGTTTGCGGCGGTTATCACGCGACGCTCTGTCCCGACGATGTGGCTCCCCACGCCGACATCATACTCACCGGCAACGCCGAAAGCATATGGATGAACATGCTCGACGACATTCGGCGCGGCAACTATAAGCCGCGCTATCACGGTGAGGTATCGTTTGATTACGGGCTGCCTGACCGGTCGATCTATTCCGGCAAAATGAATCAATATCTGCCGATTTCTCTCGTGGAAATCGGGCGCGGATGCCGCCGCCGCTGCGAATTTTGCAGCATTTCCACTTATTATAACGGTTGCTATCAACATCGCCGGATCGAAGACATCGTAGCCGAGATCAAAATGTGCCGACACAAACTGTTTTTCTTTGTTGACGACAGCATTTTTTCCGACAGAGAATTTGCGAAGACGCTTTTTCTTGAAGTCGCAAAACTAAAAGTTACCTGGACAACGCAGATCACTCTGGACATCGCGCGCGATGAGGAGCTTCTTCTTCTTATGCGGAAAAGCGGATGCCTGCTTGTGTTGATTGGGTTTGAATCGATCAGCACGGGCAATCTGAAACAGATGAATAAAGCCTGGAGTGAGCGGCTTGGCGAGCGAGATGAAATCGTAGAGCGTATTCACAGTGTCGGTATAAACATTTATGCCAGCTTTGTGTTCGGTTTTGATGAGGATTGTGAGCAGGCATTCGCCGACGTCCTTAGCTTCTCGATGCGACATCGTTTTTTTGTCACCGCGTTCAACCATCTGCTGGCATTTCCGAATACCGAAACCTATAACCGTTTTGAGCGGGAAGGCCGCCTGTTGAGTCCCCGGTGGTGGCTGGAAGGCGATTATCGCTATGGCACGATTTCGTTCAAGCCCGCCCGAATAACCCCGGACGAACTCAGTGCCCTTTGTGGCAAATATAAGCACAAATTTTACACCTTCCGTTCGATTCTGCGCCGTGTCCTGGCGCTTTGGACGCGGACAAAAAACTTGAAACTCCACGCTGCGTATTGGTTTATCAACATCCTGTTCCACTTTGAAGTGGATAAGCGGCTTGGCATTCCGCTGGGTGAAAATCTGGACGAGGTGAAGAAGTGATTTACCGCTCTGCGACGCCTGCCGATGGCCTTGAAATGCTGCGCCTGATTGAATCGCATCCTGCGAGCGGGGGTATGCAAATTCTGTACACCCGGAGGCCCGACGCCTATCAATCGTATATTGCGGAATGCCCCGATGCCGAAATGACCCTGTGCGTCAACGGCGATAACCGTGTATTGGCACAGATTGTTTGTCTGCCAAGAAAAGTTTATATAAATCGTGAAGTGCAAACGGTCGAGTATGTTACCGGATTACACAAAGAAGATGGCGCTTTAATCAATATTAAGAAATTGCTGGATACTGGGCACATCCGGTCATCGGTCAAACATTTTTTTTGTTCAATACTAAGCGACAATAAACCCGCATATGCTCTGTTTGCCAAGCGTGGATTGATTCATCCGATTTGTGACTACACCACATATTTTCTTCACCCGGCCGCTTTTAAGGTATCAAAGCATGGTTACAAATTTCGCCGTGCTGCTTCAAGGGATACCGAGAGGTTATTAAACTTTTACCATGAGGAAGGACTTGGATATTCGTATTTTCCTGTCTTTAGAACTATGAATGATTTTGCAGGGCTGACAGTATCAGATTTTTTTCTGCTGGAAGACGGTGAAAAAATTATCGCCGCCGGGGCTGTGTGGGATCAGAGAGCTTATAAGCAATACGTCGCGCTCGGTTATTCTGGAGCTTACAAACTTGCAGCTCATTGCAATCCGCTGCTTCGGTTCTTTTGTTATCCGCCGTTGCCTAGAACAAACACGGCAGCCAATTTCGCGTATATCAGTTTTTTGCTTTGCCACAAAGACAATCTCGATGTAATGCGTATATTTATGGGGGAACTTGCAGCCACGGCGCGCGCATATGACTTCTTAACTATTGGTGCTGTGGATGGAGATGACGTTGAGATGCTTTTAAACGCTGTAAAGAATATAAATATCAGCAGTAGGCTGTGTAATATTGATTTTGGTGAGAATGGTTCTGTTCCTATATACAAAACACCTTTTCGATTTGAGTGCGCTTTTTTATAAACGGGCACCTGAGGTTGCTGATTGTTCCTTAAAATCTGTGAATGCGAAGTATTGTACGATGGACAGAATTATTGCGGACGAAATAATAAAGCGAAGGTAATATATACCAAAGGACTATTGATGATATCACTGAATGTTTGTTAGGGGAAAACGTCGACTTGTGATGTGAATACTGACAGTGACACACATCAGAACGCCTCCGAGCCAAAACAATGGCACGGAGGTGCTTCTGATTGAAAACCGTATAGTATTCTCATAATTCAGCAGTAAACTGATGGAACGAAACTTCGCTTCATCAAACATAATTTTTGGCTGCATAATAATATTTGCACCGAGGGATGGCTGACGACAATTTTGACGACAACAAGCATGACTTACAGTGGCAAATCAGGTCAAAAAAACGCCGGAATCTGCTGAAACCAGCGGATTCCGGCGTACTGTGACATGCTTTCGCTCCAATGGGGTTCAAGAGGCCGCAGGTTCAAATCCTGTCGCCGCAACCAATGATATCATCGGCATTGTAAAATGCTGGTGATGCTGTGTAAGAATCCGCATGATGATTACTTTGACGGGTAGCATCATGCGGATTTCCGTTTTATCTGGTACTCCGTCTTTTACGTCCTCGATCCAAATGAGCCAGAGCCTACACTGGAAAATCTCAGACCTGTTATCCGAAAGAGTACGCTTTGCTTTAGCCCGTTCCACCATCCGTATCCATTTTTCCGTTTCCTCCTGTCGGGATGGTTATCCTGACAGTTGTGCCCTGCCCAATCACGCTCTCCACCAAAAACTGAAAAGCCTCCTGATAGAGATATTTCAGGCGCATACGCACGTTATAAACGCCTATATGCTCCATATCGTTTTCATATCCCGCGGATTCCTCCCGCGCGGAGCCGAAAAACCTGTCTAGCGTATCCCGTGCTATGCCCGCCCCGTTGTCCGAAATCTCGATGCATATCTGGCTGTCCCGCCGCCAGACAAAGACCTCGATAACGCCGCGCTTCGGCTCTCCGGCCTCATCCTCATTGCACAGTATCCCATGCTTTATCGAGTTTTCGACCAGCGGCTGTATGATGTTTTTGGGAATCTGCATATCGAGATCCTCGTCTGGCACGCTGAAGGTATAGAAAATCTCGTAGTGACACAGGAACCGCTGTATACACATGTACTGCTCCAGGGCCTCGCGCTCAGCCCTGACCGTGTCAAATGTCTTGTAGTTTTTCATCTTGAGGCGGTCCTTAAGCGTCGCGATAAGCGCCTTGTTCACCGTGACAACGTCTTCGTTGCGCGAAAGCTCGGCCAGCGCCGTTATCGTGTTCAGCGTGTTGTAGATATAGTGCGGATCTATGGCGGAAACCATGAGGCTGTACTGCATCCGCTCCTCGTTTTTCATATCCTCCTTGATCTTCTGCAGCATCATATTAAACGTGTTGGCAAGGCTTCCCAGCTCATCGCCGGACTTGTCGCTGAGGGTTACATTATAGTCGCCGCTCCTGATCCTGTCCATCTCTCTATCAAGCCGGACAAGCCTGTTCAGCATACCCTTAAGCGTCACGCAGAACGCAACGATGAGGATAAGCGCGATGGCCCCCAGAAAGAGCTGAAAATACTGAAACGCGTCCTCATAGGGCGCGAGGAGGGTGCTTTTTGGAATGTTAAGCGCCACCCTGTAGTTTTCCCTTACATAGGTGCACAGCGCCTCAATATTCACTTGGTCACCCTCTGTCCAGACCATCGGCTCATACTGCCCACCCTGGGACATGTAGGCGGGATACTCTTCAATATTGATGCGCGACCTCTCTCCAAGGTTACTGTATATTGTTTTGTCGTTGCAGATGATCTTATAATCATCAATGCCAAATTCGGAAAATTCATCAAACTGGGCAAGTATCTCCTCAAAATCCACGGCGTCGACGCCAAAACAGGTGACGCCGCCCGCCTGAAACGAATCCACCTTGCAGGCTATCCTGAAGCCGGGGTCGTCCTTATCTTCTATGACCGGTATGTACTCGAAAAATTCATTTTCATTGTCAAAAACCGTCATATCGAAGCTTTTGTACCAGTCCGATCCGGCGAGAACCCGCGCCGCCTTCTCGGCTTCCCCGTTATAAAAAAAGTCGCCCTCGCTGGTGAACATCATTATATGGTGTGTCGACACGATGTATCCGTAGTTGGACGCAATGTCGGACTGGCCGCTGAGGATCCCGGTTGTCACCCTGCCCGACTTGATCGTCGGCAAAAAGGTGAGCAGCTCCTCTTTGATATCTTCCCGTTCGCCGCCGTCGCCGTCGCCGTAATATCTCACTACAAGATCCTTGAGAGCCTCGCTGAGGCGGATCTGATGAAGAATCAGGTTGTTCCGCCATATATAGCTGAGCCTCAGGGCGTTCGAGCTGACAACGCTCTTTACTTGCTTGATCAGGTGCGGCTCCATCACGCTGTAAAATATGGTCGGGAAGAGCATATTGATGGCGAGCAGCACCACGAGCCCGATAATGCTGACCACAAGCACGCTCTTTTTTGTGACGGTGTTAAATCTCATTGTTATTTCTCCTGTATTCCAGCGGCGTCATGCCGTATGTATCCTTAAATACCTTGGAAAAATACGAAATGTCCTTATACCCGGTCATCAGGCATATGTCCGTCACCTTATCCCTTCCCACGTTGAGAAGATCTCTCGCCTTATCCATCCTGACCTTGATTATAAGCTTCCAGATTGTCTCGCCGGTCTCTTTTTTTACCCTCGCGTTAAGTCTGGAGGAATTCATCTTCAGGTGCTCCGCGATCAGGTCCACGCTCAGGTCGCTATTTGTGTAGTTGCTGTTTATAAACTCAACCACGCGCTGGATCACCTCGGAATACTGCGGAGAGGACAAATTGGAAAGCTCTCTGCAAAGCTCCACAAAGCTGTGCTTCATCCAGTGGAAGACCGAGTTGGCGTCATACCAGCTATTCGGGGAGGCGTCGTCATACGCTTTGAAAATCGCGCCCGTTTTGGAATTTATGATCTTGTTGTGATATGAGCGCAGCATGGCGGCATAGTATCGCGTCAGCCGGTCAAACGAAAAAAAGTCCCTCGTCTCAATGGCACTTATAAACTGCTGATCCATCCGGTGGATGATCTCGTCAAACCGCCCGTTTTTCATCAGCTCTCCGATACTTTGAGTATCAATGTCCGCGCCCGGCTGCTGCGGCTTTCTGAGATACCCCGCGTGAGCGACGGAGGACTTTGGATTAAAATATTTTTGCCGGATCAGCCCCCTGCCGCCGGCATACTGCTCTGCGCAGATCAGGATCGGGGCGTTTTCCGCAAATATCATGACGGAGAATGTGACCTGAAACCGCTGGCTCAGCTCTTTCTTTATGTCATAGGCCAGCTCGGCGACGGAACCCCCTGATTTTAACAGCGCCACATAACGGTATTCGTCGGTCTGAATCACCGCGGCAAGGCTGGGGAACCCGTCATAACATGTTTTTTTCAAGGTGTTTTCATTCACCGCCGCGGTCCTCATATCAAACAGCTCACCAATCGCCGGATAAATATGATCCTGCTCTATCAGCAGCAGGTCATACCTGTCCGGCAGGCTTATCTCATACTCATAGAAGGCCTCTTCCGAAATCCGGTTGTTGTCCATATCATGGATCAGCGCGTGAAGCGGCGCCTCGGCTGTGTATTTGGTGTGCAGCCTGCGCTTTTTCATCTCCAGACTGACGCCTTCCAGCACTTCAACGAGCTTGTCCCTCTCCGTTTCATGCTTTAACAGATACCCGTAAACGCCCAGGTCAAGAGCCGACTTGACGTAGGAGAATTCCTCGTAGCTCGTGAGAAACAGGATGAATGTGTATGGATTTGCCTCGACAATCTTTGCGGCCAGCTCAATCCCCGTCATCTTAGGCATCTGTATGTCGGTTATGACCAGCTCCGGCCGATGAGCCTGGAAATCGTTCCAGGCCCTTTTGCCGTCTATCGCCGCGGACACGATCTCAAACCCGTGCTGCCGCCAGTCTATCATATTCGTAAACCGCTCAAGGATGAGCGGGTTGTCATCCGCCAAAAGCACCTTAATCATAAGACCCTCCAAGCCGCCTGTTCGGGAAAAGCGCCGCGCTGTACTTCGGTACTTTAATTTTACAGCCGCACCGGGAAAATAGCAACAAACTATTTATTCCGCGTGGGACCCGGGGGCGGTTATACAAATAACGCCCCCTCCCCATACTGATTCTATCTCATTTAAACGCATTATGGCAACGAAATAATACCGCTTCCAATGCGTGTTTTTTTACATGCCCGCTGCGTTTTTATCAGGAAAACTGCGGGTCGTAAAAAAACGGCGCATTTTTCTTATATATTCTTTTAATTGTGACAAAATCTGATACACCTGCCTCGATTAATCCCCCAAAATGAAAAGATTTTGCGAGAATATAAGAAGCAATACGATTTGCCTGACAGAAAAATTATAATTTTAATTTATTTTTACAATTTTGGCCGGGAATTATAAAAATATTAGAATATGACCGGAAATATTTTGTTGTCGTTTTACAAATAAAAATTTATTATTAATATATAAACAGAACTTTTCAGCCGAGTTTAATTGTGAAAAGCTTACAGCGCGCAGCGGGGAACCGCACTTTCCCCCAAACGGCTGCGCACGCGCCGACGAGGAAAGGAGAGAAGCTATGGCATAACCCGGAGCCAGTTCAGGGCAATCGCCACAAAAAAAGCAGGGCATTGCGGCACCTCACCTGACCGCCGCAAAATTATATAAGGAGATAAGGCTATTATGAAAAATGCAGTAAACAAAAAAAGTCTTTCCCGGCTCTTTGCGTCAATCCTGACCCTCACTCTATTGTGCACATTGCTTTCCGGCGTCCCTTTTGCCTCGGCGGAGGCGGGAACCGACACGGCCGCGCAGAATGACGGCCAGAGCGTCTCGTCGCAGCTTCTCTGCGGCGCGGCCATAAAGGACATCACCCCGACGCCCGAGATGTATCCGCTCATGCGCAAGGCCGCGGGAGATCTGGTCGGCGTTATCGATCCTCTCCGCGTGCGCTGCATAGCGCTGAACGACGGCTCGAAGACCTCGCTCGTTCTGAGCTTTGAGACTGGCAGAGGCCCGTACGCTCCCCAGTTCGCGGCGGCGCTCGCCGAGCACACCGGCGTGGACATTGACGCGATCTTCTTCTGCGCGACGCATTCACACGCCGCGCCCGAGATCACCGCGAAAATCGACCTTGGCGGCACCGATAACTACGCGAAATGGGGCAGGCTCGTAATGGCCCAGATGCTCGCGGCGGCCGACGAGGCCATTGCGGCAATGAAGCCCGCCGTCGTCGGAATCGGCTATTCCGAAAGCTACACCAACGTAAACCGCAACGCCACGTTTACGCGTACCGACGGGACTACATACCGCGCGCTCGGATACAACGGCGGCGGTTTTTCAGACAAAACGCTCACGGCCATTCAGTTTTCCAGCGCTGACACCGGCAAGCCAATAGCGTTTATTATCAGCCATCCCACTCACGGCGTCGTAATGCACGCGAACGAGTATTTTGACGACAAGTATGAGGGGGTCAATTTCACGGCGGACCAGAAATACGCCACCGGCGTCCTGGGCGTCAGCTCCGACCTCCCGGGATATGTTTCAAGCTATCTGGAGGCCAAGTATGAGGGCTCCGTCGCGCTTTGGCTCTGTGGCGCGGCAGGCGACCAGAACGCCCTTGTAATGAACGAGATGTACACCGCGAATCCCCTGACCGGCGAGCAGGAGACCAGCCATATCGCGGGCGGCGATGTGGATATCCTGAAATATCTCGCGAAGATCCAGTTCGCCGACGTTCTGACGGCGCTCTCGACAATTAAAGAATTTAACGCGGACGTGAAGCTCAGTTCGGCCTTCGGCGGGATCGACGTGCCCGGAAGGAACGGCGGAGCCGCGGTTAAGATGCACCTTCTGGTGCTGAGGATAGGAGATATCGCCCTCGTAGGGAATGCGGGAGAGCTCTTCAGCTCCATCGGCGTTTACATGAGAGAGCATTCCCTGCTCAAGGACACCATAATTATCAACTGCTGCTGGAACCACGCCGAGCAGACCGTGTCCTACTGGACGGACGACGATGGCCTTATTAACGGCGGCAACGGCACATCCGCGAAGTATGAGATCGGCTATATCAATGACCGCATGACGACGCTGATGAACGACCTTATAAAGGAAACCGAGATTGAATGGGACTACAGCGGCGACGGCACCGCCACCAGCAGGAAAACAGGCGAAACCGTCATCGTTGGCCTCGACGGTATTGCGGGCACGGGCGACGACGACATAGTTGTAAGTCCGGCCGGAAACGCTCTGCTTGAGAACATTCAGGTTCAGTTTGACAATAATAACGTCCCCTGCGTTGCTCTGGGCAACGGCTTTGACCTCTATCCCGGGGCCGACGGCAAAATCGGAACCGAGGACGACGTCGTAAAAGGCTTTGGCAGCTATGCGCAGAGCGACAAAACCGGCCAGGTGAAAGACCCGCTGAACTGGCGTCTGCTCGACATCAAGGATAATAAGGCCGTCATTATGACTGATGTCCTCGTTGACAGCATCCAGTTTAACCTGAAGGGCACAGACAGCAACCAGTGGAAGGACAGCAATATCCGCTCGTGGATGAACAGCACAGGCGGAACAAACGCTTCCGGCGACACTGTCGGCTTCTACAACACGGCCTTCAGCGCGGATGAGAAGGCGAAGATCGCGCTGACTAATGTAAACATGAACGGGAATACAGCTTTCCTCGCGTATAACAGGACAAAATCCGCCGACTGGTGGGAGTATTACACCGACGCGGGCGAAAACACCTCCGACTATGTGTGGACGCTCAGCGGCGAGGAGGCCTTCGGATACTTCGGCCTCAGCAAGATCGCCACGTTCGAGCAGCTCGGACATGACCCCAAAAACTACACTAACGGCTATTTCGTTCCAAGCGACTATGCCTACGCGAAAGGCGTTAAGATCAACACCGGCGGAAACGGCGCCGCCTTTGTCGGATTTGGTGACAGCTGGACCCGCTCTCAGGGCAGAGGCAAGGATGACAGCGGCAATCAATACGGCGTGTTCTGGGGATCTACGGGATCGCTCAACTCGGGACGCCCGGTGAATACTGCGTACGGCGCACTCCCGGTTGTTACCGTAAAGCTCAGTGCCGACGCCCTGACGCCCGGTGCAACAGTAAAGGCAGACCCCGCATCCCCGACAGGCTATACGGCTACGTTCGTGTACAAAAACTCCGAGGCAACGAGCGTATACCTCCAGGGCGACGCGATGTACTTTGCAGATGCAAGTTTTTATAATACCGGCAAGCTGTACACCCCGTATGAATGGCAAAAAGGCATGTTCCCAATATCAGGCGTGCAGGCGATCCCCGCAACCGGCACAACCCCGGCAATTCCCGCGACGCCGAAATACAATGTGGCCATGACGAAAACGGGAAGCGACACCTGGACAGTGACGGTTCCGCTGCCGAGCGGCGCTTACAAATACTGCTATTATGTAAACGGCAACGGCAGCCCGAGCAACGGCACCAAGGTGCTCGACCCGGCGAATCTGCCGCTGCAAAACCCCAACACGGGAGCTTACGCCAACTTCAGCATCGTTTACATGCCGTTTGACGCGGAAAAACAGAACGATGACCGCTCGGTCACGCTGCCCCGCGACGGACAGAACGGCATGCTTAAGTTTGAGACCATCACCGGAAACATAGGCGGCCAAACCCGAACGGCGCAGATAGTTGTTTACCTGCCCTTTGGGTATGACGAAGCCCGCGCCGAGCCCTACAAAGTGCTCTACATAAGCCACGGCGGCGGCGGCCATGAGCGCGACTGGACAAACGACGGTACGATGCCAAACATCATGGACAACATGATAGCGGAGGGCAGGCTGGAGCCGACCATCGTCGTCGCGCTGAGCTACAACGGTCTGGGCGGAACTGACGCCACTCTCCCGGCTCTTATGGCCGAGCTTCAGAAAAACTATATCGTTCCGCTGGTGGAGAGCAAGTACAATGCTTCCACAAAGGCGGCTGACCGCGCGTTTGCCGGCCTTTCACAGGGCGGCCTGATGACCTCCTTCATGATGGTTGACGCCTGCAAGGATCCGGAAAACAAGCTTCAGTACGGCACATACGGCATATGGAGCGCAAAAAGCGTCCCCACAGCCGAACTCGAGGCGCTCAAAGACGATGCAGGTTTTATGGCTGAACTCAGAAAGCTTAAAATTATCGTGGATACCGGCTTTGAAGATAAAAAGCATTATGACAATTCCGTGGCGCTTGTCAAAAAGCTTGATGAAATCGGCGCGGGCGTCTATGCAAGGCCGACATATGTAAGCGGCGGGCACGACTGGATGCTCTGGCCCAAGCTTCTTGAGAGCTTTGCCGAGAATCTTTGGATGGACAGCGGCATCAAAACAGGCGTAGCCAGCGACGGCAGCGGCACCTGGGAGTATGACTCCGCTTATGGTTACTTTGAGATGGGCAAAAGCACCATCAAAAACAGCGTCACGACCCCCGGTCCGGAGGAAGTCCGCGTCAGGGATTACGCCAGCGGCGGAAGCACACTGAGCCTGAACTACGGCGACGGACTGTTTGTGCGCATGTTCACAGATAACGGCCCCGGAACAAAGACCGTTGACGGCAAGACCATCAGCACAGTGGCGCGCGACTCGTTCTACACACTCTACTGCGGAACGACCGACCGCCAGGTAGGCGAGGAGTTCTATCCCGACGCGAGCGAGAAGATCGGCGGCAGGATGCTGGACAAGAAGCTCAGGGACGTCCATTCCTTCTCCAATTTCTGCTACCAGGGCTATGACACGGGCGGCGGAAAGCTTGGCGTCGACGACGGCGAATATGGGCAGATCTACGTCTATGTTCTGACTGAGAACTTCGACAAGGCCTATGCAAGGCAGCAGGCCGAGGCGGCAGGGACCTCGAAAAAGGCCGAGTATGGCCCCGAGGACTATCCGGACAAATACTACCTCTATGGCGACGCCACGCCTCCGAATGGCACGAACACCACTTTGGGCGCCGGAGCGACCAGCAGCGGCCGAAACGTCATTATAGCGAAGTTCCCGATCAAGATGAGCAAGAGCGACATGGAGCTCTACTGGACGGTCAACGCCCAGAACGCCGCGGAAAATGGAAAGACCCTCGCGGTTGGCGAGGAGTTCAATCTCGGCATCCACACCCAGATAAAGAGCACATGGGGCTGGGACGCGGACGGCTGGAATAAGTTCGTCGATTATCAGTTCACGAGCGACAATCCCGACATCATTGATTTTACTGAGATCGACCCCAACTTCCCCGTCGCTGGGAATCCCCTGAACCCTGTGGTATCAGGGAAGGTCACTGCGAAAAAAGCCGGCGTTGCTACCGTGCATGTCAAGGTATGGCCGAACACGGCGAAGGAACGTCCCGGCGGATACGGCCTCTTTGAGGAGACTACCTCCACATTTACGGTTACGGTTACGGACGCTGCCACCCCCGCCATCACCTCCGTCACGCGCACCGAGACACTGGTGTCGGGATACGCCGCTAACGTAAAGCTCATTGTAAACGGCACGGGCCTTGACAGCAAGACCGTCACAGCCAGGATCTTCGGCTCCGCCCCCGTCGCGCTCGTGCCCGGCGCCGCGTCGACAGTCAGCTTCACAAAGGAGCAGGTTCCGAGCGTCGCCGCGACGACGCAGGTTCCGATTGAATTCTACATCGACGGCGTCAGGGTCTTTGTATCAGGACAGGATTACATCACGGTAGAGCCGAAAAACGACAACATCTGGACGGTTCAGCTTGACAAATCCGTCGAAGGCAAGACGCGCTTCCTGTTCGCGGCGGACATCTCTACTCTCAAGGGCTATAAGGTTACGGTTAACGGCGGCCCCTCTTTCGTACCCGTTCAGGACGGCAACGCGCTTGTCATCGACTACGCTGCGGCCTCCGGCGATACGTTTGTCATCAGCGGCGTGAAGTACGCAAAGCTGTTCCCGAGCTACTCGTTCACGTTTACGGTGAAATAAGCGGGCCATCAGCTTATTTTGGCGGAGTAGACGCACTATATTCCGCTGTAAATCGCGACGCAGAAATGATCTGAAAAATGCGCACTTCGTCCCTCAAATGACTGCACTGCTTGGCCACCGCTGTGTCTCTACCGAATCCATGGCCATAAAATGCCCGGACGCTCATAAGCATCCGGGCATCAATTTATTCGGGGATTTTAACTATTTGGGGCAGTTGAAATACCGCCCGCAAAGCTTTTTCTATCTTGCCATTGCAAGAGACTTTGCGCGCGCAATCCCGGTGTTGTCTTTCTTGCGGTCGGCCAATCCGGGGACGGGATTAGGCTGTAATTCGTCCCGGTAATCCTGGCCTTTTTGTCCGATGTGCCTGTCTATGACGGCGTGCGTCTCAACAGCGTTTACGTCATGGTTGACCTTGTTTTGATACTCAAAATATCCGTGATCTGGCGCGAGATCGTTGATATTTTTTAGACTTTCCTTACAGGCGGCGAGCTCAATCTGGCTTGCCAGTACCTGACGCACATAATCGCGTGTGTCGTGAGATTGCAGCAGCGTCGGGAACTCGGCGGGCACAACCTGCTGCCACTGTTTGTTTTCGTATTTGCCCAGCAGTTCGGCCGCCTTGTGCAGATGGGCAATCTCCTGGTTCAGGTGTGTTTCCCAAATATTCTTGACATTGGCGTCCTTCTCATCCTGATAGAATGAGTAATATAGGTAGCATTCCATTACAAGGCGAAACAGCCGCCCGAACTTGGGAAGCCCGAGAAGAAACAGGAAGTCGCAATCTGTAACGGATAAACTAAAACCAGCCAAAACAGGCGGATAAAAGAGGGGCACTTTCAAGGAACTTCTGTTAAACTGTGAAAAGCAGAATAACAGGAGGCCAGAAAGTGAAGGGATACAAAGTGTACGAAAGAATCAAGAATCTCAAGCAAAAAGGGTACGGCAAGCGGCGGGCCGCCGGGAATTGAAGATAAGCCGTGAGACAATCAGAAAATACTGGGAAATGAGCGAGGAAG